>DDWS01000010.1:0-2360 GCA_002347685.1 Syntrophaceae bacterium UBA2280
AACGGTTCACACGCTTCCGAAAGAAGCGACGGGGGTATCGAAATAATGATATCACCGCCCAAATCGGCAAAATAATTCCCCGATTATGAGAAACTTGTGCCATGTTGAAAGACGTGCCGGGCAGACACCTACCAAAGTATCCGGGCATCAGCGGCCCGGCAGCCTTTATCATCCGCTATCAGAGGATTGATATCCAGTTCTGCCAGGTCAGAAATTTCCATGGCCATGAAGGATAGGCGTTCCATGGCCTCCATCAGGGCGTCCAGATCAATGCCGGTCTCCCCGCGGACACCCTCGAGCAGGGGATAGATTTTCAGGGATCTAAGCATCTTTTGAGCTTCATCCCCGCCATAGCGACAAGCTCCCGGCTGATATCCTTAAAAACCTCCGTATAGATGCCTCCCAGGCCGCAGACGATGACCGGGCCGAAATTGGTGTCATGCGTAAGGCCGAGAAGCAGTTCGTTGCCCTTGATCTGTTCCTGCAACTGGTAGCTTTCGATGCGGGCCAGCGGATCGCGGAGGCGAACCCTGTCCGTCATTGCCTCAAAGGCATCCGAAAGGTCTTTCGGGTTATTGATGCCTGTGATTACGCCTCCCCATTCGCTTTTATGAAGAAAGGTTTTCCCTGCAAGCTTCAGGACCAGCGGATAGTCAAGGGCTGCAGCGCTTTTTTCAGCTTCTTTGCGGGACAGGCACGTGATTCCGCGCACAACGGGAATTCCGAACACGGCCAGGAGCTTCAGGGCATCATCGCCTGAAAGGACTTTTTCTTTTCTTCCTTTCCGGATCAGGGTCCCGGCAAAACTCTTGTCATATGTGAATGTCTTCTGAGAAGGGACAGCGCGGCGTTTGATTAAATGGTAACGATGGCAGTAGGAGAGACCTTGCACCGCCTGCTCAACAGAGCCAAAACAAGCGACACCGTCAATAGCTTCAAACCGCTCTTCCGTCTCCGGGGTAGTCATATACAACCACATGGCCGAAGGTTTTCCCGAGCCCGCCTCCCGCCTGGTCTTCCGGACGGTTTCCAGGACTTCCGTCTCCGGGTGAAGGGGCGATTGAAAGTCCGGAATAATGCTGAGCACAGCGTCGATATCCCCGGACTTCAGCAATTCCGACAGTGCCACACGGTAAATCTCGCGATAGTTCCGTCCGATCATGCCCATCGGCCAGATATCGATGGGATTTCCAACGTGAACCCAGTCCGGAATGCCGTGCTTCAATTTTTCCGCCAGACCTTCGGGAAGATTGCCTGGCGTAAGGCCAAAATCTTCACAGGCGTCCGTTGCCATAATTCCTGCCGCGCCAGTGGCCGTGATGATTCCGAGTCTGTTTCCCGCCAGTTCACCGAAACGCAGAAGCGATCGAATGGCTACCGCCATCTCGACACTGCTTTTAACGCGGATGATGCCCGCGCGGTCAAAGGCGGCATCATTGATTGCATCTTCGCCAACCATCGATCCGGTGTGGGACAGAGCGGCTTTGGCGCCGGCTTCGCTCCGCCCGGTTTTTAAGACGATGATCGGTTTGCTGAAAGTGATCCGCGAGGCCGTTTCCAGAAATTTCCGGCCGCGAAGAACACCCTCCATATGAAGAACGACAATTCGGGTTTCAGGATCATTTTCGAAGTATTCCAGGAGATCGACAAAATCAACGTCGCAGGCGTTGCCGATATCGATGGCTTTGCCCCAGGTTTGATAGGCGAAATTACTTGAGGCCACCTGAATCAGGCCGGTCTGGGCGATGAGAGAGACAGGAGGTACGTTTCGTGGAATACGAAGATCAATGAAGCCTGTCGAAAAACCATAAAAGTTGTTCAGAACTCCCATGGTATTGGGACCGATAACCCGAACCTGGCTTTCCCGGGCGAGTCCGGAAATCTGGTTTTGAAGGTCATGGCCATGCGAGTCGGCGTCGGAAAACCCCTGGCTGATAATAATGACCCGTCGGATACCCGCCCGGATGCATTCCTTGAATGCTTTAATGACATGATCCCTGCCCACTGAAATCAGGGCAAGATCGGCCGCTTCCGGCACCCGGGAAACAGAAGGATAGGCTTTAAGTCCGCAGATTTCTCCGGCCTTGGGATTAATGGGATAGAGCCTGCCCTGGAATCCGTAACGCAGCATTGTCTCGATCCCGTTATACGTGCCCGGACCCGTCTTCCTGGGTGCGCCGATCATCACGACGGACTCAGGACGGAAAAATTTCAGCATAATTCAGAGGCTTTCTTTATTGTTGCTCATGTCTTCAGCAAGTCATACAGGTCCGTATCATGGTCTGTCAACAGAAATGCACGCTCCGTGAGCGCATATGAGCATGAGCCGTTTTTATCTTTTCCCATCGCCTATAGCCCAT
>DDWS01000010.1:2443-10113 GCA_002347685.1 Syntrophaceae bacterium UBA2280
CCGCGCGCACCAGTCACTATCCTCTGTCTTTTCCCATCGCCTATAGCCCATAGCCTGCGCGCACCGCGCGCACCAGTCACTATCCTCTGTCTTTTCCCATCGCCTATAGCCCATAGCCCATAGCCTGCGCGCACCGCGCGCCCTATAGCCTGCGCGCCCTGCGCAACAGATGTTTCACTGCGAAACGATAAGTCGCGAGAAGCGAAAGCGGCAAGAATAAAAAACGGACAGGCAACACGGCCAGATTGTCTTTTGTGACAAAAACCCGTTTGGAGCGAGCTGCATTTTTCAATGCCGTTTGACGGATCGCGGTAACCGGATAAGTTGTCCCCTGAATATTGATATACAGGCACTTGAACACAAGGAGCCTTTTTAAGATTTCTTCGTAAGTCAGGGCGCCCGGTTCATGAATGGTGGTGATCGCCTTAAACGCGCTCTTTCCGAAATACGTGGGCCTGCGCCCCTGTGCAATTCCCGGATCTCCGGCAACCATTTTGTCCAGTACCCGGCCCAGGCAACCGGCGGCTTTCAGCGTTTTGAAATGTTCAACGTTGTCTCTCCAGGGCGTGTTGCCAAGGGGGATTTTATCCTGAACCAGGATATGGCCGCCGTCGATGATGTCGCTGACATGGTGATAGGTAAAACCCGTATCCTTCTCGCCATGATAAATGGACCACAGTGTGGCCATCAGGCCGCCGTATTCAGGAAGCAGCCCGTTGTGATAATTGACCAGAACATCGAAGAGATCGATGAGGTTTTCTTGAAATATCTGCAGGCAGCCGACGGAGAGGCCCAGGGTTGGTTTGACCTCGTCTTTTAAAAAAGCAATAAATGACGGGTCGTTTATGTTTTGCTTTGGGGGCGTGATGACGCGGATATTTAATCTGGCGCAGACACCCAAGAGGGTTTCGCGCGGATAGGTTTTCAGGTGGAAATGATCGGCCGGGTTGAAGATTTTCTTGATTACCGGCACAGTGACCAGCTTGAGCTTTGTTATGAATTCAGGTATCGGGTCGTTTTTTGCCGTATCGACCACACCGCAGAGGGTGATATCCGGGCGGTCTTTGACCAGGGCATGAATTTCCCGGATTAAGACGGGCGAAAATCGTACAAGGTTATCCCCGAAGATCAGCAATTTTTCCATAAATACTCGATATCCTGTGATGAATGGTCATAGCATGCGCGCTCCGCGCGCGCCATAGAAAAATGTCTTGATCATTGCGGCTGCCCTGTAGTATTGTTCCATAAGCGGCTCGTTTAGAGATGGGGGATGTCTATGCTTCATAAACGGTCGGCAATCAGTCAATCAATCGAACAATCCTTTTATAAACATGATGGAATTATTCCGGGAGAACAGAGAACAGGCCCCCTGCAACCGGATTGATGACGGCTAATATCACCGGATCTTACAAGGAAACGTCGCAGCCGGATCGCAACAGGGGCGGTTGCGGGACAGGCGCGTCGAATTGGCGGGGGGAATGGAATCTCAAAAAGGTAAGCGTCATTCTTAGTCAAACCATTGCCGGAAACGGCACGGGTTTAGAAAAGCAGCAAAAAAAGGAGGGAATCGTATGAATTTTAGAAGAGCTTTCTGTTTTTCGGCAATCGTACTTATGGTGTGTTTTTTTGTAACGGCGGGTAATGGTTATTCCGCTGAGCCGGGTTTCGACGATCATGAAATCCGGATTGCGCAATTCGGCCCGCAGACAGGTCCTGCCGCAACGTGGGGCGCCGTGGCCCGGGGCGGCAAGCTGCTTTTCGACCTCGTGAATGAGGAAGGCGGAATTCATGGCCGAAAGATCAAGTACTTTATACGAGACGACCACTACAGTCCCACACAGGCAATGTCGGCGGTCAGGGAACTGGTTGACCGGCAGGGGATATTTGCCTTTACGGGAGGCGTGTCCGGTGCGGGCCTCCATGCCGTGAAGGACTACCTTGAACGAAATAAAGTTCTGTGGGTTGTACCGGGTACCGCCGCGTTGAACCCTGTTGAATATCCGCCCAGTCTTTATCGGTTTCACTCATACCCGCTGTTTCAGGACGAGGCAAGCGTGATGACAAAGTATGCTGTGGAGGAACTGGGGATCAAGAAGGTAGGGTTCCTTTATCAGAATGACGTTTTCGGCAAGGCGGGATTATCCGGCTGCAAACAGCGGATCGCGACTTACAAGGACGCTGCTCTGGTCGCGGAGCTTCCCGTGGAGCCGACGTCAGCGGACCTTTCGTCGCAGATCCTGCGGCTTCGAAATGCCGGGGCACAGACCGTCCTGATGTGGGTGAGCCCGTCTCTGGCGGTTATGGCGCTTAAAACGGCCGCCAGTGTCGATTATAAACCGCAATGGATCGCCTTTAACGGTCTTTCGGATTACCCGCTTATGTACAAAATAACAGATGGCCTTTTTGAAGGTGTTATCACATCGGCTTTTATTCCCACGCCGGATTCGACCGATCCGCTGATGCTGAAATACAAGGCGGCGGCGAAAAGATTGGCCCCCGAAGAACGCTGGGGCATACTGTTTATTGCTGGTATCTCTTTTGCGGAGCCTCTTGTGGAAGCCATGAAGCGCGCCGGAAGAGACCTCAGCACCGAAAAGGTGATCAATGAACTAAACAAGTTTGACAACTGGAAAGGGATAGGCGCACCCATCACATGGAATAAGGATCAGCGCCAGGGAACGGATGCTGTCCAGATCATGCGATGCGGACCCGGCGGATCTCACAAAGTTCTGAAGGATTGGACAGCCAATGAACTTGCCACGTGGAAGAAAAAATAGGTGTCTTTTTCCGGATTTGCGCCGGGGGTTCAGGCTGCGGTGTTGAATGAGCCAATGAGACCCAGGCACAAAACGGGAAAATCGCGGTTTGAAAAAGAAGAGATTTTTAACATTTTGTCATCCAATAGAAGAGTCCACCGGAAAGGCCGGACCGCCTGTAAAAGCGACCCGGCCTTTCACCCCTGCACGCGCCGCCCCCACCCGAAGGGGGATAGGGCAGGGTGCGCTTCGCGTTTTCTCTATGAGCCATCAGCTATGAGCTGCGCGCTCCGAGCGCCGTATCATGCATATTTTCACATCACTGAAAAATAGTCTTGACTATATTTCAGTGATGTGCATAATGGTCGCATGGAAAAGCGAAAACCTTACCTCAGTGCCTGGGAGGAACTATCCGGTAACAAAACGATGATATTTCTGGCGGGGCCCCGTCAGGCGGGAAAGACAACGCTTGCAAAAATGATCGCAGGGTCATTTTCAAACAGTCTGTATTGGAATTGGGATATCCCGGATCACCGTAAGCTGTTTATTGAAGACCCGGCTTTCTTTACCGGACTGGTCAGGAAAGATTCCACAAAGCCTTTAATTATTTTTGATGAAATCCATAAATACAGGGATTGGAAAAATTATCTAAAAGGTGTCTACGATCAGTTTAGCGAAGAATACAAGTTTCTGGTTTCCGGCAGTGGGCGTTTGGACCTCTATCAAAGAGGGGGTGATTCACTTGCGGGAAGGTATTATTTGTTTCATCTTTTCCCGTTTACGATGGCTGAAATAAGCGGCGGCAATCGGCGCCTGTCTGACTTTCTAAAAAACCCATTGGAATTATCAATGAAGGACGCGAAACAAAGGGAGAATTCCTGGCGGCAGCTTGCGGATCTGTCAGGTTTTCCTGAACCGTTCCTTTCCGGTCGCAAGACAACTTATCGCCGATGGTCAAACACATATTCACGGCAACTCATCAGAGAGGACATTCGCGATCTGACGCAGATAAAGTCAGTTCAGGATGTTGAAACGCTCTATATGCTGTTGCCTTCGAAAATCGGCAGTCCTCTGTCCGTGCCTTCGATTGCCGAAAATGTGAAAGTTTCCTACAACACGGTGCGCAGCTGGTTGGACATTTTGGAGCGCTTCTATCTTGTGTTCAGCATTCCGACCTGGACAGGAAAAATTGCGCGTGCGATCCAGAAAGAAAGAAAATACTATCTGTGGGATTACGCAAAAATTGATAGCGCCGCAGCAAGGTTTGAAAACATGGTTGCCTGTGATTTGTGGCGCGCAACGACGCTTTGGTCCGACCTGGGCATGGGTAATTTTTCGTTGCATTTTATAAAGGATAAAGAAAAGCGGGAAGTGGATTTTCTTATTGTGAAAGACGGTAAGCCTTTTTTGCTCGTTGAAGCGAAGCTTTCAGAAACGCAGCCTGCCAAAGCCCTGATCGCTTTTCAAAAATCGATGCGGATTCCTGCCGTTCAACTACACGAGGGTTCAGAAGGCTATCGGATGATTCCCAATGGTTCGGACAAACTTCTTATCGCGCCGGCCTGGCATTGGCTCGCAGAACTTCCTTAAACGCGCTCCGCGCGCGCTATTCACCAAATCCTCCCCCGTCGCTTCGCGCCACCCCCTCCAAAGGGGGACAGGGCAAGGTGCGCTTCGCGTTTCCCCAGTCACTATCCACCATCCACTGCTTTCCCCATCGCTCATAGCCTATAGCCTACAGCCTACAGCCTGCGCGCTCCGCGCTCCCTATCGTCTGCGCGCCCCGCGCGCAACATTGCCTTGACATGCAAAACAAAATTCCTGTATTTTGAGCGCTCGTGAAGATTCATTTCCAAAACAACGGAAGGACGGGTGCCGGATGGAAACCAACCGTTTTACGAACTATTGCATCAAAGGACTGGAAAAGATGTACATCCCGTCTGAGCATGTGTTTGCCTTTGCAAGCCGGCTTATTGACGGGCGGATGGTACACATAAGAGACCGCGTCGGTGAGTACCGATTCACCATGAACGCCCTCATGGGTCTCCACCGGGCGCAAAGCCTCGGCAGTGAAGTCTTTCTGGATATCGAATCCGATTATCATCGTCTGGCGGCACGAATCGACGAACAGAATGGTTCCACCATAGAAATCGCGGCGACAGCCTGGACCGGCAGATCCATTGGTACGGAGATTCCCTCCGAAGCGGCGGCGCTTTTCCACGATCGATTGGAAAATGCCCCGCAACTCAAACCGCTCGGTCCGAAGGCCCTGGCGTGGTTGATCATCGCCTGCCTGACCGGCGGGGATGAATACCATAAAAATGCGCTTTCCCTGGCAAAACTGGCGTCCGAACGCTACATTCACGCCAGGTCCGCCCTGGTCCGACAGACCCTCACCGGCCTGCGAAAAAGCTGGGCGTCCTATGGCGTGCATTCCTATATGGCGTATGCGTTTCTGCTTCTGGCGCGCAGGACCGGCGACGCGTGGGCCGGTGATATGGGACTTCGCATGGTCCGCAAGCTTGTGCAGCTGCAGGGAAGGGCGGGGCAATGGGGCTGGATGTATCACGTGCCGAGCGGCAGAGTCGCCGATTATTATCCGGTTTACTCCGTCCATCAATATGCATATGCGCCCCTCTTTTTAGTCGAAGCAATCGACCAGGGTCACCAAGAGTTTCGAGAGCCTCTGGTCAGGGGCTTTCGCTGGATTTTAGGGCAAAATGAGCTGGGGCAGAGCATGGTGGATCCGGCGCATCAGATTGTCTGGCGGCGCATGGTCAGAAAGGGCGAGGACGGGAAACTGGTAAAAGTTCTGCGGGCCGCGGGCATCATTTCCGGCGTGATGAAAGCCGGAACCCTGGGGGCCGACGCGGTTCGGATCGACCACCAATGCTGGGGCTTCGAGATGGCGTTGCCCCTTTGCGTCTTCAGCGGCAGGGATGACTTCGGCGAAATTCTCAACGACAACAGCTTCGCCTGACTTCACACCAGCTGGGGACATCAGCGGTACGTAGTGAGCAGAGGTCAGGGGTCAGTGATCGGAGGTCAGAGGTCAGTATTCAGAAGTCAGCTACGAGCCATGAACTACGAGCTGTTTTTATCTTCTCCTATCGCCTATAGCCCACAGCCCATAGCCTGCGCGACCCGCGCGCCCCATCCTCCCCCGGCGCTTCGCGCCACCCCCTCCAAAGGGGGACATGGCAAGGTGCGCTTCGCGTTTCACCAGTCACTATCCACCATCCACCATTCACTGTCTTTCCCAATCGCCTACAGCCCATTGCCTGCGCGCCCCCGCGCGCTATCTTTTCCCATCAGCCTACAGCCTACAGCCTATAGCCTATCGCCTGCGCGCTCCGCGCGCACCAGTCACTATCCACTATCCCTGTCTTTCCCTATTGCCTATAGCCCATAGCCTGCGCGCACCAGTCACCATCCACCATCCACTATTGTTCCATCCGTCGATGGCTTTCGGCGATTTGTCGGGCAAGTTCACCGGGTACGTCCGCTTCAGCAGCAAACATTGGCCAGCGGGAGACCGCGTCGACGACCTGATCCAGAATTTCCGCAGCGCCTTTAATACCGAACTGATTCGAGACGGAAAGAAGATCCATTTTAACAAAATGGTCCCTTTTTCCGTTAATGCTCATTTGATGACGATGGGTCCAGAGTCCTGAAGGATTGTAAGCCCACACCACATCAAACGCGGGTGAAAGCCGCCAGACACCCTCTTGATCCATCAGGAAGGCGATATTGCGCGTGTGATCGTCCTGGTTGCGCGCCACGGCATTGAAAGCCATTCGCCGAAACATTTCCTGCATCGCCGGGTGGCCCAGATTGATCTGTTGAATGACCCCCATCGCCTGTTCGTAACCGTATTCTCCCGCAGCGTTAAAATCATAATGTGCCAAAGCGCAAAGCGACTGCATGTGTTGTTTTTCGCCCCGGTCGTTACGGTCAAACCGTCGTGTCATGAAATGAGCCCGGCCGTTTTCTTCCAGCAGCCGGCAAGGCATCATCGTGATTCCCGCGGCCAGCGCCATTTTGTGATACGCGTATTCAACGCGTCCGAAGCCTGCCGGATCACCCAGCGCCGTGTCGTTGACCCCGTCGAACTTCAGAATCCAATGTTCAAAGCCCTGCGGCGCGGGAATCTGGCCGGATAGAATTTCCTGTGTACGCGGGTTCCAGGCGATCACAGCTTTCGCGCGATTTCCGCCCGCTGATGTCCCGACACGGATAATCGTATTGAGCGCTGCCGCGCCGGCGCCCTTGAGATTGACCGCCCAGCTGGTTCGCTGGCTGAGGATATTTGATGCCAGTTGCGTCAATTCCGAAACTTCCAGCGGAACGGCTTTGCGTGCCTGCGGGCCGAGAGCCGGCTTGAATTCCAGTGCACCCATGCCGCGCATTCCCATGTAACATAAACGTTCAACAGGCGAGAAATCGTCGGAAGCGCGTCCCTGACGGGCCAGCCACACATCGATGATGCGGTTGCCGAAACGGTCCGGAAGAACATCCGCCAGCAAGCCGGGCAACCCCTGGAAAGTATTCGGGTTGAGTGAAGGAAAAGAGAAAACGCCGTTTTGGAGGGGCAGAAGCAAAGGAGAAATATTCAAGCCCCGGCGGATAAACGCCGGATCATATTCGAAGCGGGCAACATTTTGGGTGTCATCCCAGGCCACCGCACCGACCGTGCGTTCCCAGAGCAGCACCGTGGCCACCTGCACCTTTTTCGAACTCTTTGCCATCAAATATTTCCCTTTGTGTCCTTCACCGGCAGAAAAGCACTCCGTGTTTCACCATCCACCATCCACCAAATCCTCCCCCGTCGCTTCGCGCCAGCCCCCTCCAAAGGGGGACAGGCAAGGTGCGCTTCGCGTTTCACCATGCACTTCTGAGTAACTTCACCATACT
>DDWS01000007.1 GCA_002347685.1 Syntrophaceae bacterium UBA2280
TAATGACTTATTCTACAGACTCGTTGGGCAAATCAGGATCGATTTCTGTTCAATGTCAAATACTTACTTATTTAGTTTGAGAGAGGGGGTCCCATGACGACGCGTTCAGCGCATGACAACGACATTACGATTGAACGGAGAGACTTCATCTGCAAAGGCTTGGCCGGGATCGCCGGCCTCCTCTTTAGCAACGCCCTCTTTGGCGCTTCGTCGGTGTTCGCTGAGTCCTTGATCAAAGAGACATCGATCAGCATGCATGATCCTGCATGGATCAGAAACGCGATCAAAACACTTTGGGAAGATCGCCGCCGGAGCGGCGTGACGCCTTTGTTGCGGCTTGTTCCGCCTTTCAACAGCGGATTGTGCCTCTATCTGAAAAACGAGGGCCTGAGCCCCACCGGCAGCTTGAAACATCGAGTAGCCTGGGGATTGCTCATGCAGGCTCTGGTTAACGGGGAGATTGGTCCGGGCACAAGTCTGTATGAAGTGACCAGCGGCAATACGGGCATCGGTGAGGCCTATTTCGCCAAGCTCTTGGGGTTGTCCTTCACCGCCGTGATGCGAGCAGGGATAAGCCCGCTTAAAATGCAGGCGATCCGGCATTACGGGGGCCAGACGGCCATAGCGCCCGCCGGAGTCACTCCCGCCGCCCACCTGAAAAAACTCCTCGGCAAGGATCCCAATGGCTACGATCTCGATCAGTTCGCCAATACGGAGAAGAGTCTCGATTTCATGGACGCCGCGCCCGATCGGAGCATGAATATGGCCAGCGAAATATTTCGTCAATTGGAGGGCAGCGGCCATCCATGCCCCGCTTGGTTTGTCGCGGGTGCAGGCTCAGGTGGAACCGCCACGAGCATTGCACGATATCTTCGCAAATGGGCGGACAATAGCGGGCGTAGCTGCCCGTCACGACTTGCGGTGGTGGACCCGGAAGATTCTGCGCTCTTTGAATGGTACCGTACTGGGGACGACACCATTACCGTTCCGAAGGGGTCCAGGATAGAGGGCATCGGCTCCGGCGGGCCCGTCGTTTTCGGCAAAACGTTCAGCCTGCTCAGGTCTGGAGTCGCACGCATGCTCAAAATCCCGGACGACGCCTCCATCGCGGCCATGAAGCTCACCGGCGCGTTGACCGGCTATGAACCGGGGCCTTCCACAGGGACGAACCTCGTCGGGGCATTTCACCTCCTTGAAGAGATGCATCGAAAAGGAGAGCAGGGAGCAATCGTCACGATCATTTGCGACGACGGGAAACGCTACCGTGACAGTTATTACGACGCACAGTGGTTGAAGAGTAAAGCACTGAATCCGGACCGATGGCGGTTGACGCTCGAAACCTTTTGGAACAGCGGCCAATGGAATGAGCCAGCAGGTTAGCAGGGACATCCATAACATTTGATTGCGCGTATATCCAAATTCAGACACGCGCCAGCAGGTATTGTGATCGCCCAACCATTGCATTCTCCAGACAGCGAGGCGCTCGACGACCTGGTGGGCCGGTTCATTGACGCCGCTGTCGATGCAAGCGTTAGCCGCTTTTGTTTGAAGCTGAGGAAACGTATGGATCGCTCAATTGAAAAAGAGTTATCGAGCTTCATTCGGGTCTGGAGATTTCTTGGCCCGACGATGATTATCATATCTTTGGGAATGGTCTTTCTTTCTTGGCCTGACAGATGGCTTTCCTTGCTGGTGTTTTTTCTTGCGCTACTCTTCGGTTTTTTTACTCTGAAACATACGCGAATGGCTGGTAAGGCTCTCGATTTGGTAAGACACGGGCAACCGCAGAGCTGCGAAGTTGAGATCCGCAAGGAATCGGGTGACGACCGTGATTACGTTATGGGCACAGTCTATCGAGAGTCAAAAGACACGTGGAATATTTCTTTTACGCCGCCACTTTGGAACGTTGATCCTTTCCTCCAGAAAACGTTTCATGCGAAAGTCTATTTTGAACCACAGACCGGATATCCCCTGATCGTAGCGACTGACGGCGGCCATCTTTGGGCGGAAAGAGTCCCCACGAAGGTAAATTCTTCCGCGACAAACGGCTTACAACAGCGTCAACGCGGACGCCCAACTCCGCTTAGCTCGATTGGTCGCCGTTTACGCCGGGTGTTGAACCTGTAAGAAAAGTCATTTTTCCTGCTCAAAAACCTTGTATCGCAAGCGGCAATCTATTATTATAAAGATCATTATCTGATTTGAATCCATTCCTGAGGTATTGCCGTGACCCGACACACGTCATACTCCTGCACCCAAGGTAAATTGTAAAGCCGAAGATGTGGGATCACCTCAGTTTCGTCATCAAACTCCCGGACGGATGGGCAAGCGCTTATGGAAGACACATCTGGTCGAATGACCCGAGACAGCAGAGAGGATAAGTCAAGCGATCACGGAGGAACTTCCCGTCTTCGGGGGCAGTTCCCAGTTCGAACCTGTGGCCTTGCCTGGTCTCGACCGGCCCGACTCCTCTGCGCCACGTTCCTGTGCTGCGCCCTCTTAACGTTCACCTCAGTTGCTGCCCAACCGTTAGGCGGTAGCGATTTGCCGGTGCCGGCGACAGCGTCTGACGGCAAACCCGAGCCCCCGGGTAAAGTCGAAGTCCAACCCGTTGCCAAGGATGACGCAATCAGGAAGCGAATCGCGGATATTCTGAAAACGACAAGCTGGTTTGGCGATCCCAAGGTCACGGTTCAGGACGGAATCGTTTTTTTGAAAGGAACGACTGAAAACG
The DNA here is from genome assembly GCA_002347685.1 of Syntrophaceae bacterium UBA2280. GTDB lineage: Bacteria > Desulfobacterota > Syntrophia > Syntrophales > Smithellaceae > UBA8904. The sequence continues at coordinate 2,735 of DDWS01000007.1, forward strand.
ATGAATCAAGGAAGTGGGCCGGAGATTTAGCGAAGAATACGGAGGGCGTGGTGGCCGTCGTCAATCACATCGAAGTGGTTCCCACCACGGTTTGGGATTTCAATCCAACCTTTCAGGTAATGAATAATTTAGCACGTGGATTGGTTCGATTGCTGCCCCTGATCGTGGTGGCGCTGGTCGTCATCGCCATTTCATGGATCTTCGCCAGGTTAACGGTGTACGCACTGCGTCGCGGGCTTCTGGGTCGATCCCTCAGCCGGCTTTTGCGCGAAGTCATCGCCCGGGTTGGTGGCGTACTGGTCATGCTTGTGGGCCTTTACCTTGTGCTGCGTATCGCCGGGCTCACGCAACTCGCGCTGACGTTGGTGGGCGGCACAGGTCTGATGGGTTTGGTGCTGGGCATTGCATTTCGCGACATCACCGAGAATTTTCTCGCCAGTCTCTTTCTAAGCTTGCAGCAACCGTTTCGTGAGGGCGATCTGGTAGAAGTAGCAAACGTCACGGGTTACGTTCAGCGGCTGACCTCTCGCACGACCGTTCTGATGACTCTTGACGGCAATCAAGTGCAAGTTCCCAATTCGACCGTCTTTAAAAGCACGCTCCGCAACTTTACCAGCAATCCCAATCGCCGCGAGGATTTCATCGTGGGTATCGGCTACGACGATTCTATCTCTTTTGCCCAGGACGTCGCCTTGAAGGTGCTCGCTGATCATCCGGCCATTTTGAGTGAGCCCGAACCCCTGGTGCTTGTGGAAAACCTTGGAGCGTCCACGGTAAACCTGCGTGTTTATTTCTGGTTCGATGGCGGTCAACACAGCTGGGCGAAAGTGAAATCGTCCGTCATTCGGCTCACCAAGAAGGCCTTCCAGGATTCGGGAATCTCTCTGCCTGACGAGGCTCGCGAAGTCACCTTCCCTCAAGGAGTGCCTGTACGCATGATAGAAAGCGAAGGGACTGCGAAACCAGTCCTGCCGAAGCCGACCACCGAGCCTGAAACCGTCGCAACCCAGGCGGAAGCCGGCCTGCAAAGCGAATCCGAAGAAATCAAAAAACAGGCGCGCGAATCCTGGACCCCGGGGGAGAATCTCTTAACGCCATCGTCGTCTTAGGAACTATTTATATGAGAATGCAGAAGTCAGAATATAGAATACAGAAGAAAAACAGCAAAATGGTTATTCTGGCTCCTGGCTTCTGTATTCTCATGTTTCGTTGTGCCCGCATCGGGCATGGGGGTTAGTATGGATCCAGCCATCATCACGGTTCTGATTATCCTCATGGCCACTGTGGTTGCGCTCGTTTTCGAGGTTGTCCGCATCGACGTCGTTGCGCTTGTCTGCATGCTGGCGTTGGGATGGACCGGCGTGCTGACGCCGCAAGAAACGCTTTCGGGTTTTTCAAGCAATGCCGTGATCGCGATGATCGCCGTTATGATTTTAGGACAGGGCATTGCTAAAACCGGGATCATGGATCGGTTTTCACGCGCAGTCCTGGAAAAAGTGGGGACCAAAAAGTCGAGTGTGATTGGGACCATGTCCTTATCGGTGGGGGTGCTCTCGGGACTGATACAGAACATCGGTGCGGCGGCGCTTTTTTTGCCGGGTATTCTCAATATCTCGCGCCGGGAAAAAATCCCGGCATCGGCTTTGGTCATGCCGATAGGATTTGCGGCCATATTAGGCGGCACGCTAAGCATGGTAGGCTCAGGCCCGCTGATTCTGATCAATGACCTGCTTCGCGGCGCAGAGCTTTCGCCTTATGGATTATTCAGCGTCACCCCGGTAGGTATGGTGTTGCTTCTTTCCGGCATTGGCTTCTTTTTCTTATTTGGCAAATTTGTTTTACCTCATTCAGAAACTCCCGGCGAATCCGTTTCGGAGCAGGATAAACTCATTCACGCCCTGCATCTGCCGCATCATATCTGGCACTATGCCATTCCCAAAGGCAGCGCATTGGCAGGCAAAACGGCCGAGCAATCGGATGTATGGGGAAAATTCAATCTGAATATTCTCGGTATCTCGCAAGGCAGGGAGGCGCAATATGCGCCCTGGCGGGAAACGAAGTTTGCGGCCGGGCAGGAGATGGCGCTTTTGGGCAACGAAGAAAATGTAAAAATATTCGCCTCCGCCTACAACCTGATCCATCAGGAAAAGGCTGATCGATTCTCCGGTCTCAACGACCCACAGCGCGCAGGTTTTGCGGAAGTCATTATCCCGCCCCGTTCGGAAATGATGGGTCAGACCATTCGCCAGTTTTCACTTCGCAAACGGTATGCTGTGGAGCCGGTAATGATGTTCAGCAAGGGAGAAGAAATACGGGGTGATTTTTCAGACCGTCAGATCCTTCCCGGCGACACAATAGTGGTCTATGGTTTGTGGGAGAACATAAGCGATCTGAAAACGAGCTCTGATTTTGTGGTGGCAACGCCATTCACGGTCGAAACGAAACAAAACCCCTCAAAATTATGGGTGGCCGCGCTGTGTTTCCTGTGCGCAATCGGATTAGCCATGACCGGCGCTCCCATCTCGCTGGCATTTTTCACCGGCGCTGTCGCTATGGTCCTGACCCGGTCGCTCACCATTCAGGAGGCCTACCTGGCCATCGAGTGGAAGGTTGTTTTTCTTCTTGCCGGACTGATTCCGCTAGGGGTCGCCATGCAGAAGACCGGAACCGCCGATTTTCTGGCCCAGAACGTGATGTCGCTCGTTTCGGGGGGGCATCCGGCGCTTATCCTTTTGACCGTTGCGATTTTATCCACCCTGTTTTCGCTGTTTATGTCCAATGTGGGTGCGATTGTGGTGTTGGCCCCGCTGGTCATGAGCATGGCGCAAATTGGCGGACTCGATCCCCGCCCTCTGGCGTTGATGGCAGCGGTCTGTGCGGCAAATTCCTTTATTTTGCCCACCCACCAGGTCAATGCGTTTTTGATGTCCTCCGGCGGATATCGTAATGCGGACTATTTTAAGGCCGGCGGCGCAATGACCTTGCTGTTTCTTGTGGTCGTCGTGCCCGTGTTTTACTTTTTCTATCTATAAACCCGGAAACCAAAGGAGAAATTTTATGCTGCTCAAACATTTTTTCGTCGGTAAAATTGCTCACAGTTCTTACCTTCTTGCGGGAAAGAAGCATTGTGCCATCATCGATCCTCAGCGGGACGTCGATGTTTACATCACCGAAGCCCGAACGATGGGGGTGGAAATCACCCACATTCTTCAAACCCATCTGCATGCTGATTTCGTTTCGGGACACATGGATCTGGCCAAAAAAACACGGGCAAAAATTTACATCGCGAAATCGGCTAAGTGTGCCTTCGACCACGAGGCCCTGTCGGAAGGCGATTCCATAGAACTGGAGGATATGCTTCTTGAGGTATTGGAAACCCCCGGCCATACCCCGGAACATCTCAGCTATGTCGTGATCGACAAATCCCGGTCAGATAGCCCGATTGGCGTGTTTGTGGGCGATACGCTTTTTGTCGGGGACGTAGGCAGGCCGGACCTTTTTCCTGACAGGGCCCAGGAACTGGCGGGAAAACTCTACCACAGCCTGCATGACAAAATATTGAAGCTGCCTGATTATGTCGAAGTCTATCCGGCGCACGGCGCGGGCTCCTTGTGCGGTCGTGCGATGGGTGCCAAATGGCGCACCACCATCGGCTATGAACGTAACTTCAATCCTGCTCTTCAGATCAAAGACCAATTCGCGTTTATTCAATCGCTCACGCAGGATATGCCCCCGGCCCCGGATCATTTCAGCCGCTCAAGCGACATCAACCGCCGCGGACCGGCCCTGGTTGCCGAACTCCCCACTCTGGAGGAATTAGCCCCAGGCCAATTCAAGGAACGCATGAGCGGCGCCAATATGGTGCTGCTGGATGCACGCGGTTATCACGCCTTTGCCGGCCAGCACATCCCCGGCGTCTGGCATCTGGATCTCAACGGTAACTTTCCGACTTTTGCCGGCTGGGTTTTGCCGACGGACAAGGATATTTTATTGATAGCCGATGATCATCAAAAGGCGCAGGAAGCGAATACCTGGGCACGCCGGGTGGGTGTGGATCGTATTGTGGGTTATCTGAATGGCGGCATGGTCGCCTGGGCCGTAGCGGGATTTAAGACCAGTCATATCGAGCTTGCTTCAGCCGAGGACCTGCACGACATGATCACCACCGATACCACCGGTTTTGTACTGCTGGACGTACGGGCAGCGCTTGAATATGCGGATACCCATATCAAAGGCGCCATCAATATCCCGGTGGCCGAGTTGCGCACCCGCCACCAGGAACTGAGCAAGGACAAAAAAACCGTCCTGATTTGCAGCTCGGGGAATCGTTCCACGCTCGGCGCCAGCATTCTCAAACAGCATGGATTCAACGATGTCTATAATGTCGCCGGCGGATTGTCCGGCTATCACGCTGCCGGTTACATCCGGGAATGCCGGGTTTGTGTCAATCCGCATGGCTCCAGATTCTTCACAACCTTTAGCGAAGGCACAAAACATTCGGATACAAAATAAACAATGGAGGGTCATCTGATGGAATTCTTAACAGAAGTGCGCTGGTCGCCTTATGCAGTTGGGATTGGCATCGGCATCCTGAGCTGGCTTAGCTTTCTCATCTCCAGAAAACCGATCGCCTGTTCAACAAGCTTTGCTAAAACCAGCGGCATGATTGAAAAACTGTTTTTGGGGGGAAAGGTTGCTCGAAAGCCTTATTACCAAAAGATAGGGCTTGCCGTGGACTGGCAATGGATGCTGGTGGTGGGCATTATCGCAGGCTCGCTGATTTCGGCGCTCTTGTCCGGTGATTTTCGCTGGCAGTGGGTACCTTCGCTCTGGGCAGCCGCATTTGGCGACAACGTGTTACTGCGCGTCATCGTGGCGCTGGTTGGCGGCGTTTTCATCGGTTTCGGCGCGCGATGGGCAGGCGGATGCACCAGCGGGCATGGGATCAGCGGAACGCTGCAGCTTGCCGTTTCAAGCTGGATTTCGGCGATATGTTTTTTCATTGGCGGCATTGTGGCGGCGCACATGATCTTCACCCTAATCAATTAGCAGGAGGGGAACATGCAAACAAGTAAATCCATACCCGGAAAAAACATATCGCCCCTGCTCTGGGGGTTGGCGTTCGGTATTGCGTTCGGCTTTTTGCTTCAGAAAGGCGGCGCGACAAAATATGACGTGATTGTCGGGCAACTGCTGCTCACCGATTTCACCGTCCTGAAAATCATGCTATCCGCTGTTTTGGTCGGAATGATTGGTATCCACGCGATGAAGACCCTGGGTTGGGTGGAACTTGATACCAAATCAGGCTCCGCGGGTATGAACATTATTGGCGGATTGATTTTCGGGGTAGGCTTTGCGGTATTGGGCTATTGTCCCGGCACCATTGCGGGCGCTATCGGTAACGGCGCGCTGGACGCCCTGGTCGGAGGACTGGCGGGAATTTTAATCGGTTCCGGCCTCTTTGCCACACTTTACCCGCGACTCAGCAAGGGCATTCTGAAGAAAGGAGATTTTGGCAACCTGACCTTCCCGCGCTTGTTCAAAGTCAATGATTGGGTAATCGTCATCCCCGCCGCAATGCTCATTTTTATTCTGCTGTATTGCCTGGAACGGGCCGGTTTGTAACATCTACTTCGGTCATTCGCGTCACTTTGGGGGGGGCTTTGGCCATGGCATTGACCGCTGGAGTTGGAGCCCTTTTGGGGGTAGCAGCCTGATCCATGGTGTCAAGGAACACGACGCCTGACACCTGCAAGGCATCTTCTTGTCAAGAGCAAATATGCACCCTCGACGGAAAAAGGTGATGGCCAGAACTTCTTTCGCCGGTTTGCACGGAGCTCCGGTAAGGCAATCATAGATGCCCTCTTGGTTTCCACGGCTGTATCCTGAAAGTAATCGGTTTTACCTCTTGATTTAAACCCAAATTTGTCTCATATTGCTCCTCAAATCTGTAAGTAACACGATTATATTTCCAAAAAGGTGCCAAGCTCGGCGTGACCGGTCTAGTTCAACTAAGTTTTTGCGCTGGCTCCGCGGCGCAAAAACTCTTAGAACGTTAGCCATAAGGAGAAGCTCATGATCCCGACACCCAAACACTGGCCGATAACCGCTCCAATCCTTTTGGTATTGTTCTTTGGTGGCGGCTTTGCAGGAGAACAGCTTGCGGGTGTTTTAGCGTCTGACTCCGTGCTCGCGAAGTTCATCGGTTTTTTTGCTCTTCCGACTTCCATGGTTTTGGGTTTCATCTCTTGGCTGGGAACGGCATCGCTTATTGCTCTCAAGCGTAGAATGAAACGGAATGACAAGCAACACGAAGTGCAAAGAGAAGAATACTCATGGGGACAAACTACAATCCCTCCCGGATCGGGGGCATTTCTTATTGCAGCGATCATTCCATGTGTAATCGTCGGTGCTCTGGTCGGGTTGCTCTCCACCGAATATGGATTTGTGCAGAGTTTTATCTCCTATACCGGAATGGGCTTCGTTTATGGATTCTTGTGCTGGAAAGCGGCGGAAAATGGCTACTTGCCATTTCCAAAAGAATAACGGCTAACGAAGCCATCAACTCGGACATGCGAAAGCGCCGCTTCGCTCTGCTTTTACACGCCGGTCATGCCGAACGTTGAGGGGTCAGGATAAATATAGTCATTCATGATATGAACAGGGAAAGGAGTAAGCAATGCCTAATGTTACAGCTAATGGAATCCAAATCGAATACGATACTTTTGGTGATGGTTCCTTTCCTGCATTATTATTGGTTGCAGGCAATGGTGCTCAGCTGATGTTCTGGGATGTCGAATTCTGCGAGTTGTTAGCAAAAAAAGGTTACTTTGTGATTCGGTTTGACAATCGGGATGCAGGTCTTTCGACAAAATTTGATGAAGCAGGAATTCCTGACTTCATGGCCGCAGTCGAAGCGGCAATGGCAGGTAAACCCTTGGAATCAGCATATTCTCTTGATGATATGGCAGATGACGCGATCGGTTTACTGAATGCTTTGGGCATTGAGAAGGCACACATCTGCGGCGCTTCAATGGGCGGCATGATCGCTCAGGTTATCGCTTATCGACATCCAAAACGAGTCCTGAGTCTCACTTCAATCATGTCGACTACCGGAAATCCTGATCTTCCGCAGGGAAAACCGGAGGCTCTTGCCGCTGTTCTCGCGCCAGCACCTGCAAAACGCGAAGCATATGTTGAACACATGATGAATGTATGGCGGAAGATTTGGAGTCCCGGATTTCCATTTGAGGAAAAGAGAGCCCGAACGTTCATAGAGGAAAGCTATGATCGTTCATACTACCCACAGGGAGCGGTGCGTCAAAACATAGCTCTTATTGCCAATGGTGATCGAAGGCCCTTGCTTTCAACAATTGCGGTCCCAACTCTTGTGATTCACGGGGCCGATGATCCGCTGATACCGGTTGAAGGAGGAAAGGATACGGTCCGCGTAATACCGGGTGCAAAATTATTAATCATGAATGGAATGGGTCATGACATGCCAAAAGGGGTTTGGGGTGAAATAGCAGACGCCATCTCTGAGAGTGCCGGGCGAACCAACGTTTAAAATAAACAGGAATCAATGCGTCGATGCTATTTCATAACCACAATAAGCCGCTCAAGCTGGGCCGCTCCGGTTCAGCTTTTCTTTTGCCTGCCGGAGATAAAAAGTAAATGGACTTCAATTGCCTCAGCTGGTTATTTGCCATCGCCCTCACGGTTCATAACGTTGAAGAAGCCATCTGGCTGCCTGCATGGTCACAGACGGCCGGACGTTTTCATCATCCGACAGGGGCGTTTGAATTTCGTTTTGCAGTGACCGTGCTCACCGTTATGGCATACATAGCAGCCTATTTGTCCATGACAGGCGGCAAGGGCAGCATGGGCGCCTATCTGATCAGCGGGTATGCGCTTGCGATGCTTTTGAATACGGTATTCCCCCACCTCCTGGCCACGCTTGCCATGCGGCGCTACGCACCGGGGACCGCCACCGCGATTCTTCTGAATTTTCCCATCACCTCCCTGCTGCTCTATCACGGGTTCCGGGAAGGATTTATCGATCAGTCTGAATTTATTTATCTTGGACCTTTGGTGGTCATTGGAATATTGCTGCTGATTCCCGGGCTTTTTTTCGCGGGAAGACGGCTGGCCGGCTGCATCCAAAAGCCAGCCGGATGATTCACGAGCGGTTTTCAGCCGCCGGAGGTGTGCGCCTCACGCCGATATTTGCCGATATTTGCCCTTGACTTGCCTGCGTCAGCTTCCTATACTTTCTACCAGACTTAAAGCGGTGATCTTGTCCAGCCATCATTGATAACCATATTCTTTTTGAGCCATCGAAATAAGGAGAAGAACATGACAGCCCAGGACATTATTGATTTCTTCGGACTGGAACCCCTTCAGGAAGAAGGCGGATTTTTCAAATCGTCCTACCGTTCCCCGGATGTTCTGCCGTCCACGGCGCTTCCGGAGCGCTACAACGGACCGCGTCACCTGGGTTCGGCCATCTACTATCTGCTCACACCGGAAACCTGCTCGCGGATGCACCGACTTCCGACCGACGAGATTTTTCACTTTTACCTGGGCGATCCGGTCAATCTTCTTGTGCTGTATCCTGACGGCACCTCTGAGATTCTCACCCTGGGGCAGGATATCCAAAACGGCCAGATACTCCAGGCGCTTGTTCCACGGGGCTGCTGGCAGGGCGCGTCTCTGATTCCGGGCGGATCATACGCCCTGATGGGAACGACCATGTGCCCCGGCTTCGATTATGACGATTACGAGGCAGGGGACAGAAAGATGCTAAGCCAACGTTACCCCGAACGAAAACCGATGATTGAAAAACTCACCGAAACCCCGGCTTGAAAGATCAGGGGCCGGCTGCCGGACTCACTCCTCACTCCTCACGCTTCACGACTGCTTTTCTGATGCACCAGGCGCATGCCCGGGTGCGGAACTTCAAAGCAGGGAATGTTTGTGCCGCCAAGGCTGCCGATAAAAGCGGTGCGGCGGTCCTTTCCGCCGAAACAGATATTGGCCGGTCGGTTGATCACCGACCCCTGCGGGTCCTGGATATACATGTCGAGCCTGCCTTGCGGATCAATAAACCCCACCGCATTGGCCGCAGGAAAAGTCACCCAGAGATTTCCCGCCTCGTCAAAAGCGATCCCGTCGGGAAAGCCCAGACGCCCCAGGGTTTCCGGCCCGTAAATTTCTGCCCCGCCCACGGAACTATCCTTGTTGATCCGGTAACGCAGCACCCGGCGCTGCATCGTCTCGGCCACATAGACGTATTCTTCCCGCGCGTCGAGCGCGACACCATTGGCAAAATAAATACCGTCCGCCACGATCCGCGGCGGCATGCCCTGTTCGATCACGACCAGACAGCCGTCCGGGCTCGGCGACTGAAGGGAAGCGTCAATATCGTGGTTGTCCGTGGAATTCGATACCCAGAGCCTGCCTGCAAAATCGACAAACGGAAAATTGGGCGTCATCATTCTTTTTCCGTGGGCTTCGGTCATTAAAACCGTGTGACTCCCGGCCGGCGACAAAGACTGCACCTCGCCATTTCCGATATTGGCGACAATGCAATTTCCTTCCGCATCAATACAAATTCCGTTGGGCAGACCGCCCAGGGATCCGAAAAATATGGTACGGCCGTCGGGATCGACTCGGGCGCAACGTCCGCGCGCGTCCGCTGTGTAGAGGCTTCCATCATCGAGTGCCATCACGCCTTCCGGGCGTATCAGTCCCGAACCGCGCGTCCCCACCTGATTCAATGACAGGCTCATTAATCCTCCTCATTAAATATCCGTCTGCTCACCGGGCAGACGTCTTCTTTGCTCTTTTTCTCAACATGACGCAGTGCAGCGCGCCCCCCTTGTGCAGCAGCTCCAGGCACAGATTGCACGATACGCACACCGGGCGGATATCGGGATCGTTTCCCCAGCGGCGGATCAGATCGGGCTCGGCAATCAGCGGACGACACAGGGAAACGAAATCCGCATCGTTTTGCCGCACGAGGGTTTCCATCATTTTCATTGTTCGGAAACCGCCGACGGCCATTACCGGCTTATCCACCTGCTGCCGGACCCGGCCGGCCCAGTCCCGGAAATAACCTTCCCGCGTCTGATTGATTTTCGTTCTGTATTCCGTACCTTCGTATTTTTTACCCCGCACGCCGGAGCTGATCTCCAAACTGTCAAATCCCGATTCGGCCAGTATTCGGGCAGCCAGGAGACCTTCGGAAAATTCCAGGCCTTCCGGAAATCCGTCTTCGACGCCCAGCTTGATGAGAATCGGATAATCTTCGCCGACCTGCCTGCGCATGGCAAGGCAGACTTCGCGGTGCAGGCGCAGCCGGTTTTCCAGAGTCCCGCCCCACGCATCGGATCGCCGGTTGGTAAAGGGCGACAGGAACTGTGAAAACAGATATCCGTGCGCGCCGTGAATCTGCACCGCGTCGAAACCCGCGTCTTTCGCGCGGCCCGCTGCGTCGCCGAACGCGGCGATAACCGATAAGATGTCATCTTCGTTCATTTCACGGCAGGAGCCGCGGTAGTAGGGATCGGATTCAATGACCGATGGCGCCATGGGCAGCTGATTTTTCGTCTTGACGAAACGCGCTTCCCGGCCGCCGTGAAATAGCTGAATGGCGATCTTCGCGCCCCGACGGTGCGCCGCCGCCGTCAAATCACGCATGCCGTTGATGCACGCGTCTTCCGCAAGGGAGTTCATGAAGCCGGAGACCTGGCCGGAAGAGTGGACATAGGTGATGGCATGGATAATCAGACCGATGCCGCCTGCCGCCAGATCGGAAATCAGGCGAACCTGCGGGTCCGATACATGGCCGTCCGGTCCGGCCATGCCGTCATAGGTGGCCGACCGGACAAACCGGTTGGGAATGACCATTTGTTTTATCCGCGCCGGTTCAAAAAGAATCTTCATTTGCCTCCTTTGTTCATTCTCTGCCGGGTGGCAAGCAAGTAACCGACTCAGGCCGCCGATATCAATTCCTTCACTTTGCGGGCCAGATCACTCATGGAAAAAGGCTTCTGAATAAACTGCACGCCTTCCTCCAGCACGCCGTGGTGGACGATAATGTCGGCATTGTGACCCGACATAAACAGCAACTTCAAATCCGGTCTGCAAATTTTGAGCTTCTTGCTCATTTCCCCGCCGCTCATGACCGGCATCACAACATCCGTAATGACCAGATCAATCGGTTGCAAGCCCTTTTCACAGATAGATATAGCCTCCGGTGGACTATCCGTGGCAATGACCGTATAGTCCAGAGCCTGGAGCATGTCGGTCACCATCTTCAGGACCATTTCATCGTCTTCGACCAGTAGAATCGTTCCGGCACCTGATCTTACGGGTAAAACCGGTTGACTGGCAGGAACCTCGATGGGTTCGTCGGTTTTCGGAAAATAAATCTGAAACGTGCTCCCCTGCCCCGGCTCGCTGTGAACAAGGATGAATCCATTGTTCTGCTGAACAATGCCGTAAACCGTGGCCAATCCCAGCCCCGTCCCTTTTCCCACTTCCTTGGTGGTAAAAAATGGTTCAAACACATAAGGCAAATGATCCTTGTCGATCCCCGTGCCGGTATCGCTTACGGTTAGAAGAACGTATTCACCGGGTGAAAACCCGATATGCTCACGGCAAAACCGGCTGTCAATCACCACATTGGATGTTTCGATGATACACTTTCCAGTGAAAGGCATCGCATCGCGCGCGTTGACCGCCAGATTCATCAGAATCTGCTCGGCCTGCATCGGATCGAATTTGATCGTCCAGAGATCAACTCCCGGATAAAATCTCAAATCAATATCCTCACCGATCAGCCGGCTAATCGCGTTTTGCGTGTCATTGATGATCCAGTTGAGATCGACCGGCCTGGGCGCGATGATCTGTTTGCGTGAAAAGGCCAGAAGCTGAGCGGTCAGGTCCCGTGACCGGCAGGCGGCTTTTTCGATTTCTTCCAGATCGGTGCGGATGGGATCCCCCGGCTTCAAGCGAAGTTTGGCCAGATCGGCGTATCCGAGGATGACATTGAGCATATTGTTGAAATCATGCGCCACACCGCCGGCCAGACGCCCCACCGTTTCGAGCTTCTGGGCCTGAAGCAGCTGCGACGCCAGACGATCCCTTTCCTGTTCGGCCTGTTTTCTCTGAGTGATATTCCGGCCGACCAGCAGAATGCCCACCGGACGACCGTTTTCATCCCGGCTGAAAGAAGCGGTCACCTCCTGCCAAATCTTTGAACCGTTTTTATGATAAACCTCAAGCTCAACGGTCATGGAACGATTGGGATCCAGAGGTTCTCCGCTGAATTCCTTCGCCATTTCTTCCGCGAGGATATTTTCCACCCGGACGCAGGATTCAGGTGTCAGTTGATCCTTAACCGGGATCTTCATGATCTCTTCGGGGGTATACCCGGTGATCCGGATTTCAGACGGGCTCTGATAGAGATACTGCAGATTGAAATCCAGTATGGTGATGGTGTCGTGCATGTTCTCTACGATCATCCGGTAGCGTTTTTCACTTTCCCTGATTGCCTCCTCCGCTTTCCTGCGGTCGGTGATGTCCCTTGTCACCCCCAGTATTTCAAAAGGCCTGCCGCTTTCGTCACAGTTAAAATCCGTCTTGATTTCCACCCAGCGTGTGGTGCCGTCTTTATGAATGCACTCGAGCTCCAGCCTTCTGTGGCCATCAGAAATTTGCATTTGACCGGCATTCGCTCTCGTTATTTCTTCCGTCAAAGCCTTTTCCACCATCGCGCGCGATGCAGGCGTCAGATAATCGGCAAATGAGAGATTCGCGAACTGATCGGCCGTGTAGCCGAAGATCGACAGAATGGCGGGACTCATATACGTGTAACGCTTCTTAAGATCCATGGTCCAGATGACGTCCCGGATACTCTCCGTGATCATGCGCAAACGTTTTTCCGATGCCTGAATCATCTGCTCCGAACGGATACGGTCGGTCACATCCCGTGCAATCCCTCGAAAACCCGCCGGATGCCCGGCTGGAGAATGGATCAGCGATACGGACATATGAACGATGATTCTTCTGCCGTCTTTGGCAATAAGTTCATGTTCAATAAAATCTTTCTTTTCGTTTGTCCGATAGATTTCGTTAAATATCCGGTAGGTCTGCAAAGCCCCTCCCGGCGTGACACAATCACGATAGTTCATCGCCCGAAGTTCGTTGCGGGAATAGCCCAGCAGATCACATAGGGCATCATTGAAAAAGGTGAAGTCCCCCCGGAGGTTTGTCTCCACATAGGTCTCCTGGATGTTCTCCAAAATGCTGCGGTACTTGGACTCACTGGCGCGCAGATCCTCCTGCGCTTTTTTACGATCCGTCACATCCCGGATCAGAAGACGGAATCCGCAGGGATTCCCGGCTGCGTCGAGCTTGAGGGCGGCATTGAGCTGGTAGGAACGACATTCTCCGCTGTTCGAGGCAAGATCGTAATCCACCTGCAGCTGCGGCCGGCCGGTTTCATAGATCCGGGTAAAGACCTGATGCATCCGATCGGCAGCCTCGGAAGGCTGATAGTCGCGTAAGCTCGCCCCGATAAGATTGTCTTGCCGGTCACCAAAAAACCTGCAGGCCGTATCGTTGACAAATGTGATCGTACCGAGCAAGTCGCACTCCATGTAGGCTTCTTCCATGATATCGAGAATCGTCCGGTATTTTTCTTCGCTCAGACGTAATTCTCTTTCCGCATGTTTCCGGTCGGTGATGTTACGCGCAACGCCGTGGAACCCGCAAGGCCTGCCATTTTTATCCCGAAGCAGACCGATGGATGATTCAACATCGATAACCCTGCCGTCTTTGATATTCACCTGCCACTCGAAGCCCCTGAGGGGCTGGCCGCTTCGATAAACACGATGAAAAGTATCATAGAGCATTCGTGCGGTGTCGGAGTCAACCAGGTACCGGAAAGCCATCCCCTGAAGCTCTTTTGCGTCATAGCCCAGCTCGCGCAGCGCTCGATCATTGAAGAAAACAAGATTGCCTTTGAGATCGACTTCGAAGTAGGATTCCTGAATGCTGTCAAGAATATTTTGGATGCGCTCTTCGGTCTCGTCCGGAACCACTTCTTCCAATTCTTTAAAGACACCGGATGGATTGACTTTTCCAAGGAATTGGTTGAGCGCCGAAGCGAGCAAATCCAGATCATCGTTTCGGGAGGAAACATCTAAAGCCACAAAACGATCTCCGGTGGCGGCTTTTTCTACAGCATCGATTATTTTGCGGATTCGATTTTTTTCTACTTTAGAAGCCATTATCCCGAATGCCAATGGTTGAAATGCATAAAACCCTGAACGGTCAATCTGTCCATGTAAACAATTTGATGAAGTTACCGGAATCCGTCTATATTCTGATACAATTTGAATGTCAAGACCATTCGAGGCGCGAAGACTTCATCTTGCCTTGCGCCTTTACGGTTTGTAATTCTGTCGTGTTAGTAGCAAATAGAAAAGTCC
>DDWS01000013.1 GCA_002347685.1 Syntrophaceae bacterium UBA2280
ACGAAGTCCTGGCACTCAACACCTATAGCCTATTGTCTATTGCCTATCGCCTGGCGCGAAGCGCCACATCTTTCAACTTTAAACCTGAAACCTTAAACGTTGTTCCCATCGCCGCTAACGGAATATCAACGCTATTGTGTCATTTCGAAGGAGGCTTGACGACTGAGAAATCTTAGATTTCTCCCTGCGGTCGAAATGACAAGGGGGAGCGCGAAATGACACAACTTACTTGAAACAACCCTGACTTCTGACTCCTGACTCCTGACTTCTGACTTCCGCCCTCTGCCCGCTGCCCGCTGCCCTCCGACCTCTGACCTCCGATCACTTGACCCATCGCCGTTTTCCTTTCACCTTGTACCTTGGACCCATCGCCACTCGCCCATGGCCTGCGCGAAGCGTGCCGCTTGCTATTCCGGCCCGTTTGCGCTAGAAAAACCAACAGGGAAAATAAAAGGAAAAGGGATGCGCGTATGACCCCGCAGCAGCTGAAAATCCGTCGGATGCTTTCCGACCGGCAGGGCATTTTACTGGCTCATTACTATGTCCGGCCCGAAATTCAGGCCATCGCCGATGTGCTGGGCGATTCGCTGGCGCTGGCTCAGGCGGCCGCAAAATCCGAGGCAAAAGTGATCGTTTTTGCCGGTGTGCACTTCATGGCGCAAAGCGCGGCGATGCTCGCGCCTGAAAAAACCGTCCTGCTGCCCTGCCTGGACGCAGGCTGCCCGCTGGCCGATATGGCGGATACGGATGCAGTCAGAAAAATGCGGCAGGAGCAACCGGACGCGGTTTTTGTGACCTACATCAATTCCACGGCGGCCGTTAAAGCGCAAAGCGACATCTGCTGCACATCGTCCAACGCCATGAAAATCGTCCGGGCGCTTCCCGAAGACAAAAAAGTAATCCTGTTGCCCGACGGCAATCTGGCACGCCACGTTGCTTCCGTCACCGGAAGAAACATTGTCGCGTGGGAAGGCTGCTGCCCCGTGCATCAGGCGCTCACGGCCGACGACGTCCTCGCCCGCAGGCGCGAGTATCCGCAGGCGCCGTTTGCCGCGCATCCGGAGTGCCGCCCGGAGGTGCTCACCCTGGCCGATTTTATCGGCTCAACGTCGGCGATTCTGAATTACGCCAGGGAATCGGCGGCCGAGGTCATCATCATCGGCACGGAAGAAGGCATTTTGACAGAACTGCGCAAACACAATCCGCAAAAAACCTTTATCTTCGCCTCGCCTGAACTCTATTGCGGCGACATGAAGAAAATCACGCTCGACAGCATTGAACAGTCGCTTACGACCATGCAGCCGGTGATTACGGTGGACGAAAATGTGACGCAGGCCGCAAGAAGAGCGCTCGATAACATGCTGGCGGCCTCCTGAATCCGGCAAAAACCAACCTTTTTGGATTGAATTCATTGAGAAAGATCATCGATAAAAAAATGCTCCCGGAAACGGCCGCGCTCGGCCGGATTCTGGATCTGATCCAGGCCGGAACCGGACCCGTTGACATCAGTGGCACCGCCGGCGCGGCGCGCGCGTTTCTGACGGCGCTCCTGTTTCATCGGCTGGGTCAGCCGCTGGCGGTAATTTGCCCCACGGAAAAGGAAGCAGCCGTCTTTGCCCGCGATCTGTCCTTGTTTGCAGGTGAAGACGACGTGCTTTACTACCCGCCGCTGGATTATCTGAGCATCGACATGTTCGCGCTGCAGCGGGAAGAGGAACTCGCGCGCCTCGACGCGCTTACGCAGATGCAGGTGTCGGGCAGTAAAATCGTCGTGACCTGCCTGATGGCCTGCATTCAGAAAGTCATGCCTTACACCGACTTTCATGCTTATTTGCGGATTATCGCGACGGGCGACACGCTGATTTCGGATGAGATTGCCGACCGGCTGCAGGCCGGCGGCTACAAAAGAGTTCCGCTTGTAGAGGAAAAAGGCGAATTCAGCCGCCGCGGCAACATCCTGGACATCTTCCCCCCCACTGAGTACGAGCCACTTCGCCTGGAACTGGCCGGCGACGAGATCGAATCCATCCGCCGGTTTGATCCCGCCACCCAGCGGTCCGGCAAAACCACCGATGCCTTCGTCTGCGGCCCGGCCGCCGAAATCATGATCAACGATGTCCGTCTGGCGCGCGCCGTGCGCAACGTCAAGCGCCGCGCCGACGATCTGGACATGCCCGCCGAGGTCCGCAGGCGGCTGACGGAAACCCTGCAGAGCCAATCCGCCGCGTCCGTCAATCCGATCTTTCTGCCGCTTTTCTACGAGGAGCATAACGACCCGGAATGCAGCGGGCAAAACGCGTTGTCGGACTTTTTTGACTATCTTCCGAAAAACGCTGCACTCGTGCTCAACGACCCGACGGCCGTGGACCAGGCCGCGCAAAATGCCGCCGCCGGGATCGACAAGCTTTTGTACAAAGCCAAAAACAGCGGCAAGTTTTATCTCGAAAGCGCCTGCGTTTATCTGGACGACGCGTCACTTCGCACACGCCGTGAAGCCTTTGGGCAAATTCGCCTCACCGGACTGACCCTTGACAGCCAAGCCATCGGGGTGAACCGTGTCGTCTGGGAGGCACACCCCGACGCACTGATTTCCCGGCCCGAAGCGGGCGAACTCAAGGAAGAGGCGCTGCTGCGGGAGACGGCGCAGAAAATTCAGGACCGCCTCGCGCAGGGCCTGCCCGTGCTGATGATCACGCCCACACCGGAAGACACCACCCGCATCCGGCATCTGCTTTCCGCCTACCGGCTGACGGTGCGGATGCTGCCGGCAGAGTCGCCTCTGCTTGAAACCCTTCAGGCTCTGACCGCAGAGCCGGTGCTGTGGCTGCGCGAGGGAAAAATCTCCTCCAGCCTCATCATCCCCGATCTGGACATGATGATCTTAAGCGAAGAAGAAATCTTCGTGCGCAAAACGCCGCGCCGCCGTGTCCGTCCGAAACGAGAAGGCTATTTTCTGAAATCCTTCGGCGACCTGACGGAAGGCGATTTTGTCGTCCACACGGATTTCGGCATCGGCCTTTACCGGGGTTTGCAGAAGATCACCGTCGGCAAAATCGAAAACGATTTTCTGGTGATCGAGTATCTCGACGGAGACAAACTCTACCTGCCCGTCAACGCCCTGGAAAAAATTCAGCGCTACCTCGGCCCCGAAGGCTACACGCCGAAAGTCGACAAGATGGGCGGCGCCTCCTGGGACGCGGTGAAGGAACGGGTGAAGAAATCCGTCCGCGACGTGGCCGAGGAACTTGTGGCGATCTATGCCGCACGCGAGGCGATGGAACGCAAGTCGTTTACGCCGCCGGACCGGATCTACGAAGAATTCTGCGCGACATTTTCCTTTGAGGAAACCCCTGATCAGGCGCGCGCGATTGAAGACATCCATGCAGACATGGATGACGCAAAACCGATGGACCGCCTGATCTGCGGCGACGCAGGATTCGGTAAAACCGAAGTGGCGCTCAGGG
The DNA here is from genome assembly GCA_002347685.1 of Syntrophaceae bacterium UBA2280. Classification (GTDB taxonomy): domain Bacteria; phylum Desulfobacterota; class Syntrophia; order Syntrophales; family Smithellaceae; genus UBA8904. Next base: position 3,465 of record DDWS01000013.1, read on the forward strand.
CCGCCTTCCGGGCAGTCATGGACGGCAGGCAGGTCGCGCTTCTGGCGCCGACGACGATTCTGGCCGAACAGCATGCTGCAACCTTTGCGCTGAGGCTTGAGGATTTCCCCATCCGCGTGGAATCGCTCACCCGCTTCAAGAGCACCGCCGAACAAAAAAAGGTGGTCTCCGACCTGCTGACAGGCCGCGTTGATGTGATCATCGGCACGCACCGCCTGCTGCAAAAGGACGTCGCGTTTGCCAACCTGGGCCTGGTCATCATCGATGAAGAACAGCGCTTCGGCGTGGCGCACAAGGAAAAACTCAAAAAAATGCGCACCCTGGTGGACGTGCTGACGCTTTCGGCCACACCGATTCCGCGCACGCTGCATCTGTCGCTCGTCGGCATCCGTGACCTGTCGATCATCAACACGCCGCCCGCCGAAAGGCTGCCAATCAAAACCTATGTGCTGGAATTTGACGAGGATACCATCAAGTCCGCCATCGAAAACGAAATGGCGCGCGGCGGCCAGATCTTTTTCGTCCACGACCGGGTGCGCTCCATTTACGCGATTGCAAACCTGACGCAAAGGCTCGTACCGAAGGCGAAGGTGGGTGTGGTTCACGGCCAGATGAAGCCTGCGGAAATCGAAAAAACCATGGCGGGGTTCATCCGGCGCGAATTCGACGTGCTGGTCTGCACGACCATTATCGGCTCAGGGCTGGACATCCCATCGGCCAACACCATCATCATCAACCGCGCCGACCGTTTCGGCCTGTCCCAGCTCTACCAGATCCGCGGCCGCGTTGGCCGGGGCAACCAGGAAGCGTCGGCCTATCTGCTGCTGCCGAAAGGCGCGCTTTTGTCACGTGACGCCCTCAAAAGGCTGCAGGCCATCAAGGAATTCTCCGAACCGGGATCCGGTTTCCGCATCGCCTACAACGATCTGGAAATCCGCGGCGGCGGCAACCTGCTTGGGCTCTCCCAGGCAGGCCATATCTCGGCGGTCGGCTACGAGCTCTATACCGAACTGATGGAGAAAACCGTACGCGAAATCAAAGGGGAAGGTCCGCCCGTTGAAGACACTCTGCCAGAAATCCAGATGGGCGTTTCCGCCTTTATTCCGGAAGAGTATGTTCAGGACATTCACCAGCGCCTGATCCTGTACAAAAGAATATCGCACGCGGCCGCCGAGGACGAACTTGCTGAAATCCGCGCGGAAATTGTGGATTGCTACGGCCCGATGCCGCAGACGGCCGAAAACCTGCTTTCCGTCATCTCGCTTCGCAATCGCCTCAAACCGCTGGCCGCCAAAAAAATGGGCTACGACGGCAAAACCTTCTACATCTATTTCCGCGACACTTCCCCGATTGACCCGGCAAAAATCATTTCTCTTTCCCACAAAAAGATCAAGGGCTTACGATTTACACCCGATCACAAGCTGTTCGTGCCGGCAGGAAATCCCCCCCCGACAGACATCTTAAATGAGGCCTCTAAACTGCTAAAGATGCTTGCCCAATGACGTCAATCAGGATATGTTACGTCGTTATGGATAAAACATCATTTGTGTTCTTCAAAAATATTCTGACGCCCTCCGGGCGGGCCTGTGTGGCCGGTACGGTCATTGCGCTTTGCCTGATCACGGCCTGCAGCAGGGATAACATATTTTCGCGGGAGTACGTGGCCACCGTAAACGGCGAAAAAATTTTCCTGGATGATTATCAGAAGCGTCTGGACGAGTCGAAGGCACTGTTCACACGCAGGGGCCTGGTGGAAGAGTCCGACAACCTCAAGCGGCTGGAGGAAGAAATCCTCGATACGATGATCACGGAAAAAATCATCGATCAGCGCGCCCGTGAGAAGGACATCACCGTCAGTGGCAGCGAGCTGGAAAACAGGGTTGTCCAGATTCGCGGCGAATACGGCGAAAATTTTCAAAATCTGCTGATTTCACTCAATGTTCGCTATGAGGACTGGAAGGAATTCATACGAAGGGACATGATCTTCAGGAAGCTTATCGATGAGGATGTCAACGCCGGCATACGGGTTTCCGAAGATGAGGCGGAGGACTATTACAACGATGCCCGCGGCCGGTACCGGACTGAGGCAAGCGTTCGTGTAGCGCAAATTGTCGTTCGGGATGCCGAACTGGCCGAAGACATTAAAACCCGTCTGAACGAAGGCGAGGATTTCAGGCTGCTGGCCTCCGAATTCTCCATCGGCCCGGAGGCGGCTTACGGAGGCGATCTGGAATTTGTCACCCGGGGCATCATGCCCGAACCGCTCGACAACACAATTTTCAGCCTGCCTCAAGGCAGGATCAGCGATGTGATTCAAACCCCCTACGGCTATCATATTCTCAGAATCCTCGAGATTGCGCCGGCTAAGAACAGAACTTTTGCGGAATCCAAGGAGGACGTCATTGCGGAAATCCGGGCAAAAAAAGAAGAGACGGCTTATATGCTCTGGCTGGAGGGATTGAAAATGAAGGCCGTGATTAAAAAGGAACCCACCGTGTTACGGGAAAAAGTCTTAAGGTAAAATCATCAGGAGGGGACATGCGTGTGAAAAGCTTTCAAAAGATTATTCTGGCGGTTTTCGTGATCCTGTTTTTATGCCCCGCAGCCAGAGCCGCCATGTTGGACCGGATTGTCGCGGTGGTGAACGACGACATCATCACCCTTGCGGAACTCAACGCGGCATTCGCACCCTATGAGGGCGGCATTGAAGAAAACTACAAAGGACCCGACAAGCAAAAATATGTCGAGCAGCAAAAAGCATTGCTGTTGAAACAGATGATCGACGCCATGCTCATTGAGCAGGAAGCCAAAAAGGCAGGGGCGGCCGTCGCTGTGAAAGATGATGAAATCGAAGAGGTTTTCAGAAACATGCTGGCGAAAAACAACGTCACGATGGACGAATACACCAAACGTCTTGCCTCGGAGGGCCAGACGCTCCAAAACATCAAAAAAGACATCCGGTCGCAAATGCTGCGGATGCGGCTTCTGCGGAGCGAGGTCCAGGCCAAAGTTCTGGTGACGGATGAAGAAATCGGCCAGTACTATGACCAGCACCGTGACAAATACGAGGGGAAAGAAGCCGTGCGCATTTTTCAGCTTCTGCTGCCCGTGCCGAAAGACGCGGATGCGGCGGCACGGCGTAAGATTGAGGCACTGGCAAACGAAATGCACCAGCGCATCCTGAAAGCAGAGCCCCTCGAAGATCTGATTGCGCGGGGGCAGGCAGGCATGCAGGCCGTAGATGTCGGATTTATCGAACGGGGTACCATCCTCCCCGAGGTGGAAAAGGCGGCATTTGGTCTTGAAATAGGACAGATCAGCGACGTCATTGAATCCGAAGTGGGCTTGCATATCATTCGAGTGGTGGATAAACGCGGCGCGGGGCTCAAACCGATTCAGACCGTTCGCGAAGAAATCAAAACCATCATCGAAGATGAAAAAGTCGCGAAAAAATATGATGAATGGATTGAAGACATCCGCAGGAAAGCTTTTATTGATATCCGGCTTTAATAACGGACACACCGATGTATGAATTTCATAAGAATCAAGGGCGCGTCCCAGCATAATTTAAAAAACATCTCTCTGGACATCCCCCGCGACAAGCTGGTGGTGATCACCGGCGTGTCCGGTTCCGGAAAATCATCGCTGGCTTTCGACACCATTTACGCCGAAGGCCAGCGCCGTTATGTGGAATCGCTTTCCGCCTACGCCCGGCAGTTCATCGGCCAGATGGACAAACCGGAGGTGGAATCCATCGAGGGACTCTCCCCGGCCATCGCCATCGAACAGCGCGCCGCGGGCGCCAACCCGCGTTCCACCGTCGGAACCGTGACCGAAATCTACGACTATCTGCGCCTGCTTTTCGCCGGCATCGGCGTGTGCCACTGCTACAGCTGCGGCAGGGAAATTCAATCCCAGACGCTCGACAGCATGGTGGATTGCGTTTTGACTCTTCCCGAGGACACGCGGTTCAGTGTTCTGGCCCCGCTCGTGCGCGGCAAAAAGGGAGAATTCGCCAAAGAGCTCAAAAAACTGCAGAAAGAAGGTTTCGTCCGCGCCCGCATCGACGGCGATATCCGTGACCTGACGGAAGACATCACGCTGGCGAAAACCAAGCGGCACGACATCGACCTGGTCGTGGACCGCCTGGTCATGAAAGACGGAATTCGCAAGCGCCTGCGTGACTCGCTGGAAATCGCCGCTTCGCGCGGGGAAGGCCTGGTGCGGATTGTCGAGGCAAGCGGGAAGGAAACCCTCTACTCGGAAAAATACGCCTGTCCCGACTGCGGCATCAGCATGTCCGCACTCGCGCCCAGGATGTTCTCCTTCAACAGCCCCTACGGCGCCTGCCCGGCCTGCAACGGCCTGGGATCGCGCATGCATTTTGCCGAGGCACTGGTTGTGCCGGACGCCGGCCTCACCCTGCGTGAAGGCGCCATCGCGCCCTGGGCAAACCGCAACTCGCTTTATTATCACAATCTCCTCGACGCGCTGGCTTCACACTATCGATTCGACCTCAACACACCCTTCAACCGGCTGCCGGAAAAAATCCGCAATGTTCTTTTATACGGCTCGGGAACGGAAGCCATCAAGTTTCACCACGACTTCAAAAACAAGCGCTACTTTGCCCAACGTCCCTTTGAAGGCGCGATCAAACAGCTCGAACGCCGCTGGCGCGAAACGGCCTCCGCCGCCGTGCGAAACGACCTGGCTCGCTATATTGATCTGAGCGCCTGTGATACCTGCGGCGGGGCGCGACTCAAGAAAGAAAGTCTGGCCGTCACCGTGGGCGGCAGCAACATTGACGAGATCTGCCGCCTGTCCATTCTCGAGAGCCTGGATTTTTTCCATGGACTGATTCTTTCCGACCAGGAGCGGCTCATCACAGAGAGAATCCTGAAGGAAGTCGTCAGCCGCCTTCAATTCCTGCTAAACGTCGGCCTGGACTATCTGAACCTGGCGCGTTCCGCCTCGACGCTTTCCGGCGGGGAGGGCCAGCGCATCCGTCTGGCCACGCAGATCGGCTCGGGACTCATGGGCGTATTGTATGTGCTCGATGAGCCGACCATCGGCCTGCATCAGAAAGACAACTTAAGGCTCATCGATACGCTCAAAAAACTGCGCGACATGGGCAACACCGTTTTGGTGGTGGAACACGACGCGGACATGATGTTCGCCTGCGACCAGATCGTCGATATGGGTCCGGGCGCGGGTGTTCACGGCGGCGAGGTAGTTTTCCAGGGCACACCCGATGAAGTGCTGCAAAGCGATATTTCGCTCACCGGCCGATACCTTTCGGGCAGGGCCGCCATTACCGTCCCGCACAAAAAACGCAAGAAAACCGGCCGCGCCATTCTTCTGGAAGGGGCATCGGAAAACAATCTCAAAAATATCGACATTAAAATCCCGACCGGCATCCTGACCGCCGTCACAGGGGTCTCCGGTTCCGGCAAGAGCACCATGATCATTGAAACCCTCTACAAGGTCATGTCCCGGCGACTGGGCCAGCATACCGGTTCGATGGGAAAAATCAAACGGGTCAAAGACCTGGGGGATATCGAACGGGTCATCATGATCAATCAGCAGCCCATCGGGCGCACGCCCCGATCCAATCCCGTCACCTATACCGGGATATTCTCCTATATCCGCGATTTGTTTACGGGACTACCGGAATCCCGCGTGCGCGGCTATAAACCAGGCCGCTTCAGCTTTAACGTCAAGGGCGGACGCTGCGAAGCGTGTGAGGGCAACGGCCTGATCAAAATCGAAATGCATTTTCTGCCGGACGTCTATGTCACCTGCGACGCCTGCCGCGGCAAGCGCTTCAACCCGGACACGCTGGATGTGAAGTACAAAGATAAAAACATCGCCGAAGTGCTGGACATGACGGTGAATCAGGCGCTGGATTTCTTTACCAACATTCCATCCATTCGAACCCACCTGCAACTGCTGACCGACGTGGGCCTGGGGTACATACGCCTGGGACAGTCCGCCACCACGCTTTCCGGCGGCGAAGCCCAGCGCATCAAGCTGGCACGCGAACTGGGCAAACGTGTCAACAGCAACACCCTGTACATTCTGGACGAACCGACCATCGGCCTGCATTTTGCGGACATCCAAAGACTGCTCGACGTGCTGATGCGGCTTGTGGATATGGGAAACACGATGGTCGTCATCGAACATAATCTGGACATCATCAAGTGCGCTGATCACATCATCGATCTGGGCCCCGACGGCGGCCCCGGCGGCGGACGGATCATCGCAACCGGCACGGTTCAGGACGTGGCGCGAAATGAACAATCCTCTACAGGCCGGTTTTTAAAAACTATTTTGGAGGCACAAACCCCAATCCCGCCATCCGTAAATATCCTGCCTGATGCCGGCGCACTCTGACACCCTCCACGATTTTTAAATATTTTTCACAAATGCTTCAGGTTTTTAGAAATTGTGACGATACAACCTCCAGAATCGCCATGAATCATCAACGCCAATTGGGATAGAAACAAATGAATTTATTTGAATTAACCCCTTTAAAATACCACCACTCCATCCTGATCATCGATGACGAGCCATCCATTCTGGAGCTGTTTGGCATGATCCTGACATCGGACATGTTCGATGTGCACACGGCAGCGTCTGCAAAAGAAGGCCTTGATATTCTTAAAGAAAAGAATGATTTCTCCCTGATTATCTCCGATCAGATGATGCCCGGCATGACCGGCGTGCAGTTTTTTACAGTGGCCAAGGATATCTGTCCACAGGCCACAAGGATTCTGCTGACCGGTTACACGGACACCGAAGCCATCATTGACGCCATCAATTCAGGCGGAATTCACCTGTATCTGACCAAACCTTTTCGCAAAGATGAGCTGATTTACCAGATCAACCAGCTGCTGGCTAAAACGGAACTGATGATGGAAAACCAGCGGCTCGACCAACTGGTCAAAAAGCAAAATGACGCCCTGCTGGAACTCAACAAGAGCCTGGAAGAAAAAGTGAGGATCAAAACCAGGGACCTCGCTTCCCACGCCGAGCAGCTTCGCGCCAGCTACGAAAATATCCGCATGATTCTGGAAGGAACCGTCATGGCCATGTCCAAGATCGTGGAGAGCCGCGATCCTTATACGGCAGGCCATGAGCAACAGGTCGCGCGTATCGCTTTTCTGATCGCAAAGGAGATGTCGCTTCCCGAAGACCGGGCCGAAGCCGTCCGCATCGCCGCTGCCCTGCATGACATCGGGAAAATCGCCGTGCCCTCGGAGATCCTGACCAAACCCGGACGCTTAAGCCGGCTGGAGATGGAGATGGTGAAAACGCATTCGCAAAACGCCTTTGACATTCTAAGCAACATCGCGTTTCCCTACCCCATCGCCGACATCATCTTGCAGCATCACGAACGGCTCGACGGTTCCGGCTACCCGCTGGCCCTGGCTGGCGAGGCCATTTTACTGGAGGCGCGGATTATCGGCGTAGCCGACGTCATCGAGGCCATGTCCGCGCACCGGCCTTACCGGCCGGCATTGGGCATCGAAGCCGCTCTGGAAGAAATCACCCAAAACGCCGGCACTCTCTACGACGAGGACGTCGTGGATGCCTGCCTGCGCATCTATAAAGCCGAAGGCTCAAAAGGGCTGCTGCAGTCACACGGCTGATCTTTGATCACTTGTCACCGGTAAAGGTTTTGCTCCTCAATGTACTGGATCACCGGGTCCGGGGTGAGATAGCGGATGGATTCGCCGGTTTGCACAAAGCGGCGGATATCGGATGAGGCAATCTCCATGAAAGTGGTTTTACGAAAAGAAATTCGCCTGCCGGACGCTTGGGTAAAGCTGTCGGTCTTTTGATCATAAACATAGCTTCGGGCGACATCGTCAGGCAGGATCGAATGAAGGCCTCTGTTTTCATATCCGGGTCTTGTGATCACCACAAAATCACACAAGGTCAAAAGGGTTTCCCAGTCGCGCCAGGTGGTAATCGCGTCGAACGCGTCGAGCCCGGTAATGAAACACAGCTCTGAACCATCCGGCTGTTCATTTAGAAAATAACGGACGGTTTCAATGGAAAAGGATTTTCCCTCCCGCCGATTTTCCACATCGGAAAAAGAAAAGTGATGATCGCCTTCGATGGCCAGTTGAATCATGCGTGCCCGGTGTTCAAAGGGCTCAATGACGCGCGACGTTTTGTGCGGAGGCAGGGCGGACGGTATAAAAATCACGCAGTCCAGCTGCTCGATGGCGGCAAGTTCTTCGGCGGCTCGCAGGTGACCGAAATGGACCGGGTCGAATGTCCCGCCAAAAAGCCCCCGTTTCATGTCCGAATCTGCCCGTCACCGTAAATGATAAATTTCGAAGTCGTAAGCTCTTCGAGACCCATCGGCCCGAACGCGTGCAGTTTGGTGGTCGAAATCCCGATTTCCGCTCCCAGTCCCAGCTCAAAACCGTCACTGAATCGTGTGGAGGCATTCACCAGCACTGTGGAAGAATTGACTTCGTTCAAGAACCGCTGGGCATTGGCATAATCTTTCGTGATGATGGACTCCGTGTGCAGCGATCCGTATTTTTCAATATGGGCGATGGCATCGTCCATCGAATCGACGATCTTAACGGACAAAATCAGGTCAAGATATTCCGTATGCCAGTCCTCTTCGGTGGCCGCATCGATATTGCTCAGGATCGCGCTGGTTTTTTCGCAACCTTTAATCAGGACACCCGCCTTTTGCAGCACTTGAGCCATGCGCGGCAAAAACGCCGGGGCGACGTCCTGATGCACCAGCAGGGTTTCCAGCGCGTTGCAGACGCCGGGGCGCTGGACCTTGGCGTTGCGCGTGATGTTGACGGCCACGTCCAGATCGGCGGCCGTATCCACAAAAATGTGGCAGACGCCTTTGTAGTGTTTGATCACAGGTATTTTAGACTGGGCAACGACGGTGCGGATCAGATCTTCGCCGCCACGCGGAATGATCAGGTCGATGTGCTCGTCGAGCTGCAGCATGGTCGAAACCGCCGCCCGGTCGACAAAAGGAATCATCTGAATGGCCTTGGCAGGCAGCGGGCTTTGCTCCAGCACATCCTGTAGAATGGAGGCGATCGCCAGGTTCGAATGAATCGCCTCGGAGCCGCCGCGTAAAATGACGGCATTGCCGGACTTCAGACACAGGGCGGAGGCGTCCACGGTGACATTGGGACGGGATTCGTAAATAATGCCGATGACCCCCAGAGGGATGCGCATGCGGCCGACCAGCAGGCCGTTGGGACGTCGCCACATCGAAGACACCTTTCCCACCGGATCGGGAAGCGCTGCGACTTCCCGCAGTCCCTGGGCCATCGCGTTGATGGTTTCGTCCTTAATCGTCAGACGGTCGAGCATGGGCGCGGAGGAACCCTTATCGCGGGCATGGGCCACATCCCGCTGGTTTTCCGCTATGATAAAATCATGTCGCCAGGTCAGTTCGTCCGCCATACGCAAAAGGGCGGCATTTTTGACCATGTCGGACATATGCGCGAGTCGGCGGGAAGCCGCTTGCGCATCTTCAGCGATTTTTCTGATGACAGCATGAATGTTCATAAGAATTCCTTTGCTGAAATAATAAAGAACTTGCAATTTCCGTAATTTTTGATTAAAGCCGCCTCACACCGGACGCGGCTTCATCATCCATGGCCGGGGAAGGCAGGCATTCCTTATGCCGTAAACGAACCTTCCGTTGATGTATTTACAAGACAAACGCCAGACTGTCAAGGCACTTTGCCTCCATGGAGATCTATGAGTCGTCTGCGAATCAAAGCCGGACAAAAAGCCTATGAAATCATTCAGGACGGCGGTTTCACCTTCGATGCCGTCTGTGCGTACTTCGGCGCGGCGGTAGGCCCGAGATGGCTGATTGCCAGCGGCTTCGACCTGACACTGCTTTCACAGGGCCTGCTGGGACGAAAAAAGGCCGTTCATCTGATCGGCTCCTCGGCCGGCGCCTGGCGATTTGCCGCGTGGATTCAGCCTCAGGCAGACGAGGCCTACCGGAAATTTTTAAACGCCTACATCAGCGTCGGCTATACCCGGCAGGACACACCCGCCACCATCCTGGAAAAATTCACGCACATCATGAATGAGTACATCGAAGACGACGCTCTGTCTTTCGCACTGGCCAACAAGCGCTATCGCCTGTCCGTCATCACAGCCCGTGCGAGAGGACTGGTCGCAGCCGATACCCTGTGGCTGCAGAAAACCGCCCTGGCCGCCTGTTTCGTGATGAATTTTTTCAGCCGCAACAGCCTTTTCACGTTTGCGGAACGCGTCGTATTTTACGACGGCTCCAAACCGCCGCCCTTCTGCCTGCATCCGCAATACCGTGGACGTTATGTCAAAATCAACGAGGCGAATTTCAAATTCTCGGTCATGGCATCCGGCGCGATTCCGCTTGTGGTCGCCGGTGTGAAAAACATTTACGGCGCACCCCGCGGCGTATATCGCGACGGCGGACTGATTGATTATCACCTCTCACAGCCCTTCGCATCCAAAGAAAACGACCTGGTGTTGTTCTTTCATCATCAAGAAAGGATCATCCCCGGCTGGCTTGACAAAAAAGTCAAGCGGCGCGTCCCCGACGCGGAAACATTGAAAAACGCGGTGATGATCTTCCCGACGCCAAGTTTCATCGACAAACTGCCGGACGGCAAAGTGCCGGACCGCGACGATTTTTCAACCTACGTCGACGATCCGGCACAACGAATCCGCAAATGGCGCGAGACCGTGGAACTGTCCGCACCCCTGGGTGAAGATTTTCTGGAACTCGTCGAGTCCGGTAAAATCCGGGATGTGGTGGAGAAGATGTAGGGAACGGTCTGTGACCGTTCCCTACAGGCTATAGGCTATAGGCCATAAACTGAGGCTCATCCAGATGGCTCAAATCTAATTTTCCCCTATCGCCCCTCGCCTATCGCCTATCGCCCGAGGTATTTTATGCTTATTCAGGAACTTCTAGACATCTATACGGCCTGCACGCTTTGTCCGCGCGCCTGCGGGGTGGACCGCACGAAGGGCGAGACGGGCTATTGCCGCCTGCCTGCCGACATCGTCATGGATTGCGCGCTGGCGCACCATGGAGAAGAACCGCCATTGTCCGGGACGTGCGGGGCAGGAACCATTTTCCTTTCATCGTGCAATCTCGGCTGCGTCTTTTGCCAGAATTATCAGATTTCCCACGGCACCCGGGGTCGCTCCCTGAGCGTTTTACAGCTGGCCCGCGTCATGCTGGATCTGCAAAAAACAGGCTGTCACAATATTGAACCGGTAACTCCGACACCCCAGATGCCTTTGATCATGGAGGCCCTGTGCATGGCGCGCGCGCAGGGGCTCACCGTCCCTTTGGTCTATAACTGCGGCGGGTATGAAAATCCCGACGTGGTCCGCATGCTCGATGGCATGGTCGACATTTATCTGCCTGATTTCAAATACGGCCTGGAAGAAGACGCCGTCTTGTTTGCCGATGCCCCCGGCTATCCCCGGTTCGCGCTCGAATCCATCCGCGAAATGGTGCACCAGGTGGGGGATGATCTCAAAATCGAAAATGGCGTAGCCTCCGGCGGCATCATCGTGCGACACCTCGTTATGCCCGGCCGCCTGGACAATTCGCGCGAGGTGCTCCGGATGCTTAAGGATATTTCAACAAATATCCCCGTCAGCCTGATGTCACAATACACGCCGACACCCAAAGTGAAAAGCCATCCGCAACTGGGTCGCCGTTTGACATCCGCCGAATATCAGAGCATGGTCGATTTCGCGCTGGATCTGGGCTTTGAAAACCTTTTCATCCAGGAAGTGAATACTTTTGAGCTCACACCGGATTTCGGTTCCGACGATCCTTTTGGTAATAAAACCTGAATTTGCCTTGACACCGCCTTGCGATCCTTTCTATAGTCAGCGGAAAAATCATTGCGGAGTCCTTTCCATGAAAAAGCAACGTCTCAGCCCCCTGCTCGTCTTGTTGGTGATCGTTTTTATTTGTGTGAATCCCGATCGGTCCTCTGCCGCATCCTCCGTAAACGTGCCGCTGGATCACCCGATTTACCGGACACTGGATTTCTGGGCGGCAAAGGGACTGGTTTCAGGCAACCTCGCCTCCATGCGGCCGGTGACCAGAAAAGAAGCCGGCCGTCAGATCGCAGAGGTTTTAAAGCAATGCGGGCAGAAGACCGCGGGAGAGGCAAGCTGCCGGGATGCGGACTTCTGGGCGAAGCATTTCATAAGTGAAGTGGACGAGGCCGTCGCGCCCGATTCGGCCCCCGCATGGGCCGTCAAACCGATCGACAGTATCCGGGGTGGGTACACCTATCTCGACGGTCCCTTCACCGTGTACAACAACGAAGGAATTGACTTATCCAGGGGGCACAACCTCGTTTTGCGCACTCAGTCTTATGCGAATCTCTGGCGGCACTTCAGTGTTTTTGCGGAACCGGCCTTCATCTACAATCAGAAATTCGGCAGCGAAGAAAACGAACGGAGCACCCTGCGGCTGCATAAAGGCTACGCCAAAGCCACGGCAGGTCCGCTGGAATTGCTTGTAGGACGGGATTCGCTGTGGTGGGGCCCCGGATATCACGGGGCGCTTTTGATGTCGAACAACGCACATCCTTTCGATATGATCAAATTGTCCAACCCCGAACCGGCAACGCTGCCCTGGCTTTTACGTTACGCGGGACCGGTTCAGTTCAATCTGATTTTTTCGCAGCTCAACGACGAACGTCACGGGCTTGAGCTGGCCAATCCTTTTCTTTACGGCTTGCGCCTTAATCTGAAACCGCACCGTTTCTTGGAAATCGGCATGTCCCATCTCGTGCAGTTCGGCGGGCCGGGGCGCAGGGATATGAGCGTATCGGAAATTTTCAAAACGCTGTACAGCAATGCCAATCACGACCTTGAAAAAACCGACAGCAATCAGCAGTTCTCCGTGGATCTGGCGCTGACGCTTCCGGATCTGGCAAAACATCTGAAGGTCGTCGACGGTGTAAAACTTTATCTAGAAATTGGAGCGGAGGATAGCGGCTATCCGCCGGACCGGCGGGCGTACGTCACCGGTTTCGCGCTCTACCGGCTATTCGGATTGGACAACACCGCGCTGCGTGCGGAATACGCCATCATGTCACCGTATAGCGTCCCCACTGCGTGGTACGACCACGCCTGGTATCCGATGCGTTATGAGGGCAGGGTTTTCGGGCATCACGCGGGCAGTGACGCAGAGGACATCTTTTTGGAATGGTCTCAGGATTTTGAGAAGGCGGGATACAAGATCGGGTTTGACCGCGAACGAAGCGGCGTGCAAACCCGCAGGGAGAGCGTACAAAACAAAGATCAGTTTTATGCGGAGCTGGGTTACAGTTTCATCGAGCGGTTACGGGTAACGGGCAGGTACACATTTGAAAACATCACCAATTACCAAAATACGGTCGGCGCCGACCAAAGAAACCATTATTTCGGACTGGAAGCAGTGTACATGTTTTAGGGGTAAGGAGTGGTGGTTCATAGCTCATAGCTCATAGCTCGTGGCTCATGGCCTATAGCCAAATGCCTATTGCCTGGCGCGAAGCGCCACAACTTTCAACTTTAAACCTGAAACCTTAAACGTTGTTCCCATAGCCGCTAACGGCATGTCAACGCTGCTGTGTCATTTCGAAGGAGTCTTGACGACTGAGAAATCTAAGATTTCTCCCTTCAGTCGAAATGACACGACTTACTTGAAACAACTCTGACCTCTGACCTCTGATCTCTGACCTCTGACTTCTTACGCCTAAAACGGATTAATACTGCGGGCGCCGAAACTTTCCTTCAATCCGAATTTCCAGGCGCCGTCTTCCGCATACATTTTCAACACAGCCGGTTTTTCGGACTTTTTGTGCAAAACGATAATACGAGCTTCCTGTGATTTGATTTTCCCCATCGTCCATTTAGAATCTTCCAGCACCATACCCGGATCAAACGCGGTTAAAAAACTATCCCAATAGGCCGTCGCGTTGGGGCCGCCGGTTTCAAAATCTTCAAGCAACTGCTCTTTTGTGTAAATCACCCCGGCTTTCTTCGACGCATCCGCTACATCATCGATAATTTTTTTCCGGGACGAGGAAGAAAGCGTGCTCCATGTTAACGGGTAGTTCTTCTGCCGTATGGCCTTAAAAAAGTTTTCAGCAGCTGAAAGAATCGTGTCGTGCCGGGCCGGATCGTCCGGCGGCTGGACCATTGGCGCCGCACAGCCACACAAACACACAAAAAAACACAACGTGATGATGATGGTAAGGATTTTATTCATCTTGTTCAACATTCATCAATGAACGGAGGGAGGGATCACCGCGCCGTCTCCGCCTCCGCCGCCGGAGCCCAGAAGCAAAGCGGCAACAACGGCAAGCAAAACGACACCGGCGATGATCGTGCCTGTTTTCATACCGGCGGACATCCCCTTGCCCTCGGTCGAACCGGCGGAAGCAGCCCCAGCTGTTTCGACTTTCGTTTCAACTTTCGTTTCGACTGTGGATTCGACTTTGGACTCAACGCCGCTCGACGGTCCCTGACTGAAAACCAAGGTGGATGAGAAACTGACAAAGAAAATGACTGCTAAAAACACGCTAAACATTTTTTTCATCGCGAGTTCTCCTTTAAAAAATATGGGCTATGGGCTATGGGCGGGAAGCAACATGGAAAGGTTAACAAATGGAAGAAAGCCAGCGCGGATTAGCGCCATGAGCTTCATGCATTCACTGAAAACTTGAATATTTATAACTTTATTCGTCTTATCATTAATGAAATATCGGTGCAGGCGCATCCGCACCCGGCCCGCTGAGAACCGCTATCAGCACGCCGGCAATCACAAGCGCTCCGATGACAATGGAACCGGCCTTCATCCCCGCAGACATCTCCCCGCCGGTCTTTTCTCCGGCGGTTACAGCCCCGGCCGTTTTCTGAGGCTCGGCTTTCTCCTCACAAAATACGCCGGACGGCATCACGGCAATCAAAAGCAGCAACACAAATAAAACACTCACGACCTTTTTCATGCAAAACCTCCCGAATAATTCAAAACAACCCGGAAATCAAAACGTTTAATCAACCAGTATCTTCTATCGGCTCTTTCTTAAAATAACTTGATGATCACGCCGGCCACCACCGCCGTATTCATGAGAATCTGCGTAATATCGCGAATTTCCCTCAGCCAGGCGATCCTTCCCACTTTTTCCGGGACCACAATGATATCGCCCGGTTCGATGTAGTGTTCCTCTATAGCAGAAAAGGCCGACATTTCCAAACGTTCATTTCGCTCATTCCACTTGATCAAACCCCGATAGGCTTTGCGAGCGCTTCCGTCTACCTTGAGGATAAACACGTTTCGCGAATCAGCATACTCGGAAAATCCGCCGCTCATATTCACATAATCCAGATAATCGGCTTTTGCGGAAAACACATAGGCACCCTGTCCCATCACAGCGCCCATCACACTGACCACCGAGCTGCGTTCTGGAATGAACAAGGAGTCACCGTCTTCGAGTTCAATATCGAATTCACTGCCTTTGAGAAGCCGCAGGTGCGCCAGCCGGATCGTCATCCGGCCCTTTGCCTCGACACCTTTCATTTTTTCAACCAACGCTTTTCTGTGTTCAATTTCAATCTTTTTGGCCTGGACCTCTTCCATCGACATCGAGGTGGAAATATCGCCCGCCCCTTCGATGAGTAGATCTCTTTCCAGCCGCTGCGCGATGTCCTTGAGGCTGCTGGCCTGATCCTGACGGACCCTTTCGCGGGTGAAAACGGCACCGCGCAGATACGCGTCGTCGGCATACCCGCCTGCCCGCTCAATCAGGGAAGAAAGCTTTTCGTTTTTTCTGACGATGTATCGCCCCGGGAAACGGACCTGTCCGGTCACATTGACATAATGTTCCCGCCGCCAGTCGGAAATCTGCCGCACAAAAATCCGGTCATAGGGATTCAAGGCGATGTTATGCGCGGGATCTCCCGCGAGTGCCTTGCGAAGATCGATGTTGCGCGTTTCAATCCGGGCTCCCTGATCCTTCTCCACAACCATCGAAGAGATCTCCGCGTTTTCCAGATAGGCTCCCTCCAAAACATTCCCCGCGGCAAAGATCAGATCCTTCACCGTCATTTTTCCTGAATAGCGATAAGAGCCGGGCCCAGTCACCGCGCCGTCCACGGATACCGTCTGATCATGGAATACCTCCGACAGAGCACGGATCGTAATGACATCTTCATCGCTGAGCAAAACATTATCCGCCTCGACTTCTTTGAGCGCCCCTGCGACACTGAAGTGAATCAGCTGGTATTGACGGTTTTCCCCCACACGTAGAATTTGCGCCTTGTCCAGATACGCCTGCCGGGTTAGTCCGCCGGCGGCCAGAAGCGCGTCTTTGACCCGGAAATTGCCGATGAGGTCATACACGGCCGGTTTTCTCACTTCGCCTTCGATTGTAAAGGAAGGCTTGTCCTTGAAAAACCAGGCACTGAAAACCGTGATCTCATCTTTGGGCATCAACACCAGGTTGGCCGCAGGATCGCTGCCGTCGAGCATCTTGCCCAGATGAAACGGCATCAGCTTCGGCTCTTCGCTTGGCGGGTGGGATCGCTTGACAAGTGCGTATTTCAGATAAGGCTCCGGCAGCAGCTCTTCAATACTCTTAACAACCTCACCGAGCCGCATACCGGGTTTAAGTTCATACTTGCCGGGTTTTTTCACATGGCCTTGCAGGAACACGGCATTGACATCTGAATCAACGATTGAAAAAATCTTGACCAGATCCGCATCCTGAAGCCCGACTGCATGCGCCCGGCTCAAGTGCTTGTCGTCAATATCGACCACAATCTGTTTTTCATTTTTAACAATCCGTTCAATCTGAATCTGCTGCGTATCGGCCGTGGGAATGATCCCGCCGGCCAGATCGATGACATACTGCAGTTCGTGCCTATCCTTCAATTCGTAAATCGCCGGCCGCTTCACGTTGCCCGCAATGCCGACCAGCGGTCCGGACACAGGCACAAAAATCACGTCGCCCGCCTGCAGGACACGATCATCCGACTTGTCGCCTTTGAGCAGAAGCTTGTAGAGATCAAACGACACGATCAATTGATCTTTTCTTTTCAACTGCACATTACGAAGTGAACCAATATCCGAAGGCCCCCCCGCGATCAGCAGCGCGTCGGTGATCGTCGCGAAAGAACCGATCGTGTAAGCCCCGGGCCTTCTGACATCGCCTAAAACAAAAACGGGAATGGATTTGAGCGATCCCATCGAAATGTCCACACTCGCGCCGACAATCTGCGTAGCCTGATTGATCACGTGGGCGGACATCTGCTCATAGGTCATCCCCGCGACGGCAATCGGCCCGATCTGTGGAATCGTGATGTGCCCGTTGCGGTCCACGGTCAAATCGTATTGCGCGTTGATCCGGCCCCAAAGCATAATTTTTACTTCGTCTCCCGGTCCGATGACATACTGGGAGGATACAGGCATATCCTTGCGTTCGGTGATCAGGCGTATGGCAGCATCTCTGAAAAAATCGTGGCCGAAAGGCTTGAGATCCAACGGAATGTTCTGATACCTGCCCGTCTGCCGGGCGCGATCGAAAAGCGTCTGTTGCGGTTCAACAGCGGGCATGCTTTCGAAACCGTCTATCGCGTCGGTCTCAGCAGGCTGCGAACCGTTTTTCCAGGCCTGGTTTTCTCCCGGCAGAGGTGTTTCACCTTTTTTCCGGTCTAGCAGTTCTTTGCCCCTGACAATATCTTCCACCTGCACGCCCTGGAACGAAGGTGATTGCCTAATCGTCTCCACCGCTTTCGGCGTCAGCGCGCCGGAAGAATTGGACAATGTCTGCTGCACAACCTGCTGCTGTTCGGGCGTCATTTGATTGAGCGCTTTGGTCTTCTGGTCCGCACTCAAGCGCTCCCACGACTGCGCCAAAACGGCATGCGGAAACATAAGCAAAAACAGCAACACGAACAACAAGGAATATCTTTTAATCAATGTCAAACCTCCGAAGATCATTCAATGTGCGCTTCGCGCGGGCTGCAGGCATAGGCTACGGACTATAGGCTATGGCGGCGCTTCGCGCAACCTTTTTAAACCAACTGCACATATCGCACTTTAACATCTGTTTTCGGCTGACCTTCGAGCAGATAGGCTGCCCGGCGTCGGTCATATTGCTTCACCTTCCTGCATCCCCCTCTTTTCTAAAGAAGGGGAGATTTTTAAATGCTCCTGAATTCTCTCAACTACTCCGTCAATGTTTTTGAGAATATCGATATCGGAAAAACGCAGCACATTCAATCCAAGCCCGTGAAGATACAAATCCCTCTCGTGGTCCTTTTTCATCCCGTCTTCCTCATAATGCTGCCCGCCATCGATTTCCAGAATGAGATTACCTTTCGGGCAGTAAAAGTCAACAATGTACCGGCCAATATTTTTCTGCCTGTAGAACTGCAGATCCCCCAGCTGTTTTCTCCGGACCTTCGACCAGACAAGCTGCTCGGCATCGGTCATATTGTTTCTCAGGTTCCGGGCAAGCGGTTTAAGTTTCCTGTCGAAGGGCAGCATTTAAATCCCCCTGCATCCCCCTTTACAAAAGGGGGAAATAAATAATCGAATTTCACCTTCCTGCATCCCCCTCTTTTCTAAAGAGGGGGAGATTTTAACCTTCTTTAATAATCCCCCTCAATCTCCTAAATCCCCCTGCATCCCCCTTTATAAAAGGGGGAGTTTTAAGCGGGCAACCTATCTCCTCACTCTTTACTCTTACTCTTTACGCCTTGCGCCTTTCAAGATTTTCGCGAAACAACGCGATGAATACGCCGAGCATCAGCGAAAACAGAAAGCTGATCACGACGATCTGGGCGCGCTTCGGCTTGATTTTCCGGTCCGGCACGCGGGGCGGATCCAGCACCTTGAAGGCAAAATTTTCCTTCACCTCCGCCATCATCGACGTTTCGATCTGCTGGGCAATCATATTATAGATTTTCTGCTTGATGAATGGATCGGGTGTCTGGGCCAGCTGCTGTTCCAGGTAGGTTCGGTTGATTAAAGCCACCCGTTTGGCTTCGCTGCTCATGTGATCGTTGAGGGCAGACAGGTAGTAATTGGCGATCATGGCCGTCATTTCCGGATCTTTGAACTGCACTGAAATCGTAATCGTCCTGTCCTTGACGTTGCTGGTGATTCTGGCGATTTGATTGAGCGCACGCAGGCCGTCCCACAACTCCGGCTCCAGCGTTTCTTTTTGCGGCATATCGGAAGGCACGATCAGACGAACCAGCTTGACCGCCCAGGAGATCGGATTGAGAGAAAATCCGCGTTTCTTCCAGCCTTTGGTTTCTTCATCCCAGCGGTCGGGAAACAAAACCGGCAACAAGTTGTACTGCGTGATGATTTTCTCCCGAAGGATGTCGGACTTCAGCAGCGTCACTATCTCCGCCTGCGACGCCGTTTCCGGAAGGGATATGCCCGGCAGCGAGCCCATCTGCTGGAAGAGGCTTGCCGTCAAACCACCCGCCCGGCTGTCTTTCTGGACCGGCACGATGATCGCGTTCGCCCCGAATATATTCGTCATGAACAACGAAGCGACCAACATCAGGAAAACAGCCGCTGCGACGAAAATACCGATAAACCTGCGTCGTTTTTTCAGAACATTCCAGTAGTGAAGCAAATCGATTTCGACATAGTCACTTTGCGGATCTTTATCATTCATCATCGGGGCACCCTTATAAGTAAAAGTTATGGTACTTTACTGATCAGCGTACGAATTTTACCGTTCTTTTCAACCGGTATTTCATCCACCCACAGGAAATGATATTGTAATCCCTTTTCGGGAAGATGTTTTTTCACAAATTGCAATAATTCCTTTTCGATCTCTTCATTGGATAAGGAAACACCGGCTCTTTTGACCAGGACAAAAGTGAGGTTTTCATAATCTTCCTGGATGAATCGAAACTGCGCGAAACAGGGTATGGAGGACATGATTCTCTCCAAAGGATGAAAAGTCACCGATGTCCCGTCGGAATATTTAATTAAATCGTTGGAACGGCCGTAAATTTTCGTGATGATGCGTTCGCCATTCTCAACGCGGGTTTCGACCCTGTCACCGAGCTGATAGTTGATCAGCGGAAATCCTCTCTGAAACAAAGACGTGATATAAATATTTCCGTTATCGGCAGGCCGCATTTGATCATCCAGAACGATAAACGCGTTGTATTCGTTTATGAAATTGTATTTGCTGATATCGCCTTTGAGTGTATAGGCCAGCAAACCCGTTTCAATGCATCCATATTTGTCAATCATGCAATCGCCGAAATGCTCTTTCATCATTTCGTATATCCGCTGCGTCAGCACTTCCGAAATCACCGCGACAAGCTTAGGCTGAAACAACTTGGTATGATGATCCTCCGCATGCTTCATCATCACCACAATATTGGACAAATTGGCGCTCAGCACATCCGGCTTGATACGATTGAGTTTTTCCACCATCGTTGCCGGCTCATCCAGCGCGGATGCCTTATACATCCTGAATAATCCCGATTTTTTAATAAGGGAATGCGTCGGCTTCATGTTATGCGTCAAGGACAGAAGGCTCTGATAAATGAAATGGAATCCGTTGTGTCTATACGCTCTGAAAGCCTTGGCGTGCATCACCGCATGTTCAGAAGGCGTAAACCATAACTCCAGAGGAATTCCAGTAGAGCCGCTGGTTTCGACCTTCACCCAGCCTTCATACTTTTCGGGTGCCTCGTTTATCCGATGATTAATGTAGTCCCGGTATTCTGTCCTGGTTAAAACAGGAATCTTCACCAAATCGTCTACCGTTTGAATGTCAGCAGGCGTGATGCCGGCAGCGTCAAATTTCGGCCTGTAGAATTCCGTCTCATAAGCGATTTTGATTATTTTTTTGAGCTTCTTATTTTGTATCTTTTTTATCCGTTTTGGACTCATCCGAATACCAAACGGGGTATGGATGAAATAATACAAAAGGGCCAGATACTTGATATTTTTCTGAAATTTAACAGGAATCTTCATGGATCATTCTCCGGGTCGGTCGAAGGTTGCGCGTTTCCCGCCACGTGCATCAATACTCCTTCTTCTCCATTGCATAAAACCTGGCCGGTATCCCCTTGGCCATCATATTCGGCGGCACATCTTTCGTTACCAATGCACAAGCGCCGATCACGGCGCCCTCGCCAATGGTGACGGGAAATACAGTAGCCTTCACCCCGATAAACACATCGTGTCCAATCACCGTTCCGCCTGAGATATTTACATTCGGATTGATATGAACGTAATCGCCGATCACCGTGTCATGACCGACGCCGGTATAAGCATTGGCGACAAAAAAATCGCCGACAACCACTTCGGTGTTAATACCACAAAATCTTTGTATGATGGCCCCTTCCCCGATTTTGGACCATTTGCTGATGATCGCAGTCGGATGAATAACGCTCATGAACCTGGCACCCAGCGATCTGGCCTCTTCGACCATCTTACGCCGCCATACCGACCGGCCAACTGCGGAAACCAGAAGAACCTCATTCAAATCAACATTTTTCAGGCAGGATATCTCGCCCAGAACGGGAATGCCGTGAATCAGAACCCCCGCGTCACTCTCCC
Organism: Syntrophaceae bacterium UBA2280; assembly: GCA_002347685.1. GTDB lineage: Bacteria > Desulfobacterota > Syntrophia > Syntrophales > Smithellaceae > UBA8904. The sequence goes on from DDWS01000013.1 coordinate 25,096, forward strand.
CGCTGTCATAGACAAAGCCGATGGGTTCGATGGCGTCATCCGTATGGGCATTAATGACATGGATGGTATCGAGCACTTCCCGTGCAAATCCGCCGCCACCCAGCATAATTACTTTTTTCATACCCCCCCCAACAGGTTATTTCACATGCCACTTTTTATTATTCCAACCACAGGCGACAAGCCCCGCGGTTCATGCCGGCGAAAACCGGCATACAGGAAATACCGGGGGAAATCAACGTCCCCGGCATAGCAATGTACTTGAGTATTCCGGATTTAAGAAAAGACTGATTTTGTAAAGTGTACTCGACCTCTGCCCTCTGCGCTTCGCCTCCAGTGTCATATCAACGTTGCTGTGTCATTTCGGCTGTAGGCTTTTAGACTATAGGCTGTTAGGTGTTAGACCGCCTCTCATCCGGCATTCGCCGGACTTCGCACCGACCTTGCGGTGCTTCGCCTCTGATCTCTGACCTCTGCCGTCTGGCCCTTCGCTCAGCGCCACTTTCAACTTTAAACCTGAAACATTAAACGTTGTTCCCATCCCCCATCGTCATGTCAACGCTTCCGTGTCATGTCGAAGGAGTCTTGACGACTGAGAAATCTAAGATTTCTCCCTGCGGTCGAAATGACAAACGAGGCGGGCGGGGACATAACTTGATTGATTCAACTCCTCACGCCTCACTCCTTACGCTTCGCCTCTGACCTCCGACCTCGTCCCCAATCGCCGTTTTCCTTTCACCTTGAACTATGATCCTTGAGCCACGAGCCATGAGCTATGTCCCCTGCTCCCTAATCCCCTCCCATAGCCAGCGCTACACTTTTGCCGATTTCCGGCACCTGGCTTTTGATCTCCGGTCGCGCTTCAACCACAGCCAGAGGAACAGATGCCGGGCGTTCCTTCTTTTCCCATTCCCAGGCCGTGCGGACCAGCATTTCCAGATCATCGTATTGCGGCTTCCAGCCTGTAAGCTGCTGTAGCCTGGAGGAATCGGACACCACGTTCGGCGCGTCGCCCGGCCGGCGGGGTTTTACCTCGATTTCAAAATCCGTCCCGGTAACCTTCTTGACCATGGCCACGACATCCCAGACAGAAAACCCGTGGCCATAGCCGCAGTTCATCACATGATGCCGGATACCCGGCACCGAATCGCACGCCAGGTAATCCAACGCGCACAGATGCGCCGATGCCAGATCCGATACATGAACATAATCGCGCACGCAGGTGCCGTCCGGTGTGTTGTAGTCGGTTCCATAAATCGGCAGTTTTTTCAACTCACCCATCGCCGCCCTTAATGCGCGGCGAATCAAATGGGTGGAATTTCTGCACGACTGGCCGAGACGGCCTTCCGGGTCCGCGCCCGCCACGTTGAAATACCGCAAGACGACATGCTGTATGCCTGCCTGAGCGGATATGTCGAAGACGATCCGCTCTGCCATCATTTTGGACCATCCGTAGGGATTGATCGGAGACAGGGCGGCGGTTTCAGGAACCGGCGATTGATCGGGAACCCCGTAGACCGCCGCCGTGGAGGAATAAATGAAATTCGGCACCTTCTGCCTCGCTGTGGCTTTCATGAGATTGATGGTATTGACGACATTGTTGCGGTAATACAGGAGGGGGTTTTTAACGGATTCCGACACCACAATGGATGCGGCAAAATGAAGGATCGCCTCCGGCGAAAAATCCTTGAGCGTACGGCGGAGCATATCGACGTCTTTGAGATCGCCTTCGACCAGATCCCCGTAGAGCAAGGCCCACTCGTTGCCCGTGGACAGGTTGTCATAGGTCAGGATTTCATGCCCCTGCTTTCCCAGTAAATCGATGGTATGGCTTCCGATGTACCCTGCTCCGCCCGTCACCAAAACTCTCATCGTCTTTCCGTTCCTTTCATCTGGCGCCGATTCCGAAAAGCATCACGCGCAACGTTCGAAGCATAATGTGAATATCCAGGAGAAATGAATCATTCTTTATGTAATACAGATCATATTGCAGTTTTTCCAGCGCATCATCCCGGGAAGCGCCGTATGGATAATTCACCTGAGCCCAACCGGTTATTCCTGGCCTCACACTGTGGCGCAACATGTAATAGGGAACGTCCTTTTTAAGAAACTCAACAAATTCAGGTCGTTCCGGCCGGGGCCCGACAAAACTCATGTCTCCTTTCAGTACATTCCATAGCTGCGGAAGCTCGTCGATACGCGTCTTGCGGATGATTCTGCCGACACGGGTCACACGAGTATCTCCTTTTTGCGCCCAGACCGCACCGTCACATTCTGCATCGGCGCACATCGATCGAAACTTAAACAGGATAAACGGCTTTTCGTCAAGCCCGACCCGCTCTTGCCGGTACAATGCCGGCCCGCACGATTCCAGCCTGATCAATACAGCCGTCAATGCCATAACCGGACTTGCAAGCATCAGCCCCACAACCGCAAGCAGCTTATCGAATATGATTTTCGCCTTTAGATTATAGGCGCTGTTCGTTACACCATATACATCCGCATAACCCATCCACATGTGGCTTGTATGCAAAACCGGAATTTTACGGGCGACTTTTTCATAGATCGTGGGCATCTCGTAAACCGCCACCCCCCGGAATTTCGCCTCGACCAGCTTCGGAAAGACATCGGGCCGGATTTCGCCGGAGACACTCACGACGATTTCACGAATATTCTGCTTTGAGATAATGTCCATTAATTCATGGCTTCTTCCCAGCACCGGCAGGCCGTCAACCTGTGTGTGCTGTTTCGCGGCGTCGTCATCGACAAAGCCGATCACGTTATATTGCTGTTTGGTCCTCAACAGCCTGTATAACTCCCGGCCGGCTTTTCCAGCGCCCAGAATAAGCACGCGCAGGGGTTTGGCCGTCGCAGATACCAGATAAACAAACGCCAGCCTCCACAGCACCAGAAAGACCAGCGTCAGCATGGTGCTGATAAAAAGAATCCATGTGCTGTAAGGCCGCAGATGAAACAGGTAAAACAGCGACGCATTGATGATGCTGATGACGAAAATCGCAAGCGCAAGCCTAAGCGCCAGATTCGTCTTGTCCACCGGCATACTCATATCGTACAGATCAAACAGATAGATAATGAGAACATACACAAAAGTCGGCACCAAATTGGACAAATCGAAAATGCACCACGGGTCGGGAATCGTCCCCAGGCGCAGAAGCGGCGCAATATAAATCGCGGCGGCGATAATCAGGATATCGCCGAAGAGCAAAACAATTTTTTTCTTAGGAATGGATTTGAGCATAGTGTTAAAAAAGTTTCAGGTTTCAGGTTTCAGGTTTAAAGTCGAAGCACCGCAAGGCCGGTGCGAAGTCTGGCGGCGCTTCGCCTTTAGCCGCTTATATCATATCAACATTGCTGTGTCATTTCGGCTGTAGGCTGTTGACCTCAGACTGTAGGCTTTTAGGCTGTAGGCTGTTAGGATTTAAACCGCCTCTCGTCCGGCTATGCGGTGCTTCGCCTCCAGCCTCCAGTGTCATGTCAACATTGCTGTGTCATTTCGAAGGAGTCTTGACGACTGAGAAATCTAAGATTTCTCCCTGCGGTCGAAATGACAAACGAGGGGCCTATTACTAGTGGATGGTGAATGGTAACCTTGCACCTTGGACCCATCGCCACTCGCCCATCGCCTATTTCCCTTCGCCTGCGCGCGAAGCGCCTCACAAAGTCGCCCTTTTCTCAATGATCGCGACCACCTTCTTTATGATCGCTGACTCTCCATATGTGTGACTAAAATCATTCAGAAGTTCGCGTGCAGCGGGGACAATGCCCGTCGCCATCTCGCTGAACGTCTTGAGAACAAAGCCTGATTTAATGCCGACCAAATCACCCAATTCCTCCCAATGCTTTTCCTGAATCCATGCGGGCCTGTTCTCGCCGCCGATCCTCATCGCCAGCTTATCTGTCAAGTCCGGATAAACCTGCGTACAGATCAAATCATAAAAGGGGGCAAGTCGGGGACCGCGGTCTGTATAAATGATGGACAGATTCTTCGCATGGGCATCGGCGTTGCCAATCAGGGAATTGAAGATCTTCCAGCGCAAAAGGGCCAGACGAGCCGCTGCGGGACTTACGCTATTTTCCGCTAATAATGTAAAGCAATGCCACAAGGAAGGGCCGCCCTCGCTTTCGTATTTCTGATCGGGCAGAAATCCCAAGGCCTGGCAGAAATCTTCCTGATGAAGGCGCAGGATGCTGCCATCTTGATCACGTCTTCGGTCATAACGTTCGATAATGTAGAGCTTATCCAAACCAGTGCGGATGGAAACCTTCGGCGTGGACAATCCCATTTTTTGTGCAAGCCTCATACAGAAAGCTTCATTTTCAACCGTCTCTTCCAGATCTTTTATCGGCGGCTTGAGAATATGGGTGCTCGGCGCATTTCCCGAAGCAATATAAACAGTTTCGCCCTCCATATAAACGGGGAGCTTGTTTTGCACGCCGGCAAGAGAAAGGCGCATGCCCTCTACACCGACGAAAAAAGGCCGCCGAGGCAAATCGGCGATCGCCTGATGCAGATCTTCTTCACTGAGGGACCGATAGCCCGGCTTTACACCAGGCACAAAACCGAAAGGAGCAACAGATATCGCTCCAGCGCATTCACCGCCGATGCGACTCAACATAACAAAGTCATTGTTGACCGAAATTTGCAGGCGCCGCGCGATGATCCGTTTTAGTTCCGCCTCCGGCAAAAGATTGGAAAAGAAAGGACGCGACAGATCATCCGCGTATATTTCCTTCTGCAAGGGAAGGCGCACAGACAAAGGCATGGCGTCTTTATTCCCCAGCCACGCCGCATCATATTGAAAAACAAAACGTCTTTTTTCGTCCAGCCACAGATGGCCGGCCAACCGATCACTAAGATAGACATCAAGGCCCGTATGATTGTTGGGATTATTCACCTGGCCACTTCCTTGATTTTATGACCATATCAAGTCCCAGCGCTTTAAGGACTTGCAAGACTTTACCGATCTGCGCCGTTTCTTTTCCGTTTTCCAGATCTGACATAAACCTGTAGCCGACACCGCACAAAGCCGCCGCATCGGTCAACCTTAATCCGTCGTCTTTGCGTTTTTTTCTTATCGCAGCACCAATATCCGCCGCCGTTGTTACTTGATCAGCCAATAGTTCTTTCCTCTGCTATTCCCTTTCGGGAATAATAAGCTCTAAAATCACACCCGTCAAGCATTATATTCCCGATGGGGAATCAAATGTCTTACGCCAAACTGTTTTTTCCCGAGTATTCCCTAACGGGAATCCGGTTGCCTATTACTAGTGGATGGTGCATCGTGAATGGTGGATGGTTAGAAAGACAGTTTAAAGTGCTTCGCTGTCCAGCCGTCATGTCAACATTGCCGTGTCATTTCGAAGGAGTCTTGACGACTGAGAAATCTAAGATTTCTCCCTGTGGTCGAAATGACATAACTTGATTGACTCAACACTGACCTCTGGCCTCTGATCTCTGATCACTCCGCCTCTCGCCTGCGCGCGGTGCGCCTCACGCTTTGATTCTCAAACAACATTTACCGTTTAACGGTTCATTATTGTTTGTAAGCTTTTACGTTTGCCGCCTTCCAATTAAGAAGGGGATGACGCGCGATCCGGTCTTGCATATCTTCTTCACGAGTCAGCAATTCGGGGCAAATATTCCCTTCATCAAGCAGTCTGTGAAAAAATTCCATCTCTGCATTTGTAAACGGCAGCAGCATTTTCAGAAAATTTTGGCAGTCCTCGACAAGGCTTTTCCCGAAACGGTCCACTTGCACCCTCTCCATTTCGGCAACCCGCAGGGTAGGCAGCAGCCGGCGCTCCAGATCGGCCGCGTCAAAATCCACATCGCCTGGGCTAACGGTTCTCCAGTCCTTGCGGTTCATCGCGCCATATACAACAAACGCCAGGCGTAAACGATCCCTGTCAATGTCATCTAAGTGGAACAGGTTGGCGCAATCAAACAAATCCCTCGCCTGACGCCGTGACAGGAGCGCGGCAAGTTTTCCGGCTGCAAGTTCGTGAATGTCGACAACCTCAATACCCTTAGCCTGCCAAATGCCGATTAATCGTGAATCCAAAGTCTGCAGCGGCCATAGTGGAACACGAAACATGAAGTTGACATCTACTTCGAGGTTGCCACCCTGACCACCGGAATCGGAATAACGAACCTGCCATTTCCCGCCTGCATGTTCCGTGGGCACTCGCCGAACCGTGTAATTTTCACGGGACAACACGGCCTGTATCGCTTGCTCAATTCCGGGTCGTTGTTCAATCATGCTCTCTCGATCCACTGCCCCAACGTAATTGAGGTCTATATCGATAGAAAGGCGCGGGATATTGAAGATAAAAAGGTTCAGAGCCGTTCCTCCTTTGAGGGCCAGCTTGTTCTTCAAAAAAGGATGTGAGCGCAGCGCGTCAAGCAATTGCAGTAACCGGGCTACTTTCTCGAGCATATCCGCCCGGAAACGGGTAACCTCCGCCTGCGTGATGAGGATCTCGGGAGAAATCTTCACAGTTGCTCTCCCCACGACCTTTCGTAAACCTCTTCAGGCACAATAAGATTCCAGGCAGCGACGAACCGGCCATTTTTCCTTCGGCTGCGCTCGAGATAATGCGGACGGCGCGGTCGGCGTTCGCGAAAAACCTTCAAGTGCGAATCCTCAAGCACTAATGATTCCCGGTGCTGCTCAAGAAAAAACCCGACTTTAGCGGCCGTTGTGGCATTATCAAGAAGATCGACATAGGCAACAACCTTGTCGAGATCAAAGTATTCTATCATCTCCAGAGAACGCCATATTTCTTCCCAACTGCCTGCCATATCCGGCCGGTTCAGAACATCCACAAATGTTCTCTCCAGGCCGGTTACAGAAACTGCCATTCCCGATCGACCCACTTCCATAACATTGAAGGCCGTCGCATTTTTCCGGGCAAGGGCTTCTGGAAAGCGAACACCTTTGAACTGACGACCGCCAATTATTATAAGAGACAAAGGTCTATTGCTGGCATACGTGAAACGCTCAAACACAGAATAAGCTTTGCCGTGAAGCTCAAGGGCCGTGTGGTAGGCCAGCACGGAGTCCTGCGTTATCTTGGAGGCCAGAAGAAAAGGGTCGACCGGGTAAGTTTCGGCGGATGCCCCAGGCGGAACGGACGCATAAAGACCGCGACGAACCCGGATGATATTCCCTGCCTTAACATGGTATGCAAGGAGAGATTCCTGCGTTCTCACATTATGTCGCCCATCGGAAGACAAAAAACCGGCAAGGTCTTCCAAGGTAAAAACAGGATGGCTGTGGAAAAAAGTCTTCAACTTCATAAAAGCCCTATATGACGTTACAACGCATTACACGCAATATATTTAAGTGTTATGAAGATTTATGTCAAATGATTTTTTTCTTGCCGCCAATCAGTGGCACATAACGAAAGACCATGCGGTGGTTTCCGGTTACCTATGCAAGTGGATGGTGCAATGTGGATGGTGCATGGTTAAAAAGACAGTTTAAAGTCCCATGTTTAAAGTGTTTCGCTTTCCAGCCGTCAGGTCAACATTGCCGTGTCATTTCGGCTGTAGGCTTTTAGACTGCAGGCTGTTGATCTCAAGACTGTAGGCTTTTAGACTATAGGCTGTTAGGTGTTAAACCACCCATCGCCTTGAACCTTGCGCCTCCAACTATGAGCCACGAGCTATGAGCTATGCGCTATGAACCTCCTTACACTTCGCCTTGATCCTTGAACTATGAGCCACGAGCTATGAGCTGCGAACCGCCCAACACCTCAATATTTTATGCACATTGTTTGGCGGGTTATAATTATGCGGCTTTCTTTGACTTTGAAATACCCACGTGAAGCTTCAACCCAAGGGCGGTAACAACCTTCAAAATCGTAGAGAACTCCGGATTTCCGTCCGGCGATAATGCCTTATATAGACTTTCTCTCCCGAGCCCTGCTTTTCTGGCGACATGCGTCATCCCTTTAGCTCTTGCGATATCGCCTAATGCGGCCGCTATCAGAGCCGGATCGTTCTCCTCAAGAGCAGCCTCGAAGTACGCCGCCATATCATCTTCCGTTTTCAAGTGATCCGCCGCGTCCCATACTTTCGTTTTTGTCTTTATCATTGATCACACCTCAATTTCGTGTAACAACTTCCTTGCCGCTTGAATATCCTTGTCTTGCGTTGACTTGTCTCCCCCGGCAAGAAGCACAATGATTTGATTCCCCTTCCGGGTGAAGTACACTCGATAACCCGGACCGTAATCTATTCTCAACTCTGATATTCCTTCACCCACCGGCTTAACATCACCAAAATTCCCCAACGACATTCTACGAATACGAACATCAATCCGCGCCTTTGCACGGTGGTCAGCCAGCTTTTCAAACCATTTACCGTATTGATCCGTCTGGCGAATCTCGATTACAGCGGAAGTGTATTCCATAGGATACAATCTGTCAAGTTATATTTCAGCTTAGCCTTTTTGCAGTTGAAGGCAATAAAATCCGTTACCAGTTTTCGGTTTACGATCGTCAATCACTCGTTGATAGTGGATGGTTAGAAAGACAGTTTAAAGTCCCATGTTTAAAGTGCTTCGCTGTCCAGCCGTCAGGTCAACATTGCCGTGTCATTTCGGCTGTAGGCTTTTAGACCGTAGGCTGTTAGGTGTTAGACCGCCTCTCGTCCGGGCGGCATTTCCCGGACTTCGCACCGGCCCGGCGGTGCTTCGCCTTTATCCTTTAACCATGAGCCACGAGCTATGAGCTACGAACCTCCCATCGCCCATCGCCTATCGCCTGCGCGCAAAGCGCGCATACTGCGGCAACTTCGACAAAGGTTTCAGAATAAAGGTTAATGGATTCGGGGAAAGATCGTTGACTTTCCAGGCACGATAGTTTTCAGCCATATTGTTGAATGTATTTGATGGTCCCGGTTTGCATGCGCCACCCGTGCACATCGATACGAGATATCTGGGGATATAGGCACAAGACACATTATGTTTGTATAGCAAGCGAAGCATCAGCTCGTAATCGGCAGCCAGTTTGAAATCCAGATTGAACAAACCGTATTTTTCATAAATGGCACGGCGTACAAAAAAGGTAGGATGCGGAGGCATCCAACCGTATCTGAACTTCCTTCTTTTATAATTGCCCGACTGCCAGTGACGAACGCGCTTATGGATATTGCCCACGTCCACATACGCCAAGTCGGCATAGCAGGTATCGACATCCTCCCTGTTGATGCATTCGGCAACGAGTGAAAGAGCATTTCGTTCTGTATAAAAGTCATCTGAATTCAGAATGCCTACAATATCACCCGTGGCCATGCGAATGCCCTTATTCATCGCATCATACAACCCGCTATCCGGTTCACTGATCCATTGGGCGATGCTGCTTTGATATTTTTGAATCACCCCAAGCGTCCCGTCTGTAGACCCACCATCGACAATGATATGCTCCACATGCGGATAATCCTGCGACAGAATACTTTCAATACAGGTTGAAAGCGTATCATGACGGTTCAGAACTGGGGTGATGATGGAGATGGTGTGTGGAATTATTTTATCCTTTAAGCCTGGAGATGATCGAAAATTTCTTTTGCTTTCTTCTCCCAGTCGAAATTCGCAAATACATATGACCGCCCCCGCTTACCCATTTGCTCTCTCTCAGCTGGCGTTTTCTGATACATCACTTTTATAGCATCCAGAAGCGCCGACACGTCCGGCGTAACATATAAACCACATCCGACAGTTTCAATTTCTTTCCAGGGCGTTCCGGTTGTCGTAATCACCGGCCTTTCACAGGCGAATGCCTCTGCCACAACATTACCAAAGTTTTCGCTGTAAGAAGGTAAAACGACAACATCGGCATTTCGGATCAGATGAAGTTTATCAGGGCCATAGACCCCCGGATTATACTCGATATTTTCATTGGCATAATTGATGGATAGACTTTTTAAATACCCCTGTAAATCAGGGCCAACGAGTAGAAGTTTATGTTGACCTTGGCCAAAGGTATTACAAAATTCCCTGTAGGCCTGAATCAGGATATCCAAGCCTTTTTCTTTCCCCATGCGGCCTAGAAATAAAAAAACAAATTTAGTGTTATCGTCTCTGGAAGGAAGATCATTGAATTCCTCAAGCGATATTCCGTTGCTGATCATCAAAGTGTTGGTAAACCCTTTCAATTTAAGCAATCGCTCTTCCGCCACTGACGTAATGTGTATAAATTTTGCCTTACGCATTAGCGGAAACAACAAGAGGCTGAAGTATAGTAATTTACGCCATTTCTTGTAATTCATCGACCATGCAGTAAGTCCATGCGTCGCAACTGCAAATGGTTTCTTCTGCAGTACTGCGTAAATTTGGGCCAGAGTCGTTGGAAAGGGTAACGTGCCTGCAATATAAATAATATCAGCCATCTTTACATCACGCCATAAGCCAAACACAGCCGGTACCGAAAGACCATAACGATGAAAGAAATTTGACTTATAGCAATGGCCCTTACCGGCCATATACTTCTTAACCTGCATAGGATTTTTACTGACCGCGCTGATTCGAAAAATTCCATACTTATTCAAGTAGGGGAGCAGATCATAACAGCATTGAACAACGCCACCATAATGAAAATCAGGTGCATAGTGCGTAGTGACCAACAAATATTGTTTATCCAATGAGGTTCCGCTTATCATTTCAGTCTTGCAATATAAATCTGATTAGCACCGAATCTGGAAAGGAATCTATGACGCGCAGCCCACTTCTCTAAATTGAGAGCCTTTTCGAAAGCTAATACTTTAGCCAATTTCCCACTAAACACACCACATCCAATAACGCGCACGACCTCCATCCCCGATTGCTCGACCATGGATAACACTTGCGAGTGGCTTAAATAGTTAGGCCGCCACGCATTCTGCTGAATACCCTTAAGGCAATAATAAGGCCAAGCCAGAAGTCTATAGCTCCACAAATTGCCATGGTTGTTAAAGATCAAGATACTGTTGCTATCCCGTAATCGTCCGGCCAAAGCTCGAAAAGTCGCCATACGTAGAACCTGCTCTGCATTCAAGAAAAATCGAAATGCCGTTATAAGATCATATTTCCCCTCAATCGCACAATCTTTGTTTGTTATATCACAACATATAATCTTCGAACTGCTTACCTTTCGCCTAGCTACCGCTGCCATCTCGTTCGATATCTCTATCCCTGTTGCACAGCCGACCATTTTTTCGACAAAGGAAATAATACGCCCCGTACCCGTCGCAAAATCCAAATACTCTAAGACAGGCTGTGTGCTTCGGTATTCGTCAATAATATGCTGTAAGCATTCCCTTTCAATCCGCCATAATAGCTCACCATATGAGCCTGCTGCATACTGACCGAATTCATAAGAATGGACATTATCTACAGACTTGAAACGATCTCTGTAAGTTGTTTCATCTTTCATTAAGCATTTCTCCAATTCTGGATAATTAGCGATGCATCATCAATGTCGCTTGCCACACGAAACGCCAATGCGATCATAAAGGATGCTTTCATATCTGGTGTAGCATCTGTCAAATACTTCCTCTTCACGAGCTTAGTTCCGCGGTGTGGATTTCGCCTTATGTTAGGCTGATTCGTAGCAAGGTAGTATCCTATTTCATCAGTACGAACGGGTGCATCGGGCACGCTACCTTCCCAATCAAATATCCATATCTCGCTACCGCAACGAACAATATTATTATTACTCAGATCACCATGCGCCATACAAATACTGATTTCTCCAATACTCAACGTTTCAAGCAATTCATCATGAAAGGCTCGACATCTTTCATCAATCACACTTAAATACTTGTTCCACCAGCTTAGCTTGTGCAAACCAGCAACTCCGAAGCGTGACGTCGGCCCGGCGTACTCACGGACACAAGCCGCCGGATAGAAATAGCGCCTGCGAGAAACCGGCCTTGCATACTGAGGCAAGGGGGACAGAAGTAAATATGTATAGTTGGCAACTGAACCATAACTGATGAATTGCGGCACTTTAAAAGATATGGGTTTTATCTCAGAAAAGGCACTTAATACAAGTCCTTCGTGCCTTAGCAAGGCATTAGTCGATGAACTTAATGAGAGTGATACCTTAGCGTAGCCTATAGGACGACTATGCTTGTCAAATAAATGAACATATATTCTCTTTCTATCTGGCTGTGGTGGCCAAAAGACGGCAGCATCAACTCTGCTAACGCCAAGATGATCAGCCATTTCAGAAAGAAAAAGCGTCCATTCGTCCGACAGCATACTATCAACTTCAGCAGGTGATTCAATCGTCTGATTTAATAAGAAATCCATACCTAACAACATACTCGCATGAACAATTCCACGATAGGTACCGCGACGCCACGTTGTCGGCTGAAACCGCTTAATAGCAGCTTGACGGAAATTGCTAGCTAGAGCAGGAATTGCGAATACGGGACGACCTGCATACTTATATAGCAAATATCCACTTGGTTCATGCATTGTAGGCACTCATAAGTTCATTATAGCGCTGCTATTGAATAGCATTTTACACCTGACATACATTTGCCTCTAGTATCTTGCAGTGATCCTACTACCTCGAGATTTTTTCGAGGGCATAATGCATTTTCAAGAAAACAATACCATTTTACTTCTATCTCTCAAATTGTTTCTTATAAGCATCCAACTCAACATAGTCATCCCACCGAATGCCCGGCGGAAGTTTTTTATAATCTAAGCACATCAGCAGATAATTCAGAGACATCGCCCGATATCCTTTCGCCATCAAGCGCCATAAGGCACGACTTCTTTGTGTGGAACCAACAAGATGTTCGTTAAAAATCTCCGTGGTCTCGTAGTTCTCTTTTGTCCGCCTGACCTGTAGATTAATAGTAGTTTTTGCTGAAGGATGTATGCGAAATCCACCCATATAGGATGGTATGTGGACAACCCTGGCGCCTTCAGCCATCATGCGTACCCATATATCCACATCCATTGAAAGATGATACTTATGTTGAAGGCCCCCAACTTTCTCAAATAGTGACCTTTTGAAAAATACACATGGCGCGGTTCCCCACCAGACACCGCGATAAAAAAGTAAGCGCGATTGCCGTGGCACACGAATGAACCGCGTAATCGTACTATTTGCATCAATGTAAGCAATATTTGCTGTAATAATATCTGGTTTGTTCTTTTTGACATAATACCTCGCCACCATATCAAAGCAGTGGGGGAATAACACATCATCACTGTTTACCCATGCAAAAAGGTCACCTGTGCATTGATTAAAACCTTTCATGATTGCGTCACTTTGCCCATCGTCCGGTTCACTGCACCACCATTTCAACTTACTCGCATTTTTTTCAATAATATCAATGCTGCCATCTGTACTGCCGCCATCTGCAATAACATATTCCAAGCCGGCGTAGTTTTGATGCAGAATAGAAGTTATCGTTTCTTCAATAAACCCTACTTGATTGAATGAGGGCGTCACAATGCTAATGATCGGATTCAACTTTTTGCTTCCTTTCTAAATCGCCAAGGTCTTATGCTCGCTTTATGGATGTGCAGGCCCCAAAAGGCACCGTAAATTGCAGCAGCCATGTGGCACGTTGGCGCTGTATTGAGCATACTGCCAAATAGATTTAGCATATCCATCAGGGCAACTGCCATCGCTAAAAGACATATCTTAGAAACGTAGCTTGTAATATTGGGCTCTATATTGTCCCTTGCACGCTTGATTGTCATCAACGGAATAATAATCAAGAAGACAAGAGCACCGACGGCACCAAAGTGCGCAAGATAACTGGTTATGGCTACGTGATTAAGCGCGCCAATTTGATATACCTGATCAGTATTTCGTTCACGGGACACATCTTCGTACTCAGGCGGATATGCGGCACCAACACCGAATATCATAGTTGAATTGAGCCACAGATTTACCTCTGTTTGCATACCCAACATGCGCGTGTAATACGATTCTTCAAAAGTATCTTTATCACGCGCGAATTCAAGACGTGTACCCAAGATATCATTCACATCCCAATCACTAAAAAGCGCCCCAAAAATCAATACAACACCAAACAATACGATACCAAACCGCAGCACAGCATTTTTTACATCCACTTTGTTTCGCAAAATAAGAAGGAGCACCATGATTGAGGCGAGAAAGACAACATAGAGCTGACGCGTTTGATTCATTAAAAAGCTAATTGTCAGCAAGGTAATTCCCGAATAAAATAACAATGCATAAGCGATGTTTTTTTCTCGCAACCTGGTAAACAATGCTATCGCGAGCAAGTAGATACCGCCACTCGTGATATAAGATATTGTTCGTAATTGTGCACCAACATTAACACCTGAAATATAGGCCGATCCAAGAAATACCATATGCTGCAATGAAGCGATGAGCGCGCCAAGAAAGAATGCCCAAAAAAATAGTCGCGCTTCATCTTCGGTTTTAATAAAATTGGCGCTTATAAGAAACATGATGGGGAATATTGCAACCGACCATATGGATCGTAAAACAAATGCATCCGGTCCATACTTTATAAGCGACTGCATAGATCCAATGAGCAAGACGACAATGAACACCATTAGGATATTTGGAATCTGTATCTTTCCATTTGCTCGATATGCCTTAACAAATAGCGCCAGAACGGCAATCCATAAAAAGAGATCATTTAGATTTAAATACTCACCTGTAATCGGCATTCTTGTCAAAACGGCTGCATGATAATTTTTACCCGCCAAACCAATTACAGAAAACAAGAAAGCCCAAAATGGCCGAACAATGACGAGAGCAATGCCAAATACCACTGCCAAAAGAAAGACAGTAATTGGATACCCTTCAGTGGGAAACTGTTGATAAAGAAATCCCATATTATAGAAAGCTATCAGCGTTCATTGTTTTTTACCTGATCGATAGTTGGACTTGCCTTGAAATCAGATATTGATCAATATGCTTGACGTTGGCATGTATCATTTTATTGCCAAACCGAGGGATAAATAGTTAGGTCAATTAATATAAGCTACTACTTTTGCAGGATTACCTGCAACGACAGCGTTAGCTGGAACATCATTCGTCACGACGGCGTATGCAGAAACCACTGCACCATCACCAATCGTTACGCCTTTAAGAACAATCGCAGAAGTGCCAATCCAAACGTCTTTTCCAATGACCACTGGTGCTACCGATACATCACCGGGATTATTCAATCGTCTTTTGAACTTATTCATTGCATGGAAATCAGAATCGTAAATTTTTGCACCAGCCCCAATATTGGAATAGGCACCAATTATAATCAGTTTCCACGCATAAATGATTGCACCTGAAATACCTACATTATCACCAATAAGCAGTTTGGAATTATCATTTATGGCGGCTAAAACAGTTGGATGAGAAACACCAGCAGGATTTTCAAATATGCGGTTTATGATTGTTACATCATTACCCAATACAATCTCAGCATTCTTATGTCGGATAACAAGCGGTGCTGAAAATACTTTAACCCGCTTCCCTGTTCGAACGCCATTCACGAACATTATCCATAAGCCATACATCATCAGGACATTACGAAATAAACGCCTTTTGGCCTTTATTATTAAAAGAAAAACATTAAATATGGTATTACTCATATGGACATTTCACTTAACAATCTAACATTGCCGTGCATATTCAAAAGCACATAGTTTAAAAAGGCGTTGCAATAAAATTGCTCTCATTTTTAAGCGCTTCAAGAAAAAGCGACTTCGAATAGTACTTCCTCGGTGTGCTTATTGGAGAAAGCCGATAAGAGTGTTGAATCAAAAAATTATAGACATCAATAGCATGAATTCCAAAACCGCCTAGATTGAGCTCTGATATTTCCATTACAATGAATGGTTTATAACGATCTATAATATTTATACCACCACGCAGAACCTGCAACTCTGCACCCTCTACGTCGAGTTTGATAACATCAAGCCTGGATAGATTATTCTGCTCTGCATATGCATCTAGCATCTTAACCTGCACATCGTCGTACCCAATTATGATCGTCCCAGGAAAGGCACGATCAGAAAGTGAGCCATAAACCTCTTTACCTTTCTCATAGCGGGATATCTTCGCGATACCGTCCCGTTCACCAAGCGCGAAATTATTGATTCTGACATTATCAAACCCATTCAATGCTATATTATGACCAAGTTCGCCAAACATTCGTTGATTTGGCTCAAAGCTATGAACTTTGCCTGTGGAACCAACCATTTTTGCAGCAAGAAGACTATAATAACCCATGTTCGCGCCCACATCGACAAAGACCATGCCTGGACGGAGAATGCTTTTAATATATTTGGTTTCACCTGGCTCCATTTTTCCTTGCACAAAAAGTGACTTCCCCAAAACATCGTTCGGCCAGACGCGTGCCTTAATATCGCTATCAAAGGTAACGTCTATGGGTTTTCCAGAATGTTCTTTGCCTTTTCTTTCATATTCAAACGACCGCGGGTGCAGTGCCCATAATCGTCTTTTAACGCCATCAATAACTCTTTTTATCCGCATCTTAAAACCTTTCCTTGAAAAAGTATTTAATATTCACTTCGAAATACTTGCTTTAAGCCATTCCTGAAGATGTCGACGCATTGGGTGCACGACAGCCAATAAAACAATAGCCAGAGTTAAGATAATCGGTATATAAATATTCATATAGTGGCCCGTAATCATCAAATAATTCGACATGGCTAATTGATTGATTAATAGCGCAATCAATAAGCAGCCTGTTAAATATCTGCCTTCCTTAGGAAAATAGCTTCTCAATTTAAGGCCGCTATTAAAATGGAAAGGCACACTAATTAGAATGCTGCCGGTAATTAGTGCTACTGAAGCACCGACAAGAACACCAAGAGCACCCCACATTAAGCCACCGACATATCCAAACATTACATTTAATACTGCTGTCAAAATGTGGCCCGCCAAATTCCATTTAAGCTCTCCCAGCCCGAGGCTGGCTGTGTAAGCGGGGGCAGCCAATGTGTTGAAACACCATATAGTGGCTAATATATTAGCAATGGCTATAAACGTGCTTTCTGTATAGCCAATCCAAACATCCGAAATTGGTACGAGCCAGATGATTAGCAAACCAAATACAGGCAGTGCCAGATAATAGATCAGCTCATATGATTTCAGGTATATTTTTGGAATTTCCGCCAGACTTTTTTCCCTATATTCCGAAAACACAGGAATCAATACATGATAGGCGGACACAATCAAAGCTCTTAATTGAAGCACCAACCGGCTTGCCATCTCATAATACGCCACAATTGACAGGCCGCCAAACTTGCTTAAAAGTGCCTTTGTCACCGGCTCAAAGAACATAACGGCAAGAGTAACAATTTGAAATTTTGTGGCGTAACCGATAATTTCTTTAAATATATTCTTTCGCCATATGAAGGGCAAAAAAGGAAGCTGGGGATTGCTCCTTTTAATCATTACCCAACCTGACATTAAAGCAAGGCAATTGCTGCAGATAATTGAGTATGCAACACCTATCAGCCCGAATTTCGGAACAAGCAGAACGCACAATGTGAGGTTTGATGCGCTGACACCAATCATGATCAGGCCGCGAATGTCCGTTCTTTTATAACCGTCGAGGGCTGAAAGAAAAATCCCGCCAATCATCATTAGCCATAAGGCAGCAAACGAATAGGGCAACAAGAGTATCGCCATCGGCAACGAACTGCTGCCTACGAAATACTTCATGCTCCAACTAACAACGGGAAACAAGAACATCATCAAAGCGCCGGATATGACCGCTATAGAAATGGCGGAGGTTTGAATGATAAGCGATGTTCTTTCCTTATCGTCATTCGCCTGGCTCTGCGCGACGAACTTCACGACAGAACCCGCAAATCCCAGATTGGCCACGGAAGCAAAAGACGTAAACGCCATCACAAGCGCCCAGATACCGAACTGCTCGGCACCGATGGTTTTGATAAAGAAGCGATACAGAAAAAACAATATGATTCCATTGACCAGGATCTGCAAAATGGCCATCATCGCATTTCTTCCGATTTGTTTTTTATCAATCATAAGATCTCAATGCGTAATGTATTCCATCCGAGCAGATTTTATGGGCAGGGCTTAAAATATATGGCCGTATCGGTAACGCCGCTGTTTGTCCAGATGCGCCGCCATGTGTGCGTTGCTTCATAAAAATCTGTCCAATCGCTTGCGGGCTTAGCGTTACGCTTCACTGACCCCGGTGACCGCGAATCGCTGGGCAGATACCAGTTAACATTATCAATAATAATCATGCCGCTCGGCTTGACGCAGCGGATGGCATGTTCTGCGCAAAGCCCGCGAAACAAACCGTCTATTAATACAAAATCCAGGCTGCTGTCTTGTATTTCATCGAAGATGGCCGCGTAGGCCACAGGCGTACGGAAACTCCGGTCATCGCGACGGCTGATCGAGCTTTTTTATAAGACGATGTTGACGGCTCATGATCCATGTCTCTTTCATTTTCTGCAGGAGAGCTGTCAGACCCTCATCTGCACAGATTAAATCGCGACCATAAGTCCGGCGGTAGCTCGCAAGAAAATATTTTCTATAGGGATGGCCGTTTCTGAACTGCCAGGGTTTCGAATTCGACGAATAATGCACGATCGCCGGATTTCTAACGGCCTGAGCAATTTCCCGTTCGCTGTAAACAGACCTTGTTTCACTCTGATAGAAGAAGCAATTCTGAACATTCCATTTCGGACTTAACACCCCCCAGCGACCCATTAGAATCAGATTGAAAATATCCTGATCGCAATACTGCAGGCGCGAGCCGTAACGATCCAGCAACTCAAAAGCCTTCGCCTGTAGATCCTCGCGACGCCATTGCGTCAGATTCGCAACCATCACCCCTGAATTTAAAAGATTGACATCTGGCGGAACGGAAAGAATCGGATCAAAACGGTATCGCGGGTTCGATACGGCAAGCACAGGCGCATGGTTCATCTTTTCGCGCCAAAGTTCGGAAATATCCGCCATGACCAAAAGATCCACGTCAAGATAAATCACCTTGCTGATGGCAGGCATCAACTCAGCAAGCAGCAGCTTGGCGTAAAGCGCGTGGCTGAAATGTCCCCTGACCGGATATTTCTTCAAGCGAGCGCCATCAATGCGTGTCGATGTCACGATACAATTGGAAAACTGATGCGCGAGGTGATTGATTGAATCTTCATCGACGCGGGAAATGCCACAGTCAATAATGTGAAAATGCACGTTGCCCGGACACGAAAGCGACTCCATGATTGAGAACATTGCCACAGGCAAATAATGCCCGTAGGCTGCATCGGAAATGAATGCGATCTGAATGTCATCCGGTACGCTCTGAAGCCTCATCGATCACGGCTCGAGACCTTTGCACAACCAAATTCATTTGCAGGGTGGTTGTGCAAAAATAATATACTGACATCATACATATAACAGCTTGTTGTTTTCATTGTTCAAGCGAGGGGGCGGTCGAAATGACACGACGTGATTGACTCAACACGGACCTCTGACCTCCGACACCTTACTCCTTACTCCTCACGCCTTTTGCTGTCCTCTAATCTCTCCGGATTCTCTCACAAAACCCCTCCACCCCCTACCCCCGCCAGCGGGGGACAAAGCCTGACTTGAAACGCATAATTCAGTTTCCGATTACCAGTTGCCGGTGGATGGTGAATGGCGGCCTCCAGCCGCTAATGTTATATCAACATTGCTGTGTCATTTCGGCTGTGTCATTTCGAAGGAGTTTTGACGACTGAAAAAAACTAAGATTTCTCCCTTCGGTCGAAATGACAGGACTTGATCGAAACAACATGACCTCTGATCTCTGATCTCTGACTTCTGATATCTGACTCCTCACGCTTCGCCCATAGCCCATAGCCTGCGCGTGAAGCGCGCCTACAGCTCCGCCCTCTGGGTTACATCCGAGGGCAACCATTTTTGGCTCAGAGATCAATCATCTGTTTGAGGGCGGCTGCCTTAGCGCCATTTCGCGCTTTGCGCCGTCCAGTATTCTTTAAAAGTCAGAACCCGGTCTTTTTGATCGCTGTCAAAAAGAAACGGTTCAACATCGTTTGCCAAAAATTCAAAATCCAGTTCTTCAAGCCTTTGATCAAACTCTTTCAGAAATTCCGTCCGTTCGAGATGGATAATTCCGGCAATATAACTCAAATCCGGGCCGGTAAGGCCCAGCAGGTAAGACACATCAAACAGGTCGCGGCCTTTTTCCCGCTTGCGTCCCAAAACCGTCAGCATTTTTTGAGACAGCAAGACGGCGCTCGGCGCGGCATAAATTCGCCGATAAAGAGAGAACCGGTTGAGGACGAATGTCTGAGGTGCATAGTTTTTTTCTTTGGTTTCCGTGTCGATCCGAATCAGTATTTTTCGGGAAGCCAGAGGGCTAATGCCGGCCTGATGCAAAATATCAGGGAATTTGATGTAACAATGGTAAGCGCCTTTTTCGACGAAACGATACTCGATGCCAAAGCCTTTGTAGGACATATCTTTGCAAGCCGCCGTCAGAAGCGCTTCGAATTGATCAAAGGACAAACTGAAATTGTCAAAGTCCAGCTCCTCGGAAAAGCGCGGGCTTGAATACAAAACACGAATGGCTGTGCCGCCGACAAAAGCCAAATCCGCCGACGCCTTGTGTTTGAAGATGGAATCCAGAAGTTCGTGCTGCAAGTATTCCACCAGGATTCCCTGCGGATTTCTTTGCATCAGGGCCGGCGGAAAGAGCACGGCAAGCTGCTCTAGGGTAAGCATCGCATCGCCCACCTTTCGAGTTTTTTCCCGCCGAAAGCGGCGATGTAGTTTTGCATTTTCTTCGCGTCGATTTTTTCTTCCATGACGTCGGTGTTGAAGCGAATGTTTTCGAAATCATCATCACTGTTGATGTTGGCCAGGTTCAGATAGAGATAATCCAGAATCGCCTTTTCCGGTTCAGCCATCAGGATATGTCCATGCCGGGTTTTGATTTGCGTGTAGCCCCAGAAAAGCGCAGGCTTGATATGCCGGTAAAGAAAAGCGCCGAATGCGTTTTTATATTTCCGGTTGATCCGCGGGGTCACACTGACATACGCATAAACCATTTCCGGAATGAGGCCATACCAGGCCAAGGCGCTCTCCAGGCTCAGATAACTGGGTTCGTACAGAAATGTCGCAAGCTCTTCGGCCCGGATGCGCTCTTTTTCCCGCGCGAAAGCATAAGCGCCGTTTTTCAAGCGCAGCAGATATCCCTTTTTTGTCCAAAGACTGAGCTGGTAATGAAAGGGCCTTCCCCCCGAAAGCAAGGGATCGCCGACGAAAAAGTATGGTTTCTGGACATTATTTTGTAAATCTTCGTATTTCATTTTGTTATCATATTTAATAAGATAATGAAATGCAACGCGAAATATTGAATCTCTGCTTGCTTTTTTGAGGCATCATTAACCTCGCAAATGAGATGCTTCGTCATTTAGAAGGCGTCCTGACGACTGAGAAATCTAAGATTTCTCCCTTCGGTCGAAATGACAGGACTTGATCGAAACAACATGACCTCTGATCTCTGACTTCTGATATCTGACTCCTCACGCTTCGCCTATCGCCTGCCGGTATTTTTTTGAAAATATTTCAAGAATTTGATCACCGGCAAATCATATGCTTGCTATCTGTGCAGCGCGTTGTAGAGGATTTTCCTGAGGGGCAGTTTAAAGCGCATGATGTATTCGTATTTCCAGCGCCACTCGACGCGTCTCGTTTTAGTGACATCAGCAAGGCCTTCTTTTTGCAGAAAACAAACGCCGTCGATGGACCATAGACCCTTCCTCACAGAATTGACGACCTTGAGCATGCTATTGTCATCACCGCAGGGGATAACGCTGTAGATAGGGCCACTGATTGAATCTGAGCGCAAAGACCCGGCGATTTCGAAATCCCATGCCGACTCACCATCGCGAAGAAGCCCCAGCAGGGTATCTTTTCTCCAAAGGCCGACGGTGAGCCCCGCGCGATATCGGGCCTTTTTGGGGACCAGGCCTACACCCGGCAGATCAGCAACCGGATGCCTCGCCGCCGCCAGAGAAATGAGCGAGCCAGGACCCGTCCAAAGGCGGACATGGACTGCCTTTTGCTCTTGAGCCCACTTGATTAAATGATTGAGGTCTTTCGTATTGACGCGGGCCTTCAATAGCAAATCTTCCAACCAGACAATAACCCATTGATGAGGGATCTGTTTAAGAAAGCCTGCCAGACTTGCGCTGTAATCCGAATTTATATCAGAGGACAGCCTTCCCACACGGGGGTCATCGTATGCCTTCTTGTTCGAACCCAGATAGACTCGATAAGGGCAATCCGGCCAGTATTTAAAAAGGCAACCAAAGAAAGGCATCCATAAATCCTCGTAACCGTCCCACGAGGGGACCAGTATACATGTGTCACCTGTCGTGAATTGTTCCTTTGGATTCATCCCCCGGTTATTGTTCATAGGACTCATCGGCGACGACAGCAATGCTGTTCGTTGCAAAACTGGAATATCGAGACAGTGGATACAGAAGAAGCCTCAGCATCATCTTTAAGAAGTTCGCATGAAATTGAATGGCTTTTAATACGATTATCCCCGGCAGCCCCCTCGAACACAGGCTGTTAGATGACAGGATATCGTCTTTATACGAAAGCAGCGCCATTCCACTCTCGCGGCAAAGTACCTCAAGCTTTAATCGCGTCAACGTCGTCACATGGGTAAAATCGCCATTTTGCGCAGCCAGGCCGAAAGGCGACGTTCCTTCAGGAAACTTTAAAATCATCCGGCCCTTTTTACTTAAATGCCCCTTTACCCATGCAAACAGTGAATGCAGCTCACTTCCTGTCATGTGTTCTGCCACATCAAAAGCGATGATAAAATCGAAAGCATCTTTCTGCAGCTCGTCTATCTCCCACACTTGGCCGCATTATGCTTTGTAGCCGGATGTCCTGGCTCTTTCCACGAGATGCTCATTGACTTCCACGCCGGATATATCATGGCCCGTCTGCCTTAGATAGCCCAGCAATGAGCCGTTACCGAAACCGATTTCCAATATTCTGCACCGGTCGGATAATCGCTTGTCATGAAATATCCGACTGTAATAATAGAGGAGACCGGGGCTCACCTTACCAAAATGATCTATATTCCAGTTCTTCCATTGAATATAACTATGATCACTCATTCAGGATGTACTCCCATAAACGTGGTTAAAATGGATTAAAACGATTGGCTTTCCAGTCGGTCGAAATGACAAAGGCGGCCTGTTGCTAATGGATGGTGGATGGTTAGAAGGACAGTTTAAAGTTTCACGTTTCACGTTTCATGTTTAAAGTGTTTCGGCGTCCAGCCGTCAGGTCAACGCTGCTGTGTCATTAGGGCTGTAGGCTTTTAGGCTGTAGACTGTTAGGTGTTAAACCGCCTCTCGTCCGGCTATGCGGTGCTTCGCCTTGAACCTTGATCCTTGACCTATGAGCTATGAGCTGAGAACCTCCTGACTTCTGCCCTCTGACCTCTGAGTCCTTACGCTTCACACATTTACTCCATCCTCATGCTGTCCTTCTTCAGGTGAAGATCGGTGTTGCGGCCGATGAAGTTAAACAGCGACGTCCGGTGCCTGACGTCCTGCGCGACGTCGCGGGTCCAGGGTGAAATGGAATAGTCGTAGACGGTTCGGGAATCCCGCCCCAGAAACATGCGCAGCGGAATGGAAACAGAAATGCCCTTGTCGGAATAACCCCGGTTGTAGGGGTCGGTAAAGCCGGTGGTGTCGGTAAAGCTCCACCAGGCGGAAAGCACGACACCGTTTAAGAATTTCGATACGGTCACCCGCGCGCCCTTGTCTCCGGCCAGAAACTTGCCCGCTTTCACGTCGAGAGCCATTTCGAGTTCCGGCAGGTTCAGGCGGGCATTGATAAACTGGGTGTCGTAATAATCGTTCCAATCGCTGTTGTTGAGTTTCAAGGGGTTGGCCGTGTCACGCTTTTTCACAAGCGATCCGCTGACGCCCGCCAGAAAGCGCCCTCCCGCAAGCGGCATGGCCACTTCCGCGTCCAGCCCCGCATACATCGGCTCCAGAAAACCGATGCCCAGCCTGCCGTGAATCTGGTATTTCGTTTTGACAATCTGTTCGAACATCAACCCGCTGAGCACGGCATTTTTCTCCATGTAGGAGATAAAATCCGACCGCACGGGAATGGACAAAGGCTCATTTTCAGAGGAAATGTTGTTGATCGGATAGCCCTCAGCCCCGACAATAAAGGAACCGCCGGCCCATGGCCTGAAGGCCGCCCAGCCGGACACGCCCGCGCGGACCTTGAAAAACCCCGACGGATCATTGACAAATGGCTGGATTTCGGGTTTGAGGCCGAAGTGGAAGTATTTCCGGTACTGCAGATGCGTGGCCGGCGCTTTGTAAATATCCAGGGTCATTTCGGTGAGCGTCAGGTAGTCGCGAAGCTTGATCTCTTCGTCCAGATAGTAACGCAAATCCCGCTTTTGTGTGGCAAACATCAATACCGGGATGCCCCGGTGTTTCAAAATGATGTTGATCCTGCCCGTCTGAAGGGGCAATAGCTTGTCGAATGTTTCCAGTATCGCTCCGACGGCGTTCGCACTGTAGTAGTAGCGGTCGTTTTCGCCGACAATCCACAGGTCGTCGCCTTCACGCGCCACACCGATATCGGTAAAACCGCTTTCCGACAGGGCACGGGCAATCCGTTCATCCTCCGGCGCCTGCCGGTACAGGGGCTTTTCTATGTATGGCGGATCGTAAATGGGCAAAAAAGGCTTCGCGATATTGAAGGCCATCGAGAAGGCGATGCCGATCTGGTTGCCGCGCTGGTAGCTCAGATCGATTTCGGCCCATTCCACAGGCCTGATCCTCGCGCCGATGTTGATCCGCGACGAGATGCCGTCTGTGAAATATTTCGGCTGCGCGGGATCCCGGGTATGAATGTCATAGCGGATGGGATTGTACTCGACCATCAGCGAAAATTTGGAAGACGGTGAAAATTCGATCCCGCCGAAGATCTGCGCGTCGGACCAGAACTTCTTTGGATCCTGAATCATCTCGACGCGAAATTCACCGTCGGGAAGCTGCTCCTTGCCGAAACGGCCATTGCCGACGCCGATGGTGAAATCAAAAGGATAGATCTGCTTGCTTGCGACCAGATACTGACCGCCATAGACCCTGGTACCGTGAGGGTCCATGATGCCCACCGCGATAGCGGGCCAGTATTTGCCCTCGGGCAGAACCCTGTATTTGATGTCAATAGCTTTGTCTTTGTAATTGCCGTAATCTTTCCAGCGAGGGTCATCGGGGTTGGATGTGCCCATCACTTCCGTGACGCGCCCGCCGATTTCGAGGCCCGGCAGCGGACTGACCACGCCGTAGTAGTAACGGTAGGGCTCGACCTGCGACGCGCCGAAACGGTATTTGCCATATTCCAGCACGCGGGCGTTGGGCGTTTCCATGAGCCCCGTCGCGCCCCAGTTGGCAGGCCCGTTAAAAGGCGCATCGGCGGCCATAGCCGGGAAGACGAAAAGAAGAACCGGGAGAAACAGTTTCAGGTTTAAAGTTAGAAGTTTCAATGAACAGGACCTGAGGGAAAGTTAAGAGTTTAAAGTTTACAATTTAAGGTTTCAGGTTTAAAGTTTAAAGGGGTCAGACGTGAGACGTGAGGAGTCAGAAGTCAGAGGGCAGAAGTCAGGAGGTTCTCAGCTCATAGCTCGTGACTCATAGTTCAAGGATCAAGGCGAAGCACCGCATAGCCGGACGAGAGGCGGTTTAACACCTAACAGTCTAAAGCCTACAAGCCTACAGCCTTGAGATCAACCCCCTACAGCCGTAATGACACAGCAGCGTTGACCTGACGGCTGGACAGCGAAGCACTTTAAACATGGGACTCTAAACTGTCTTTCTAATCATCCACCATGCACTAGTAATAGGCCCTCCCTGTCATTTCGACCGCAGGGAGAAATCTAGGATTTCTCAGTCGTCGAGACTCCTTCGAAATGACACGGCAACGTTTAAATCCCCCTGTATCCCCCTTTACAAAAGGGGGAGTCCTAAAGGGGAAAGGGACATATGTTGCTAACACCATTTTTACTCCTTACGCCTCGCCTATAGCATCCGGCATTCCCGGGCATGCCCGGGCCTACGCCGGACAGGCTGCCGAGGTTCCCTGCCGGACTTCGCACCGCGCCGGCGCTGCTTCGCCTTGCCCCTTTATCCTTGAACTATGAGCTATGAGCTAAGAACCTCCTCATGCCTTGCGTGACGCGACGGCCATCACTTTTTCTACGGCGCGAACAGTATCGTGCATGTCTACATCCGTCAATGTCGGATGCACTAAAAACATCATGCTGGTTTGCCCCAGTTCGCGGGCGACCGGCAACGGCGTGATCGGCCGAAAATCCGTTTTGTCGAAAGCCTTTTCCAGATAGATCTCCGGGCAGCTGCCGGAAAAGCACGGAACGCCTTCGGCCGCGACAGCCGATATCACACGGGGCTGATCCCAGTCGCGCGCAAGATAGTCAGGACGCAGAAATGCGTAATATTTGTAGTATGCGTGATGGATATATTCCGGCGTCTGCATCACGCGCAGGGCGGGTATGTTTAAAAACGCTTTGGTCAGAATATCGGCATTTTGCGCACGCTGCGCGAGCCAGCCGTCGAGTTTGGTCAACTGCCTTCGCCCGATTGCCGACTGCATTTCCGTCATCCGCCAGTTGGAACCGAATGATTCATGCAGCCAGCGGAAGGAAGCGCCGGGTTTGATCCTGCCCCTATACACGGCATCATAACTCTTGCCGTGATCCTTGATCGACCAGACTTTCGACCAGATATCCTTGCTGTTCGTCGTCAGCATACCACCCTCGCCGCCGGTGGTCATGATCTTATCCTGGCAGAAGGAAAAAGTCCCTGTGTCGCCGAAAGACCCCACCGCTTTGCCTTTATATCTGGCCCCCTGAGCCTGCGCGCAATCTTCAATCACTGCCAGTTTATGTTTTTTCGCCAGCGCCAGAATTTTGTCCATTTCGCAGGGCCAGCCGGCCAGATGCACCAGGATCAGGGCTTTGGTTTTCGGGGTAATCACTTTTTTAATCGACGCGGCCGTCAGATTCTGACTGGTCTCGTCCACATCAGCAAACACGGGTTTCGCCCCGCAGGTTACAACGGAGCTGACCGACGCAATGTAGCTGCGCGGCGTCACGATCACTTCATCATCGGCACCGATCCCGCAGGATATCAGCGCGGCTTCCAGCGCGACAGTGCCGTTCATCAACGCCACAGCATATTTTACGCCGACGGCATCAGCAAACTCCTTTTCAAACTCGCGCGCCTGATCACCGGTCCAGTAATTGACCCTCCCGGTTCGCAACGTTTTGGCAGCCGCGGCAATTTCATCCTCTTCGTAGTGGGGCCAGGGCATGAATGGTTCGGTTCTGACCGGTTTTCCCCCCTCAATCGCCAATTTGCTCATTGAACATCATCCTTTCTTGTTGCGATAGCAAAGATCTCCGATAGAGTGGAATCATATTGATCATAGAAATACACGGATTTATCCACCGCGGCCAGCGAGGCAGTGATCCGCGCCGCGTAACTGTCACGTGTGAGATGACTCATAAGGGCCGCTTTCATCTGCTCTGTGGAAAGACAATCCACGGTGTAGCCCACACCCAGGGATTCCACCCTTTCAGCAAGTTTTGTCCCGCTGGCAGCCATAACGGGTAAACCACAGATCACTGCTTCGTAAAACCGGTGCGGCATCAGAATCCGCGAGTTGGCAACCGTCGCATCATAAACGGCAAAGACCATATCCACCCGCCCGTAAAGATTTGCGATATCCTGCTCATAGGCGTAGGGTCCATAAAACAGAATGTCGTTTCTGCCCTTTGCCATCGCCTTCACCTCGGCTTCCTCCGGACCGAAGCCGGCGAAAAACACGCTGATGTCATAACCTTCCGCCCGAAGCTGTGCGACGGCTGCAAACAGACACGCCACCGGTCGGCACTCACGAATCCAACCGATATAACCGATCACGCAATTCCCGCTTTTTTCTTTGCGCTGGAATTTTTCCCAGACGTTCGCCTCCGGCAGGTTTTCGATCAGGTGCCACCGGCCGCTATAAATCTTCGAGTAATATTCGCTCCAGAAAAACGGCGACGTCAGAATCAGGTATCTGACTTTTCTGAGCAGCCACTTTTCCGCTCGGGAAACCATGGCATTGAGCCGCCTGCGCCTGCCGTACTGCACCGGAGACAGATCCGCCACACTGTAGATAAATGCGACACGCGTTTTCCAATACGCAAGCGAGGCCACCCCCAGCACGTCGAGGTAATTCACATAGACTTTCTTTGCACCCCGTGCGCGGCGCAAAAGACGCCAGGATTTCAGCGCGAAGATCATAAAGGCTATCATGCGGCCGGCGGCAGACCGATTAAAAAAAGCCGCCTGGACGGGAATCGTGAGAATGCGGTCGGAAAGGTCGCACGGAAAGTCGACACCCGGGCGTTTCCAGTACACAACAGTTACCCTGGTGCCAGAGGACGCCGCGCGAAGGTGCCGCTGAACGTTCGTCATAGCGAGGTTGGTTAAGTAAAACAGGATGTCTGTTTCTTCGAGGATGTGACCCATTTATCAGACCTTCTTATGCATTCACGTTATCTCGCTCATCCGCCGCAAACAGATTGGATAAAACCTTTTTATACGGATCATAGAAATAGGCTTGTTTGTCAACCTTCCTCAGGGCTTCGGCAATTCTCTTTGCCTCCCCGTCGTATCGGATATGACTCATCAGCGCGTCCTTCATATCCGCTTCCGATAAATACTCCACGGCGTAGCCGATGCCGAGCGCTTCGACGCGCCCGGCAAGCTTCGTGCCGCGCGCGACCATCAGAGGGATGCCGGCGGCAATCGCGTCGTAAAAACGGTTTGGCATGAGAATCCTGCTGTTGGCCACGCCTACGTCGAAAACGGAAAAGATGATGTCCACCCGGCTGTATAGCGCTTGAGCGTCGCGGTCGTACTGGTAAGGCCCGCTGAATGCCACATAATCGAGATCGGTACACAGCTTCCTGATTCTGGCATCATCCGGTCCGAAGCCCGCAAAAAAGATGTGAACGTCGATGCCGTCATACCGGAGCCCGTCCACCGCCCTGAGTAGACATTCAATGGGCTTGTAATCTCGAATCCAGCCGACAAACCCCACCACACAGGGCGTGCGGGAAGTTTTGGCCCGAAAGCCTTCCCATACTTTAGCCACCGGCATGTTTTCAATCAGTTCCCAGCGGCCGGAATAAATCTGTGCATAATATTCGTCCCAGAAAAAGGGAGAAGAAAGGATCAGAAAGGATAC
This sequence comes from Syntrophaceae bacterium UBA2280, assembly GCA_002347685.1. GTDB lineage: Bacteria > Desulfobacterota > Syntrophia > Syntrophales > Smithellaceae > UBA8904. The sequence continues at coordinate 54,454 of DDWS01000013.1, forward strand.
CCGTCGCAGAAGTGCTTTTTCCAGCCGGCGCACCGTGGCATTCACCCATGGCACGCCGCCATACTGAGCGGGCGAAAGATCGCCGATCCCGTATATGAATTTCACGCCGCGGCGACGGACGGCAAGGGCAGCCACCAGAAGGACATCCAGATAGTTGACGTAGACGATCCGCACATTTTTCGCACGTCGCAAAAGCAGCAGAGATTTGCAGACAAAAATCAAAAAAGCGATGATACGGCAGATGCCCCGGTTGTGTAAAAATGAAGCTACGACGGGAATTTCCCGCGCGCAATCGGAAAGCCCGCTTTGAAAATCAATGTTGGATCGTTTCCAGTAGATAACGCTCACCCGTCCCTGCCCGGAGGCCGCCCGGATGATCTTCTGCATGCGCGGCGTTGGAAAGTTTGTAAAGTAGCCCAGAATGTCGGTTTCGGAAATTGCGTGTTTCATGCGTTTGCGCTCCTTGAACATGTTTTGTCCAGACTGTGATCCTCCTGTGATCGTCTTGACAAAGGCGGCCTGACAGGAAGCTTACCCTGCCAAATCCTAATCACAGATTCCTTCTGTGCCAGACCCAGGCGGTCCGGATGATATCTTCCAGGTCGGGTATTTTCGGCACCCAGCCCAGCGTACTTCTTGCCTTGCCCGCATCGCCGACCAGTCGGTCGGCGTCACCCGCGCGCCGTGGCTTTTCGATCACGCGGATCGGTTGACCGGTGACCCTTCCTGCCGCACCGATCACCTCTCTTACCGAATAGCCCCGCGCGTTGGCAAGATTAAACGCGTCCGGCGCGCCGCCCTGCCGGAGATAATCCAGGGCAAGGATGTGCGCCGTCGCCAGATCGTTTACATGAACGAAATCCCGAAGACAGGTTCCATCGGGCGTGTCGTAATCCGCTCCGTAAACATCGACGTGCGGGCGTAATCCCGCTGCCGCCTGAAGGACGATAGGAACCAGATGGGTCTCCGGCTCGTGCCATTCGCCGATTTCAGCATCGGGGTCGGCACCTGCCGCATTGAAATATCGCAGGTTCACATAACGGATTCCATAGGCATTCGCGTAGTCCGCCAGGATGGACTCTATCATCCACTTTGTCTGACCGTAAGGTGAAGACGGGCGAACAGGCCTCTCTTCCGTCATCGGCTCCGGGGACGGTTCATAGATGGCGCAGCTCGACGAAAAAATGATCCGGCCGACGCCATGTTTCACCATCGCATCCAGAAGATTCAGTGTATTGGCAACATTATTTCGGTAAAAGCCGGAGGGGTTCATCACGGACTCGCCCACTTCAATGAGCGCTCCGAAATGCAGCACAGAGTCGATGGGATAAGTCTTGAAACAGGAATGAAGCGCCTCCGGGTCACCCAGATCCGCCTCCACAAAGGTCCCCCACCGGAGAAATTCGCGATGCCCCCTCGAAAGATTGTCATAAACCAGAGTTTCGCGCCCCGCACCCGAAAGCATTTTATTGACGTGGGCCCCGATATACCCCGCCCCGCCGGTTATCAGTATCATGGAATATTCTTCCTTTTTCTTTAGTCTTTCCTGCCGCCCAGCACCGCAACGTAATTTTTCAAAAAACCCATGAGCAGATTCCTTTCCCCCCGGGACAACATAATCCACAGCCCCACTGCGGCAATGAGGGCGGCACAGGCACCCATCACAGCCAGCACGGATATGAAGGACACAGGCGTAATCCAGGCACGAATCGCGAAACACAGTCCACAGCCGGACAGAACATACAGGGCGCAGGGAATTAGATTATACGCGTAAAACTTCATAATCGGAAGATTCAGCTGCAGGCACGTATAAACAGGAACAATGACACCGCCTCGAATCAGTGTGGGAACGGCCAGACACCAGACAACCCCCACTATGCCGAAGGGGGTAAACGTCAAAACCAGCACCATGCCAAAAAGCGAAAGGCCCGAAAAGATCAGCTGCGAAAGCCCAAGCCACTTGATCGAACCCACCGCGTTGAGAATACAGCTCGGTGAGTAGTGCAGAGCTGTTCCCATATCGCCCAGAATGAGAATCCAGACAAAAACAAAGCTCGCTGCGTACGGAGGGCCGATCCAGGCGCCAATCATGCTCTCGGCAAAAATGATGACCGGACAAACCAGCGCGCCCCAGGCCCAAAGACAGCGGCGCGTGCCATCAAGAAGCAAAGACCGCAGTCCGTTGGCATCGTTGTTTGCTTTGAGGCGGCTGGCGATGGGAAACAGCGGGCCGGCGAACGCGTCCGTCACCGCCCGCAACTGCGCGATCAGAATGGCGGCCACCGCGTAGGACGCGACCCATTGCGGGCCCAGAAATCCTGCGATGAGAATATCGGGTGACTGATGCAGCACCATCGCGCCGACAACCATCATCATCGCGTATCTGCCGAAGCGAAACAGCTTTTTAAACAGGTCGGGGTTCCAATAACCAAAACGCAGCCGAAGATCCACGAAGACCCGGCGGCTGAATTGCACCTGCAATATGACGACGCTTGCCGTACCAATCACCCCGGCTGCGGCCAGCGCGTAGAGAGTGGGCTGCCAGAGATAGACCAGGATAATCCCGCCACCCAGCAGCATCACCCGGAAGGACAGATGCGCAATTTCATGAAGATCATAACGCGAATGCGCCATGAGCACCCCGCTGAGCGGAGAGGTCAGAAACAGGCTGCAAACATAAAGTCCGGCAACCGCGATGGCTGAACGAAACCCCCACAAGTACTCAGGCGGCGTCTTAACCAATGGCGGCAGCCACAAAACCGCCGACAGGAATAAAAGCATAACGAAAACGCTCTGGAAAATATGGAACGTATAACCCACACTGAGCACCTCATTGGCCTGCCTCACCCGCCCCGCATACAGGTCGTCGGAAAAATACCGCCGGACAGCCGAGCCGAATCCCATGTTGAGGATCATGGAGTAACCGACGATGGAAACCAGCGCGACACGGTACAGACCGTACTGCGCTTCGCCCAGCATCCGGATCAGAATCGGTGTCGACACCAGAAGCAGCAAAACCAGTACGGCATTGCCTGCCAGATTTGCCAGTGCATTTTTTACATATTGGCTTTTAATCATTCAGATTTCAATATCCCGTATTAGAAAAGCACGCCAATCAAGGCCCTATGGTTCATTGAGGCTTGAATTGTTTTTCCAGTTCGAGAAGATGGGGCAAGCGTTCCCTGATCCGTCGCACAGGATTTCCCGCGTAGATTCCCCAGCCATCGAGGCTGGTTTTGACCAAGGATTGAGCGCCGACAGCAGATCCCTCGCCGATGGTCACTCCCGGCATAATCGCGCTGTGCGCGCCGATGATCACATGGCGTTTCAGAACTACCGCACCTTTTATCATAGACGAAAAGGTTTCAGGAACCATCGGATTGGTCATATGCGCGCCGGAATAATCGTCGTTGCGGGTATAGATATACACGCCCTGTGATAGACCGCCGAAGTCTTCCATCGTAATGCCTTCGCCGCCGGAAAGGTGGCAGTAGCTGCCGATGTGGATAAAGGAACCTAACCGCACAGTACCTGTGGCAATAATGGTGCAGTAGCCGTCGATCCGGACGTTGTCGCCGATAGAAATATTTTCCTCTCCAACAATCGTGCAGTTCCGGGCGATTCGTACATTGTCTCCGACGGATGCAAAAAGGCCTTTTTGTAAATGTGAGGAATCGTAGTATTCGTTCTCCTGGCTGAATAGTCGTTTGTTCATCAATCTTTCACTCCGTCTTTGCTGAATTATTTATGCGGCCGCATGCAGCGTAGAACAATTTTTCAAATCGCGCCACACCGGTTTTCAATGACATTTCGTTGAGATAAAAAGTCCGCGCGTTTTGTCCCATTGCCTGCCGCTCTTCAATCGTCATACCGAATAGATCCGTAACCGCCCGTACAATCGCTTCCGGATTTTCCGGCGGGCAGACGATTCCGCTTTGCGAGCGCTCCACCAGATCAGCCGCATTGCCCCGGACCGCCATGATCAGCGGCCTTGCGGCAAACAGATAGGACTGTGTTTTCGACGGAATCGTAAAGCGAAAGACCGGCTCGTCTTTCAGATGAACGATCAGCGCGTCGGCCAGGGCGAAAACGTCCCCCATGGCCGAAGGCGGCCTAAACGGAAGAAATATGACATTATCCAGATCCATCCGGGCTGCCTGCGTCTCGAGGCGTTCCTTTTCCGTCCCGCCTCCGGCCAGAACAAACCGTACATCGGGAAGCGACGTCCGGCAAAGGTGCGCCGCCTCAAGCAGCGTGTCTACCCCCTGCAATACACCCATGGTTCCAGCGAACAAAACAACAAACTTCCCTTGCAGATTCAAAAGGTCCTGCAATGGATTGCCGCCATGTCCGGCCTGCTGGTTGTCTTCCTGCCCCCAGTTGTATATGACGTCGATTTTTTCCTCCGGCAACCCTCTATGAACGAGTGTCTCCCTAAAGCCGGGCGATAAAACCGCCAGTGCGTCGGCCTTCTGATAGGTCCGGTTGCAAAATGTGGTGAGCCCGGAAAGCAGAAACGGGCTTTTCATCATACCGGAACCGGCAACCGATTCGGGCCATAAATCCTGAATATCCATCACCACTTTGCATCCCCACAAGCGCCTGAGCACAAAGGCCGTCCGGGCGAGCGTAATCAGGTTGTAACAATAAATCACATCCGGCTTTTTCTTGACAACCCACGGCGCCATCAGAAGCGCGCTTGCGGCAAACGAGCAGTAGTTGAGGATTCTGCGTGCCGCCGACCGGTCATGGCTGGGATAAAGCCAGACCCGGTGAACGGGAATTTTGTCTATCTCCTCTTTCTGATAAAGACGCAGCCGATAGCCATTGTAAATTTTCCCGCCGGGATAATTAGGAAAGCCGGTCAGCACTTCCACCTCATGCCCGAGCGCGCGAAGCGCCCTGGCAAACGGCAGTCCCTTGAGCATGACTTCCGGCTGAAACCATTGTGTAAGAAAAAGAATACGCATTAGAATACAGGCCAGGGGCGATGGGCAATGGGCCATAGGGAAAGAAACGAGGCTGACATCCAAAAGTAAAATAAGTCATAATGACCAATGGGAGAGTTTCGCCTAACCCACCCTGCAACAATATTTTGCTTTTTCCTATAGCCCATAGCCTATAGCCTATTGCCCTTTTTCCACACCACCCGGTTGACATAGTCCGTGTAGCTTAAGATGATGCCTTTTCCGACACGTTGGGCACGTTGTAGTCATCGACAATATTCAGCATGCGGTCGGCGCCTCCCGGCTGTTTTTCGAGAATGACCAGCGCCTGTTGGATTTGCGGCCAGGACAAACCCGTCATCATGACCGCGCCTTCCTCCATGCCCTCCGGACGTTCATGCGCCTGGCGAATATTCAACGCGGGGAAATTCAAAATGGATGATTCTTCACTGATCGTGCCGCTGTCGGATAGAACGGCGAGGGCGCTCATTTGCAGATTCACAAAGTCGCTTAAGTTGAAAGGCCTGTGCAGTTCAACCAATGACGGCAGTTTGATATTTTCTTGTTCGATGCGCTTGCGCGTGCGGGGGTGTGTCGTCATCATAACCCGTTTACCATAGGTTTCAGCAAGACCCTTCAGTAGATCAATCAGCCCGCGCAGATTGTATGTTCGTACCTTGCGAAACGGTTATCGGCCTTTCAGTATTCTTTCTGAACGTTAAACATGGTTTGCCCAAAAACGTAGTTTCTTCCTGTATGCCTCCTGAGTCTGTCAGCAGGAACATGCTTTCCTTCATCATTTTTCAAAAGTCGAGATAATTAAGCGAATCGGTAAGTATGATATTTTTATTGTTTTGGAACCCCTGTAGCAATCCGAAGTTTCTAGAATTTTTTAATGTCCTTGGATGCACCAGAAAAACAATCGTTATTTTTCTGGAGAGTTCAATAAGCGTCTCAACCAGAATGCTGGAGTTTTTTAGATCGTCTACGTTTGAAGGTCGATGAAGCCTAACCAGTGCGTATTGTCCGCATTTTAAACCAAGCCTGCTGACAATGTCCGAGCCATCGGCTGCACTGAGATGGTTTATTAACGAATCTATCATTACATTCCCGACATAAAACATTCGGCTTTCAGGTATGCCTTCGGACGTAAGCTTGGAAATGCCGCGCGGCTCAGAGATGAAAAGTAGTCAGAAACAACATCTGTCATGATCCTGTTAATCTCTTCTGGCATGCTGCCGGTCGATGCTGCGCAATCCTGCTTCAACATGAGCGCATTGTACGCCCATTTTGACGGCCACAAGAATACAGGCAACGGTCGAATTTACGTCTCCAACAACCAAAACAAGATCCGGTTTTTGTTCCAAGAGTACTTTTTCAAACCGTATCATTATGTTCGCTGTCTGAACAGCATGTGACCCGCTACCTGCGTCCAGGTATATGTCCGGATGGGGCAGCCTGAGATCGTCAAAAAAACTTTCGACATCTTGTCGTCATAATGCTGCCCGGTGTGAACAAGCACGGGCTTTACACTTGCCGACCTCAGCATTCGGCTGTGGATCGGAGCTATTTTCATAAAGTTGGGTCGCGCACCTACGACATTTATAATCTTCATTTATGCAATCCTGTAATAGTCCTTCATCCAGTCGATGGTTTTCTTTATACCCTCCTCAAGTGAAATAGACTGCTTATGGTCAAGTTCTTTTACTGACAGGAATATGTCCGTTTTCTTTGTCTTGGTTGTCAGCATTTCGGATTCTTTGTATTCGATAAGGTCTTTGGGTGCGCCAGTGTAACTCCAAATCATGTCGGCGAGCGTTTCAATATCGTGAAATTGATCCGATCCAATGTTGTAAACCCTTCCGGGTATGAAGTTTTGGCTGATGTTCGCAACAGTTCTTACGCAGTCGTCAATGTATGTGCTTGACCTGTGATGTCCCTTGAATACGGTTATCGGAAGTTTATAAAGCGCATGATAGCAGAACTTGCAATTTACCGAACGGTAGGGATGGTAGTATTCTCCCGGCCCATAGGTGTTGAAAAGCCTTACCACTACCGTTTCCGTTCCGAACACAATAGCAGAATTCCTGATCTGCATTTCATTGGCCCACTTGGATATAGCGTAGTCATTCATTTGCTTTATCTCAACTTTGTCCATCACATCTTCGGACATCACATCCTCAAAATCTCCATACACCTCTGAGCTTGAAAAATGTACGAGACGAAACCTCTGCTCCTCTTGGAGCCGGATTATGTTTTTAAGGCCAATGAGATTCGATCTCCACATCTGCTCAAAATAATCTTCTCCGTTCCAACGACCGAATTCAGCTGCGCAGTTGTATACCAGGTCGAAAGGCCCGGCCTGCTTCAGGATTCTTTCTATCTGCCTGTATTCGCCAATATCACACCTTGAGTATTCAAATTTCTCATTGCTCATTCTCTGGATATATCCGACTTCTCCGGGATGATGCTGGACGTCAGCACCAAATAATGTATGCCCTCTTTCTTTCAGTTCGGATAACAGTTTCTGGCCTACAACACCTTTTGATCCTGTAACAAGAATTTTCATAGCTGTCTCCTTGACCTTACTCCGAAATATGTACCAGATTCAAATTGAGTCTTTGCTCCTATAGCATAGATTGATGTTCTTTGACAAATTCATAAGGCGTTTTATCTCCCAGCGAACTTTGCGGCCGAACTTCGTTGTATTCAATCCGCCAGTTTTCGATAATGTCTTTAGAGTGTTTGAGGCTCAAAAACCAATGATCGTTAAGACATCCATCCCGCAACTTACCGTTGAAACTTTCGATGAAGGGGCTATCCATCGGTTTTCCAGGCTCAATGAAATCGATATGAATACCGCGTTTCCGAAAGACCCTGTTCCCCCTGTAATTAACAGGATTTTATTTTTAAACATGCGCTGCTCCTTTTTTAATGTTCCAACCCCTTCAGAATCCTGCCGATTTCAGTGCTTCGCCTGTCGCAGGCATAATCGCTTTTCATCCGCCGGACCCCCTTGTCGATTTGCACCTGATAATCCGTATATCGCTTATCCACTTCGCGCAGCCTGTCCGCGAGCGCCTCGAAATCATCGATATCATCGACCAGGATACCATCGGGCGTCATGGAATCGGCAAGGCCGCCCTTCCCTGAATGAAAAACCAGATTCCCGGCCGCGAGCGCCTCGATGGCGGAAACGCCGAAGCCTTCATATTCAGAGAGCTGAAAATAATACTTGCTCTCTTTGAGAAGCCTGATTTTTTCATCTTCCGGCACAACACCCGTAAAAATCACTCGGGGGGCGATATTCATGCGGGCGGCCATATCCTTAAGATAGTCGCTGCCTTTGCCTTCCGGGCCGATCAGCATGAGCGTGAAGCGCTCATCCGTGGCTGCAAATTTCCGAAATACAACCAATAGCCTGTCTACACCTTTGCGTACGACATTTTCTTTTGTGCCCATCCAGGCCACGGTTGTAATCGTGTCTTTCTTTTGCGTGCCTCTATAAGCGTATCGTTCTGCATCGATCACATGAGGAATCAGATGAATATTCCGCATCCGGAATCCTGTTTTTTCCATATTCTGAAGATCGCTTCGCGATACGGCAATATTCGCGTCGGAAAGGAAAGCGCAGCCCTTAAACAGCCATTTTTTCAGCGTGTAGTCCAGAATCGACCGGTTATATCGCCGATCGAGGGCATCAAGGCCCCCGGTAAACAAAACCTTTTTGCGAAAACACTTGCTGATGAACGCGGGCAGGAGGCCCCAGGTCCAGAAGTAAATAAACGCGATGTCGTAATTGCGGAATTTAAAGAAATCCGCAACCTTGTTTGTCGGCGCCACTTCATAACCACAGTCTTGCAATATTTGGATATCCGTCTCATAGAAACCCATTGTCCTGAAAAGACTCTTATCTCGAACCGCCGCATAAAAAAGGACTCTTCTGTTTGTGCCGACTTTGCGTCTCACGCCTCTCCCCTCGCGCCTCATGTCCTGCCGTGCGCGTCAACCATTGTCCCGACACCACCCATACCAACATGATGCTTTCAGATGGTTCAGATTTCCTGTTTATCGATAGTTGGCCGTAAAGCGTTCTATGAACGGCTTTACTTTCGACCATGCATCTTCACTCGTATATTCTTTCAGGCAGGCAATGCCGCTTACGCAGCTGTTCGCATCATTGCATCCAATGCAGGGCAGATCGGCATGAAGAGCCAGATGGTCATTTCTCTTTTTCACCGGGTAAAAATTACGGGCGGTCGGACCGTTGATGCTGATTGTGGAAACATCGAGCTCTGCGGCGACATGCATCGGTCCGCTGTTGTTACATAAAAGCAGGTCCATTCCGGCCAACTCGGCGGCAAACAATACCAGCGGCTGGTTTATGCAGGTTCCATAAACTTCTCCACCCATAAGATTCAGCAGCGTATCCATCTCGCTTTTCTCCGCTTCTCCACCAAACAGATATACCTGACATTTCCATTGACTAGAAATCCTGTTGATCAGTCCCGCAAATCTCCGGGCAGGCCATCTTCTTGAAACACCATTCAGGCTTGACCCCGGATGGATGCCGATTTTGAGAGGATAGCCGGCTGATTCACGGCGGGGCATTCTCGAATAGGAAGCCCTGGAGGTCAACGTTAATGGTTTTACCATATTCAGATATCTTTCTGATACATGCGGCAAAGGCGCCTTTAATGAACCGAACGCAGACGCCATATCCGACCAGTTTCCTTTTCCGCCGCAATCATTGCCGATGATAACAGGAACCCTTATCTTTTTTGCCAGCTTTAGATTTGAGGTATTTCGCGTCGTGTCCATATCAATGAGCATGTCCGGCTCCCATAACTTGATCTGCGCCACCGCATCAGTGCTCTGAATGCACCCTGGATTGACACCCAGGACTCTGACATCAGAAAGCATCGTCTGTATCCATGGTCCGTACTCCGGCCGAACAACAAAAAGCACGTCGCGCCCCGGGCCGGAAGCCTTCCACTGTGCCAGATTACGGATCGCCGGCAAGCTGAGTGTTGCATCCCCAAGGGCCTGCTGATTGACAACCAGTATACGCCTGGCGTTAAGAAGACTGCCTTTGTATCGCCGCCGCTCGAACTGGAAATGAATGCCCCGCAGCATGGTCCAGGCATCCTGGACGGCCCGGATACAGTCAATAGTCCTTCGTCTGATCATACGGATTGATTTCATCTGTTTCCGTTTTGAGTATGATCAATTGACTGTACTTGGATGCGGTAATCCCCGGTGATATTTTCAGCCATGAAGGATCCGGTTGCCTGCCCTCCGCCCAGGCCAAAAGGGCGGCCGGCACATTTGCACCCGCCAACTGAGAAAAGGGATAGCCGCCGCCGAACCGCGGATTCATATCGATCAGAAAAAAACCGTCATCGTCGCCGCAAATATCAAGATCGAGATTGCCAACGTGCCCCAGGCACCTTCCGATATTTGTCCCGATATCAGACAGTTCCTGATGATCGACACTGACGGCCTTATCCGTCTCTCCGGAACGCATGGCCAGTTTCCTCTTTACGAAGGTGCAAACGTGTCGTCGGGAAAGGTCGTTGACAATATCAAGACCGTATTCCTGGCCGCCGATTTTTGCCTGAATCAGCAGGCACGGCTCCATATCCGCGCTGATCTTTGCCACAAATGATCGAACCAGCCGTTTTTTGGCAAGCTCAAAAATATACTTGAGCTCATCTTCATCATAACAGACCTCCACGCCGAAGGAAGCCGAACCCCACCTCGGCTTAATGATCAGCGGGAACGTCAGCTCACCGGCATCCAGAGCCTGACGTGTCTCTACAGGTGAAAAAAACGTGGGTGGCAACGCGATACCGTGCTTTTTTGCGAACTCAAGGGTTTGATACTTATCAAAGCATATATGCACGACACTGGCATCGGAGACGACGACAATAATGCCTTCGCTCTGAAAGCGGGCTTTATTTTCCGCCAGAACCGGAAGCTCAAGATCATTGAGGGGAATCACGAGACCGACACGCCTGCTTTTACAGATGGACAGCAGCCGCTCGATATAGTCAGGATCAAAAACAGCCGGCACCACATACGCCTCGTCAGCCGCCTGCAGAGCCGGCGCGCTTGCGGACTGATCCGCGGCCAGCACACGGCCGCGGCCGCCGACCGCCTGCTTGAAATAGTCCACCAGATAATTGCGCCGTCCGGCGCATGTAAGCAAGACGTTCATGCTTTACTGAAGTCCCCTTCAACTATTCAATCACAGCTTATGACTTATTGAGCATCTTTCTTCCGGTTCATTTCCCTGGACATTCTGAACATCATACATACCAACGGCAGGAGACACCCGTGTGGCCATTTTACATCCGTAGGAATCATGCTCCTTAGCTGATAACTATCGCAAGACAGGAGGATCAGTCTGCGGGGAATTAAATATCATAGGCGGGATTGGCTTCCCATTCGCTTCTGAGTATTGCCACCACATTTCTGTCGTGAATTTTCCCGTGGGAAACCAAATCCTGCCTCAACGTCCCTTCATGTTTCCATCCGATTTTTTGTGTGATGTGGGATGTCTTACCATTATCCGCATTGTAGTTTCCATAAATCCGGTTCAAGCCTAATTCGATAAATCCATAATTCGTGAGCAGCTTAAAGGCTTCGGTGGCCGACCCTCTCCCCCAGTGATCCCGACTCCCTATGGTGACATAAAATTCAGCCTTTTTAACCAGATGGTTAATATTCACAAGACCGCAAATCCCGATATACTCCTGTGAACCCGGCAGGCAAATTGAAAAATCAAGACGCGTTTTATCCGTCACAACTTTCTCAAACCATTTTTGCGTCCGGGCAAGAGAGGTGGGGTAATCAAAATTCAGTGTTTCCTGAACAGCGGGATCGTTAATCCACTCGACGCGTTTTGCCAGATCTCCCTGCTCAATCAGCCGAAGATAGATTTTATGACCGGACAATATTTTTCGCACAGGATATACCTCCTTTCACTCTCCACTATGATGGTTTTGTTTGTTTTTGCTTCTCACGATCATCCGACAGTAAATTGCAGACGGTTCCCGGTAACGGTGCAACATTCTTAGCCCTGATCACCTGAAAGAATGTCTGAATGATAATTTTCACATCAAGACATACGGAGATCTCTTCAACATACCGCGCATCCATTTCCAGACGGTCGTCCCACGGCAGGTAGTTTCTCCCGCTGACCTGCGCCAGACCGGTCAGCCCGGGTCGAACACTGTGGCGAAGGCGCTCCCGGCTGGTATAGTAAGGCAAATACTTCACCAGCAGCGGACGCGGACCGACCAGGCTCATATCCCCCTTCAGCACATTAAAAAGTTCCGGCAATTCATCAATACTGGCCTTGCGCAGGATCGCGCCAAAACGAGTCATCCTTTGCGCATCGGGAAGCAATGCGCCGTCATTGTCGCGGGTATTCGTCATTGTGCGGAATTTATAAACCACAAAAACCTTCTCTTTCGATCCGGGGCGTTCCTGCTCAAAGAGCACAGGACTGCCCAACCGGACGCGCACCATAAGCGCGGCGATAATCAATACCGGCGACAACACAATCACCGCCGGAATCGTCAATGCCAAATCAAGCAGACGCTTCCCGTATGAAAAATAAAACCTTTTTTTCGTTCTTGATAACATGTTCTTTCCCGGCCTTTTCACTTTACTGCTCACGCTTTTCCTCTGAACATAAATGAACGCGATTTGCGATATTCAGCCGCAGCAGATTCTTTCGGGAGGTCACCTGGGTATCCCTCGAGGTTCCGGAAACCTGATAGCCTCTGTCGAGCAGGTACTTGGCCAGAAGGCCGCCATCCTGACCGGTGATGCCGATGATCAGCGCTTTTTTCACCGGCCCTCACGGTTATCCGGACGGATAATGAGCCGCTGATGGAGCATGAATTGCTCTACCTCATGGATGCAGTCGTTGAGAGATAACGTTTGCGTATCAACAATGAGTTCCGGCTTTACGGGTTCTTCATAAGGCGAATCGATGCCGGTGAATCCGGAAATGATCCCGTTTTCCGCCTTCCGGTATAGTCCGTTGGGATCGCGCCTTCTGCATTCGTCCAGATCGCAGCGGACGTAAATCTCGACAAAACGCCCTTCCGGAAATAACCGCCTGACCGTCTCACGATCCTGCCGGAAGGGCGAAATAAACGCGCACAAAACGATGAGGCCATGCTCGAAAAACAGCTTCGCCGTCTGGCCGGCCCTGCGGATGTTTTCCTGCCGGTCGGCGGCGGAAAAGGTAAGATCGGAACACAAACCGTGACGCAGCAGGTCACCGTCGAGCAGAGCCGTTTTGCAGCCGATGTCAAAAAGTTTCCTTTCAAGGGCCATCGCAATGGTGGATTTGCCTGAACCGGAAAACCCGGTAAACCACAGAACGACCGCCTGGTGACGGTTTTGCCGCTCACGCTCCGCCCGGCCGATGTTGAGAGCGCGCCAGACGGTATGCGGAGACTTTGGTTCAGCCGTCCGTCCCGCTTGCGGCTCCGATACATAATCCTCCAGCCGTCGGGCCGTATCGCGGATCATGCCGGCGGCCACCGTGCGGTTGGTTTCCGCATCGATCAAGATAAACCGCCCTGTGGCGGCATTGATTTTGTAGGCGTCAAAAAATATGGGTGCGGACAAGGATAGCTCCACTCGCCCGATATCGTTGAGGCCGAATTCGTCCACGGGTTGCCTGTGCAATGTATCCACATCAATCCGGTAGACGATTTTTTTGATGTAGGCCCGGACGGTCCGGGTGGTGTGCTTCAGAACGAAAGATTTCTCAAGCATCATCGGCCGGTCATCCATCCAGCACAAAATCGCTTCCAGCCTGCTTGCGATCTGGGGAAGGTTCTTTCGGCGCACGATCATGTCACCCCGGCTGATGTCAATTTCGTCGGCCAGTGCCAGGACAACCGCCTGCCCGGCGAACGCCTCTTTCAGATCGCCGTCATACGTGGTGATGGACTTCACCTGTGTGGTCCTCCCCGACGGCAGAACCGCCACTTCTTCACCCGGCGATATCGTTCCGGAAACAACGCTTCCTGAATACCCCCTGAAATCCGCATGCGGGCGCAAAACATGTTGCACGGGGAAGCGGAAGTCCACCAGGTTGCGGTCGGCGGAAATATTCAGCGATTCGAGCATCGCAAGCAGGGGGGAACCTTCATACCATGGCATCTTCGGGCTTTTGACCGCCACATTGTCTCCCTTGAGCGCGGAAACAGGAATGTAGACAATGTTATGAATGTCGAGCTTCTCCGAGAATTGCTGATAGTCATTCACGATCCCGTCAAACACGCTTCGGTCATAGTCCATCAGGTCCATCTTGTTGACCGCGACAATCAGATGAGGAATCTGCAGAAGCGAAATCAGAAAACCATGCCTTTTGGATTGCGTGAGCACGCCGTTTCGCGCGTCAATCAAGATAACAGCGCAATCCGCCTTGGACGCACCCGTCACCATGTTTTTGGTGTACTGGACGTGACCCGGCGAATCGGCGATGATGAACTTTCTTTTCGGGGTTTCAAAATAACGGTAGGCCACATCAATTGTAATACCCTGCTCGCGCTCGGCCGCCAGCCCGTCGAGCAGGTAGGCCAGCTCCACTTCCTTGAGCCCCTTTTTCCTGGAGGTCTTTTCTATCGCCTCGTACTGATCTTCGTAGATGGATTTCGTTTCATACAGCAATCTGCCGATCAGCGTGGATTTGCCGTCATCCACACTGCCGGTGGTGACAAAACGAAGCAGAGATTTTTCAGCGGTCGGCATCAAAAATACCCCTCTTTCTTCTTTTGCTCCATGGAACTGTCGGAGGTCAGATCAATCACGCGGTTTTCCCGCTCCGATTTCGTCGCCTTCCGCACTTCCCCGATGATTTCCTCAAGAGTCGTTGCGGATGAAGCAATCGCACCCGTGCAGGGGATGCACCCCAGCGACCTGAACCGGCAGTCGATCATCCTGACCTTTTCTTTTCGCCCGGGCTGTTCAGAGGCGCCGGGTCGGGCCCCCGCATATAGCGGAATCAAGATATTTCCGCGTACAATCACCTCTCTTTTTTGCGCGAAGTAAATCGGAACGATGGGAATCTCTTCGATCCGGATGTATTCCCAGATGTCCTTCTCCGTCCAGTTGCTCAAAGGAAAGACACGCATCGTCTCTCCTTCGGAAAGACGGGTATTGTAGATGTCCCAGAGCTCGGGGCGCTGATTCTTGGGATCCCACTGACCGAAGGCGTCGCGGATGGAAAACACACGCTCTTTTGCACGCGACTTCTCCTCCTCGCGCCGGGCCCCGCCGATGGCCGCATCGAATCCATGCTTTCGCAAAGCGGTCAGCAAAGCGCCGGTTTTCAATCGGGCACAGCACTGATCCACACCGGTTGTGAGCGGATGGCATCCTTCGGCAATGTGTTTTTCATCTCGCTCCACAATCAGCGTCGCGCCGATTCTCTTGCAGAACTCGTCGCGAAACGCGTACATCTCAGGGAACTTATACCCCGTGTCGATATGCATGAGCGAAAAGGGAAATTTCCCGGGCCAGAAGGCCTTCTGCGCGAGCCGGACCATGACGCTCGAATCCTTGCCGACAGAGTACAGCATCACCGGGTTTTTAAATTCCGAGGCGACCTCCCGCAGAATCGCGATGGACTCGGACTCCAGTTGCCGCAAATAGGTCATCGAAAATGAATTCATCAACTGATTTCTCCACTGATGTAGGCTTTGGTTTTTTCATCATCCGGCGCGCTGAAAAATACGGCTGCCGGCTTGTGCTCGATGAGATCCCCCATATACAAAAAGACGATATAATCGGCCAGCCGCCTGGCCTGACGCAGGATGTGGGTGACGAGAATAATGGTGTAGTTTTCTTTGAGCAGCTTAAACTGCGTTTCAACTAGTTTGGCCGAAACGGGGTCCAGCGCCGAGGTGGGCTCGTCGGCAAGAATCACCTCCGGTTCAATCGACAAAACGCGGGCAAGCGCCAGGCGCTGCTGCTGGCCGATGGACAGCTTTGCCGCGGGTTCATCAAGCCGGTCCTTGACCTCATCCCACAGGCCCGCCAGACGAAGGTAGTGCTCCACAAGGGATTTCTCCGCCTGCTTGCCACCGCCGCCCGCCGACAGAACACTCAAACCGTGAATCCGCGGACCGAAAGCGACATTTTCAAAAATCGACATCGGCAGCGGATAGGGCCGCTGCGGCAGAAAGCCGACTCTCTTTCTCAAACAGGTGACGTCCATGGCGGGATCGTAAATGTTGACCCCGTCAAGGAGGATGCTCCCCGTGACGGACACATCTTCATTGAGATCCAGAAGCCGGTTCATGCTTTTAAGCAGGGTTGTTTTCCCGCAGCCCGAAGGACCGATGATGGCAACAATCTGCCGATCCGGGATTTCCAGATTGATATCGTTCAAAACCGGAAGACTTCCATACGAAACCCGTAATTGCTGAATCTGAATGTGCGCCATAAGGAATACTATCTCACAATGTGTTTTGAAAATCGCCAGCCAAGAAGCCTGGCGATCAGGTTAACGATAATGACAATGGCCAGAAGAATCAACGCGGCTGCAAATGCCCGTGCCTGCACTTCCGGAACCGGTGTGCCGGCCTGAAAGAAGACGGCCAGCGGCAATGACGCGACCGGGTCCATCAAAGACGTGGGGATCTCATCGGTGTAGCCGGCCGTAAACAGGATGGACGCGGCGTCTCCGATCCCGCGCCCGAACGCCAGAATGACTCCGGTGCAAATCCCCGGCAGGGCCTGCCGAAAGACAACGGCCAGTGTCGTCTCGACCCGGGTGGCCCCCATTGCGTAGGCCATTTCCTTGAGCTCGAAGGGAACCAGGCGAACGGCTTCATCCATCGCGCGCGCCATGATGGGAATCATCAAAAGCGTCAAGACAATGATTCCGCCCAGCAGAGAAGCCCTGATGCCCAGGTACACCATGATCACAAAGCCAAACGCCCCGTAGACAATCGACGGCGTTCCCCACAGGATATCCAGAACCAGCCGGGTGATCGCGGCCGCCCGCCTGCCGATATATTCTTTCTGCAAGGCCAGGGCCACAGGAAGGCTGATCAGGAAAGCAAGAATCGTCGCACCCGTCACCAGGTACAGCGAACCGACGATTGCGTTGGCGATGCCCCCTTCCTTGCCCAGATAATACCCGCCTTTGGGCGTCTCAATGATCATGGACAGATTCAGGGAGGCCAGCCCCTTCATGGCCACGACCAGAATGATCCCGGCCAGCGACGCGAAGACGAGAACCAGCGCGGCAACCATCAATATTCTAAACAGCTTTTCTTCCCGGTTTCGCTTCGGATTCATGAATCGACCGTTTCTCCGATTTTCAGAAGTGTGTAATGGGCTGTCAGGCTGAATGCCCCCACCACCAGCATCAGAATCAGCGCCGCCGACATGAGCGCCGCGTCGTACAGGGGAATGGACATCACTTCGCCGTAGTTGTTGGCAATCAGCGCCGGCAGCGGATAGGCCGGATCAAACAGCGACACCGGAACCTGCGCGACATTGCCGACGACCATCAACACCGCCATGGTTTCCCCGAACGCACGGGCAAAACCCAGCACCACGGCGGCCAGAAGACCACGCTTTGCTTTTTTCAGCACCACGTACTTCACGGTTTCCCAGCGGGTCGCCCCCAGGGCCAAAGCGCACTCCCTTAGAGGATCCGGCACCATGCGCAGCACCTCTACCGAAATGGAAATGATAAAGGGAATGACCATCACCGCCAGAACCAGTCCGCCGGCCAGCAGGCTGTATCCGGTAGTCGTACTGCCCATAAGCTCACCCAGAAATGCGACAAACGGTACGATCACCAGAACGCCGCACAACCCGTAAATGACGGACGGGATACCTGCCAGGATGTCAATCAGCCAGCGCGCGATCTCGCGGAAGCGCCGGCCGGCATATTCCGAAAGATAGATCGCGGCCCCGAGACAAACCGGAACAGCGATGATCATGGCCAGCAGGGTGACGGATACCGTACCGACAATAAAAGGAAACAGGCCGAACTGATTTTTCATCGGATGCCAGGATGATGAAAAAAGCCAATCGGACACGGAGATGATACCGAACAGGGGGGCCGCTTTCCAAAGCAGGCCGCAGAAAATGAGCAGGGCCAGGGCATTGATCAAAATCAGCACCAGGCGTCCTGAAACCAGGGCAAGCGCCTCCCTGATCCTTCTTCCCCCACTGAGGCGGCTGATGATAAATTGTTTATTGCCGGATGGCATCATGATTTATTTACCCGTTTCGGCCAGGGCTTCCTTGATCTGTTCGGGCCTGATCTTCAAGTAGCCGACTTCATCGACATACTTCTGTCCATCGGTCAAGATCCAGTTCACAAAGATCTTCGTGACGCCGCGGAAGGACGATTTGCCCACCAGGTAGAGATCCCTCGCCGGCGGTGACGGATAAACGCCTGCCAGTACCGCGCGGACGGCTTCCTCTTTTGTCCGCAGCTGTTCTTCCGGATCAATCCGCCCGTTTTCGTTGACATCAATGGGAAGAATCTGAATCCCCGGAACCGGTGCGCCGGTTTTGAGATCGTAGGCGAAATTGAGATTGTTATACCCGATGCCGGTTTTATCCCGTCGCACGGCTTCCGCCAGGCCGGGGTCTCCATAGACGGCGACGCCTGACAGATCCTCCTGGTGTACGCCAAGATACGTGGCCCAGGTTTCCGCCGCGCCGCAGGAGTCGGACCGCGTGTAGACGCGAACGGGATTTTTGTTTTGCGTTCCCATGAGTTCACCCCAGGTAAATTTCCCGCCGGATACCCAGAGCGCTTCGAGGGTTTTTTTCTTCAAGCCCTTTTGGGCAATCTCGCGCATCACGGGATTGGCGGCATTCACCGTCGGGAAGACGGCATCCTTCACCACCGGCACGAAAAACACCTGCTGGCGGATTTCCTCCGGGCGAAGATCCCGGGAAACCATGCCGATATCCACCATGCCCGACAAGGCGTCGGTCACGCCCTTGCCGGCCCCGCCGGCGGAAATATCAATGCGGACACCGGGGTGTATTTTTTTGAACTCTTCGGCCCATTTGACCATCATCGGATAGAGCGCCCAGGCGCCGGATACGCGGATTCTTCCCTCAAGGGGCTGGCTTTCCCTTGTGATTTTTGTGGCGGCGGCAACGCGCGGAATATAAACGGCCGCAACCAGAAGCAACCCGACCACGAATACTCCCAGAAATTTCCTTGTGCGTAACTTATGAAACATGACTGAAATTCTCCTATTTATGCCAGGATCACTCTAGCATCAAAGTATTATCTATGTAATTGAAATTGAATATAATCAACCGAGTTTTTTTGAAATTGCACGGATCACGGCAGCCGCTTGAACAAGCTGATAAGCGTATGAAACACCCCAGAAAGAAAAGTAACTTCTCTTTGTTTCGGGTTTATTTCGGCTTCCACGGGCCACCTTTACAATAACCTTTGACGGAACGGGCGTCATCAGGCGCACAATGAGCCACAGAACGCGCATAGCGTAAAAACGCCGGGGCACCAAATTTAAAAAACCACTGCCGACCCGATAGCTTTTTCTCATAAGTGCTCGAAAACGCCGTGTAGGATGATGAACAACCGCATCGGGAACATAAATGAGGGGGTATCCCAGACGCGTTGCTTTCCTGGTCCAGAGGAAATCGCTTCCCGATCGGGCAGATTCAAAACATCCCATCTTTTCGAACAGTTCCTTACGGACAAACAAATTGGCTGTCACGGCCGACTTTCTGGTTTTCACATTAACCTCATTTTGCATATAAACCGTGGAGTCAATAAGCTCAGAGGTCGAAGGGTTTTCCGGCAGAATGAATGACACCCGGCCACCGGCAAGAGCCGCGCCTTCACTCATCAACGCCTCAACACCTTTGCTGATCCAGTCCGGTTCCGGACAGCAATCCGCGTCGGTAAAGGCGATGATATCTCCTGCCGCCAGAGAAAGGCCTTTATTCCTCGCCGCGTAGGAACCAGGTACCCGGTCTTCTTGCGCGTAAACAACCGGGTATTTTTTTATCAGATCATATGTGCCATCTAGTGATCCGTTATCCACCAGAATGATTTGCGTCTTGTCTTTTGGATAATCCTGGTTCAGCAGGGCTTTCAATAAAGCGTCAATGGAATTCGCGCCGTTTTTTACCGGAACGACGACGGAGACGAAAGGTTTTTCAGATATGTCCATTCACACAAACTCTAGGGCTGTTTTGTTTCTTTTGCATTCAATATCGTTTCGTAGGCGTCAATCAAATCCCGCGTCGTCTGGTCGGGTGAGTATTGGTCCGATACGGTCATGGAGGCTTTCTCGGCCCGTCCGGCCCAGTCGGACCTGTTGTGAATCAATTCACTTAAGGCATGGGCAATCTCTTCCGGACTGCCTTCGGAAACCAGAAGTCCGTTCACCTTGTGTTCAATCAGTTCCGGTATCCCCGCATGCTTCGTCGCGATCACCTGAAGCCCCAGACACATCGCCTCTTTCAAAACGTTGGGAATGCCTTCCACCTCCCCGTCGGCTGCGGTTTTGCTGGGTGCTATCAGGATGTCGGATGCTGCAATCAGATCAAGGGTTTCACGCGACGGCATCTCGCCTTTGAGGGCAACCTGACCGGACAAGCCATACTCTAGAATTGTCCCGGAAAGCATCCGGCGCAGCGGCCCTTCTCCGACAATCGTGTAATGAAAATCGCTATACGATTGACGCAGAATGGAAAGCGCCTTTATGGCATCGTCAAAACCCTTCTTTTCAACCAGTCTGCCGACGGACACGATCTTGATCGATGATTTTTGCCCTTTCACCTTTTTTTGACCACACAATCGGGTTGTATCCACGGGTGAGTGTACAACACGAATCGTTTTCTGAAAACCGTTCTTTTCCAAAATCTTTTTGAAATATTCACATACGGGGAGAAACAAGGAAACATTTTGGATCAGAGCTCTGAAGTCGATTTCATCCAAAACGGCTTTCCTGCTGATGTCATATCCCCTGACAGAACAAACAATCCCGGCAGGGCGGCGGACAAAACCGCAGCCTTGCATCTGGGTATATCGATTTGCCAATGTCATAAATTGAAAATGAAGAATGTCGGCATTGCCGCAAAGGTGGAATAAGTGAGCGTCATTATGGATTCTGACAAACTCGGCCAGCTTCAGCCTCATTGCTTTTTCCAAAAACACCCGAAAGGAGGCAGCGGGCATCCTCCGGGTATTTGCCGCCCACACCGGCAAAAAATAAAAGATGCGTTTAAAGATGCTGTTGGTATTGTTGTAGGGTAGCGAGATAATATCAATCTTGTCAAGAACAGGCCGCAAAGCGTCCACAATCCATCTTTCATCTCCGGCGGCGCCCATCCTGACAATCCTCAAATCGTATCCCAGCTTATAAAGCCAGGCAATCTGCAGCGCAATGAAAGTTTGTGAAACGGATGGAAATGCGGGCACAACCATGGCAATTTTTGGTTTTTCCCGACTTTTCCACGGATGATCGGCGCTGTTGACTGAGTTCATGTTTTCTCGATGTGACTGACTTTTGAGGGGGAATTGCGTGCAAGCCGGATGCGCCCGTAGTACTTTTTTCTAAACTGATGCCTTTTCTTTCTCAGATAGGTCATGAAAGGTCTCAGTCTCTGCACAAGCCGCCTATTCCATGGCCGCCCCGACAGTTTCACCAATGAGGATCTGGAATACCCGCTAATCTCCATCAGGCCGCCTATGATGTTTTCGATATCTTGAATCTCCCAGGGATCGAGACGGCTTCGCCAGGCATCCAGGCGACCCGGGTCAGGCCCTGATCCGATCAATTTATGCTGCCTTTTCGTGTAGGCCGGAGGCCTAAATCCTCCACCGGACAGGATGCCTTCAACGAATTCGATACCGCAAAAATCACACACCGACCGCAGGGTTTCCTCCGGCGATTTCACAATATCCTCGAAATGAACCCTCATGCATTGATCCGGATAAGCGAGCTCAAGCGCCTGCCCGTATGAAAGTTTCTCGGCCCAGAAACGGGCGGCATGACCTGCGGAATCCGGACCCCAATCCAGTTTTAGTATGGATGCGGCCACAGCCCTGGGATCCCGAATAATATGAATAAATTTAGCCTCGGGAAATATTTTCATAATCGTTAATGGCTCAAGAATATTTTCCGGTGTGTGGTCTATCCACACACCCCAATCCGTCATCCCTTCCTTAAGGGCATACACGTCTATAAGGGATAGAATGGCTTCGCGATATTCCTGCGGATTCATCTCTCCCGCCCCGCCAGAGTGCGGAGGATGAATTCCCCACAACTTAAAACGGAAATTCTTTTTTAACGCGCGCTGAAAATCATCGCGACCGAGACCGCGTTTCCAGTCCACCTTTAAATCGGAGGGAATGCTTTGCTTGAACTGAGACTCGGGTGTGGCGACGCAGCGTGGCGCCGCTCCGAGCATCGCACCCAGCAGGGTTGTGCCGCTGCGCGGACAACCGCCGATGAAAACCGTCCGGATTTGGTCATATGGATTTGTCATTTAAAAACACCGAGAACGCGTTTGTAAGCCACTGCGCGGCGTGGGCCTCCGGTCAGAATCATGACCTCCCATAATCTTCTCCGATCAATTCATAAAGCGCGCGATTATGCGCATAAAAATAATCATTCAGGATTAGTCCGTGCCGGCAGACCAGATTTTCGGATACGAAAATGCCTGAAAATCTACTTCGTATAATTTGTAGACCCGCTCGAACAAATTTTTATCATAGTGCGCCATGATCTTGGCGGTGGAGTTCGTATGTCGATCCTGTCGAGTGAAAGTCATTTGATAAGTACCTTGCCCGAATATTTGATTAATGACGTATTCAAGATCCGCATCCAGGTGCTCTATTCTTCCCACATAGTGAATTCTGCTCACCGCTACGGGAAGCATGGCGGTTTGCGGTATCCAGTGAGGATCTTGATATAGTCCGGACTTTTCCAAATATTGAGCGAAATCTGCAAACGTTACATCCTTTTTCGTGCCGGCACAGGACCGTATCAATTTCCGGATTGAATCAAAACCTGTGTTATCCAATCTGGCTATTTTATCCAGATATGCCGACAGCAGTCTTTCGTAAGGATTTCTGGCGAACGTAAAAAGAAAGTATTTAGAGCAAAGGGCATCGGCGCTCAGGGCCCTCGCGGATAACAAGCGATCCGATGATTGTTTTGCAACTCTTCCTCTAGGGTCCGCCGATAGGTCATATAAGCTTCCCTGTTCATATTTGAACAGGGATCTTGCAATGGTTGAATTGGCGCATTTGGGAATGCGGAAATAGCAGTATTTCCATCGATTGGAAATGAAACTTCTGCGCACAACCCAGTATTTTTTCACACAGGGATGAATTTGAGCGGTCAACGGATGCAACCCGTAGAAGAAACCTTTGACATATTGCCGTGCTTTCTTAGAAATGCTTTTTGCCACAATTCTCTCCCGGAATATCCACTACTTGAACCATGTGCTTATTTTGCGCCTCACAGAGATCGGAAGCATCGACTTGACGGCTTCGTATCGAGATTTTTCGGTTTTGTTTCTATGCGGAAATGGCGTGGACGGAACGGGCTTGTTTAGATATTCACACAGCATCTGCCAACCCTGCCTCGAAATGTCTATGACCAGCAAATCCTTTCCGGCAGATTTGAAATATTCAATAATCTCCGAATTATGCCGGCGATAAGCGACAAGCCACGCCTTTTTGCCCTCTTTATCTCTGGATGGATCGGCATGTGGACCAAACATCCATTCACGCATGGGGCGCACCCTGCGGCCTTTATAGTATTTTATACAGCTACTTATCCATGCTTTTTCATCCCGGACCGTAAGAATATATCGAGCATCCGGAAACATTCGGACAAGTTCCTTCCAGATCGAAAAATAAGGATTGTCTGTAAAGGCGTCATACAGATCGAATGTAGGCAAACGGTAATTCCCTTTTTTTATGTATTCCTCCAGAAGTAACCGACCTTCCGTCCCGCCATGCGCCGCTTTGCGAGCATCGCCATGGACAGTTTTATAATTCAGAAGATGAAGAGCTTCGGCCAATGATGTGGTTCCGGTTTTATGAAATCCTATGACAAATACTTTTTGACTTTCCGGCAATCTGATTTCTGTCATAGTTCAAATCACCTTCTTTCCGGATAGAATGCGGTTTAGAACACTGGCGAGCACTGTTCTCACCCCGGGCAACCCTTCCCGATCGTGAAATTTCGCCATGTGGAGAATTTTCGGTTCCGCTTCTTTGTCCTGCCATATTTTTAAATATTTCCTGTTTCGGATATTATATTCAGGAGGCAAAGTCGCCAGTCGAAGGTCGCTTAGCCATAAAAGCTCGCGGAGCGTGACCTGATCTTTTTTAAATCCCGCCTCGTGAAAACTTTGCGCCCATTTATTCAAAAACGCGTTGACCCCTTCGTTGTTCTTGTACAAAATCACACCGCCATTGAGCTGCGGGAAGCTCGCGGGGATCGGCGTATTCCAGACCTGAGACGTTCTGGAATGATTTCGATTATGCGCATGGGCCAACGCGCAATCAAATCGATCCAGCAGGTCAAACATTTCCGAGATGTCCGCGACGACACGCGTGTCCGAGTCCAGATAAAGCGTCCGGTCAAAAGGCGACCGGGCAATGTAGTCCACCTTGGATCGATAGTGAGGATTCTCAATCAAAGTGGCAGAATCCACAGGGGAATGCTCAATTCCTTTAATGAACGCCAGGCCCTCCTTGTCCGAATAGAAATGCACGCGCAAAGCCGGTGAGTATTTTTTTACACTTTTGGCCGACTCGATCGCGGCCTTTAGATATATTCGTGACTTATGCGTTGTAACAATATACATCACGCCGAATCCATCACTCTTCATTGTGCCATCCTTTTTTTGTGATTAAATGCATCGGACCACTGCAAGCATTCTTTACAGTCAACGTGTCGTGCTGTGTTTCGAAACCGGTGTTATCCTTCATCCATCCGACCGTTCCAATTCGCTGAGCCTTTTTCTCTGATGTCCGGTCTGCATATTCGGCAACATCTGCGGCCAGCGCCCGACATACATTTCCGAGTACTGTTTGAGAAGATACTCCACGCGAAAAGCCCTTGGTCCCTTTTGCACCTGCTCAAGCGGTGGTAGAAATTCCACCACCAACCCTCCGTCCGGCCGGAGGGAAGGAAAAACAGGAATCAAAGGGGCTCCGGTTTGAACAGCCAGTTCCGGCGCTCCGGCGCGAAACGCGAAACGCCTTCCGAAACGACTCTGAACCATTTTTACTGTCCCTTGTTTCCCGTCTCCCATAATCCATACCGCGCCACCGCGCCTCAGCACATTGTGCGCCTCTTGCAGCCGCCCGGCAAGCCCTGCCGTTTTGGTCGCTCTGTCCGGAGGCAGCCATCTCTGGCCCAGAAAATTCACTTCGGAAAACATTTTCAAGGTGAGCTGCTCCCGGAGACAAGTGAAAAATATATGTGTGTGAGGCGTGATAAATATCGCCCCTTTTCCGGCATCCAAAGCATTGTGTACATGTTCCCACCCAATGATGCTGACAAATTTTTCAAAGTTGTTTTTTTGCGCCATAAGAATATTGCGTCCAAGTTTCCAGGTATTCGCCATCAAATTATGCATCATCAATTCACCGGATTCATCGGTACTATCAATGAGGGCCAGCCATGATTTAAAAATCAACGTTTTTCTTTTGTACAAAAGTCTGACCGGCGCCAGGGACAGCCATAATTTCTGAAAGCTGATAAGAAGTTTGTAAGACGGCGTATAAGGCTCCAATCGGGGTGAAACCCTTATCAACCTTGCCTTGATCGACCGTCTAATATTTTTGAGCCACCACCGCAGAGGAATTTTTACATTGACCGCTTTTTTGTACCTTGTTTTCGGCGTTTCAATCATTCGCGCCATTTCGGCAATGGTAGATGCCTGCATGAGCAGGCTGATCTTTACCTTGTCTCCAAACTCATGTTCCAGACGCATCCCCATCTCTACAATCATCAGTGAATCTCCTCCCAGTTCCAGAAAATGATCATGGATGCCGACTTCGTCAATTTCCAGAACATCGGCCCAGATATCAGCCAGAAGCTTTTCCAGATCCGTGCGGGGCGGCTCATAAGGATTGGCGAGCCCGGGGCGTTTCCTGCCGGGAGCCAGGAGAGCGTTCCTGTCGATTTTTCCGCTGGCCGTTTTTGGCAGATTTTCCACAAAAACAAAACGCGACGGAATCATGTAAGCGGGAACCATATTTTTCAAATCTTCGCGAAGCTGTGTTGTTGTGACTATTTTACCTTCAACAATCTCCAGATATGAAACCAGTTTCGCTTCACGCCCGGAGAAAGAAACAGACGCGGCGGCATCACGCACATACGGCAGAGACTGCAGTATCGAATCCACAGCCCCTAAATCAATTCTCAAGCCCCGTATCTTGACGCGATTCCCTTTGCGCCCGACGACTTCCAGGCATCCATCCTCATGAATGCGTGCCAGATCGCCGGTGTAAAAAACACGCTCGCCACCGGGCAATTCTTTCAGGCAGCCGGCTGTCATATCCGGTTGCCTGAAATACCCGGGAAAAATGTCGCGGCTGATGACGACCAACTCACCTTCCTGTCCAGTAACAACCGGATTCCCTTGTTCATCAACAATCTGAATCCTTTTCCCTGGTACCGGGTAACCGGCGGGAAGCAAGACGGGCGAAAAATCGGCTGTGAATAGAGGAGCTGAAAGTTTCCATTCCCTGAACGTTACCAAATTGGTTTCTGTAGAGGCGAAACCATGCATCAATACAGCGTTATCCGGTAAAATGCCTAAAAGCAATTTGGCGTCCTTTACCTTAACACATCCCCCGCCACAATGAACGTACCGGACGGATCGCAAGCTATCCGCCGAAGTGCTTTGTACGAACCGTTGTATGAGGGAGGCGGGCAGCTTCAACAGCGTAATCTCGTTTTTCTTTATAAACGATCCCAGACGCTCAACGCCATGATGCCGGCTTTCATACATAAACAAACTCGCACCGACCAGAAGCGGCGCGAAAATATCCGGAAAGGCAGAGGCAAACTGCCATGGGACAAAGGCGATCTGCCGGTCGGCAGAGGTTATTCGTGCCATCTCAACGTGCTGCATGGCACGTCGGAGAATTGCCTGCCCGGTTGTCATCACACCTTTAGGCCGGCCCGTGGAGCCCGACGTATACATAATGGCGGAAATGCCGTCAGGGCCTTGCTGATTTTCGGGATGGAATAAGTCCTGAAGCACGGGAACTTCCGCGACAACGACAACGCGTTTTGGATCATCGCAGATTGCAGCTGCGCGCTTTTCATCTTCCGGAGCGCAGATGATCAGGGATGATTCGGAATTCTCCCAGAGATACCGGAGATATACATCGTTCTCCTGAGGCAACAGAGGCACAAAGCACTTTCCCGCGAGCAATACGCCCAGCATGCCGGCAACAGCCGTAATATTCTGCGGGGCCAATATGC
The DNA here is from genome assembly GCA_002347685.1 of Syntrophaceae bacterium UBA2280. Classification (GTDB taxonomy): domain Bacteria; phylum Desulfobacterota; class Syntrophia; order Syntrophales; family Smithellaceae; genus UBA8904. The sequence goes on from DDWS01000013.1 coordinate 81,917, forward strand.
AAATCCTTGCTTCCCCGCCGCCGGTCTTATCCATGATTTGACGAGTGATGCCGCTCGCAAGGCCCGCCAGCTGCTCATAGGTCACACTTGACCGGTCGTCGGCAACCGCCAATGCATGCGGCGTTTCTTCGGCCTGACGCAAAAACAAACCGGCAATCGTTTGCGGTAGCGCCAAAGCGTCAGAGATCTGATTTCTACTTCCATTTCCCATATGTTAACCGTTTGCGTACATAAAATATCGCAATGCCACCCAGCCCCGGTCCGACAGGCTGATCCCGAAGATGATCAGACACCAAATAGCCAATCAACATCCACGCAAAGCGACGCCATCATGAAGATGGAACGAGCCGCCAGAAACTGATCGCAAAAAGGTTTCGCTCTATCGACCGCTTTCACACATCAGATCAATCACTTCGTAGTCACGTACTGCTTTCAATCGGCGGTAAATTAATATGATTGCTCATTCTCTTATATGGTACAAGCACTGGTGAGCGAGCCCACTCCTGCTTTAAAAAATCAACGTACTGTTTGACTAGCCCTTCAACGCGCTTAGCTCGAGGCATTTCGCCTGTACCTGCTTCCAACGGTCTTAAAGATGATATGTTCATATGTCTTGCGTGATGATCCATCATCAAAGAAACCGGAATTACTGGAGCGCCGGTTTCAACAGCCAATTCGGCAAATCCCGCCCTGAAAGTGCGAATCCGTCCATGGAATGGAAATGAGATTCCACGGCTCAGCCCACCATACCCGTCCGGCAAAATAGAAACCATTCCCCCTTGTGTCAATATGCTTTTGCTCTTCTTTAGCTGACTCAAAAATAGCATAGACCTCAAACGCTGTTGCTCCTGGATCGGTAATGCGTTCGCTCCCTTGGGCAATAACCTCCGCATATGTCCAATGTAGCCGTAAGCAATGGGCTGCAATTGCTTTAGTGCAAATTCCCTTGCCAAACGCTTGACCCAGGAATGCGAGTGCCAGCAAACCATAATCACCCCGTTCCCGGCCAGGTAAGCTCGCTCCAACGTCGTCATATCTACTTGTAATGACCAATCTCGAAACCACTGCGTAAAAAATTGTTTGTTTGATTTCTCTTTTCCTGAATGCGGGATATGACACATGAGCCCATATTGGACAAATTCTTCTTCACCCTGCAAAGGAGATTCAAGCAGCTCATGGAACTGCCGCATTAAACGACCTCGGTTTAGAGTCGATAAATACCGATAATGTTTCTTGTTATGGAGCAGGTACGGAATGATTTCCCATGTTTTTTGCACAACCAGCGATTTGATTCCCTTCAGGCCGTGACGTAACAACGCTTGTTGCCGTGCTTTTATTCTGTGACGCAATTTATATTCACTGCGCAACCGCAGTGGCGCATCAGTTTCCACACCAGCTCCGTCAATACTTTCTCGACACAGAATCGTCGTCAAGTGTCCGACCGTTGGTTGTTGAAAGAACTCTGACACCGAAACTTCGCAACTAAACTTCCTCTCAATTTCGAGTAACAGTCTCAAAGCGGAAAGAGAATCACCCCTGCATGCGAAAAAGTCAGACTGTTCACCAATATCCCTGATTCCGAGAATTTTTTCGAATAAAGTCACCAAGTGCTGCTTAATTTCTTCACACGTTAATTCATCCGGCGACACACCTGGTCCTTTATCTTTATCGATATTCACTTCATGTAGATATTTTTCGCGGTTTGCACTACGCGCAATCTTCCCGCTGGTTGTCTTCACCACCCAGCCTTTCGGAACCAAACGCACATCGGACACAGCCACATCTAATTCATCCAAAACTTGATTGCGAACCAGGCGGATGAGACCCTGCTTTTCAGTATCTTCCAACTGCTTGCGCATCTCCACAATTAAAACCGGCAGCTCTGTCCCCATGCTTGAGTCCATCAATCCGAAGGCAGCACATCGCCCGGCAGATTCTCCAAAAACGCCGGCAGCTACACTTTCTATCGCCCGCGGCTGAATGTTTCTCCCGCCCACAATGATTAAATCTTTTTTGCGATCGCATACATAAAGCTGCCCATCGGCAAGATAACCGATATCGCCTGTACGGAACCATCCCTTTCTAAAGGAACCTTCGCTATCTTTCGGTTCCAGGTAGTAGCCCTTAAAGAGGGTATTTGACCGGATGACAATTTCACCCACTTCTCTTTCGGCTAATTTTAACCAGTGCTCATCCACAATCGCCAGCTCGATTCCTCTATATGGATACCCGCAACTTGGCACTGCTCTTGCTCCGGATGAGCCTTGCTCAACGCGTATTGCGCGGTTTTTCTTTTGCAGCTCATCCACGGACACCCAGTCTACTCGCAACATCTGTCCCTGAGGTGTAACAGAGACACCCATCACGTTTTCAGCCATCCCGTAGCCAACAGCCAAAGCCTCCGGGCGAAAGCCATATGAGGCAAACCGTTCACTGAATCTCTGCATACTGGCCGGCATAACCGGCTCCGAACCATTGGACAACACCTGCCAGCTGCTCAGGTCAACTCCTGTGATATCCTCTTTATGAATACGCTGCGCACAATAATCAAACCCGAAGTTTGGCATGTTGGTCATTGTACCGCGATAATGATGAATGGCTTTTAAGAGCATATCCGGATGCCGCAGCCAGGCTTGCGGCGCCATAGATACAAATAGACCACCATGAATGATTGATCGAATGTGACCAATCAAGCCCATGTCATGGTAAAACGGCAACCAGGAAACATAGACACAATCTCTGGTAATCTGATTGGCATGGGCACTGGCTTCGACATGGTCGAGAATCGCCCGGTGCGAAAATTGAATAGCCTTCGGCTCACCGGTGGTACCGCTTGTGAACTGCATTAAAGCGATTTGCGCCTCTTCCAATTCCGGCAGGGTTATGCAGCTGTCGGCTGAAACTGCGGAAACTTCCCCGGCTGTGAAAACCAGACAGCCCATTTTTACCAAAGCCTCGCTTATTGTGGGATGCAAATCAGGCTGACTGATCACTGCCCTTGCCCGCACAGTCTCTGCGAGATTCTTCACTTTTCGGGCATACGCATCAACATCAGAGCCAGAACGCCAATACGTTAGAATCGATGGTATGGCTCCGCAGCATACTGCGCCCCAAAAACAGCAAAGCAAATCGTAGCCGTGATCAAGAGAAAGCAAAATAATTTCACCAGACTTGACACCCTTTACGATGATTCCTTGCGCATACTGCCGGATGTCCCTGTAAAACTGCTCATTACTTACTTCGTGAACCTTCCCATCCTCCGTCAAAAAAGCAATCACTCGCGACTGCGGATCGCTCTGAACTCGAAAAGAGATTGCGTCAATCAATGAACGAAAAGTATTAGCTTCTGACATTTTACCCTTTTCTCTCAACTGGCGGCATGACTTACCGCAACATGTGTCCGCTGCGATATATAAATTTTCTTTCATCGTATGACACTCGTCGGATAGTGCCCACTTAATATCATCTTCCGAAACTGAATCATTTATCTTCTAGAATAAAATATTTTTCAGCTACCTATAACCATTTCACATACAAATCATTTCAGTGATAAAGGTGATATCTCGCCACGACAGCAAACCCTTTTACTCCAGGAGATTCATTTTCCGAAATGCCTCGCTGCTCTTCATGAGCGAATCGTAAGTCCCCCGCTCGACCAGCTTGCCTTGATCAAACAGATAAATCATGTCGCAGCTGCGGACCGTCGTCAGCCGGTGCGCAATCATGACAATGGTCCGGTCGCCACGCAATTTCTCGATGGATTCGATGACATATTTCTCCGTAATATTGTCCAGGGCGGAGGTGGCTTCGTCCATAATCAAAACCCGAGGATTGTTGTAAAGCGCACGGGCGATGCCGATGCGTTGTCTTTGCCCGCCGGAAAGCCGCGTGCCCCTTTCTCCCACAACCGTATTGAGACCTTCAGGCAATTCGGAAATCAGACCTTCGAGCTGCGCCGCCAGCAGGGCATCCGTGATCTTCACCTCATCAATTTCATCGTCTCGCAGCCCCAGGGCGATATTTCTGCGAATCGTGTCATCGCTTAAATGAATGAACTGAGGAATATACCCGACATTTCTCTGCCATCGCCTGATATCTTCAAATATATTTTGATCATCGGCAAGCACCTGTCCGGACTGAGGTTCAAGCAGCCCCAGCAGGATATCCACAAGGGTCGTTTTCCCGGCACCGGAGGGTCCGACTAATCCGATGACCGCGCCTTTGGGAATATCCAGATGAATATTCCGGACAGCCTGGACATGGCTTTGGGGATAGTGGTAACTGACATCTTTGAATTCAATTTTCGATACAAATGGATAGGCCTGAATGCCGGCATGTTTTTCACCGTCCGGCCGAGCTTGATTTTTCTTTTCGAGAGACATCAGGTCATTATAAACCGGATCAACGGCATAGATATGATAGCGCACGTCCACGAAGGAGGACAAAATCGTTTTAAGGACCGGCAGCAGCCGAACGATCGCAGCTCCGAACAGCGCAAGCAAAGGAATCAATGACGAGATCTGCCGGTCCGTTGCAAGCAGCACCAGCGCAATCATCATCATGCCCGCCAGCGTGATCATTTCCATAAAGGGCTTGGGAAGCTGAGTAATCATTTGCTTGTAACGAAGAGCCATGGCCGTGCGGACGGCGCTGAAATGATATCGCCCGAGAAAACCTCCCTCTCGTCCGAGCACTTTGATGTCTTTTATTCCGGCAATACCTTCCAGGACGACTTTCCGCATTTTTCTCCGATGCGCCTGTTCCTCCTTGCCGTAGCTTTTTGTTTTTTCACCGGTCGCCCGGACAAAGAAAAGGCTGACGGCACCCATCACTGTAAAGGTCAGCAGGGAGGCCAGGGGCTCGACACTCAGCAGCAACCCTACGATCATCGCGAGCACCAAACCATCCAGGACAATTTGCAAAAGCGGCATCGTTACTCCGTTGATGATCACCTTGGTCTCGTTATGCACATTGCGAAGCAGCTCGGCGGAATTTCTGTTGAGGAAAAAAGTATAGTCGGCTGTCATGTAGGCCTTGAACAGACGATCGCCCAAGCGGATCTGCTCATTATATATGATTCTGGTTTTGATATAGATTAAAAGAATGAAAAACCCATTTTTAGCCGCAAACAGCCCGACAAGAAAAATGGATCCCCATATCATCAGGCTTCTGGAAGATGTTATTTGAAACAATTCTGTAAGCGAAGCGGCCCATCGATGCTGCAGGACCATTTCCGGGCTGGACAAAATCAGAATGAAAAGCGGTATCGCACCGATCCCCGCCATCTCCAGAATCGCGTTAATCGTCATCAGAAACAGCAATGCGGCAAACTTGATGCGGCCGGGCCTGCCGATCAGATGCAAAAGATTTTTAAGCCGCTGCAGCATCGTCAATGAATCCATCGTTAATTCTTTCTTCCGGCTTTCATACGGTGTCATAGTAACTCCGATACCAGGCAGCAAACTTCCCGATGCCCTCTTCAATGGAGGTTGTCGGCCTGAAGCCGACATCGGCTGCCAGATCGTCAATGTCCGCATAAGTCACCGGGACGTCTCCTGCCTGCATGGGCTGCAAGTTCCGAACAGCCTTCTTACCCAGTTTCTCTTCCAGTATATCAATGAATTTCATCAAATCCACAGGCTGGTTGTTTCCAATATTGTACAATTTGTAAGGCGCATAGCTGGATCCTGCGTCGGGATTTTCCTTGTTCCAGTCAGGATTCGGCTGCGGAATTCGCTCGATGACACGCACCAGGCTTTCGACAATATCGTCGATATAAGTAAAATCGCGCTTCATGTTTCCATGGTTGTAGACATCGATGGGCTGACCCTCCAGAATTGCTTTCGTAAAAGAAAAGTAGGCCATGTCAGGCCGCCCCCAGGGGCCGTAGACAGTAAAGAATCTCAATCCCGTGCAGGGCAGACCATACAGATGGGCATAGGCATGCGCCATTAGCTCATTGGCCTTCTTCGATGCGGCGTAAAGAGAGACAGGATGATCCACATTATCATGAACGGAAAACGGTATTTTTGCATTCATCCCGTAGATCGAGCTCGACGAGGCGAAGACGAGATGCGCCACCCCGTTGTGCCGGCAGCCTTCGAGAATATTGGTAAACCCGACAATGTTGCTGTCGATATAGGAATAGGGATTTTGCAGAGAATAGCGCACACCGGCCTGGGCCGCGAGGTTCACGACCACGTCGAAGCATCCTTCATGAAACAGATCATCCATGGCCTTGCGGTCTGCGATATCGATCCTCCTGAACGTGAAGTTCCCGTGTGGCGCGAAACGTTCGAGCCGGTCATTCTTCAGTTTGACATCGTAATAATCGTTGAGGTTGTCGATTCCGGTGACTTGATCGCCGCGGCCGGCCAGAGCCAAAGCCAGATGGCAGCCTATAAATCCGGCAGCGCCGGTAATCAAAATTTTTTTCATCCTGAAAGATCCTCAGGGGTCGGTTGAAATGGACGCGGGGAAAAATTCAGGTCCGCCGCTGCGTCATGATGATCAAATACAAGATCCATATTCATCCTCTCAATCATGGCGGGCGACCAATGATGAAAAGCAGGTAAAAGACGCAGAAAGAAAAAAACCATGCGGAAAAGCCACAAGGGAATACGCGCAAATCGCGGTTTTCTGCCGAGTGCCGCAAATATTCTTTCTACCATATCCCGATACACGAGCGTTTCGCCGCCGGAAATATTATAGGAACGGCTGCATGCCTTTTTCGCGCCCAACGCGGCCATGCCGCACCATGCCACATCCTGAGCGTGCACCGGCTGACGAAGACCGCGCGCCTCTCCCAACAGCGGAAAGAAGGAAAAACGGCGAATGAAGCGGGCAATGGCGCTGATATTCTGATCCCGGCCCAGCCCGTATACCATCGTCGGGCGCAAAAGCGTCCATCTGATCCGGTGATGATCGGCCCATCGCGTCACTTGCGCTTCGCTCTCCATCAGCAGGTCGGCCAAACGCGCTTCCACCGCATCAGATGACGAGCATTTCGTAAAGCGGCTAGTCGAGGAGAACGCCACGATATGTTCAACCCCGCAGGACAAAAGCATGTCAAAATATGCAGGCAATACCCAGATCGGCGCAAGGCAGATCCATTTCGCTGTCATCGCCTCATTGGAGTAATGATCTGCCGGCAGATGGCGCCAGATTACACCGTCTTCTTTTTTCTTTTCTTCTGCCGGCAACGCCCGGCGTGAAAAAGCCTCAACGTCATAGCCCGTCCGGACGAGCAAAGGCAGCAGGTATTCCCCGATCAGGCTGGTCGCCCCGATGACGGCAACGCGCCCTTCAGAAGACGTCATCCCTTCAACCGCCCCCGGACCGCCTTCACACCGAGATAAACAGACAGCAGGGAAAACCGGATCCATACGCCGGATTTGACTATCCACAATAGAATACCGGGGTATTGATGCCGGAAAAATTTTTCATAGAAAAGCACCATCCCCCGGTGTTTATGCCATTCCACAAAAAGAGGCCTGGATTCGCTGCATGTTCCCTGGTGGTGGATCGCCCATGCTCCGGGAACAAACAGAATCTTCCATCCCTTTTGACGAAATCGCATGCACCAGTCCAGATCCTCGCAGTGCAGAAAATAGTTCTCATCCATCGGCCCGACCGCTTCGAGGGCTTCGCGCTTGACCAGCATGCAGGCACCGGAAATCGCTTCGACCTCCGCGGGACCGTCGGGAACCGCTTCGCGATGCAGCAGGAAATCGGTAAACAGTTTGGGATACCGTTCGCTCCATCTCGACAGACTGAATGTCCTGACAAACGAACGCCAAGGCGTAGGCACCGCACGGCGGCCACCCGGCTGTTCTGTGCCGTCGGGATTAAGCAGCAGGGGCCCGGCCATACCGGCCTGCCCGTTTGCAAACAACACCGCCGTCATCGCCTCCAGAGCATTCGGGGCCACGATACAGTCGGGATTCAGGAATAAAAGACATCTGCCTGTGGCCGTCTGCATACCGAGGTTACAGGCGGCGGCAAATCCAAGATTCCGGCCCGCACGAATCGCCGTCAGGCCGGTTTCTGAAGAAAATGCTTCTATAAGGCAGGAAAGGCTGTCATCCGTCGAAGCATTGTCGACCACAATCACCTCGCAGTCCTGTTTCATGACGCTACCCACACACTCGGCAAGCAGTTTACCTCCGTTATAGTTGACAATAATTACGGATGTCGCGGTCAAAACGGATACCTCCCGCTGATGCCCCGGATGCCGTCGCGGATCCCCCGGGCCATCATTATAAAATACTGCCTCCTGGGTGGAACGCTTGTGGAAAATAAAAAGAACATCAATCCCAGCCGAACCAGATCGTTTCTCCGCCACTGCCGGACGGAATAAGGGCGCCGATACAAGAGGAAGCTGTTTCTGAAAATATAGTAAAGCCTCAACGGATGATGAATCGGCAGCATCTTTTTTTTACAAAACCAGAATGGGATGAGGGAATCGCCTAAAGCGTGATCCATCATCGCGACGCAGACTCCGAATGAAACGTAGCCTTTAGCCCGCGCGCGGAGAAACCAGTCGGTATCGACATGATCAATAAAGAGGCCTTCGTCCATCCATCCGACATCCGCAATGACGTCCGCCGGAATCAGACATCCGGATGAAATCAAAAAATCGACGGGGATGAACAGATTGCCGGAATCGCCCGGGCAGTAGATTTTCTGAAATCTCCAGACGCCGAAGCGGACAAAGTAAGAGTAACGGCGGGTGAGGGGAAAGCGGTAACGTGGTCCCACGGCGGCGATCTTTTCACCGGTCCGGGTCAATGCCTCCCAAGCGGAAAACAACTTTTCCACCATCCCCGGCTCGGGGATGCTGTCATGATCCAAAAGCAGGAAATGAGTCGCCCCTTTGTCTATCGCTTCAGCAATACCACGATTTTGAGCAGCCGCCACGCCCTCGTTGTGCCGCAGCAAAACCAGAGAGATATGATCCGGATGCCCCTGCACAATCTCCAGCATCGAAAGATCTGCCGTGGAGCCATTGTCCACAATGATGACCGCGGCGACTTGTCTGACGACGGATTGCAATAATCGCGACAGCACCGAGGGATCCGGCTGATACGTGACAACGACAGCGATGATTTTATGCAGACTCATTTTCTCGAACGCCATCCTCGCGATGAGTGCGTATTTCTTCCAGAAGCGCGCGGTTGGAAGCCAGCAGATCCGTCACAAAGGCCACAAGAATCGTCTGGAACCCCATCCCCAGAAGCACGGATGCCAGGACCAGCGACTGGATGTGTCCGCCGCCGCTGCCGGAAAAGTAGTAGTAGAGAAATCTCAAGCCCAGCAAAAACCCCAGGCCGAAAAGCATAAGGCCGATGGCGGCAAAAAACCGAAACGGCCGGTAGATGACAAAAATCCGGATGATGGTGGCGATGGATTTAAAGAGATATCCCGGTATGCTGTTGATGAGCCGGGAGGGTCGCAGGTCTTCATTAACGCGTATCGGAACGGAGACGACCGCCATGTTTTTCTGACCGGCCTGAATGAGTGTTTCCAGGGTATAGGTGTAATTGCTAAAGACCATCAGGTGTCGGGCCGCATGACGGCTGATCGCCCTGAAGCCGCTTGCCGCATCCTCAACCGACGTGCGGCTGACGGCGCGAACCACCCAGCTACCAAGCTTTTGAAGCGCCTTCTTGAGCGGTGAAAAATGGTGTATGCCGTCAATCGGACGCGCCCCCACAACAAGATCGGCGCGGCCATCCAAAATCGGCCGTGTCAGGATGCCAATGTCACCTGCACAATACTGGTTATCCCCGTCCGTGTTGACGATCACATCCGCGCCTCGGCGGATGCTTTCGCGGACACCGGTCATAAAAGCGCGTGCCAGGCCTTGATTGCGCTTATGAGACACAATATGATCCACCCCCGCCTGCATGGCGACTTGCACCGTCTCATCGGTGCAGCCGTCGTCGATCACCAGCCACTCGACTTGATCAAATCCCGAAACGGTTCTGGGCAGAGCCGACAGGGTGATGTCCAGCGTCTGCGCTTCATTGTAACAGGGAATCTGAATGATGAGCTTCATATTGCACCTCAGTAATAAACTCTTCCGGACAGGCTTTTGAGCCTTGCGATCGTCGCCTTCGAGATGACGCGGCGATCCGCCAAGACGACTGGAATGCCTTTCAGAGCATCCAGCATGCCCCGCAGAAAAAAGAAAGGATGGCGGCTTATTACGGCCATTATAAAGAAATACCCCCACCAAAGAATGATGTGTGAAGCAACATAACGCCAGGGGAGGTTGTGAAGCGCGACCCACAAACGGTTTCTCACCCCGAAATAAAGCCACTGCCCCGGAACCCTGGCCTGCGGCGTTTCGTTGTGGATAACGATCACGTTCGCAAGGCGAATCATTTTACAGCCTTGTTCCATCAGCCGGTAGCTGAGATCCAACTCCTCAGCGATGAAAAATAGCGGCTCCCAGAACATCCCTGCCTTCATAAAAAGCTCGCGGCGAACCGCAAAGCCTGCACCGCAGAAGTAGCTGCATTCATAATCATGGGCAATTCTTTTTTTATCCGCGCGCGGAATACTTTTGTATTCTTCCATTTTGTCACCGGGGCTGACGATCTTCAGCGCGACCAGACCCGGGACGTCAACGTCCGAAATACAAGCGGCAATCCGCTCAAGCGCATCCGGAGAATCAAAAACCGCATCATCATCCAGAAAGACCAGAAGATCCCCTTTCGCCTCCAGAACGCCCCGATTCCTGCCTGCGGGGACGCCGACATTCCTCGCCAGGCGGACATAGCGGACATCCGGAAACCTTTTTTGGACCACTGCCCCGGTTCCATCCGTGGAGGCATTATCAATGACAATGATTTCATAATCCCTGAAGGTCTGACACTGGACACCTTCAAGGCACCGCTCCAGCATCGACACCCGGTTCATGGTGACCAGGACAACGCTGATGTGCGGTGTTGTCACAGAAAGACGGTCGGTGATTTTTAACATCATTCAGCGCTCACAGCAAGCGGGTCCGGGATTGATAGGCCCATTGAATCATCTTTGCAATCATGATTTGAAACATTCTCAGGACGTCCGGCAGCCAGATCAACGCATAGAAAGTATGAAGCCTCCAACCGATCCTGTTTTCCCGGATAAACCTGCAAAGACCTTCGCTTTGATAATCCTGAAGCAGCGCTTCTCTTTCGGAGGGATCTTTCCGGATCATCGAACGAACCCATAACGCACAGGCATAGTAGGCATGCTGAATGGCAACGACGCGACGGTGCTTTCGAACCGGAATCAAATCCAGAGTGGAGGCTATCTGGCGGAATGAATGGATTCGTTCCCGGATGCCCAAGTCGGAAGGATCGGTCATCAAAGAACCGCCCCGATAACGCCTCATGTATCCCGCGCAATGGAGATACCCGACGCGCTGCGCCTGAATCATGCTTGCATAGAAGAAGTAATAGTCCTCTCCAACCCTCGATCGGCCGAATAAAAGTTGGTGATCGGTCAGAAAGGTGCGCCGGTAGATTTTCATACCCGCCTGCTGAATTTGTCCCCCGCTGCGTTCAATCCAATACAATCCGGTTTCAACGCGGTTTTCATCCTTTTCGTTTAAATTAAAATAAAGGTTCTCATGCCACTTTTTCTCTTTGCCTTGATCTTCAAAAGCGCGTCCGTTAAAGATCAGAATATCGTATCGGGTCTGTCTGATCGCTCGATAAATGGTCCGGATCGCATCCGGGGCAAAGGCATCATCGGAATCGAGAAACAGGATGTATTCTCCTTGCGCCATTCGCAAAGCGTCGTTTCTGGCAGCACCCACCCCCTCGTTGTTCTTATCCAGAAGGACGATCCTAGAATCGCGTTCCATAAATTGCCGGATGATGGTCAGGCTGTCGTCCGTCGAACCATCATTGACGATCAGTATTTCCATCGTATCCAAGGACAGCGGGCAAACAGAATCCAGGCACTCCTTCAGATAGGCTGCGGTATTATACACCGGAATGATCACACTGATGGACGACGGGGTTTCGTTCATACATTCCGTCCATAACCTGTTCGCGGCGGCAGCAAAAAACCTGCGGCCCGGGCAGCCTGCATGGACACCAGGAGTGCCGGTATCCAGAAGCTAAGCGTTTTGCGCTTTTTCTTCATGGCGCCTTTGATCCCAGTAAGCAATACAGCGCCTGTGTACAGGCCAAACGCCGAACCCGCAAAGATCTGCAGCGCCGGCATGAACAAGGAAAGAATCCCCGTAAACGGAATACCCGCCAGCGTCGCCACCAGCGCCAGATGAGGGAGCCGATGGATGCCGTGCTTTCTGCACATGTGCGCCATGGCCAGATTTCGTCTGACAAAGGCGCCATAAGTTGTATCGCGGCTGTGTTCCACACAGACCGACGGCGCGTAAACCACCTCGCCATTGGTTGATCGAATGCGATCAACCAGATCCACATCCTCATGGACAGGCAAGGCGGGGTCAAAAATCAGCAAGCCGCCAGGACCGTCGGGCGCCACTTTTCTGGCCGCATCGGCCCGAACGGCCATATTCCACAGTTTGGGATAATACACGCCCGTCTTGAAAGCGCGGTCCGTGCGCGTTCCGCCTGTGCCCATCCAGGAATTCAACACGGCATCAAGTGCAGCATCAAAATCCGTCCCAAAACCGGTCGGACGATCCGCTCCGCCCACCACGGCAGCTTCCGGATGCTCGGCCAGTGAGCGATCAAGATTCAAAAGCCAATCGGCCGGAAAAACACAGTCGTCATCTGAAAACACCCAGTATGCACCCTTGGCCGCATGACAGGCGGCATTGAGGGCGCAGGAACGATTGCCGTTGCTTTCCACCAGAATCCAATGCGTAAGCGCCCGTCGCTTGAAAATGTCAGCTGCATCCTTTTTTCGGCCGGCAATAATCACGTCATACCCACCCTCAGGCGCAAACACATCCGCCAGGGAGGTGAGGGCTTTTTCCAGAAAGCGGCCACCATGGCAAACGGGGAGCATCACCGTGTATCGCGAAGAAGGCATCATGTCGTTTTTATCATCCTCTGACGCTCAACCGTACAGTCGTCCACGATGCTGTTTTTATATGTGCAGTCCCTGCAGAGATAGAATTCATTATGACCCAGGTGAAACGCCTTCCGAAACGCCACACCGCGTTCGCTCTTCCACGCATTCATAACGCCACCTTGGTTTATATTGCCGAAGGAATGTTTGTTGAGATAGTCATACTCGCACGGGATGATCTCACCTGTCGCGTCTAGGGTGACACGCTTCCATGGCCGCATGCAGACAAAGGGAGCGGACTTCCGCTGAAACGTATCTCGTTCGTATTCGTATCTGCGATAGTTTTCTTTTGTTGGCGCATAGGTTTTGTCCAAATCGACTCCGATCTTCGGAGGCATATCCACGGTCTTGAGTGAAAAAAAGTCCACACCCAGTTTCGCTGCAAGCGCACGTGCCTGCGGAATTTCCACTTCGTTGTGCTTCATGACAACAAAACGCATGTTGATGACCGGGGATGCCAGACCCTTGAGCATTCGAATGCGCACGATCTTCTCTATATTCGCCAAAACAACATCCAGGCGGCCACCTTTCCGATATTTCTCATAAGTCCTTTGTGTCGCGCCATCCACCGCAAACACCAGTGAGCCCAATCCGGAATCGACCAGCGCCTCAGCGCGGGCCTCATCGAGGGCGACATTGCCGTTGGTGCTGGTGTGTACCACAATCCCCCTGGCCTTCGCGTAGGCAATCATCCGGAATAAATCCGGGTTTAAAAATGGTTCCCCCCAGTTCCAGAAAATCAGATGGAGCAGATAATCGCCGCACTCGTCGATAAAGCGTTGAAAGGTTTCAAAGGGCAGGAGCGTCGGGATCCTGGATTTGGTGATGGAAGTGGTCAGGCACAACGGGCACGACAAATTGCAGAAATTGGCAGGCTCCACTTGCGCGATGACCGGATACCCCAAGGGGCGCGCTGGCCGCAGGTACTGATTGAGTCCCGACACAAAGAAGTTAGCCGCTTTTTTCGCGGAGATTCTGGTTGACCGGTAGGGCAGCAGTTCAAACTCAAAATCAAATTCCCCCCGCCAGAACAATTTGGGGATTTGCGGTACAACATCCCCTGCATTAAATACATTCATCCATTCCTTTCTTTTCTGTCAATCCAGTCGCCGAGATCCCGGCCGATCAACTTCTGCAACTTTACAACATCTTCCCGAAAAAAGTTTCTGAGCTCACGGGCGATTTCAGGCGGCATGGCTTGGGGCCTCTCAAGGTTCATCATCATCAGACGCTCGCGCAACGCCACCCAACGTTTCTCTCCTAAAAAGATGCTGCCCAGCTTTCTTGCAGCTTTGTGCAGTCGTTTCGGCTTGACGAAGAGCGCATTGAACCAGGCAACTTTCGGGATGCCCGAGGCGTTGATCACCTGACGGGCATCAAATGCATAATCTGGATCGACATCCAGAAAGTCACAGATGGAACGAAGAACCCACCCCGGGTTGCTTTTCAGATCGTCATAAAGAAGCACTAAAACCTTGCTGAAATTCTCCTGAAAGGCCCGGACCTGGGCGGAATAAAGACGGGCCTCGCGATATCGCCAGATCCAGCCATACCCTGCATGCTTTCTTTCTTCCTCACATCCCAGGGCTTCCTCAAAGGAAAGCGTTTCGCGGCCCAGCCGCCGCAAAAAATTATAGGTGGAATAGACACTGTCCACCGGATCGCGCAAAATAATGATGATTCGCGGATCCCCGAGGTGGCGCTTGATGGATGGTATGGAGCGCTCATAATGAAACAGCGTCGAAACGCTCGCCTCCCCGATGGCCTTTTTACCCGAGGCATCCGTAAACAGACGCGTATACTCCTCCAGAGTTCCGATGGAGTGATCGATCACATGCTGATCCCCGGGCCCGACACCTTGGTTCCCCGCGAATCCCACAAGAAAACGCGGCTCCTTGGGATTGCTCATGAAAACCTCGGGATGCTGCCTTAAGTAGTAATAAAGCGCTGTCGTCCCGCATTTCGCCGCACCGGCAATCAGAAAATTCGGGAGAGTTGGCTGGTTATTATCGTTTGGCTTCATCGAATGATTTGACCTGTCGAACCGCTCGGGTCTTTCGGTTTGTAATTGGCTTTGAAACGCAGCGGCCCAACTCCGCAAGCAGGTAACCGGCACAATCGGTATAGGTGACCATGCCGGACTTCTGTTTCAGATAGCCGGGAAACCGGCAGGCCCGGTTGAGCCATGACGCGTCAGGATAATCCTTATGGCAGAGCCCCCACTGACGGATCACCCGGGTGGAAAAACCCGGAGGCGATGTGTAGCGTGTAAAGAGCTTCTCCTCAGACAAAGACACGGACTGTCGGAAAAGAAGCTCCAAAACGTCCTCCGGAACCGGCGCATCAAAATGCTTTTTGAGATAAAGCAGGCCACAGCGCACCGGCAGCGTCAGCCGCCTTTGACTGCATTTATCCAGCAAGACCGGCCAGGCAATATCCGGCTCATGACACAATACATTGAGAACATCCGGAATCCAGCGAATCGAAGGAAGTGCGTCCCACTTGACCCCGTGCGCGCAAAGATGCATCACCTGATCTTCCGGTGAAAGCAGGCAGACCGGCAGACCCTGCCAGTCCATCACCCGGGCATCACGCCACCAGGCCACCGGGTCGTTTTGAGGGTTATACTCCGTCAGAAGATTCCAGTGAACATCCAGCTCGAATCCGTGGCGACCGGCCAGGGTGACGGCGGGATGCCTGCGCAGGGAAAGGTCATAGGTCTGCTGCCCGATATCCTGAAAGCCAAGACCTGTCAGAACGTCAAGGGTTTGATTCAGGTTCTTTTCTTCCACCAGCAGGTCGATGTCGTTCATCGGACGAACGGCTTTGTCCGGATAATATGTCAGGATCAGGGAAGCGCCCTTGAGAATCATCACCCGCACGCCTGCATCGCTAAGCGACTGGATGATTTTCCGGAGACCCGACAGGATCATGCTGTTTTTGTAAAGCGTGTAGCGGTAAATGCCTTTGATCTTTTCATAGCGGGCGTCGTGCAGGTTCAAAGGCGCGATTTTCTTATGCAGCATGGGCATGAGACGATAGGACCCGCCGTCGAGCAAGTCGAAGGGCGTCGCCGCGGCCCATTTTTCATACAGTGACCGGACATCGGACGCCGGAGCTGCCAGCATGGCAAGTAAAAGGCTCTGGCTTTCGCTGATCTGAATGCCGGGGATCTCACACTGACTCAAGCGCCTGCCTCCTTTTTCTTCGCAAGCAGGCCCTTAACGATGGTCAGGTAATCCTTTCGCAGGTCTTTGTGCGTGATGCCGTAGTTGGATGCATGGATGCGGCGCAGCAGGACCAGGGCAGGCAGGACATGTAAAGCCAACTGCAAGGTTTTCGCCCGGGTGTGCCATTCGATGAACTCGCCCATTTTCAGGTTTGCATCGAACGGACCGACTTGCAGGAAAGTTTCCCTTCTCAAAAGCATCGCTCCGGGATGAAACCCTGACAGGACTTCTTCCGGGCAGGCATAGCGTTTTTTGAAATCCTCATCCACATCCGGGCTGTAAAAGTTCTGCATCATCCCGAACAGGATAGACACTTCGGGATGACTCAACAGGTAATCCACCTGCAAGGCCAGCTTTTCGGGTGTCCACAGGTCGTCTGCGTCAATAAACGAAAGGAATACCCCCGATGCCAGGGATACGCCAAGATTTCGGGCCGCTGCAGGTCCGGCTTGACTCTGCCGACGATAGACAATGGAACCGCCCGCAGCAGCGACAATGTCCGGGGTTCGATCCTTAGATCCGTCGTCCACCACAATGATTTGAGCAGGCTTCAGGCTCTGCGTTAAAACGCTTTCCAGGCAGTCACCGATATATTTCTCCGCGTTATGCGCGGGGATCACTACGCTTACGGAAGGAATCATTTTTCACCTCGGGCATGCAGGCAAAAATCATGGATCATTCCGGCATTGACGGCCAGATCCACATCCAGCTCAAGCGTATAAACCGGCAGCTCCTGAAACAGTTTTTTCAAGGCCGCAAGCGTGCGGCTGCCGCTGCCCGGCATTTGAAAAATGGTACTGGATGCAATTTCAGCAAAGATCAGCGTCGCCGGTGACTGACGAAGAGAGACTTTCCCTCCCGTGATTTTCGTCGCGATGATGGCCTTGAGCTGAACGCTTTCGGTCCAGACGGATCGAAACGGCTCTCCCAGAAAAACCAGGGCCTTGTCGGTCGCCTGCCTGTCCGGGTTGACAATATGGGGCTGCAACACGGGCAAACCCGCCAGCACATCCCCGTTGACCTTTCCGCTGCAGTAGATGCTGAGCGCGGAGGGTTCAGACTGGTGGCTCAAGACAACATAGTCGTCGCCTGCGTATCTCAGCCCATGCAGGGCTGCGCTCACGGCGGGGGGGGGNNGGCGGTGGTGGATTTCCCGGACCCGCCCCGTCCGACAATCAAAACACCTGTGTCGCCGACTCCGACCGCCGCCGCATGAACAAGGCAAAACCCCTGAGCCTCACTCCACCAGTGCAGGATGAACTTCAACGGCGCGCTTTGCTCATAGTAAGGAACGGTATCAAAGTCATTGGCGTAGTAAAAAGCCTGTTTCGCTTCCACATCGATCAGGCTGTAGATGGTGGTGTCGGGATTATACTGCATGTGAAAAGCATCCGCATTGAGCATCAGGATTTTATCGCGGGAGGCTTCTATTTCTTCCCGCCAGGGCGACCGCCGGAAAGCGTCGGTTGCCGAGTGCGCGTCACAGATCGTTACCGTCAGCGACGGCTCTCCGATGACCTCACGTTCCAGATGCCGGAAGGCAGGCATCACGAAAGATGCGCCACGGCGCGTGTAGAAATTCAAGCGGATCTTTCTGCCGCCCACCGCAATGTAACGGGTTTCCAGCGGCGCCTGCTCAGGCCCGATCAGGCGTCCGTCTCTGAGCGCACCAATATATTCTTCGGCTGTAAACGCACAGGTCATGCGCTTTCTCCTTTTTTATGCGGCCACCCCAGATCCGTCACCTCGTGGATCGGATCCAGCGCAAGCATCTCCTGGATGTCGGCGTGTTTTGTCATGGCAGGACGCAAAAAAGCCTCAGCAAGAACGACGCCCTCCGGATGCGCATTTTCAACCGATGTCTCATTCCCGAGGACCGGACTGATCAGCTCTTCGTGAAGAAATTCCTCCACAATTCTTGAAATCTCTTCTGCCATGTCACTTGCTTCCGACGAATAATGCCGGCTGAAGAATTCTGATACTTGATTGACGGAATACCCGTTGATGATCAACTTCCAGATTCCGGAGGCGGATTCATTCAGGCTGTAATAGCAGCCGGACTTCAGATTAATGACCACCAGCTCCGCCTCAATGGCTTCATAAATGATGTTGTTTGGATCGATTTCGTAACGTTTGTCCATCCTTTTGCTCCTGTTGATGATTTGTTCCTGATGTCTGATGCAATATGGCTTTTGCAAGCCGTGCATATTCCCCGTCTTCATTGCGTTGCGTGAAGATCCTTGTTCTCATCGGATTTCCTTTTTGAGCCAGAGGCTTAAATCGCGCTGAATGCGATCCTGAAGCTTCAGAATATCCGCTTTGAAAAACTGTCGGAGTTCCCGTTCCGTGTCGATGGGCATTGGTTCCGGTCTTTCCAGATTCCACCTGCGGACTTGCTCCCGAAGCTGGATCCACCGATTCTCTCCCAGAAGCCTGCTCCCGATGTTGCGCATGATCCTGTGCAGGCGCACGGGTTTGACGAACAAGGCATTGAAACCGGCATGGATGGGAACCGACGTAATATTATACGCCCGGCTTACATCGGGACTGAAGCCCGACTCCACCTCCAAAAAGCGATACACCTCCTTGACGAGCATAGCCGGGCTTCGCTTTAGATCATCATACAACACCACTTTCACCCGGCTGAAATTTTCCTGGAAGGCTTGCACTTGTCTGGCATACAAGCCAACCGCCCGATACCGCCACATCAAACCATATCCTCGCTTTGTCCTCATCTCCTCGGCACGCAGAGCGTCCTCAAAAGTCAAGGTCTCTCGCATATCCCGGAGGAGATAATTATAATTGGAGTAGGCGCGCTCCACCGGGTCTCGCAGAATGATCAGGATGCGAGGATCTCCGAGATAACGGCGGATGGCCATAATGGCCCGATCGTAGTAAAAAGCAGTGGTCGTGCTGGCTTCACCAACCACCTTGTGGCCTGCACCCTTATCAAAAAGACGACAATACGCGTCAAACGAATGGGTTGACGACCTCTCGCCATGCGCAAAAGAGGCATCTGGCTTCGTTTCGCCAATTCCCCGATAGAGAAAATTGGGCTCTTTGACCTCGCTCATATAAACATCGGGATGTTGCCTGAGATAATAATACAGCGATGTTGTCCCGCATTTCGCTGCTCCTGCAATCAGAAAATTCGGCAGCGTTGGCATGGGTGTTTCTGGCATCGTTTCCTTGTTCGTCCTACGCCTTTGCCGCTTCGGTCAGCCAGTGGTACTCGACGGTCGGATCCCAGACGACCTGGCCTTTGTAGGGGCAATGGTTACAAAATGAAATCTGGTCGATGGCGGTGATAAACTGACGACGGAATGTTCGCATGACCTCATTGTTCCACATCGCCGTGATGGGGATATCGTCGTCAAGACTGCCCAGCAGATATTCTCTTTTGAGGTCGAACTCGCAGGGCGTCACGGCGCCGTCGGCAAAGATCTCCAGACGTCGCCAGGGCCGATAACAGTAATAGGATTCCGTTTCCGAGACGGGCCGTTTGAGCGCGTCAAGCTCGTAACGCAAATATTTTGTTTTGGCCGGAAAGATTTCATTGGCATCATCTTTACGGTAACCACACATGCTCTTGAATGAAACGATATCCACATCCATCGCCTGCGCCAATTTGACAAAATCCTTCGTCTGGTGCTCATTGTGCGCCATGACCACCATCCGCATATTGATGAGTGGAAAAACGCTGCCGAGGCGCTTCTTGGTTTCATTGATTTTCCGGATATTCTCCAAAACCTTCTCCAGACGTCCATGAATACGATACTTGGAATAGGTTCCTTGATCCAGGCCATCGACAGCAACAATGAGTTTGGACAAACCGGAACGGACCAGCTCTTCGAGCTCGGCTTCGTCCCAGGTGATATTGCCGTTGGTGCTGGAAATCACAACCATATTTTTATCGCGCGCTTTGCGGATCATCGAATAAATGTTTTTATTTAAAAACGGTTCGCCCCACCCCCATAGCCAGATGATGTTGAGATAATCGCCCAGTTCCTTCATAATTTTGTCAAAGTGCGCCACGCTCAGGTACCGGTTTTTGTGCCTGTGTCCGGGATCGTTTGTCCAGCAACCGGTGCAATCCAGGTTGCAGACATCCGCAGGCTCCAACATCAGGCCTGTGGGTTGTGACACGGTTTTGACTCCACGGATCAGATGGTCGAGTCCCGCCAGCGTCAGATTCATCTTATTTTTCAGCGGAATGGATCGGACATGCCAGAACTTGCCTTCGGCAAAAAAATCGAGTCTGGAGCGTGTCAGCAAAGTGGCAAGCTGTGGCAGACCGAATTGGCTTTTGGGTTTCATCAAATACCTCCTGGTTCGTCAGGGAGTGAGTGCCTGTTTTCGTTTCGACATCACATTCCGAAACTTTGCGAAAAACAGACCGGCCATGTACAAGGGCGCAAATGCTCCCAGAATCATGTAATCGGATGTTGCCCTTCTTTTGTTCATGGGCTGCGGTTTCCCGCCCCGCAACCCCCTCGACAGACCGCCGTAATAGAATTTTCTGGCAATCCATTTCAGGCGGGTGCGTTCGGCTGTGATCTGATGGTGTGCGACGGCCTGCCCGACATAACGAACACGAAATCCGTTTGATATAGCCCGCTCGCAGAATTCCGCGTCCACGCCGCCCAGAAGCGTGCCTCCCTGTCGCCCCAGGCGCTCGTCGAACCGCGCGTGGGGCCCCAGGCGACCGACATGCAGCCCCATGCTGCCGCCGATAATACGGTCGGTGGCATGGGTGTCATCCCCCAGATCGATCAGTGAGTAGTGATCCGCCATCACGTTCGTTCTCATGTACCAGCGCGGACGCGTAAGCCAAAGCGGAGTGATTTTCCCCCCGACGATATCTGACTGGTCCGTCGCCAGCACATGGGCCATCTTAGTGGCCCAATCGGGCACATGCACCACATCCGGATCTGTCCACAGCAAAACATCCGTCCTGCACAGTGTAATGGCCGTGTTGCGGGCGTAAGCGCATCCCCGAGCAGGGATAGGCCTGTATTCAAAAACCATTTGCTCTGATGACAGAAACTTGCACAGTTTTTGAATATCCGGACGTTCATTTTGATCCAGGAACAATACACGCCCGTGCGCGTGATCCTGCTCGGAAACGGATTGCAGACATTGGCTGAGCAGGTCATCGGATTCGCTGTAGCGTGTTAATGCAATCGTCAGCAAATCCATTTATCGTGCATCCTGCCTGATTCGTGTCAACAGGGCCAACAGCAAGACAACGATCAAAACCGCGTAAAGAGTGACCAGCGCCAGAATACTGAACACAGGCATTGTTGCCTTGCCACGGGCTAAAAAGCCCATCAAAACCGCGCCGTCGACCTCTTCACCATCCACCACGGCCCGGGACGAAAAGGGCGGTCGATTGTGTTTGGTTAACCAGAGCGTCCCGGATGAGCCGGGTTTGCCATCCCAGCTTTCCAGACGCACAAGATACTCGCCCGGAAGCAACTTTTCAAACGGATAGTCAAAGCAGATCTTATGATAGCGATTATCTTTCATCTCGCTGAACACAGCATTGGCGGACAACGAATGACCATCCGGCAGAAAAACGCTCAAGCTAATGTGGCCGTCATTTTGACGATCATGGTAGGTGGCCACCAGCACACCCACGCAAAAATGGCTTTCCGGCGGGATGGAAAGCGCCAGAGCCTCCGGCGCTAAAATCAATCGCTGTTCCACCGTCCTGCCGTCAACCAGCTCACCGGGAACAAAGTGCTCAACCAAAGGCGGCATTTTAATGAAAGAGTAATACTGATAGGGGGTCCTAAGCCCGGAAGAAGACATCCAGGCCACGCCCGCTACCGAGGCAAATACCAGTACAATAAGCCCGGCACGAAGGATCCATGAATTCATATATTTCTCCACAGGGGGATCATCTGACCGAAGAGGGTTGCCATTTCAGCCAGCACAAACAAAAAGGCGCAGGCCACGAATACCCGGGACGGTATTTTCAGCCAGCGGACGAGCGGCAGAAAAACCGCAGTGAGCATCAGGGGGATCAGGGGGAAATAATAGCGCCCCATGACACCCCACAAATAACCGAACTTGAGATAGTAAGTATAGATCATCCAGACAAATACCAGCATAAAAAAGGCCGTGGTGAGGATGCTGTAGCACACAAGGCGCTCGTCGGACGACAGCGGCTTTATCAAGACCATTGCCGCCGCACACGCGAGAAATACGGAAACGGAAAAAAACAAAAGTCTGACCCAGGCGCCCGCCGGCGAATAAATGAGCTGATGGGCAGACACCCCCAGAAGCGCCGCCAGAGCCAGAAGAAGCCACGGCGCTATCATCATGAACCGGCGGTCTGCTATAAGGCCATACCACCCATCTATCAGACTTGGAGAGCCGGAATCGGGGGGAACGGTCAAGGATTTTTTATTTTTAAAAAAACGCCAAACCAAAACCAACGCCGTCAGGAAAACAAGAATCAAGGACACCCACGAATAGAAAGTCAGCGGCCATCCACCGATGCGCAGCAAGATGATGTCGCGATAGGTGCCGGCAAATCCAAACATCCCCCAGAAAAATACGTAAAAGATATCCAGTGCTTCCGTCTTTGAAAGATAATCCCATAAACTGACATCCAGCCGGCCGGTAGCCCCAGCCAGACCATCGGCCACCGCGAACGCATCACCGTGCAAGTGAAATGTGCGCAGCATCCACAGACCGGGAAGCAGTAATGCCGTACATGCAATTCCTGTCATGTGGGCAATCCTCGCACGCCAGGGCAATGCCAGTTCGATGGCCACAAATACAAGCATCGGTAAAACCAGCACCAGAACAGTCATCTTGGTCAGGCAGGCCAAAGAAAGCCACACCGCCAGCAGATACGCATCGCGCGTTTGTTTTTGTCGAAAAAACCGAACCCAGAAAAAGACGGCCAGGGCGACAAGCAATGTCACGGTGGTGTCGTGGTTTGTGCCGGAGGACATATGCGTAAACATGGGAATACACCCCACGCAGACAGAAACGCTCAGAGAGGCCAGGCGGTCACCGGTTGCCAAAACGAGCAGCCCGTACAAAACCACAAGCGTCAACGCCCCGGCCAGTGCCGACATCACACGGGGCGATTTGAACAACCATTCCGGGTCGGCGGTCAGATTGGTCGCGACTTTCCAGGCAAGACCCGCCACGATATAATAGACAGGCGGATGCTGGGCAATCCAGTTCAAATGATGCCCTTGTGCCTCTGTTCCCCGGACATGGCTCATGATATCCAAGTCAATCACGGATTGATCCAAAACGGGGATGGCTTTTTTCTCCATCAGCTCGCGCCCATAGGCAAAGTGACCGGTTTCATCGGGAATATCCCAAAGTGGCGTCACGTAGAAGGCCAGCAAAAGTGCCTTGCAAAAAAACAGAACCGCCACGACCGCGATGGCAATTCGCCCGTTTCGTTTTGTCATAGATTCTTCCAAAAAGGCATGACCTGCCCCAACAGGGTGGCCATTTCAGCCAACGCGAACCCCGAAGCGAAGAGGATCGGAACCCATGACGGCCATTTCATCCAACGAAATTGCGGCAGAAACGCCGCGACGAGCATCAGCGGAATCAGCGGGAAGAAATAACGCCCCCACAACGCCCGAGGGCTTCCGCTAACCAGATATATTCCGTAAAGCCGCCACAAAAACACCGCCACGAAAAACGCGATGACCAATAAGCTATAGCAGACAAGGCGCTCTTCCAAATCCAGCGGTCTAAGGAACGCCACGGCGGCTGCGCTCAATACAAAAGCACTCAGCGCAAAAAACAGAGATCGCGTCCATCCATCCGGCGAGGAATAAACATGCGTATAAAAATAAATACCGATAAGCGCCGCCGCACAAAGCAGCATCCATGAAAAGATCGCGCTTATCATTGGGTGATCGATCAATCGATACCACCCTTGCAGAAGGCTTGCCCCACCTCCGGGACCGGCAGCCATGTGTGGATCTTTCTTCGTGAACCACAAACGCCGGATCAGCACCGCTGCAAGCAGTAGTATCACCAGCACGGAGACCCAGGAATAGTAGACCAACGGCCATCCGTCTATCCGTAGTAGATGGATGTCGCGAAATGTGGCGACAAAGCCGAACATGCCCCAAAAATGGATGTAGATGGATTCCAGCGCATATGTCGATCCAAGAAAGTCCAATATGCTTGCGCTGATCTTTTGCGGCGAATGGCCCGATTTCCCCGCGACCGGCAATGCGCTGCCGAGCCATAGATACATTCGGATGGTCCACAAGGCTGGCAAAGATAAGGCGATCATTGTTATCGTCACCATGTGGCGAACGCGAAGTGCCACCGGGCCTCCCATTTCAATCATCACAAAGGCCAGCATGGGCGGTGTTAGAAGCAATGCCGTCATTTTTGTGCCAGCGGCCAGCGAAAGAAAAATGGCCATATAATAGGCATCGCCGATATTCTTTTTCAGCAAATATCGAGCCCAGAAATACACCGCCAATACTGCCATCAGCATGACGGTTGTATCGTGGCTTGTGCCGGCAGACAGATAAGAAAGCATGGGAATACATCCGATGCACGCCGCGATCCCCAGAGACGCTAATCGATCCCCCGTCACCAAAAGCATCAGAGCATAGAGCGCAATCAGGATCAAAGCACCTGCAGCGGCGGACAAGGCACGGGGCGCCTTGAACAGCCAGCTTGGATCATCCGTCAGATACGTTGCGAATTTCCAAAATACGCCTGCACCGACATAATACAGAGGCGGATGTTGCGCGATTTGATTCTTCGGGGTTTCGTTCACTTGCCAGCCCCGGATGTCACTCATGATATCTGCGCCGATCACGGCCTTTGTCAAAACAGGAATGCCGCGTCCTTCCATGATGTCGCGGGCATAGGCAAAATGGCCCGTTTCATCCGGAATCTCCCACGCAGGCACGAGCCAAAACCCCAAAAGCAGGGCCTTGACGAAAAATATCAGCGCTATGAGGCCGATCCATTTGTGAGATATCGCATTCATGTTGTTAGGGGGAATATGATGAAAAAATCTGTGTGTTTTGTACTTTCTAAAAGGCGCTACGCGATGTCCAGCGCCTTGAGAATGACCTCTCGCTGATTGAACCATGCATAGTGATCGCGGACGTCGGTAAAGGCAGCTTGCGCCCTTTCCGGATAGCTGTCCATATCGTTTATCGCCTGCCGGATCACAGATGCCCACTGGTGCCCCCGGGCAAGGTAGCCATTTTCCTCATTTCGAATCGCCAAACCGTAAGTGTATGTGGGAGAGGCGATACTGATCGTTCCGGTAATTGCCGCTTCAAAATACTTGAGCTCGGATTTACAGTGCGTAAAAATATTCGACTGTAGAGGAACCAGGTTGAACTCGACTCGTCCCGTCAGTCGCTGCAGATTGACGTAATCATGGAAAGCATATTTCGTAATCCTGTTTTTGAAGCGATGCAAAGAATCAGGACAATCAATGTAACCCGTCAGATGCAGCGCAATCTGAGGATGGTCTGCCAAAAGATCCTCCAGCGCCGGCACAATCATTTCAAAATCACGGTTGTGCGAAGGAGATCCGCTGAAATATCCGAGGTCGATCCGATCGTCGCGGTCAAAGCCCGAGGCGATCTTTGAGGCATATATGCTTTCAGATATTTCCATTTGTTCTTGGTTAATAAAATTTGGCACGATGCCGATGGGCAAACCTGAATAATCTGCAATCCGGTCCGCCAGATATTGGTTTGTGGCAATGGCGGCGTCGCAGAGTTTCAATGCAGCTCCCATCCGCGCTATATAGGCGTACCAGTGGTCCCACAACGCTGGATTATCGGGATTCTGATCCAGCGTTTCCATGATCAGATGAACGTAGTCGGGATCAAACACAAGATCGTCCACATCAAAGAAAACCCGCTTATGCCGTCGGCGAAATGTCGATATAAGGTGATGAATGCGATGGCAGTATCGGGAGCGGCAAACTACCAGAATGTCAGCCAGGTCGGCAAGATTGTCTATATGGCCCAAATCGTCGAGAAAAAAGTAGGACGCCGACACCTCAGAGCCCGGAGTTTCGTTCAGCACATGAACCATATTGTAGGCACGATAACGAAACGTGCTGTTGTTCGGCTCTTCATAAAAATAGGCGACGCGGCGTTGCCCTCGAATCAGCGCCTGCTGTCGCATCGCAAGAGGAAGGATCCAGGGATCCCGATAGACGAATTCCGGCACACGGCAAGTGAACATCAGCGGTCTACCGATGCGAACTCGATCGCGCGAGCTAAAGTATCGCCCCAATCGGTCTGTAGGTTGTTTTGGAGGAAGTTTCTTTCACGGGCGGGTTGATCGAATGCCAGTTCCACCCCGACTCGCAGCGCATCCACCAGAGCGCCCCGATTAATATCCGCGCACAGGATATTGGGCGAATAAGAGCTCAGATCCGTCTTGTTGTCGAAACGGTTGGTGACCACCACGGCCCCGCTTGCCGCAAGATCCAAAGGAAGATAACTAGGGTGCGGCGTATACATCAGGGTCAGACCCAAGTCGACCGTTCCGATCAGCGCCGCATAGTCCGACCACGTCATATTCTCATACCGATCTGGCTTGATACCGTTGAAAACAAGAACCGGAATATCTTTGCCCACTAGGATGATCTCCCACTGATCCAGATCCAGCACGCCTTCTATAATAGACTGCTCAATCACTTCCAGGCCCAGAAAAAAAAGATTACGTGCATTATTCTTCGGGCGCGCATAGAAAAGGAAACGTTTCTTTCCCTGTTGCCCGCCGCCCCGAGGATGGAAAACCGCAGGCGGAAAGGCCGGTTCAAACCAGATGCCCCGCGTCGCGATGTTTTGAAATCCCTCTTTACAAAAGTAATCATACAGGAGCTTCGAGTTGATCAGAAAACGGATCTCCGTGTTACGCATTATTGATTCGCATTTCAAGCGTTCGTCGCCAAAGGGATAAAACATCCGCTCGTCTTCCTGCAGTAAATAAATCAGTTGCGACGGAGAAACACTAGGCAGCGCGGCGGCGGTTGTCCACCAGGACGTGGTTACAAAGACCTCATCCGGTAAGATATCGATCTGATAGTTAGGGTCGTAGAAGGCCGCATGTCGGAATTCAGATTCGCCCGCAAGCTCAATGCTGACGGTGGACAATAGTCTTTCTAAATTTGCCGGCCGGGCTCGCTGTGTTCGAGTGATAACGCGCAACGATGCCCCCAGATGGTTTGCCAGAAGCGCTGAAAAAATCAAAGCAGTGCCGACACCACCATAGAGGCTGCCGTCATTGATACTGTCAGTCACCATCGATACACGACGTGCATGCGCACCGGGAGGATAATAGGCGCGCAATGGTCGTAAGGATTCGAAGTGGATATCGATCAGTTTTGCCGGCGATAGAGGTATCTTTTTATCCGTCATCGAAAACGAATCACTTCCGGTAACCAAAAGGGAGCGGTTGAAGTATTTTCGCCGGATAATCCGCCACGCCGCAACAGTACCATGCTCTTTCCAGAAACAATACAAGCGAAAAAGACGATCAGCCACAGAGAAACTCTCCTTTCAAAAGAGACGCATTATGCCTCTCGCCAGTCCAGGCTAGCTGAGCATAATGATGCTTTTTTTGCTTTAATTGCCGAGGCATGGTTTCTTCTTGGTCTTTACACATTATTGGCGCTTTTTTTCCACTTGCTGATGAATGATCAGATTTGATTTTGATCCATCTGTCTCGCTTCGACGACTACCCGTAGAAAAGATTTGGTCCTTTACGCCTCGACAGCCCTCTTTTGCAAAAACGCGCCATACTTTTTTGACGCGGCCCGCTACACCTGCACCGCATCTGACTATATTTGAAAAAGTTTAAGCACAGAAAGAAGGTTTTCTAATTTTGAAGACACGAAACGCATCGGGGCGGTAAGGCGCCAACTGGTGCTTTTGCGGATCTCTTCAATGGTCCTCAAAGCCTCGGTGTAGCTTTGGTCTAAGTTGGCAATCTGCTCGTCGCGGGCAGAAATCTGACTTTCCCGCTCGGCTAATAATTGATTGCTAGAAAACAATCTTTCAAGTGACAGGCCATCGTGCTTTTTGGTGAGAGTGAGAAAAGCACGTCTGTCAAAGTGATAAAGCGTTCTGATTTTTTCTGCACGAACCGGATCAGATACGATATCAAACAGTAAATCAATGCCAAAGAGTTCGGTAAAGGGAAATGGTTTTTTTTCCAATGCAATCATAGCCAAAACAAATTCCGCATCAAAACCGTCCTCCCGATAATATCGGGCTGCCTCTGGAAATATTAAAACCATTTCTTCATAAGACGTTATCTTTAAATAATGTCTGAGAATTCGATAAAATTCGTTTCCTCCGCGTATGCGCGTTTCCGGTCTGTTGCCGCTTGCGTTTGCTTCATTGGCAAGCACACGAAATCGAACCAGATTATCAGGAAGCACAAATATTTCATATTTCAAACAAAGACGAATCCACATATTAAAATCGCCTAATTGCGCGTAACCATATTCATACACCCCAACCGTATCGTAACAGCTTTTGCGAATGAGGACACTGGGATGACAAAGAGCATTGCCGTGGTTGAAAAAGAAATTAAGCCACTCATATCTTGTTCTGTTTGGCTGATCGAAAATGTTGAAATAAGAGTGCTTTTCGTCGGCTAACGCATGACCTTCTTCCGTTATCGCAAGGGCATTGGTAAAAACCGCGCCAATCTCGTGATGGGCATCCAAAAAAGCCACTTGTTTTTCAAGCTTTTGCGGCTCCCATACATCGTCCGAATGGTGAATGGCGATGTATTCACCGGATGCAATTTTTAAAGCTCTATTTAGGGTACCGTAGCCATTTTGCTCGTTTTGGTATGCCTTGATACGACCGTCTTTAAAACGATTAATCATTCGCCATGAGTCATCGCTTGATGCATCATCCCATATGATCAGTTCAAAATCCTCATAAGTTTGACTAAGAACGCTGTTTATTGCTTCCTGAATATACTTCTCATGATTATAAGAAGTGAGAATTATAGAAACCTTAGGCATTTTTACTTTCTTCTGCTGTCATTTAAGTAAGGTCATCCATCGACCCATCAAACATTTTGCGGTCGCGGTGCAGGTTTTAAATATCGGCTTGCCCCTCGTCAGGTGCCTGAAGAGAAATATCTTTCATTCATTCTCATCAGGCATTTTTGAGGTTGCAATAAGATAATCATTTTCATCGATAAATATTGCGTCATGATAATCACATTTTTGCAATAATCAAAACTATCTCCCTTGTGCCTTAGGTACTGAAATCATCACCGATGATATATTTAAATGGAGTAATGTTGTGTTATGCATCAGTACAGCTTCTATACACCGCAAAATGAAGGGAGAATAATGATAAGTTCTGACAGTCACCGATGGTTCGAACCGTCTCCAACATCTTTTCGGGCAGTTCCAAAAATCCCCTTTGCTTTTTTTAATTTCTTTTATGTTTGACTTACCTCACTTTAAAAAAATGGGGCTTCTGGGTTTGCTGTGCATGAAAAACGACATAACTCCCTATAAAGTATCAACAAAAGCTCTTTGAAAATTGACACGTTTTCGAATCTCATATAGAGATGCCGGATGAAAACGATTAAAACCCTTCGCGACTTGTATAGATTCCCCGGATTCAGGCCTCGGTCCATGCTTAAATTGCATCCCGAAGATCCTAACGGATACATTATCACTCTTGAACGCCGCCAAAAAAAACAGTTACTTCATGTTGTGGCACCGTCTCACCAAGCTTTCGGGATCGAACCACGCATATTGTCCGCGACATTGATTCCGGAGCAGCCCATATCTACCTTGAGTTCGAGTATCGCAGGGTTGCCTGCTGGAAATGCAACGCCGTGAAACGCGAAACCCTTGCCATGCTGGCCAAATCAGCGAGGTTCACTCAACGATTTGAAGACCGCATCGGACAGCTCTGTCGTGAGATGTCCATCAAGCGAGTAGCTGAGTTGCATTCCCTGAGCTGGGATCAGGTGTGTCGCATGGAGAAGAGCTACATGCGCCGCCTGTTGGAACAAAATCCTCCGTCAGAACAGCTTCGCGCCATTGGCATTGATGAAATCTCCGTCCGTAAGGGACACAGCTATGCGATCGTAGTCGCCGATCTCGACCAGAGACGACCGATCTGGCTTGGCGGACAGGGACGCACCGAACAGGACATGAATCTGTTCTTCGACATCATGGGAATAAAACGTTGCGAAACAATCGAGCTGGCCGTCATGGATATGTGGAAACCGTTTCGTAAAGCCACCATGAGGTATGCGCCCAATGTCAAGATTATCTACGACAAGTTTCACATCGTGAAACACCTGTCAGATGCTCTTGATCAGGTCAGACGTAACGAGTATAAGCGGGTTCATGAGAAAGAACGTCGATTCATCAAGGGGCAACGCTACACGCTGCTGTCCCATAAATCGAATTTAGATATCGAAGGCCGGCGGGCCTTAAGTATGCTTTTAAAGGCCAATAAACGGCTGAACAAAGCCTATCTGTTGAAAGAATCGTTCGGTCAGCTCTGGAACTATAAAAACCCGACCTGGTGCCGAAAGTTCTTTGACAACTGGAAAGATCAGTTGCGTTGGCAGCGGCTTGAACCCTTTGAGAAGTTTGCGGCGCTTGTTGAAAGACACTGGGATGGAATCGTCAGTTACTGCCATCCTGACCACAAAGTGTCTCTTGGTTTTATGGAGGGCTTGAACAACAAGATTCGTGTCATCCAGCGAAGAGCATACGGTATTAAGGATCAGGAATATCTGATGCTCAAAGTTATAACTTCATTTATCAAAGAGCAGGATTTAAGCTGATTTCATGCACAACAAACCCAGAAGACCCTAAAAAATAGCGGCTACAAGGCATCTCTGCCAGGTTTAAGGAAGGAGATAAAAAACAGATCATCTCTTTTCCACATTATCCTTCAAAACCGCGGCAGGATTTCCGGCAACTATCACATTATCTGGGACATCTTTCACTACAACTGCTCCGATACCCACAATAACATTATTCCCAATTTTTATTTTTGGTTTTATACTCACACCGGAACCGATTACACATTCACTACCTATCTGCACGTTGCCGCCGATGATGGTTTTAGTAAACAGCGTGGTGTAATCCCCGATAATCGAATCATGTCCGATTGAATTATACGAGTTAATAAAAACAAATTTTCCAATTTTAACATCAGATGCAATACTATTGAACGCGCGGGCAATTACACACCCTTCTCCAAATTCCACATAATTTGATATAAGGTTATAAGGACCCAGAATAAACGGAAAGGTTACTTTACATGATTCTTTGATATTTTTGATTAGTTTCTTTTTATTTAATGGATAATCGAGCGAGCAGCAGATTGCCAAATCGGGGCAATCTACCCTTTGCTGAAGATATTCGATACCGCCCAAAACAGGAACTCCATTAATAATTTGACCTTGCTTTTCTGGCGTATCATCAATGAATCCTTCAATAAGCCAAGAAGAGCCGCAGGATAAACTTGCTACGGTATCTCTACCAGCTCCTCCAGCGCCATAAATTAACAGCTTATTCATTTTCCCTCCTAAGTAACCTTGAGATAATCAGCAAATGTTTTTGTGTACCATGCACCCATTCCAATTACGTTGCCAGCATGCTTTAATATTCATTTAATTCTTAATTTGCCGAACGGTCAAACAGGTGACAAATAACATCCACGATAGCTTCACCCAGATCGGGATAAACGGGCAAGCAAACCACTTGCTCTGCAGTCTTTTCCGCAACCGGAAGCGTGCCCGGTCCGAACATTGCGGAATCGCGGTAGGCTGAAAATTGGCTGATTAATGGATAAAAATAGCGGCGACCATAAATATTGTGCCGTTTGAGTTTTTCATAAAGTGCATCGCGGCTGATACCGTACTTTTCTTCATCCACAAAAACAGGGAAATAGCCGTAGTTATGTACGACCCCTTCAATGTCATTCATCAAACGAATGCCATCTATGTTCTTCAGCGCATCTCTGTACTGAAAGACAATGGCTTTCCTTTTTTTAACGTATGATTCGATGTACTTTAAGTAAAGGACTCCAAAAGCCGCCTGGATTTCATTCATTTTCCCGTTAATGCCGCATTCGACTACACTGGTTTCTCCGGCAAAACCAAAATTCTTCAGCTTGTCGATGCGCTCTTTTGTTTTTCTGTCCCGGCTTACAATTGCGCCACCTTCAAAGGTCGTAAAGGCTTTCGTCGCATGAAAACTCAAAACAGAGAGATCGCCGTGGTTCATCATCGAAATGCCGTTTTTCTTAACACCAAAAGCGTGAGCTGCATCATAGATAACCTTCAGCCCGTGTTTGTCGGCAATAGCCTGAATGGCTTCGACATCGCAGGGATTGCCATACACGTGCACGGGCAAAACTGCGGTCGTGCGGGATGTAATCGCGGCTTCAATTTTTTCGGGATCCAGGTTGCAACATTCTGGCTCGATATCCACAAACACGGGTTTGATTTTATTCCAGATAAGACAATGGGCGGTGGCCACAAAACTGTAGGGGGTGGTAATCACTTCACCCTGAATATCGAGTGCTTGCAATGCTGTCAAAAGCGCGATGGTGCCGTTACAAAACAAAGAAATGCAACTGACACCTAAATAATCCGCCAGATCATCCTCCAACTGCTTATGAAATGAGCCATTGTTCGTCAGAATTTTAGAATTCCATATTTTCTCCAAATAGGGAACAAACTCTTCCAGCGGGGGCAACGCAGGCTTCGTGACGTAAATTATTTCATTGTTCTGATTAAGGCGTGTTGGTTTCACGCTCATGGATTCTCACCTGAATATCAGACGTATTTTATTCGAAAAAAACGGAAGACACGACCGGATCAGACGCTAGAAAGATGATTCTTCCGTCAGACGGCCGCGGTCCAGCCGTACCACCCGGTTGCAAACCTTGCTTACCAGATCCGGCGAATGGGAAGCGATCACGAGAATGCTGGATTTCAGAACGATTTCATTGAGCCTGCGTTGGGCCTTATCCTGAAAGTCCGTATCGCCGACGGTCAACCATTCGTCCATGACCAGAATGTCCGGCTGTTCAATCGTGGCAATGGAAAAGCCCAGGCGCATCTGCATGCCGCTGGAATAGGTTCGGATCGGCATGTGCACAAAATCACCCAGTCCCGCGAAATCGACGATCTCATCAATTTTTGCCGTCAGCTCTTTGCGCCTGTAGCCCAGAAGCGCGCCGCGCAGGTAAATGTTCTCGATCCCGGTCGCTTCCGTGTCCATGCCGAGGTTCAGGTCGATGAGGCTGCTGACCTTCCCCGACACGCTCACGCTTCCTCCGGTCGGCTCATAGACACCCGAGATCACGCGAAGAAGCGTGCTTTTCCCCGCCCCGTTGTGCCCGAGCACCCCGAGACGATCGCCCGCACAGATCTCCATCGACAGGTTGTCCAGAGCGCGAACCACCACTCGCCCTTTTTCATTGGCGCCCATCCGTCCGCCGGTCGCGGCCTGCATCAGGTGTTTCTTTAAAGATCGACCGGTGGTGTTGTAGATCGGAAAATCAACACAGACAGAATCGAGTTTGATCAATCGGTTCATAGATCAGCCTATAGCCAATATGCGATTCTCGCCCGGAATCGCCCGTAAAAGAGAATAGTCAGGGTCCATCCCGTCACAGCGAGGCCCACGGCGACTGCCCAGTTGGCCACGGACGGCATGCCGCCCAAAAGCGGGGCACGAACGATCTCAACGAGATGGTAAAAGGGATTGAGGTTCAATAAAATCAATCCGGCCCGACGGGGAACCATCGGGGGCATCCAGATAATTGGCGTGAGATAGAAACTGACTTGAAGCAGGTTGCTGACAATCTGCGGTACATCGCGGTACCGGGTGCAAAAAACACCCAGCAGCAGGGCAATCCACGAAAGATTGATAATCAGCAAAATCAGTCCCGGCAAGGCCAGCCAGATCGTGGCGCTGATCGGCACCCAGAAAAAAAGCAAGACCAAAGGGAAGATGACCAGATTGTGAGCGAAGATGATCAGATTCCGCCAGATCAGACGCAGAATGTGCGTAAACAGGGGAAGCGAAATCTGCTTGATCATGGCCTCGGCCGCGGTGAAGCCCGTGCATCCCTCGTTCAAGATGGTGGTGATGAGCGTCCATAAAATCAGCCCGCAGGTGAGAAAAGGCAGAAATTCCTTCATCGGCGCGGAAAAGAGTGTCCCGAACACAAATCCCAGTGCGACGATCATCACACCCATGCTGATCGTCAACCAAAACGGCCCCAGAGAAGACCTCCGGTAACGCTGCCGGATATCCTGCCAGCCGAATATGGCCGCCAGTTCATATCCCCGAAGGGAGGCCTGAATATCATACCAGCCTTTTTGCATCCACTTGAACATGATCACCCTGACATCAGAATTTCAGACTTCATGGCCTGCCTGTTAAAAAGACAAGAAACCCCGAGGCTACTCCAGCGACCGGGAGCATTTCAGTCTGTGAAGCGGAACCGGATAATCTGAAAAATGGCCGATACCGCGTCTTTCCAGCCGATTTTCTTTCCTTCCTCGTAAGTTCGTCCCGCATAGGATATGCCGGTTTCGTAAACCCGCAGGCGTTTTCCATTGATGCGCATGCGGGCGATTTTTGCGGTGATCTCGGGTTCCACACCGAAACGCGGGCTTTTGATCTTGATTTGATCAATGACTTCCCGCGTGAAAACCTTATAACAAACTTCCATATCGGTCAGATTGAGATTGGTCAACATGTTAGACAGCATCGTCAGAATATTATTGGCCAGCTGGTGCCAATAATACATAACCCGATGTGGCTCGCCGATAAAGCGGCTGCCATAGACCACATCCGCTTTTCCGTCAAGAATCGGCTGCAAAAGCTTGGGATAATCTGCCGGATCATATTCCAGATCGGCATCCTGAATGATAACGAGATCTCCGCGTATCCTGGTGAAACCGTCGCGTAGCGCCGCCCCCTTGCCCTCATTGACCGTCTTATTGATTATATGAAACTTTGCTTCAGGAAATTTTCGGGGTAAAGTCTGCATGACCCCCCAGGTCGCGTCTTGGGAGGCGTCGTTGACCAGGATGAGCTCGCGATCCAGCCCTCCAGGCAAAGACTGTGAGACCACCTTGCTAACAAGTTCTTCCAGATAGAGCTCTTCGTTGTAGACGGGAATCACAATGGAGAGCATTTTAAATTCAAACTGTCTCATCAATTCCTCCCTGCATTCCATGGATGCCTGCGCGCTGTTTCTTCTGAAATCAGAGCTTCAACATCTGCCGGACTTCCGCAGGCTTCGCGATGTCGCGGCCCAGCGTTTCAGCCATTTTGACAATGCGTTCCACCAGCATGACATTGGTGGCGAGCTTCGTGCGCCCCTCGTCGAACCAGATATTGTCTTCGAGACCCACGCGCACACCGTCTCCGGCAATAATGCCGATGGCGTTCATCCGGCATTGCGAATCGCCGATGCCGGTCACCGCCCAGATGGATTCCGGCGGCAGTTCGGATACCAGAAGCCCCAGGTGAAGCAGCTTTGCCTGCGCGGCGGCGATGTTTCCCAGCAGAATATTGAAGTAATAAGGCGGCGTCAGCAATCCTTTGGTAATCAGATAGTGGGCAAAATTGATCATCCCGAGGTCAAACACTTCCAATTCCGGCTTAATGCCCTTGTCGCGCATCTTTTCGGCCAGCGCGATAATCATGTCCGGACTGTTGATGCTCGCCACTTTATTAAAGTTGACCGAACTGAGCGTGAGCGACGCCATGTCCGGTTTGGCGTCGCCTGCCAGTTCGAGCACCGCCGCGCGTTTCTCGAATTCGTTGTAGGTGCGCCCGCTGGTCGTCGCCGTGAGGATGATTTCCCGATTCTGTCTTCGGATTTCGCTGATGATGTCGCGGAAAAGCTCCGGCCGGTAGGTGGGAACGCCTTCGACGTCGCGTGCATGGATGTGCGCCATCGACGCGCCCAGTTTTGCGCAGGCCAGCACATCCGCCACAATTTCCTCCGGACTCACAGGAACATGCGGAGTCATTTCTTTGGTGGGAATCATACCCGTCGGAGCCAGATTGATGATCAGTTTGTTCATGGTATTGCTTCCGTCCTTTCCAGAAGGACGTATTAATGCCATGGTCAAATGTAAGCCGGATTAAGGCTTATCCATGGATTTACGGCCGACCAGCGCGTCTGTTAAAACCGCCATCACCTCGTCCACACTCAGATCATCCAGACAGCGGCTGATTCCTCTCCCGTTGCATCCCTTCTGGTAACAGGGGGCGCAGGGCATATCGGACGCGACAACGCGCGTGAGTCCATCGGGAAGGACCCAGTCACGCCAGTTGGTGGGCCCGTAAATCGCAATCGTCGGCGTGCCGACAGCGGCAGCTATATGCGGGGCGGCGCTGTCCACGCCGATGTGCAGGCGACCGAGACTCAATACCGCCGCCATTTCCGGAAGCGTTGTTCTGCCGGCAAAATTATACACAGGCGATCGCGCGTGCTTTTTCAGATCTTCCGCCCGTTCGCGCTCCGCAGCGGACCCCACCAGAACCGCGGGCAGACCATGACGCTCCCATATCCCGGCGGCCAGCTCACACCATTTATCCATTCCCCACTCCTTATAGGTCCAGCGGGAAAACGGGTTGACACTGATCCAGGCTTTATCTGAGGTAAGCTTTTCAGAGTGGAGCAAATCGAGGGCTCTTTGCCTAGTCGCGTCAGCGACAATCAATCTGGGCGCATAGGTTGTTTCGGGTATGCCGAATCCCTGCACAATGCGCAAAGACTGCATGGAGGCTCCGTATTTTCTTTCCCGCGGTGGCGGCTCTGTGATCAAATGGGTAAAAACATGATTGCGAAGGCTCATGCCGGGGTAGAACAGCGCACATTTCATTTTCGACTTCGCCAGATATGCCATCACCGTGCCGCGACTGTCCGCCCGCAAATCGAAGAGCACATCGAAATGCTTCCGGCGCAGATTCATCAATCGTTTCATCTGCGCTGTCACGCCGGCCGGGCCCGTCTGAAAAACTTCCTCGACAACCGGATCGTCCGCGAGCAGATCGCCGAAGGGTTCCCTTGTTAAAATAAAAAGCGCCGCGTCAGGATAAGCGGCTTTGAGCGCGATGAGGGTCGGAATGGACCAGATCACATCGCCGATATCACCCGTCTGAATGACCAGTATTTTCCGGACGAGAATTTCAATACTGTGCGCGTCGGCAATTTTCATTTAAACCTTCGGCCAATGGGTTGATTTAAAGAACACTGTCATGATCCTGCGGCGTGTATTCCGGCACCAGCCGCCCCAGGATTTCTTTAATGACGCAGGCGTCATGAAGGTCAGCCGCCTCCACGAGTTCACCGATCATCGCGTGGATGGCAGCCGGATCATCGGTTTTTGAATCCGCCCGGTTCAATGCGGCCGTCCTGCGCAGAACCATAACCTTTTCATGGCTGGTGCGTCCGATGTCTTCGCCTTCGGTGATCAGTTCCTCGTAGAGTTTTTCACCGGGGCGCAGGCCCGTGAAAACAACCTTGATGTCGATGTCCGGCTCTTTCCCCGACAGGCGGATCAGGTCGCGGGCCATATCGGCGATTTTCACAGGCGTGCCCATGCGCAGGATGAACACTTCCCCCCCCTCACCCATGGCTCCCGCCTGCAGGATCATCTGCGAGGCTTCGGGAATCGTCATGAAAAACCGGTTAACGTCCGGATGCGTCACCGTTACCGGCCCCCCCTGTTCAATCTGACGGCGGAACAGCGGAATGACGGAACCGGATGAACCGACGACATTGCCGAAACGGACGGCCATAAAGCGGGTTGATCCACCCTGGATGGACTGCATAATCATTTCCGTCACTCTTTTGCTGGCACCCATAACATTGGTCGGGCGAACAGCCTTGTCCGTTGAGACGAGCACAAACCGCTCCACCCGATGGAGCAGCGACAGATTCATCACGGTTCGGCTGCCGACAATATTATTGAAGACCGCTTCCCAGGGGTTTTTCTCCAGCATGGGCACATGCTTGTAGGCCGCCGCGTGAAAGACGACTTCAGGCGTGTATCTGCGGAAAATGTCGTTCATCAATTTTTCATCCTGAACACGACCGAGAACGGCTTCGCAGGCGTGAAACTGCTTTTCGTTTTGCATCTCCATCTGGATGGCGAACAGATTGGCTTCATGCGCGTCAATCAGGATCAGTGATTCGGGCTGATATTTGATGACCTGGCGACACAGCTCCGATCCGATGGAACCCCCGCATCCGGTGATCAGAATGGTTTTTCCGGTAAGGTAGTTGCGGATGTTTTCAATATCGAGACGCGCCGGGCGCCGACCCAGCAGATCTTCATAGGTAATATCCCGAAGGGCCTTGACGCTGACCCGTCCGTCAATCAACTCGCCTATGCCAGGCAGTGTTTTGTAGGATATGCTGCAATGCCGGCAGGTTTCGACAATCCGCTTGACCTCCTCGCCGCGCGCGGAGGGCATGGCGATGAGGATCTCCTCAATTTCTTTTCTTTGAAGAATCTTCGGCAGGTCGGCCACTCTCCCGATAACGCTGACACCGTGGATTGAGCGCCCCTGCTTATTTCTGTCATCATCGATCAGCCCCGCAACATGATAGTCGAGTTCATTGTTCTCGATAATTTCGCGGAGAATTTTCTCACCCGCAGCACCGGCCCCCACAATGAGCGCCGTTTTGATGTGACGCCGGACATTCGGGATGGAGCCGTTTGCCTGATGGGTCCGGGCGGCGTAAAAGGAACGAATCGCGAGTCTGACCGAACCGGCCAATAGAAACGTCAGCAATCCGTCGATCACAAGCACCGCGCGGGAATACCCCTCAAACCGCGCAGCCAGCAGAATAATTGTCATGATCAGGAGCGTCGAAAGGATACACGCGCGCGCCAGAAGCCAGAAATCCCGGATGCCGGTAAACCGCCACATGGCCCGATATACGCCCAGAAGCAGAAAAACGGCCATCTTGAGAGGAATGATCCAAACAATGATCTGTTCGGGGTAACGAACAATCAGATCCTTGAGAGAAAATTCAAACCGGAATAAATACGCTCCCCACAGTGCGATTGCAAAAACCAGCGCGTCGGCAAGCATCATGAAGTATAATGACGGATTTTTAAATTGGGGATGCAGCCGCATGTCAGTGAGCCACTCCTTCCTTTTTAACCACTTTAAACACCGTCCGCCAGAGGATTTTCATATCCAGACTCAAAGACTGATGCCCGAGGTAGTGTTCATCGAGCGCCACTTTCTGCGGGATGGATACTTCGTCGCGTCCGTGAATCTGCGCCCAGCCGGTCACACCGGGCAGAAGCGCGTCGATCCTTTTTTGCGTTCGAAGGGCGATCAGATCGTCCTGGTTATACAGAGCGGGCCTCGGCCCCACCAGGCTCATATCGCCCTTGAGCACGCTCCATAATTGCGGCAGTTCGTCAAGACTGTATTTACGCAGGAAAGCTCCGACAGGCGTGAGATAGCTGCCTACATCATGGAGCAGGTGTGTAGCGACTTCCGGCACTTCAACATGCATGGTACGAAACTTGGGCATCCGGAAGATGATATTGCCTTTGCCGACGCGTTCCGACCAGTAGATGGCCGGCTCCCGAGACGTCAGGCGGACGACAGCTGCAATCACCAGCATGGGAACCATGGCCAGGATGAGCAGAATCAGGGCCGCCGTAAAATCCAGCATTCTTTTCATGGCGTCTGCGACCCGACGCAATCTTTCAGCATTATATTCCCCGGATGCTGTACCATAGATGCCCCACCTTCTCCTTGATCACTGTACCGGTTTTAAGCAGCTCGGCAGCCTGCGGCATAAACCTCACCACAACATTTCTATCCGGTGATGCATAGAGGAAATGTGCGGGAAGCGGTGTGACCTTCGGGAAAATTTTTTCGAACTCCCTTTGGGCGCGCCTCATGTGATAACCGGAGGTGACCAAACCAATGGAAATATTTTTATGCGGGAAAATTTTACCGACTTCATAGGCATTTTCCCAGGTTGTCTGCGATTTCGCCTCGATGCGGATTCTTTCTTTCGGCACGCCGAAGGCCAGCGCAAGATCGGCCATCAAGTCGGCTTCCGGCACGGTGCCCGGTCCGTCACCCGAACAGACGAAGTATTTTGAGGGCTGCCGGTGATAGAGCAAGACGGCATGCGACAACCTGGCGACGGTGGCATTGGACAAATGCGTCTCCGAACGCGAACGGATATCGTAGGAACCGCCGCCGAGAACCACCAGCACGTCGAACGATTGGCCCGCATCCTGTCGATTCCGGATATAATCGCCCTCCAGGCTGTAGGCCAGATAATTGGCCACAGGCGCAATACTTGCGCCGTAAATAATCACGGTTGTCAAAAGCAGAAACAGGGCTCCTCCATTCTTCTTTACGCTAAACCAGCACAGCGCCACAGCTATGACGAGCAGAACGAATACGACAAACACTGGATCCACGCAGGATTTTAAAACGGCGTACAGATAATCCATCCCGATATTCTCCGTTTCTGTGTTATTTTATTTCTCCTCTTATAGCTCCGCCCCCTCAGTTACATCACGAAGAAAAGCAACTAAGCGGGAAGACTTCTGTTTCATACCCAAACGCACCGGCTCTGTCAACGTATTCCTAAGCCTGCATTGAGTTTGCCGATTGTTTCAGCGCCTGAAATGCCATTGAATAATCTTTTGGTAAGTGAACAGTTTTTGCCTGAACGCTCTGACCCGCCCGAAAGTGAAACCTGTGCCGAACAGACTCAAAAGGAAGTTCACCAGGAGGCGCACAAACAGGAGACAACTTGCCAGGATAAAGGCCGGACGGCTTCGCCACTTGCGCAGAAACTGATAGCGGGAACGGTAAAACTCGATGCGCGATTGGACGTTTTGCCCGATACTCTGCCCCTGCAAATGGTAAATGAATGCGTCCGGCACCTGCCAGACCTCCCAGCCTTCGCGCTTCATGGCGAAGGCCAGATCCGTCTCCTCGAAAAAGAAAAAATACCGCTCATCAAAACGCGAAACTTCATCCAGGGCCTGTTTGCGGATCAGCATGCAGGCGCCGATGGCGGAATCCACTTCCAGGGGCGCATGATGCTCATAGCGTTTGCTGGGATATTTGCCGGGGAAAAGATATTCCAGAAGCGACGTGTTGGTCGCCAGCGAAAGCAATGTTGGAAACGAGGCGACGGAATTCTGTTTGCTGCCGTCGGCGTTCAAAAGCTGTCCGCAGACAATCGCCGCGCGGGAATGACCCTCGGCGAATGTCCAGAGTTTTGCAGCCGCGAAAGGCGTCAGGACGGCATCGGTGTTTAAAAGCAGGGCATACGTCCCCTTCATGACTGAAAAGCCCTGATTGTTGGCTGCGCCGAAACCTCTGTTTGCGGAATTGGCAATGACATGGACCTGCGGATAGCGCTCTTTGAGCATGGAGACGGAACCGTCGGATGAAGCGTTGTCCACCACGATAATCTCCAAGCAAAGAGAGGCCATGGTCTGATAGACGGAATCCAGACAATCCTGCAGAAGCCCCCGGGTGTTCCAGTTGACGATAATGACGGAAATGTCCATCTTTGGCTTTACTTTCCCGCAGCCCGGTCTTTCATGGCCTGATTTCCAAGGCGGCTGACCCTGACCAGCTCGCTCAATTTCGCGTACTTGAAATACTTGTTGACGGAATCGGTGACGGCCAGCGTCAACCCCTGCCTTCCGTCGAGAATTCCCAATCTGAAAAAGTAATCCTGGATAAAGGTAAAAGCGGCACGTGAAAAAGCCGAACCCGGTGAGGCGGTTTTCCCCTCTGCAAACGACTGTTGAGCGCCGAGCGTCGAATATTTGTCGATTTTCTGGAGTATCCTGTCCAGGCGGCTTTCCGTGTAATGCTCAATGGGGACGTCCAGCGGTTCGACTGGTCCTTGAACGTCCACTGCTTCGTGTACGGCGGCGTCCGTTATCTTTCCCGCCCCAACC
Source organism: Syntrophaceae bacterium UBA2280 (assembly GCA_002347685.1). Lineage (GTDB taxonomy): Bacteria > Desulfobacterota > Syntrophia > Syntrophales > Smithellaceae > UBA8904. The sequence continues at coordinate 124,207 of DDWS01000013.1, forward strand.
CGAAAAAGACGGGTTACCCGGTCGGGCCACCAACCTGCGTGTTTGATCCAGCGACCCTGGAAAAAATTTTTCCGGGGAAAAGAAAACCCCGCAGGCAGCGTATCGGCCGACGTCACGATCCTCCGAATGACAGCCGCCGTTTCCGGCGGGATCCGTTCATCGGCATCGAGCACCAGAATCCACGGCTGGGTGCATTGATTAACGGCCAGCTGTTTTTGCGGGCCGAAACCCTGCCAGTCCTCGCAAAAGATATCGCATTGGAAAGATTCCGCAATCTTCAGCGTCGCGTCTTCACTTCCTGAATCGACAATGACCGTCTGCCGGGCAAAGGCAACGCTCGTCAGGCAAGAGGCGATGTTCTCTTCCTCATTTTTGGTGATGATTGCCACAGAAAGGGGAATTTCTCCCATCCCACCCTCAAATTTCATAAGCCAACTTCTGATTTTTCTTCACAAACAGCGAATTCAAATATTTCTTGATAAAATCGCTTTTTCGTGTTTTGTATCGCACAAATTTGCAGATGTCGCAATTTAAATTCACCATTAATCACCTGAACGCACTTCAGAAAGCAAGGAATCCAACCATGAAGAAAATGATGAATTGGAAACAGAATCTAAAAAATTATTTGCAGCTTTCCATCCCCGCTGAATCGTCCGCACCGGACAAATTTTTTATTTATCTGACTCTTTCCATTCCCGTCCTGATGGGAATCTATATTTTCGTCAACCCCCTTTCGCTGGCAAGCTTAAAGGAGTTTTGTTATTACCTGTCCATCCTGGCGCTGATCATCCTGCTGGTCTTCAGAAAAACAGACTTTTCGCTGCGTCTGCCCCTGACCATACCCTTTGCCCTTTTTTTCCTCTGGGCAGTCATCGGCCTTTTCTTCACTCTGGATTTTCAAAACACGCTCCACGACTTGCGAGGCCATCTTCTGGAGCACCTGATCGTCTTTTTTCTGCTCGTGAATTTCTGCGTGACCCGAAACCGGCTGGAAACAATTTCCATCCTCGTCATTGTCTCCACAATGATTTTTTCCGTGGGGGGGCTCATTTTGTTTTATGGCATTGAGGGGCATACCATCACCACGCGATTCGGCCTAACCTTTAAGGAAATGTACATCGGTTTTATGTGTTTCACGACGGTTTTCGCGGCAGTCCTGAGCCTCTACAGGCTGCACAGAACTTCTTCCAACGTCTATCGCCTGCTGTATTTTCTGTCTTTTCTTACGCTGACGGCTGCCACGCTGCTCAATCAGTCCCGCGGCGCCCTGATCGGCCTGGGCGTGGCACTTATCGTTTTGTGCGTGGACCGAAAGAAAAATCTGATTTTTGTTGCGGTTGCCGTCGCGCTGCTGGTTTTCATGCCCGGCATGAAGGACCGTCTCCAGAGAGAGAGCATGACACAGGATATCCGCATCAGCATGTTTCGTCTATCCTGGGAAGTCATCAAGGACAGACCCTTTACCGGCGTGGGATACGGAGGCGAAATCTACGGCAATCCCTATCTTGTGGATTTAAAATTATACAATGCCAGACTGCCGAAAGAGTATCAGCAGGAACCCTGGCGGATTATTACCTCCACCCATAACACATTTCTGGATGTTGCCATACGGACCGGGCTTGTAGGACTGGCCCTGTTCGGCCTGATTTTCGCGGCGGCAATCTGGATGCTGTGGGATATCTTCAGAAGGCGGCGGGAGGAATTTTTCCGTTCATGGGCGATATGCCTGCTTGCCTGTTTGTTATCCTTCATGGCGCAAGCCGTCTTTGCCGACGCTCTTTTCGGAACTCAGGCCACCGTCATATACATCAACCTTGCGATGATTGGCATCTTATGGAGACTGGCCGGACAGGAAAGTCCTGTGCCGCAGGGCAGTTGAACCCGCCTTTCGGGTGGCTACCCCCGGTCGCGCTCCAGGATCATGAAACCATTGCAGACGGCCTTGTGCCGGATGAAGTGTAGATTCACGAACAGCTCGTGTTATAGAAGACTTGAGAATGCAAATTCGAAAATAATCGCCTGTAATAAATCATCATAATCTCAACTGCCAAAATAACGCCTCGGGTTTGCGTAGTAAATGAAGGCGGATAATAATTTTTCAGCCCATATCTTTAGAGGGCGGCCTTCTGTGTCCCAACTTTCGAAAGAGGCATATGAATGGGATAACGACAACCGGTAAAGATCGTAACGATTTGGGATCGGTCCAAAACGTCTTGCGCCGTATCGGATGGTTTTAAGCGGTCTTAAAACAAAAGTTTCCGGATGAACGGTATTGACAAAATTTCCGTAGGTTTCATATTCACTGAAACCTGCTCCAGATAAAAGTTTTGGCTCCACAGCATTCATGATGGTCCATACCCAATGACGCTTCGAAGAGGCGTGTTCTTCAATCGCAGCAATCAATTCTTTCATATAAGCGCTTTTGATGAAGAAATGCTCGCTAATAAATGAAAAATCAACATTTCTGGTTTTGTCCAGCAATTTTTTATACGTTTCGAAATAAGGTTGATGATATTCCGAAGAAGGTTTAATCAAAGTCTGATTCTTTTCACTTAAAAAATGAATCGGCTTGAGCATGACTGTATCCGCGTCCCATATCAGGTAATGATCTGTAATGTTTGGTAAATAACAGGCGGACATTTTTAAAAACTGCTGAAAATACCATCCTGCTCTTGCACGATTCTGCCCGGCATTTTCAATATATTTTGCTATAGATGGTAAATTGATTTCTGGAATTACGCTATTCTCGTCGACTGTCACAACGGGGTAAATCTCCTGAAGTCTTTCAAAAAAAGGAAAGTTGTCTTTTTGTGTTATAACATAAATGTGGCGCGGTGCCACGTTTCGCATCAGCGATACGATCGATACGTGTGCGATATTATTGTGCTGATGAGTAACGGGCATGATTGCATCATACATAACAGGTTCCATCTATTCATTGCTTCGCGTCGCATTACGTTTATTTGCTTATCATAAATGATTTGTGGTGAATAGGATGAAATTATGGTTATTTCACCCTGGCGCGGGCTATTTGAATTCAGCTGCAATTATTTTGACAGAACTAAGTGATTATGCTTTAGTCAAAAAATATGGATGAGAAACAGTTTGAGGAACCGATTGTGGATAACGTAAAACAAATTATAGAGAACATAAGAACCCTTGGTTTTAAAGATAAAATATTCGAGCATTCTGCTCTGACGTTTGAAGAACAGAATGAGCGTGGGAAGCCTAAAAAATATTTGGAGGCGGCCATAGCGCTTTTTTCCGCGATGTCGGGCAAGACGATAGTAGAAATCGGTTGTATGCGGCAACCCATGAATCATCCCGTGTCAGAAATGCGTCAATGTTGCAACGATGGTCATTCAACATATTTCTGGTGCATGACCGGAGCGCAGGTGTTTTCAGTGGACATTGATTTCAAGGCAGTGAGGATTGCCAGAAAGAGTGTGCGTGAATTTAAGAATGGGAAAGTATTATGGGGTGACGGACTCAGATTTCTAAAAAAATTCAAAAATAAAATCGATCTGCTTTTTCTTGATGCCTGGGATGTCCTTCCCGGCTGCCAATATGCTGAAAATCATCTTTTGGCCTATTTGGCGGCAAAGGATAAATTAAGCGATAGAAATATCATCGTCATTGATGACACCGATATTGGAAACGGCGGCAAGGGGAGATTGCTGCTGCCTGTTCTCAAGGCGGAGGGATACGATATATTGGTAAGCGGCAGGCAGACAATTGCCTTGAAAAGCAAACCATCCTGAAGGGAATACATGATTCCGGAGTGAGCGGCAGATGGGCAGGATTTGAGCTAAATTTATGCACAACAAACCCAGAAGAGCCTTTTTTATGAAACATAGACTCGAAATTTTGTTTTCCCGAGCCCATAGGCAGAAAGGCATGTCAGGATGAACGTCGCAACAAAAAGCGACACACCCGCGGGCACTCCCCCGGCAGCCAGAACACCATCTGGAAACAAAAAGGCACCCGATACAATCATCAAGGCAGCCATCCAGTAAGGGTGCAGAGCGAAAATACCCAGCGAGTATATCGACAGGAAGCGAGTCGCCGGATTTGTTCCAGCCCGACTGGAAATAAACATCGAAACAAAAAACAAGACGCCAAAAAAGACCGGCAATCTCGCATAGGCCGAGGTCATGCCGCTGAACGCCCACTCGTAGACAACGCTCAAAATAAAACCGGTCAGGAACACCCACCGGTACCGGACAAACTGGTCTTTATACCGGTACAGATAATACGCGACAGGAATGTAAATATAATAACCCAGCATGGATCTGGTATCGACGCCCCTTCCGATCAGCGGCGTCACGAGAAAATAAACAATCGACCCGAAAATCACGACCAGCGATACGACCGGTTTCAGTTTATCCGGCAGCTTGAAAAATATCAGCGCCAGCAGCGTGGAAACCATCAAAATAAACAGATAATAAAAGATGGAAGGGATGGCCGGCGTCAGGGGAAGGTCCGGCCCTCCCGAACGGAGAATGGTCTTTAAAGGAAGCGGCAGTTCTCCTCCCAGCAGCAGATACAAAATGAACTGAATGCCGACCCAGAAGACATAAATCTGAAACAGCCTTAAAAACCTTTTTTTCCAGTAATCCCCGGACCGGGATAATTTGCTGATAAAGAGGTACAGTGAAATGAGAACGAAGGAAGGCACGGCCAGAAGGGACAGGTTTTGATAGAAGAACCCGATTGCCTGTTTTCCCCAAAACGCAGCAGCGCAGGCATCCGGAAGCATTTCGGCCCGGATCGGCTGGAGGTGCCAGATCACAACCAGCACAATGCAGACGGCCTTGATCAGATCCAGACCCGATTCCCTTGTTTGATCCCGCATCGATGATTCCCTGCCAAGCTAAAACAGACTATTTAATATTTTAACCGATTTAGCGGTGCTCACCCAAAAATAGCATCCGGGTGACTCGAAACCGTTTCAAAACCAGAAGCGTCAGCGCAAGCGACCCTAGAATCGCCATGACGCCAACGGAAAAATAGCGCCATCCTCCCTCACCGAATCCCGGCAGGAAAAGGAAATTCGCGTGACAAACATAAATGTCCAGCGACAGAGTTCCCACCCAGCACACTACGGCATAGATCCGGGATTTACGGACTAGTTCCAGAAGAAACGAAGAAAAGGCCATTCCCGCGAAAGCAACCACGTACTTGTAAATGGAGACGATGAGACGTGCAATGCCCGTTTCGCCGAAGATCTGCTGCAGCATCGGATAAAAAGTGGGAAATTCGTTTCTCCTGTAACCGAAAACCAACACAGGAAAGATAATGAGAGCCACTGCGTAAAAGATTTTCCGTTTGGCTTTCAGAAAATCATAGTACTTGTAAGCAAAAAAGCCGGCCGCGTAGTACGGAAAGTAGACTTTGACTTCTGACAGCGCAAAAATGTCGGCCGATGCGAGGCGGGAAACCAGGATAGCTGCAATGACAAAGTAATTTTCCCATCGTGTCCAGTGGTTGATCTCGACGAGCTTGAGCACGAAAAAAAGGAAGGTGCTGTTGATGAACAAGACCCACAGGAACCACAAACCGCTACCGGGTGCCTTGACAACGTTCCACAGGTAGGCCAGCGGGTTTCCGCCCTGAGCAGCGTGAAACAAGACATAGGTGACCAGAGCCCAGGCAAAAAAGGGAACCATCAACCGCAGGGTGTTCTTTTTCAGGTAGCCCAAGAGAGTGTTTTTCAACTGCAAGGATAGAATAAAACCGCTCAACAACATGAACAACGGCATTGCCCAGGTAAACATGATCAGATAAACGCGATTTTCGTTGAAGTTGGGATGATGGATCTGGATCGAGTGGGCGAACACAACGCAAATGATCGTAAATCCCTTTAAGGCGTCAACGTGATGGTTGCGCCCGGGAGCGAGCGCATCATCGACTTTCAGGAATGCCTTGATTTTTTCCCAGGTTGCCATAAATGAGTCCCCAGATGATGCCTTCAGGCCCGCCAGGCCCACAGCATGCCGATCGGACGGCGTCGCGTCAAAAAGCCTTGCTGTTTTAAAAACGCTTCGAGTGCTTCGATATTCTGATTGTCGCCTTCGCCGCGATGGACTTCCATGGCAATCTGATCGACGCGCTTGAGAATATCGGAAGGCGTGGAGTACAGGATATCATACTCCGCTCCTTCGCAATCCATTTTGAGCCAGTCACATCTTTCAATCCGGTTGACTTCGAACACCTTTTCGAGGGTGACGCAGGCGACGCTAAAAGAATTTGAAGCAGTTGTGTCTACAGACAGCATTGTCGCACTGGTGGTGAACGAATCGGTCGCGTCAAAAGACAGTTGGAGTTCTCCGCAATGCCCGGCCACCGCGGCGGCAAAGCAGTAAATTTTACGTGAGGGGTTCAAATCGCGGTGGCGCGCAAGCTGCGCATAATTGACCGGAATCGGCTCATAGGCCAGAAGACGGGCTTGCGGATACAGTGAGGCCGCAAAAAGTGTGAAGTAGCCCGCATTGGCACCAATGTCAATAACCGTGCCGTCTGAAGGGACATCCCGCTCTCTTCCGGCCAGATAGCATTCATCCATGAAAATCTCTTTGAATGTCTGCAACAGCCTTTCCGGTACCTCCACATAAACACCGCTGCGGGTTTCAAAAAGCAGGGGGAGGATCACGGAAAACCCGTGCTTGTAGGCCGGGTAAAGCCACCCGTTCTTAAAATGTTTCCACAAACGATAGTATCTTATCATCACTTCGCCCCTTCAATTGCCGGCTCAATAACATATCGTCGTGATTATTAAAACATGATTTTTTCTGTTATCTATGCTAGAGCTCCCTAAAAATGGAGAAAAAGATTTCACAGATGCGCAATATCGCAGTGGTGATCCCCAAATTCGGCCTGGTCGGAGGCGCCGAGCAGTTCGTCGCCCTATTGACACGACGCCTGCACGCGGACCATGGCTTTCAATTCTCTGTTTTTACCAACCGCTGGGAAGGCCATCATCCGGGCGTCACTTTTTCCAAAGTCCCCATCTTGACCTTTCCGAAATTTTTGACCACGCCGAGCTTCGCCTGGTTCGTCCACAGAAGGCTTTCTGCCAGCACATTCGATTTGATCCACTCGCACGACCGTATTTTCAACGCCGACCTTTTCACGCTCCACGGCATTCCGCACCGCTACTGGGTCCGCAATATCCGACAAAAACGCATGAGCCTCTATGATACCGCCACCGCCTGGATGGAAAGAACACTTGTCTGCGAAGGCGGATGCAGGAAATTTGTTGCTGTCTCGAACCTGACGAAAGATATTTTCCTCCAGGAATATCGAGTGGACGCTGAAAAAGTCGCCGTGATTCATCCGGGCGTCGAGCCGGAAGACTACCAGATACCCGACCGTGAAATCGTCCGCGCCGGCATTCGTGCAAAATATGGCATCGCGGAGGATGAATTTGTTCTGGTGTTCGCATCGATGAATTTTGAAATCAAGGGCCTAGACACGATTCTTGAAGCCCTGGGACACCTCAAGACCCGCGGCATTTCGGCCCGCCTGATCGTCGCGGGCAAAGGCAATGAAAAAAAATACGCCCGCCTGGCGCGCGATGCGGGCGTCGCCGCAAATGTCATCTTTACGGGACGCCTGGATAAAGACAGGCTCATTCACCATTACCTGGCGGGAGACGCCTATATCATGCTGTCGGTATTCGACACGTTCGGCATGGTCGTTCTCGAGGCCATGGCGGCGGGCCTGCCGGTCATCGTCAGCGGCAACGTCGGCGCGAAGGATGTGGTGCGCGAAGGCGAAAACGGCTTTGTGATCCATGATGTCACCGACACGCGCTATATCGCCATGAAAATTCAATGCATGACGGATCCGGCAACGCGCCGGACCCTGTCACAGGCGGCGCTTGATAGCGCACGGCAAAACACCTGGGCCGCCGCGGCTGAAAAATACGCCCGGCTCTACAGAGAGATTATCGAAGAAAAGAAAAAGGGCATGGCTGATTGAATTATGGATGTATCCGTCATTATCGTTTCCTACAATACAGCAGATCTCACGCTCGCGTGCCTGGCTTCCCTGAAAGCCGCTGCAGGCGATAAGGAAATTTTTATAGTCGACAACGCCTCCACCGATGACAGTGTTTCGCGCATCCGCGAATCGTTTCCGGAAGTCCGGCTGATCGCGAACGATGCCAACCGGGGTTTTGCCGCCGCGAACAACCAGGCGCTGCCTTTGTGCCACGGACGTTATATCATCTATCTGAATCCCGACACAGCCGTCAAAACCGACACGCTGACGCGGGCTGCCGCCTACATGGACGAGCATGGCGACGTGGGGCTTGCGGGAGCGAAAATTCTCAATCCGGACGGCAGTCTTCAGCCATCGGTTTCCTATCGCTATCCGGGAGAAAAACACGCATCCGGCGAAACAGCTGGTCTCACCGGACACATCGCCTGTGTGCTGGGCGCTTTCATGATCGTCCGGCGTGAGCTGATCTGCGAGTTAAACGGGTTTGACGAGGATTTTTTTCTCTACGGCGAAGACCAGGACTTATGCTGGCGCATCCGGCAGAGGAACTTCGCGATCGCTTATATTGAGGACGCCCAGGTCTTTCACTGGGGCGGCCAAAGCGAAGAGCAAACGCCGCGACCCGCTGTTTTCGAAAAAAAACTGCGTGCGGAATATCTTTTTTATTCCAAGCATTACCGGCCTGAAACCATTTCGCGGATCAAGCAGGCCGAAGCGCTCAAAGCCAGATACCGTTTGCTGAGCCTGCGACTGACCGGAACCTTCGCCCGCAACCCGCAGGCGCATGCGAACAAAATCACCTGCTACCGGATCGCGCTGGATTTGGCGACATCCTGAAGGAAGACCACCATGGCGGCTTTTTTTGTCATTCTTTCCATTGTCCTCATCCTGATCATCGCGGAAGCGGTGATGCTTTTTTTCGTGCGCCATCCGAATGCTTTAAGAAGGCGGAGCCCGAAATTCCAAAACGCCATGGCTTATCTCTACGTGCAGGGTGAACGCAAGGTCATGCAGTTTCTGAAAGGCTATGGCCGGTATTCTCCCGATTTCGGCTACACGTTGAATCCTGGCGAATTTGTCTTCACGGAAAGAGAATATTCCAACCGTTATTGCATCAATTCCCTGGGCGTCCGCGACTCCGAGGAAGCGCTAACCTCTCCGGAAATTATCGTCTTGGGTGATTCCTACGCACTGGGCTGGGGCGTCGGCCAGGACGAAACATTTACCGCACTCCTTGGGAGGAAAACAAACCTCAAAGTGCTCAATACGTCCATCCCTTCCTTCGGGACGGTCCGTGAAATGCTTATGCTTGACAAAATTGACCGCTCAAATCTGAAATATCTGATCATTCAATACTGCGGTGACGATTACGATGAAAATCTGAAATTCTATCTAAACGGCAACAAGCCGCAAATCATGCGAGAGGAAACGTTCCATCACATCACGGAAATACACAGCCGGCCAAAGCATTATTATTTCGGGAAATATGTATGGATGAAAATTCAAAAAAAATTCAGAGAAGCCCGGTTTGCGCCTGCCCACGTGTCCATTTTGCAATCCGAGGCGGATCTGTTTGTCCACGTGCTCGGACAGTTCCAGTCGCTGATTAAAGGCCTGCCGATCATTATTGTAGATCTGGGCGGCAAAAACCGGTCCGGAGATTTCGTCGCCGAACTGAAGCAAAAAACCTCGACGGATGGTCATCCGTCTTTTCTGGAAAATCTGATCATCCTGGATCTCACGCAAAACCTGAATGCGTCGCATTTCTATGTCCTCGACGATCATCTGACTCCTGAAGGGCATCGCGTCGTCGCGGATGTCATTGTCCGGGCGATGGAAAAGGCGGGGACCCCATGACAGGCAACGGTAAAAACTGTATCATCTGCGGCGGGCGGATCGCAGAACTTCTGCATGAGGAAAAAGGCTGGAGAGTCCTGAAATGCGACGGCTGCGGCCTGGGCGTTTTGGATCCCCGGCCGGAGCCCGGGGAATTGACAGCGTTGTACGACAAAGTTTATTTTGACGGTCACTACGCCGGGGAGCTCAAGCCTGGCTCCGACGAACTCGCGCGCCGCCTGAAGCAGGAGGATCATCGCCTGCGCTTTTTTCATCGCTTCAAAAAAAGCGGCCGCCTGCTGGACATCGGCTGCGGCCGCGGTTACTTTCTGCTGGCCTGCCGCGAGTGCGGATACGAAGTGGAAGGTATCGATGTGTCGGACGCGGCGGCGGAACATATCCGTAAAGTGTTTCAAGTACCGGTACACGTGGGCGCTATCGAAACCATCGATCCGGGGCAGGCCCGATTTGACGTCATCACCATGTGGCATTCCCTGGAACACACGCATGACCCCAACGTTTCAGTCGCCGCCGCCCGCCGCTGGCTCGCGGACGACGGCATTTTGGTGGTTGACGTGCCGAATGCCGAAGGGTACGATGCCCGGCATTACCAAAGCCGCTGGGCGCACTGGGATCTGCCGTTTCATTTTTATCACTTTACGCCCCGCTCCCTGGAAGCTCTACTCGACCGGCACGGCTTTGCAATTCTCCGGCGGAAAACGTACCTGTCGGACTACGTCAAAGAGACACTGCAAAAGGCTAGGGTACCTCCCGCCCTGGCAAGGATTATCGCCGGGCTTTACACCGGCGGAAGCTACGCTGTGGTTGCTCGAAAAAGGATGTAATGCATGACTAAAAAGCGCTATCTGGATGAACTTTTATCCGACGGATCCTTTCGTTTTCACCCTCTTATCGTATCCGGCATCGACAATGAGCCGGTAGCCCGGATTTTCTCCAATGAAGTCCTCAAGCAGGAAGTCTGCCTGTTTGCCCCCGACCTTGAAACTGGAGATGACTATCTCGACTGGCTGCATGGCCGCCTCATGCGGGCTTTGCAAAATAAGCAACCCCTTCCGGTCGTACGATTCGCCGACGGCGAGTACGCTTTCTACAACTATACGCTCGGCTGTAACGGCCTTTACCGCCAGGCCGAGTCCGTGGCCGTCATCCACCAGGTCATGCCCCGGCATGTAACGGCCCTGCGATCCCTCGCGGATACCGGCCTTCTGGCGCCATTGGTTTATCCCGGAAACGCACTAAACAGCCCTTCCGGGCTTTTATCCTTATTCAAAAAGAAACCGGACACCGGCGGCGCGGATTTTCTCGATTTCCTCCGTCTGCACCGCGTTCGTCTGCACGCCGATAACTACGTTCCCTTTTATGCGATTTACGCCTATCTGTCATCGGCGGATTTCGCCCGCGCGATGGATGGACGAAATCTGGTCATATTAAATTCCGACTTCAATGAAGCCAGCTTACGCGCGTGGTTTGAGCGCTTCGACAGCCGGCCCAACATCGGTTTTGTGGACATTCCGGCTGAATATGTCGCCACTCGCTGGGAGAATATCAAAGACGGCATTTGCGAACGGATACCCGGGGATGCGGATCTTTGCCTGACCGGCGCGGGCGTAGGCGCGCTACTCATCTGCGTGGACGTTGCGCAAACGCGATCGATTCCGGCGCTGGACGCGGGGCATGTCTTGAACATGATGAACGACCGCGTGGATAAATCCAACGGCGCGCGCCTTTACACCATCAGAAAGAATCCATGAACGATCCGTTGAAAAAATACCGCAGGCGGCTTCGTCTGTGGCAAAACAGCCGGCGGCTGCAAAAGGAAAACCGCTGCTACGCCGCGGAATTTCAGCGACGGGGACTGGGCGTACCGGACGACACAGCGCTCGCGGCCGCTTTAAGGAAAAACTTCCCCGGCCTTCAGCCCAAGGACAAGGGCAACCTTCAGATCATCGCGGTTTACCGCCACCACAACTGGGAAAATTATTCACTCGCGCCTGCCCTGGAAAAATTTGGTCCGGTCCGCCATTTCGACTGGGGAAAACCGTTTGCCGCCTCTTCCGGAGATTGGCAAAACAAGGTTAAATTTCGGATGAATAAAGCCCTCGCGAATACGCTCGACGGATGGATACGAGAATCCCGGCCGGATGTGATTTTCATGTACGTGTCGGGGGAAACGCTTGAACCCCGAATTCTCGATCGATTACGCGAGCAGGGCATCCCGATGGTCAATCTCGCGCTCAACGACAAGGAACACTTCGTGGGTAAAATCCGCGGGGGCCGTGCCTTCGGAACCAAAGATATCGGCCGCTTTTTTGATCTGTGCTGGACCAGTACCGAAGACGCGCTTATGAAATATTGTGTAGAGGAGGCACGGCCGATTTATTTGCCGGAAGGCGCGAACCCGGACATTCACAGACCCTTTGATCTTGAAAGAACCATCGATGTGTCCTTTGTCGGCCAGCGCTACGGAAATCGTCAGACCGTCGTCGACGAGCTCGGTAGAAGGGGCATCCGTGTAGAGGCTTACGGCTTCGGCTGGCCCCGGGGACCGCTGGGGGTGGAAGAGATGGTCCGGATGTATTCCCGAAGCCGCATCAATCTCGGCTTCGGGGGCATTGAAGGTCACCGGGACACGTTTTGCCTCAAGGGGCGCGACTTCGAAATTCCGATGAGCGGGGGACTTTATCTGACAGAACACCACCCCGAACTCGAAAATTTCTTTACACCTGACGAGGAAATCCTGACCTACAGAGATCTCGATGATCTGGAAGTTAAAATCCGGTATTATCTGGCGCATCCCGACCGGGCCGACACGGTCAGAAAGAAGGGCCGCGCGCGGGCCCTGGCCTGCCATAGCTGGGAAGCACGATTTGACAGGATTTTCCGTATTGTCGGCCTGCTGCGTTAGCATCCCGGGCGGACCGGAGACAGCTTCGTCGAAAGGGTTTTAAATCAAACGATGCTTTTTAATTCTTATTTTTTTATTTTATTTTTTCTGCCTCTGGCCGTGGCGGGGTATTTTGTTTTGCAAAGACTGGCCGGCGTAAAATGGGCCCGCCTCTATCTGATCATTGCATCGCTTGGCTTCATGGGATTCTGGAACGTCTGGTTCGCGCTGGTGTTGATCGGTTCCGTCCTTTTTAATTACCTTTGTGCAGCGGCGCTTTCCCGCGCGAAAGGACGTCGGAAAATCGCTGCTTTCACTTCGGGAATCGTCCTCAATATCCTTTTATTAGGGTTTTTCAAGTATGCCGATTTCTTTCTTCACAATGTAAACACACTTTTCGGTTCCCATATCGGCGCGCTCCATATCCTGCTGCCTGTCGGGATCAGTTTTTACACATTCATGCAGATCGCCTGGCTCACGGACATTTACCGCCACGGGGGATACCGGTATGATTTCCCCACTTATTGTCTGTATGTAATTTTTTTCCCTTATGTTATTTCCGGCCCGATTGCCTACCACCATGAAATCATCCCCCAACTTCAGTCGGTTGAGACCCGGCGCCCCGATCCGGCAAATATTTGCCGGGGTCTTTTCATTTTTTCGATAGGTCTTTTTAAAAAAACCGCTCTCGCCGACACACTTGCGCTGGTCGCGGACGGCGGATTCAACACCTCCGCCGCCCTGACGTTCACGGAAGCCTGGCTGACCAGTCTATCCTACACGATGCAACTGTATTTTGACTTCAGCGGCTACACCGACATGGCCATCGGTGTCGCCTTGATGTTCAACATCAAACTTCCGGCCAATTTCAACTCTCCTTATAAATCACTGGATATCAGAGAGTTCTGGCGCCGCTGGCACATCACTCTGTCGCGTTTTCTCAGAGACTACATCTACATTCCGATGGGCGGCAACCGGGCGGGAGAATACAGGACGCTTGTAAACCTGATGCTCACATTTCTCATCGGCGGCCTTTGGCACGGGGCGGCCTGGACATTCGTCTTCTGGGGTTTTCTTCACGGCTCGGCGCTTTGCGTTCACCGGTTGTGGACCAAAGCAGGGTTCAGCATGCATAAAGTGATTGCCTGGATCCTGACCTTTAATTTCATCAATATCACCTGGGTCTTTTTCCGCGCCCGCGACTGGGACAACGCCGTCAATATCCTCAAAGGCATGGCCGGCCAAAACGGTATTGTGGTCTCTGATAACCTGGCCGAACATCCCTTTTGGCAGTCTCTGACGGTGATCGGAGTAACCTTCGGCGAGTGGAGAGCCAATCTCCCGCAGGCGGACGGGCTGGTCTACTTCCTGTGCATTTTACTGATTCCGTTTGTGCTGATAACCAGGAATTCAAACGAATACCTGGCGGCTTTTTCACCAAACTGGAAATTTGCGCTGGCGGCAGGTTTCATGCTGATTGCCGGACTGCTTTTATTAAACCAGACCAGTTCATTTTTATATTTTAATTTTTAGGTGAAAAGGATGAGTTATCTAAAATGGCTGATATCGACTTTGTGTTTAACAGCTTTTTTCGCGGTCTGGGTTGTCGGCGTTAATTTTTACATCGACCATTACGGTGTCCGGCTAAGTCTTTTCAGTGGCGAAGGCGAAATCAACCAAACTATTTATCCTGACGGCCTCAACCAGCACATTTTTAATCCCGAATTCATCTTCCGCAACCCGGAAAAGTTTGATTCTTTTCTTTTCGGATCATCCAGAATATCCATGATGAAACCGGAAACGATCCCGACCGGGCATTTTTTTAACATGTCCTACTCACAGGGTCTACCGATCCAGCATCTGGCCATTATCCGCGCTTTTCTAAAAAGAGGCGTGAAAGTCAGGTCCGTGGTGATCGGATTGGATGAGTTCTGTTTCGCCCTGCCTTCGATTGTAAGCCAGGATCATCTTTTAAGGGTCATGCATCCGGACGCGGGCGGCCCCGGACGCCTGGAAATATTCCGGCTCTATTTCTTCCGGAAACCCGATTTTTATGAGTTGGAGCGATGGCGTAACCGCGTATGGGAAGAAAAAAAAGAAGGCAGGTTTGTTCTTGATGGCCGGGGGCTCAACCTGGGTTGGCTTCCTAAAGACCATTTGATTGAAAAGACGGAGCACCCTATTTTCCTTTATGCCCCAAAACGCTACGAACCACAAATCTACGGGAAAAAGGAAAAGGATGACGCCCTGACGGCCATTGTCGAGCTGATCGATCTTTCGCGTAAGCATGGTTTTTCGATTACCTTCTTCATATCCCCTCTTTACGCCCCTTTTTATCTCAATCACGCGCTTGAATTGTTTGAAATCAAATCGAGACTTGCCCAGATTACTGATTTCTACGACTTCAGCGGTTTCAACCCGGTCACCACCAACCCTTTGAATTACTATGATGAGAGCCACTACAGTTATCGAATCGGCGATAGAATAATCCGGCGCATGCTTGATAGTCAAAACGACAATCGGGATAATTTCGGCATTCGGGTCACAAGCCGGAACGTCGCCGGACATATCGCGACACAGAAGCGTGATCTCCATGAGTACCTTAAAATCCACCATCCTGATTCACAGCGGTAAGCCGTTTTATTATTGCTCAGCCCGTTTTTTCATGGAATTCTTGCAAATTGCAGGAAATTCATATAAGGATAAAACCCTTCGATGGTAGCCGTAAATTCTTTTTTTCTCAATCAAGCGGCCGGATCGAATTCCCCGATAAGACATTTGAGTGGATTATGCTTTTTACTTCATACACCTTCATTCTGGTCTTTCTGCCCCTGGTAGCCATAATTTATTTTCTGCTGCACAAAACGCTGCCGGCCCGCTTCGCAAAGCTCTTTTTGCTGGCCGCGTCGCTTTGCTTCATGTCACTGTGGAATGTCTATTTCGCGGCGGTCCTCATCAGCTCCGTTGTGGTCAACTATGCCTTCGGATCGGCGCTGTCGGGCGCGGCCGAACGGGGATCGGACAACAAGAAGATCCTTTTCATCTGCGCGATTGCCGCCAATATTCTCTTTTTGGGATTCTTTAAATACTCCAATTTTTTTCTGGACAACATCAATGCGCTTTTTGCCGCCAACATTCAGACCATCCGGCTTCTTCTGCCGATCGGCATCAGTTTTTACACATTCATGCAGATCACTTGGCTTACAGATATCTACCGTCATGGAGGCTATCGTTACGATTTTTTTACCTATTGCCTTTATGTGACCTTTTTCCCCTACGTGGTTTCCGGCCCGATCGCCTATCACAAGGAGATCATCCCGCAGTTTGAATCGAAATCCGCAGGAATCTTCAACATCGACAATGTCCGCCGGGGCCTGTTTATTTTTGCCATCGGCCTGTTCAAGAAAGTCGCTGTCGCCGATACGCTGGCGATCATCGCCAACGGCGGCTATGACACGGCAACCACATTAACATTTACCGAGGCCTGGCTGACCAGTCTTTCCTATACCATGCAGCTGTATTTTGATTTCAGCGGTTATACGGACATGGCCATTGGAGCGGCACTTATTTTCAATATCCGGCTGCCCATTAATTTTAACTCACCCTACAAAGCATTGAACATAGTGGATTTCTGGCAGCGCTGGCATCTGACGCTAAGCCGTTTTTTAAGAGACTACCTATATATTCCCCTGGGAGGTAGCCGCAAAGGGACAATCCGCACGAATATCAATATTATGTTGACTTTTCTGATATGCGGACTGTGGCACGGCGCCGCCTGGCCTTATGTGCTATGGGGATTTCTCAACGGGGCTCTCTCAATTATTTATCGATTCTGGAAACAAACAGGCCTGCGTATGCATAAAGCGCTCGCCTGGCTTTTGTTTTTTAATTTTTTTAATTTCTCCATGGTCATTTTCCGGGCAAATACCTGGCAGGACACGGAGAAGGTACTAAAAGGCATGGCAGGCTTAAACGGAATATTTGTGTCGCCCAAACTGGCAGAGAGTCCTTTCTGGCAGAATCTCACGAGCATCGGTGTGCGTTTCGGCTCCTGGCGTGAAAACCTGCCGTTAACGGAAATGCATGTCTACTTTTTGTGCATCATTCTGATTCCGGTGATCCTGTTTACGAAAAACTCGAACGAGCTGACCGATCAGATGGTTCCCGGCTGGAAAAACGCCCTGGCCGCCGGGTTCCTGATCGCGTATTCGCTTTTGCTCCTCAACGCGCCAAGCGTGTTTTTGTACTTTAACTTTTAGTGATGGGTGCCATGAGCAACAAGAAGTGGTTTATCATTTGCGTCACAGTCGCGCTGATCCTGCTGATCACCGTCGTTTTACTGAATATGCGGACCGACACATACGGGGTGCGCATGTCCCTGTTTAACTGGGACAAAAAAATACTTTCGGACTATCCGGATTATCCGGGGGGACTCAATCAGCATATTTTTAGCCCGGAATTTATTTTTCAGAATCCCGGCCGCTTTGACGCCTTCCTGTTCGGTTCGTCGCGGGTGGCCGTCATCGATGTCTCCGACATTACCGACAACCATTTTTACAACATGTGGTATTCGGAAGGATTGCCGGGGGAACATCTTCGTGTGATCCGGCATTTTCTGGAAAAAGGCCTCCCCGTTCAATCCGTCCTCATCGGACTGGAAGAAGCCTCATTCAGAATGTCCGCGACCGTCCACGAAGATCAGTTGTTGCGAATCATGCATCCGGACATCGGCAACACCCCGCGTCTGAAGCTCTTTTTCCTATACTTTTTCCGTCTTCCCGAAAGATTCGAAATGTCCACCCTTATGAAAAAAATCATCAAGCGGCAAATGCCCGTCAGACTAAGTTTTGATTCAAACGGCCGAAGCCTCTTATGGTATACGAAGGAAAAGATCATCGAAGCGGCGGACCATCCTCTGTTCGTCTTCGAATCCCGGGACTATGAACCTGTGGCATATCCTCCGGACACCATCCGGGAGGGCCTGGATGCCGTCCGGGAAATCAAGAAGCTATCTGAAAAGCATCAATTTACCGTTACTTTTTTCCTCAATCCCATTTATGCCGACTACTACATGAATTACGCCGACGGACTGATCGCGGTCAAGGAAAGGCTAGCAGAGATCACGGATTTTTACGATTTCAGCGGATTTAATTCCGTGACGACCGATATCATGAATTACTACGAGGAAAGCCACTACCGTTACCGGTTGGGCGACATGATCATCAACAGGATTTATGGGGTCGGCCCTCTGAAGGCTCCGGAGGATTTCGGCGTTTTCGTGACGCGGCAAAACGTCGCACAGCATGTTGAGAAACAAAAGCAAGAATTAAAACGATATCTTCAAACCCGTAAGCCTTAAACCGCGGCAGCCTGATGTCCCTACCCTTTCACGGTCATCCTTGCGGCATCGAGCGTGTTCTTCATCAGCATCGCGATCGTCATCGGGCCAACACCTCCGGGAACCGGCGTGATAAATCCGGCTTTGGGCTCGACTTCATCAAAGGCGACGTCGCCTGCGAGCTTGCCGTTTTCCAGGCGGTTGACGCCGACGTCAATGACCACCGCGCCGTTTTTCACCATATTCGCCTTAATCATGTGCGCGCGGCCCACAGCGGCAATCAGGATATCTGCGCGGGAGGTCACGGCCGGAAGGTCTTTCGTTTTGGAATGACAGATGGTAACTGTCGCATGCCCGGCCAGAAGTAAAAGCGCCATCGGCTTGCCCACAATGTTGCTTCGCCCGACCACCACCGCTTCTTTCCCGGAAAGCTCAATGCCGGTACGCGCGATTAATTCCATGATCCCCCGGGGTGTGCAGGGAACAAAAAGCGGCGACCCCGTTACGAGGCCGCCGACGTTGTACGGATGAAAACCGTCGACATCCTTATGCGGATCAATGGCGGCAATAACTTTCTCTGTCGATATATGTTTGGGCAGCGGCAATTGCACCAGAATCCCGTGAATGAGCCGATCCGCATTCAATTCGCCGATCAGATCCAGCAAAGCCGTCTGGGGCGTCCCGTCAGGCAGCCGGTATTCGCGCGAAAGAAAACCGACCTCCTCGCAGGCCTTTGCCTTGCGTCCCACATAGACCTGAGAGGCAGGGTCATCCCCGATCAGCACAACGGCTAATCCCGGAACAATGCCCGTTTTTTCCTTAAACACCCGTGTTTCGTCACGCAACAGAAGGCGGATGTCCTGAGAAACTTTATTGCCATCAATAATTACCGACATGGTCCCTGTTCCTTTTTTTTATATAAAATTCTGCGCCGTTCCTGATAAAAAAAGGCGCCGGCTCATCACCTCCAAACCGGCGCCTGATCCTTTCTTTGATCCGGAAGCTATTTCACCTGATATTCCTTGATAATGCTTAAGGCTTTTTCAACTTCCGCGGCAGGCAACTTGCCGTTATATACATAGCGGCAAATCCTTTCTTTGTCGAGAATCACCAGGCTGGATGAATCATTCTGCAGTCCCCAGAGATTGATAATCGTATAGTCATAATCCAGTAATATGACGGCGCCTGTTTTTTCCTGTTTGCTCTTAATAATGCTCTTAATCAGAAAATTAGGCTTTATCGTGGCCTTTAAATTGGCTATCCCCATGCCAACATAACGGACATTCCTATCCAGCCCCGGATCTTTGAGAAGCGCATCCTCAACATGCACGTTTAAATCCTTCTCGTCCGGATCAGCATAAATAATGGATAGGACCTTCCCCTCAAATTTTGGCGAAGAAAGCGTATAGACTTTCCCCGTGCCGTCCTTCAAGGAAAAATCAGGCGCCTTTTCACCCACTTTCAATCCCGATGCGTAAACATTCATAACGCTGCACAGAAACACGAACATGACAGCCAATAGGATCTTTTTCATTTTTTCCTCCTTGAGTGAATGCCCGCCCGCTGATACGGACCGGGTCATGCGGGAATATTGCCTCACTGTCGTGAAGCGGCGAGATTATAAGTGAAAAATGTCCTGCGGGCAAGAGAAATTCAATCCCACCGCAAAAAAACGGCATCAGCGGACTTTTCTGGAACGAATAATCAGGCCGTTGCCGCCCATCAGGACTTTCCAGGAATTGCTCTCATTGAGCCAGTATTTTTTTATTCCTTTTTCCCCTTTGATGATCGTGAAAAGAAAAATGATCAAGGTCATCGGCAGCAAGAACAACTGATTGTACTTTATTTTTTCACTTTCGATGCTTTCAATTTCGAAACCGGCGTAATTGAGCGCCATTTTCAAAAGCGCATAGGGCGGCCGGGAGATATGGCCGTTGTTTTTGTAATCCTTCGCGTTGTAAGGCTCGACCGGTTCCAGAATACCATAGAAGATGTTGCGCATCCTGGATTCGATATTGGAATAGTTCGGATAGCTCATCATGAACAGCCCGTCTTTTTTCAGCACGCGGCTAAACTCGCGGAAGGTATGATAGATGTTTTCCGCATGTTCGGGTCCATCGACACAGCAGGCGTAATCGAAAAACCCGTCTTCAAACGGAAAGCGGCCGTCGAGGTCGCCTTTGACAATGGGAATCTCGGGATTGCAGAATCCTTCCGTTCCGATGTCCGCCGCTTGCACATCGAAACCTTCGTGATGAAGCATCCAGGATAGACGCCCCGTCCCGGCGGGAAAGTCCAAAACCTTCCCTTTCGGCATCGTTTTCATCCGATCAACGATCTTGAAATGGATTTCTTTTAATGAAGCAATCTGAAATTCCCGTCCATGAATCAGCATAATGATCCTTTAATCTGCAGGAAACCCTTCTTGAGTCCGGTGCGCCGGCTCAAACCGTTCCCCGTGTTCTTATTCATTTCCTGTTTCCCCGCATAGGCTGCGGGCTCATCTGCAAAAAACTATTCCAAAAGTTACGGCTTCCCGACGTGGACCATTTCGATCAGCGATGGATCATACTCCCGGGGTTTTTCATACCCCAGAAGATTCAACAGGGTTGCCGCCACATTGGAAAGACCTTTTTCTTTGATATCCGCCATCCGGTATTCGCCCTGATACAGCGGATCGTAGATCATAAAGGGGACCGGATTGATGCTGTGCGCGGTCTTTACCGATTTTGCGCCCTTTTTGTCTATGGTGAACATCTCATCGGCATTGCCGTGGTCCGCGGTGATCACGGCAATGCCATCGATCTCTTTGATGCAAGCCATGAGTTCACCTACACACTGATCCACGGTCTCCACCGCAATCATGGCCGCATCCGTCATGCCGGTATGCCCGACCATGTCCCCGTTGGGAAAATTCAGCCTTCCGAATTTATAATCGCCGCGCTTGAGCAGGTCGATCACGGTATCCTTGATCTCTTTTGCCTTCATCTTCGGGGCGCGGTCAAACTCAATCCTGTCGGAAGGGATCTCTACATATTGCTCGAGGGATTTATCCACATAACCGGAGCGATTGCCGTTCCAGAAATACGTCACATGGCCGAACTTCTGGGTCTCGGATACGGCAAAGGTTTTGACATTTGCCGCGCAAAGGTACTCGCTAATGACGTGATCAATCACCGGAGGCTGAACAAGAAAGTGGGGGGGGATATGGGCATCCCCGTCATACTCCATCATTCCCGCGTAAAAGATGTCCGGAAGAGGTCCCCTGTCGAATTCAGTAAATTCCGTTTCTGTAAACGCCCTGGATATTTCTATGGCCCGGTCTCCCCGGAAGTTGAAAAGGATCACGGCATCCCCGTCCTGAATCCTGCCTTTGGGCATGCCGAAATCATCGGTGATCACAAACGCAGGCAGATACTGATCCGTAGCCTTCGGATCTTCCCGGTAGAAGGTTTCCACGGCCTCCGTTGCGGATGCAAACTTCCTGCCCTCACCCAGGACATGGGTATCCCATCCCCTCTTTACAATATTCCAGTCGGAATTGTACCGGTCCATGGTGACCTTCATGCGTCCACCGCCGGAGGCGATGGCGTAATCAAAACCTTTTTCCTTACAGATCTTTTTGAGCTTTTCCTCTGTGGGAATTATATAATCCAGTGCCGTGCGCTCCCCCACATCTCTTCCATCGAGAAGGGCATGGACCCTGACCCTGTTGAAATTCAGATCGGCGCACTTATCGATCATAACGAACAACTGCTCAATATGCGAATGGACGTTCCCGTCCGATAACAGCCCGATAAAATGGACCGTCCCTCCGTTTTGGGAACGCCTGGCGATGTTCTCCCAGACCCCGGATTGAAAGATCCTTCCGGTCTTGAGCGCCAAGTTGACCAGACGGGCGCCCTGTTCAAAAACACGACCTGCCCCGATGGCATTGTGCCCGACTTCGCTGTTTCCCATATCGTCATCCGAGGGCAGCCCAACCGCCGTACCGTGGGCCCTCAACTGCACATATAGATCAGATTTGAACAATTGATCAAGGTTGGGGGTGTCGGCCATGTAGACGGCATTTGTTTCATCTGCCTTTCCGATGCCGATACCGTCCATGATGATCAGCAGCAGGGGGCCTTTTCTGCCCTGAAAGGATGCTAATTTTTCAAGATGTAATGACATTGAACGAATCCTTTTATTAGTCTATTAGCCTATTAGACTGTAGGCTGTTAGACTGTAGGCTGTTAGGTTAAGAGGTGCGGCGTATAAAGCGCCGTCATCCGTAAAAAAGAATAAAGCCGGAGGCCACAAAGCAGCCCTAATAGCCTACAGCCTACAGCCAAATAGCCTATTTACCTATGAACGCAGGTTTTCGTTTTTCCAGAAACGCCTTCATGCCTTCTTTCTGATCCTGCGTGCTGAAGCACTGCGAAATCGCGCCAAGTTCAAGCTTTACCGCGTTATCGAGGGACATGTCAAATCCGTAATTGATACTGTTTTTTGCCATCTTCAAAGCAAAACCCGGAAGGGTGGTGAACTTCCCGGCCATCTTTCCTGCTTCTTCCATAAGCTGCGCCAGCGGGACCACTTTATTGACCAGACCGATCTCATAGGCCCGCTGCGCGCTGATCTGGCCGCCACCCAAAATCAGCTCCTTGGCAATGCCCATGCCCACCAGTCGCGGCAGCCTCTGTGTACCGCCCCATCCGGGCAGAATGCCAATGAGAATTTCCGGCTGACCGAACATGGCATTTTCCGCTGCAATCCGGATGTCGCAGGCCAGCGCGATTTCCGTGCCGCCGCCCAGCGCGAAACCGTTTACGGCGGCAATCGACGGTTTCCCCATCGTTTCGAGGAAACGCAGGGTTTCCTGACCCAACTCCATGAGCTTCATGATATCCACCGGCGTCGCATTCTGCATCTGTGAAATATCCGCGCCCGCCACAAATGCCTTTTCCCCGGCCCCCGTCAGAACGAGCACTTTCACCGCGTCATCCCGATCGCAGACTTTAAGCGCATCCGCCAGTTCGGACATCACTTCATAACTCATCGCGTTTAAAACTTTAGGGCGGTTGAACGTAATCCGGGCGATCCCTTCACTGATTTCCAATAAAATATTCTTATAATCCATTTTATTCTCCTGTTGTGCTTATGAAAAAGCCCCTTGTCCGGCAAGGACAAGGGGCTTCAATCAATAGCCTATAGCCTATTGCCTATAGCCTGTTTTTTATACCGCACAAGTGTCCACGGGCGGCTTGATTTCTTCCTTGCCCATAGCCTTGACGACCAGTTCGGCAAGATCCCAGGTCTGCATCGACTCGGTCATCTGGTTATCCTTGATCCCGTCGGCCATCATAGTCAGACAGAACGGGCAGCCCACGGCAATCGTGTCGGCCTTGACATCCATCGCCTGCTTCGTACGCGTGTTATTGATGCGATCTCCGATATCTTCTTCCATCCACATTCTCGCACCACCTGCGCCACAGCAGAAGCTCTTGTCGAGGGTTCTCTCCATTTCGACAACTTCTATGCCGCGGATGGCCTTCAAAATCTGACGCGGTGCGTCATAGATTTTGTTGTAGCGGCCCAGGAAGCATGAATCGTGATACACAAACCTGCCCTTCAACGCTTCCGGCAGCTTGATTTTGCCGTCGGCGATGAGCTTCGCGATAATCTCGGTGTGGTGATACACTTCGTAATTTCCGCCGAAATTGGGGTAATCTTTTTTCATCGCGTTAAAACCGTGCGGACAGATGGCGATGATCTTCTTCACGCCGTATCCGTTCATCGTGTCAATATTGGCCTGAGCCAGCGCCTGGAAAAGGTACTCGTTACCAGCACGCATGGCGGAATCACCGCAGCAGCCTTCCTCGTTACCCAGGATACCGAAGCTGACACCCGCTTCCTGCAGAATCTTCGCAAACGCGACGGAAATTTTCTTGCCGCGATCGTCAAACGAACCGGAACAGCCGACGTAGAACAGATATTCCACGTTGGGATCTTCGGCCAGTGTCTTGACACCCATCTCTTTGGCCCAGTCGCCGCGAAGATGCGCACCCACACCCCAGGGATTGGAATTGTTCTCCATGTTGCGGCAGGTCAACTGAAGCTCAGGAGCAAAATCCGCTTCGGTCAGAACCTTGTAGCGTCGCATGTCAATAATTTTCGGCACATGTTCGATGGACGAGGAACAATGTTCCATACAATACATACAATTGGTGCAAGCCCACAGTTCATGCAGATCGACCACTTCGCCGACCAGCGCTTTCCCGCCTTCTTCTTCGGTCGGTACCTCGCCTGCTTTAGCGGCTTTTACCGCGGCGGGGGCCTTTTCCAGCCAGAAGGTTTTAATGTCCTGAACCAGCTTCTTGGGCGACAGGGGCTTGCCGGTCAGATAGGCCGGGCAGCCGTCCTGACAGCGACCGCAGCGAGTGCAGGCGTCAGAATCAAAGATCTGCTTCCAGGTGAATTCCTCGAGTTTGCCGACACCGAATGCCTCGGCGTTTTCAAAATCACGGATTGGTTCAATGTAACCGGTCGGCTTATGGGACTGGAGGAAATGATTCGCGGGTGTCGTAATCATATGCAACAGACGCGAATAGGGAATGTAGGCGATGAAACCGAGCGCCAGAATGGCATGCACCCACCAACTCGCCAGATGCAGTGTGCGGGCGGTATCCAACTCGACGCCTGTAAACGTCTTGGCCAATAGCCAGCCCACAAACGACCAGTATTCCCAGGGCGGATTGGTCACGTGAATACGAAGAGCCTCGACAATGAAGCCGGTTACAATGATGGCGCCGATGAGCAGCAGAACAATCACGTCGTCCGGCGTGGTGTCCATCTTGCCCTTATAGCCCAGACGATCGGGTTTTGTGACGAAGCGGCGGTCGAGCGCCATGATCACACCGACCAGCACGAACAATCCGAAGAGATCCAACAGGAAAGAAAAGCCTAAATAAAAATTGCCTTTGAGAAATGTCCAGCCGAACAGGGGTTCCGTGACATGGTGCTGACCTGCGTCAAAAGCGGCGCCGAAAATCAAAACAAAAAAGCCGAAAAAGATCAGGCCATGCATGATGCCGGGATAAAGGTCACGCCAGGTCTTCACCTGCAACAACCCTTCAAGAATGACGGCTTTCACTCGTTCGCCCATATTGTCTAAACGCATTTCCGGCTTGCCCATGGCTTTCCACATCTGCCAGCGGCGGTAGACACCATAGCCGAAAATGGCCATCGCGACCGCCGTAAGTGCGAAAAGTAGGATCTCAAACGCCGGCAGAGGAATGTTCCAGAAAACCTCTCGACCTTCCATACCTACATAAAATTCATGTTCTTTCATTGATCCTCCAACTTATATTGAGGGCTGCTTTGTTTCTTTTCGAATATGAGCTCTTCAAAAAAAAGGTCTTTGCCCCGCATCACGGGGCAAAGACCTTTGGTTTTTTAAGCAACCAGTTTTTTGCAAACGGCTGTCAGTTCGGGAATGACCTTGAACAGATCGTCAACCACACCGTAATCCGCTTTCGTGAAGATGGGGGCTTCCGCATCCTTGTTGATCGCGACAATGCATTTAGATGAGCTCATGCCGGCCAGGTGCTGAATCGCGCCGGAAATGCCGCAGGCGATATAGAGGTTCGGAGAGACAACCTTACCGGTCTGTCCGACCTGATCTTTCTGAGCCTTCCATCCGGCATCCACTGCCGCACGGGATGCGCCAACCGTACCTTTGAGCACGTCAGCCAGTTCGTCCAGAATCGCAAATCCTTCAGGGCCTTTCATGCCGCGGCCGCCGGAAACAATCACTGTGGCTTCCGTCAGGTCGACTTTGCCGCTGGTGTCTTTCTGCACTTCCAGGACCTTGCTCTTGATCGAAGCCGCATCAATGGCCACATCGACCTTCACCACTGCACCGGCTTTGGCGTTTTCAGCCGCCGGAAACACATTGGGACGCAGCGAGGCCATCTGCGGGTTCGCAGCTACCACGACTTCGCCATAACACTTTCCTGCATACATCGGACGGGTTGCAACCAGCTTGCCGCCGTCAATCTTTACGTCCGTGCAATCGGTCGCCAGACCGGTCGCCAGTTTCGCTGCGACTCGCGAGGACAGATCCTTGCCCTGAACCGACGCGCCCAGAAGCAGAATCGACGGATCGTTTTCTTTCACAATCTTCGCGACGACTTCCGCATGGGCTTCCGTAACATAGGGCTCCAGCGCTGCGTTGTCACCAACGAATACTTTATCCACACCGTATTTGCCAAGCTCTACGGCCAGACCTTCAATTCCTGAACCCAGTAGAATGGCGCTGACTTCATCGCCGGACTGATCAGCCAGCTTGCGGGCTGTCGAAGCCAGCTCCAGGCTGATCTTTCTGAGCGCGCCGTCCCGCTGTTCTGCAACTATCATGACTCCTTTTGCCATTTTTAAATCCTCCGCTTTTCTTTAAATAGCTTTTGCTTCTTCTCTGAGTAACCGGCCTAATTCAGCCGCCTTTTGCGCGGGCTCATCTCCACAGATGATCTTTCCGGGAGGTCTGGCCGGAGGCGGAATGGTTTTGGCGACTTTGGCTTTCGCGTCGGTTGCAATACCCAGCGCGGCGGCATCTTTCACATCGACCGGTTTCTTCTTTGCCTTCATGATGCCGGGCAGAGATGCGTAACGCGGTTCATTGAGACCTTTCTGCGCCGTCACGACACAGGGCAGTACCGTTTCAACCGACAGCTGAGCGCCTTCAATCGGGCGAATCACTTTCACCGTGGAACCGGTGTATTCGAGTTTGGTGACCAGGGTCAGCTGAGGCAGTCCGAGGGCTTCCGCCAGCATCGAACCCACCTGGCCTGCGTCATCATCGATGGCGCGCTGGCCGCATAAAATAATGTCATGGGGCAGGGTTTTGATCACAGCGGCAAGAGCATTGGCCACAACAAACGCATCCGCACCGTCAAAAACGGGGTCGCAGATGTGGACGCCCTTATCGGCGCCCATTGCCAGAGCCGTACGGATGGTTTCCATGGCTCTCGCGGGGCCGACAGAAACGACCGTCACTTCGCCGCCGTTCTTCTCTTTGAGTTTCAATGCCTCTTCCACGCCATACTCGTCATAGGGATTCATCACCCATTTGATCTGGCCTTCTTCGATACCTGAACCGTCAGCTTTGACTTTGATCTGAGCCTCGGTATCCGGCACTTGCTTCACGCATGCAATAATATTCACTGTTAAAACCTCCTTCTCCTGCGCGTCGCACAATCGGGGCGATTCGCGCATTAAAATTGTCTTGCAAATTTCGTTTTATTAAAACGCCCGATTCTCTCGAAAGAGAACCGGGCGCTGATACTGCTACAGTCTGTTCTTGACGATGTCGTCAACCACTGACGGATCGGCCAGCGTGCTGGTGTCACCCAGGTTACTGACGTCGTTGGCGGCGACTTTCTTCAGAATTCTTCTCATGATCTTGCCTGAGCGGGTCTTGGGAAGACCATCGGCCCACTGAATCTTGTCGGGCGTTGCGATGGGACCGATAACCGTACGGACATGAGCGATCAGTTCTTTCTTCAGCTCGTCGGACTTCGTCTCGCCGGTCTTCAGGGTAACATAAGCGTAAATGCCCTGGCCTTTGATGTCGTGCGGCATACCGACCACGGCGGCTTCCGCGACGGCCTTGTGAGCAACCAGAGCGCTTTCGACTTCAGCGGTGCCCATGCGGTGACCGGACACGTTGATGACGTCGTCGATGCGGCCGGTGATCTGATAGTAACCGTCTTTATCGCGGCGGCAGCCGTCGCCGGTTACGTAGTAGCCGGGGAACTGTTCGAAGTAGGTTTCCTGGAAACGCTTGGGATCGCCGTAAACACCCCTCATGATGCCGGGCCACGGAACTTTGATGCACAGCGCGCCGCTGGCGACGGTATCAGTGAATTCCTTGCCTTCGTCATCGACCAGCACAGGCTGTACGCCGAAGAAGGGCATGGTCGCCATACCGGGTTTGATGTCGATTGCGCCGGGCAGCGGGGTGATCAGGATGCCGCCGGTTTCTGTCTGCCACCAGGTGTCCACAATGGGGCATTGGCCGCGGCCGATGACATTATAGTACCAGTTCCAGGCTTCGGGGTTGATCGGCTCGCCGACGGTGCCGAGCGTGCGCAGGCTGGAAAGATCGCAGCCTTTCACAAACGAGTCGCCTTCTTTGGCAATCGCGCGGATCGCGGTGGGAGCAGTGTAGAAGATGTTGACTTTGTATTTTTCGACCACCTGCCAGAAGCGGCTGTAGGTCGGATAGTTGGGAACGCCTTCAAACATAACGGACGTGGCGCCGTTGCAGAGCGGTCCATAAACGATGTAGCTGTGACCGGTGACCCAGCCTAAGTCGGCGGTGCACCAGTAGACATCGCCGTCATGATAATCGAAAACGATCTTGTGGGTGTAGGACGTGTAAACCAGATAGCCGCCTGTGGTGTGCATAACACCCTTGGGCTGTCCGGTGGAGCCGGAGGTGTAAAGAATGAACAGGGGATCTTCTGCATCCATCCATTCCGGTTCGCAGTTGGCATCGACTTTGGCCATTTCTTCATGGTACCATTTGTCGCGGCCGGCAGTCAGCTCGCACTTGATCTTGTCGCCGACTCTGTTGACCACGATGACGGACTTAATGGAGGGGCAGGACTTCAAAGCGTCGTCGGCAATGGCTTTCTGGGGAACAGCCTTGCTGCCGCGGAAGGTGCCGTCGCAAACCACCAGAACCTTGGCATCGCAGTTGACGATTCTGTCACGGAGTGCATCCGCGCTGAATCCGCCGAAAACGATTCCATGCACCGCACCAATGCGGGCGCAGGCCAGCGCGGCAACCGCAAGCTGCGGAACCATCGGCATATAAAG
Organism: Syntrophaceae bacterium UBA2280; assembly: GCA_002347685.1. Taxonomy (GTDB): domain Bacteria; phylum Desulfobacterota; class Syntrophia; order Syntrophales; family Smithellaceae; genus UBA8904. The sequence continues at coordinate 153,156 of DDWS01000013.1, forward strand.
AACAACACGGTCGCCCTTGGTCACGCCATTGGCTTTCAGAACATTAGCGAATTTGCAGACTTCTTCGTGCAGCATTTTGTAGGTGATGGCTTTTTCTTCGCCCGGCTCGTTGCCTTCCCACTGAATGGCAACCTGATTGCCGCGTTTTTCGAGGTGTCTGTCGAGGCAGTTGTAAGAAACATTGAGCTTGGCGCCTTCGAAGAATTTGACATAAATGGGACCTTTTTTAATGTCAAAGTTGTAATCCATGACTTTGTCCCACTTTTTGAACCAGGTCACCTGCTGATCGGCGATGTCCGCCCAGAAGGCTTCCGGTTCTTCCACTGAGCGCTTCCAGAGCTTGTCATACGCATCTCTTCCGCTGACCCAGGCTTTCTTTTTTGCCGCTTCAGGAATCGGATATATTTCCTTTAATTGTACCTTTGCATCCGCCATGTTAAGTGTTCCTCCTAAGTTTTAGTTTTTTATATTTTCAAACGTTTACTCAACGTCTCACCACCTTGAAAAATCCCACCAGAAACCCTGCTGATCCGTATCACAAATCGGGATTGCGCCTGCAAACACGAGCGCTTTGGTACGCTTAAGGTGCAAGCAATGAGCAGCTGACTCACTGAAGAGGAAGTGCGCCACTGTTTGTGAGCACTTAAAATAACTTTGACCTTAAGCCGCAAAGCGTGTCGGAGAGCCCGCCTGCGCCAATTTCTTTTTTAAAAAAACTGCTTGCCCCTGATACGCATCCTGATACGGGGCACGCCAGGAGATGTCATCCTGAAAGCCTTGAATCTCGCTGAATTTACGAACATGGGGTCATAATTTGACCGCAAGTCAATCTACCCTTGCGCTCTCACCTACCTTAATATGAACCCCGTGTCAAGAATTATTTGGGTTCGCAAAAGGGCAAAAAAACGCTTTCGGCGCAGAACCGCCAAATAAATATTATGTTAATAATATCAAAAGCATAGTTATCATTATTTTTTACCACATGTCTTGGTCGCCGTAAATTTTTTTATCCCCTGACGCCTCCGGCGCATCCATCTCACCGTCGCGCACGCCATATCGGGCAGCATCACCGCTTCGGCCACCTGAAAACTGACCCCTTCGAACGGATTGATCACCTGGCGAACGCCTTGCGACGGGAGGTATAGCTTGTCGCGATCTTCGGCTTTGGTGGTCTCACAGCAAAGGTCCGACCCGCCGCGCGGCTCGGTCAGGCATTCCGCCGCAAATGATAACAGAAAGCGGCCTGAATCTGTACAAATTTGGCTCTTTATACCGGTAAAAAAACGCCCTTGACTATTATTCATTATTGTGACCAATGATCCGGCAATGCGAGCGTGTTGTTTTTTTAGAATACAGATCATCTTTATTTAATCAATAAGACGCAACCACCGGACGCGCTTTTTGTTCTGGTGGTTTTTTGTTCACACCGATGTGCAAACGGTGTTATTGAAAAAGATCATCGCATTGGCGATATCGACAAACCGGGCAAGTGTATCCGTCCGGCAGGTGAGGCATACAAGCCCATCCCTTCAACCTTCCTTCTCAACCAGGAGCTGGACGGGGGTGAATTTGATGCTTTGTGGGGCCCCGTCGGGGAATGAAGATTAAAATGATGAAAGGGATAGAAGATGAACAAGAATTTGTATGTCGGCAACCTGTCTTTCAAGGTCACGGATGAAGACCTGAAGGCAAATTTTTCAGAAGCGGGAGAAGTCGCCACAGCGGCGATCATCAAGGACAAATTCACCGGGCAGTCCAAGGGATTTGGATTCGTCGAGATGAAAACGGAAGAAGGCGCCACTCAGGCCATTGAGAAATTTCACGGCGGCATGCTCGACGGCAAAGCCATTACCGTGAATGAAGCCAGACCCAAGAAAGAATTCAGCGCCGGTGGAAACCGCGGCGGTGGAAACCGCAGCGGTGGCGGCGGTGGCTTTGGCAATCGCAGCGGTGGCGGTGGCGGCGGTCGCGGCAGATACTAGAACTGACCGCACCATCCCATAACAGCTAAAAAAGAGCGGAAGGCTGATCCACTCAAACCTTCTGCTCTTTTTTTTATTTTATTACTCTGGCGGTTAAATACTTCAATCATTCATTCTACCCTGTGTGTTGGGTCTGTCCCTCGCTGGCGGGGGATTGAGGGGGTGGATGTTTTCATGTTCCTGCAATTGTTATCCAATTTAAGGTTCGAAATCCGTCATCCACCTCCGTCGCTTCGTGACATCTGGCATACGCCGGACTGAACCCTCCGCCAGCGGAAGACACGGCAGTGGCAATCACCTCAATATTTAGTTGCCGGAGTAATAATGATCGGTTGAAGTGTTGAGATTCATTCCCGCCATGTTGTCCCGGGGCGTTCCGTACAGGGGCAAATCATTTCATTTCGACGACGCAAAGCAGACTCCCGGCATATGCCTTTCCGTGGGGAACACTAATACACGGGAATATTCCTTTTGAACATGTCCACGATGATATTTTCCATCGAGTACAGGCCGACGGGGGCGCTCACCATCCATTTCGCCGCAAAAATCGCGCCCTGCCCGAATGCCGCCCTGCTGATGCTTTCATGAACCAGCCGGATGGTCTGATTGGGCAGTCCGAAAATGATTTCGTGCCTGCCCACGATTCCTCCCACACGAATGGAGTTGACATGTTTGTCTTTGTCCAGGCACAGAGCGTCCGCGATTTTAAAGGCGGTGCCGGATACTTCTTTCTTGCCGCGAAAGTGTTCTTCCACGATTTCAATATCCGCGTGAGGTGCAATTTTCTGAAGAATCTGCGAGGCCACCAAAAGAAAATTGACACCCAGGGTAATGTTCGGTGAATACAGCACGGCCGTCTTTTCAGCGAGCCGTTTTAAGGCGACCAGATCCTTTTCTTTGTATTTTGAAATGGCGGAAATGATCCGAATCCCGAAATCAGCGGCAGATGCATAGCATTCATAGGCCCGGGCGCTTGCAAAATCGATGATGATGTCCACAGGATTCTCCTGAAAAAAAGCGCAAGTCACCTCCTCTGCCGAAAAAATCGGGGCACCGTCCACTTCATGCCCCAAAAGACGGGTGGCATATTTGTGATGATCTTTGTGCGTGCGCCTGACCACCCACTCCAGACTGAACAGCCTTTCTTTGAAAAACTCATCAGCTATGATCCGGCCTGTTTTACCAAATCCGAAAATCCCTACCCTGATTTTATTCTGATTTTCATCTTTCTTTTTCATGCGCAAACCCCTTCGATGTCTTTCCTTACGCAAACGATGAATTGTTGCTGTTGAACTTTTGACACATTTTTGTAAACGTGAAAGACATACGAGGGATCGGCTATCTTTTTTTATGGAAATGTTATTGCGTCTCTCCCCGATGCCTTCCAGACAACCAGACTTGTCCCTTGAATATTTTTCAACCCAAGTTTCTTTTTGCCTTCGATTTCTTCCAGCGCACGGGTCACGCCCGGCCAAACGCCATAGTCATGCCAGATAATCGTTCCTGTGTTCTTGATCAGTCGAAACGCTGTTTTCGTATCATTGATGACATACTCATGGGCGTGAGAACCGTCAACGAAAACCAAATCACATTTGCCCTCATATGGAGTAAAATCAAATTGCGCGGAATCTCCATAAAGCTTCGTGATCCGTTCGACTGCATCGGGAAAACGTTGAGCGTTTTTCAAAAATATTTGACCGGAGCCTTCCTTTTCAATGAAATGTCTCTCACCCGGCTCCGTCGCAAAAAGCGTTTTATTTTTTGCAGGAAGATCCAGGGTTGCAACACGGCAACCGGGCGCGTTTAACGCAAGGTTGAAAGTGGTTCTTCCATCGAAGGTTCCAATTTCAAAAATCTGCGAACGGGGGGAAAGATGACGCGCGAACCGGCATAGCACACCCAGTTCTGAAAAACGCACACCCCCGTCGTTTTTTCGGGATTCCTGAAAACAAATAGGTTTTCTGTGAATAATAGACTTCCATGGCATAACCGGCAAAATTGCCCTCTGCTCATACACATCTTTTTTATTCCTGAGCACGCGCGAAAAATTACGTACAGCATCCGTTATTAAAGAGACGGGCAGATAGATTTCCGTGGCATGAAACCCCTGAAAATATCCGGTATTTTTTTTAAGAAAGATCGCCATTTACTTCCTTTTTGCGCACTCCAGGCAGCGCGTACTGGTAGGGTCCGCCTCCAGACGGCGCAAGTCCATGTCCTCGCCGCAGACAAAACAATAGCCATATTCATCGGATTCGATCCGTCTAAGCGCGCCTTCAACGGCGGATAATTGAGCCTGTCTTCGTCTGGCGGAAGCAAGCGACATCTGCTGCGCCTGAATCGCATCCACACGCGAAACCCATCCGATGGCTGACTGATCCAGTTCAACAGGTTTTGTCGATTCCCTGGACAAATCGTCAACTTCCTGAAGCTCCAGTCGAAGCTGAAGCAGTCTTTCTTTCAAGTGTTCTTGTTCTTCCTTGTTCATACGTCTATTTAACCGGTTTCTTCGCCTGTAGGCTGTTTTCAGATACGTTTGAAAAACAAGATGGAACATTTTTCCTGAAAGCAGAACTATAACTATACGTTTTCCGTCTTAATATATCTGCATTATTTCATTTATGGATTAGCGCCGGAACTTGCTAAAGCGCGAAGCCTGATACTTAAGGCATCCTGATTAACGCCGACTTCCGGTAAATTTTATACAGAAAGTCAGACTGGATGTCAATTTTAAAAGTTCGCCTCATCCCGGTCTGGCTAAATACAAAATCTGGTGATAAAGATAATGTATGCTGCTACTCGAAACAACATCGACAAAAGTCGCCGGGCAAATTTGCCCCTTGTGCGAACATCGCGCCAATCCGGTGGAAGCGGATGAGCTCTTTGAGTGCGATACCTGCCGGGGCATCTTCCGATTCCACGAATTTCATTTGTCGCCCGAGCGGGAAAAGGAAAGGTATCTCGAACATAACAACGACGTGCATGACGCCGGATACCGGCAATTCGTCTTTCCCATCACGAATGCAATTCTCAAAACTTATGACCGGCAAGCTATCGGTCTGGATTTCGGCGCGGGTACCGGTCCCGTTATTTCCGAAGTGCTTCAAGAAAAAGGCTATCGTGTTGTGCAATATGACCCGTTCTTTTTTCCTGATAGCCGGCTGCTCAATGCAACCTATGATTACATCGTCTGCTGCGAAGTGATCGAACATTTTTCCAATCCCGCAAGGGAATTTGCGTTATTGAAAAGGCTTTTGAAACCCGGCGGCCGATTGTATTGCATGACACATCTTTATGATGAAACCATTTCCTTCAGCAACTGGTATTATAAGAAGGATCCGTCGCACGTCTTTTTTTACCGCGCCGAAACCCTGACGTGGATAGCGCAAGCGTTCGGGTATTCAAGCGTCAATATTCAAAACCGACTGGTCGTATTTCAAAATGACTGAGCATTGCTCAATAGGCCGCCTGCGCAAAACCTATTCAAAAAAACACAGATCGTCTCGTCGCACACAAGAACGGATCTGTACCCTGTTTCATGCAGCAGTTAAGAAAGGAGCCTTATGTATCTGTTCGATTCCGATACCCGGTTAACCGATTTAAAAAATTCCCGTTTCGGCTGCGTCATCTCCGATAACTGGTCCGTCAACGGCAATCCCAATGGCGGCTATCTCATGGCAATGATGGCCGGCGCGATGCTGCGTGCAAGTGATCAGCATAAAACCCCTGTGGTGACCGCGAATTATCTGTCCCGATGCGTCCCGGGCGAGGCGGAAATCCAGGTTTCCGAAATGGCCCGATCGCGCCAATTTACTCGTTTCGAGGCCAGACTCTTCCAGCAGGGTATAGAGAAAATCCGGGCTTTGGGCACCTTCTTATCCAGCAACGATTCTTGTGTTGTCGAGCGTTACGAAGCAGGGCCCCCGGAGCTTGCGCACCCCGACAAGTGCGTGCCCGTGCCGCGAATGAATGGATACAGCCTTTTTGATCAACTCGATCTTCGGTTGGATCCGTCCTGCGCCGGTTGGATGATGGGAGGCCCCTTAGCGGAAATATCACAAAACAAGGGCTATTTATCCTTTCGGGACGGCCGCCCCATCGATCTTTGCTCCCTTTTTCTGATCATCGACGCCATGCCGCCTGCCGTAATGGCCACTCAGGGCGTGACGGCCTGGGTGCCGACCATTGAGCTTTCCGTCAATATCCGGAATCTGCCAAAGACCAATCGGCTCAAATGCAGTCTTCGAAGCCGGTTTATGACCTGTGGACTGCTGGAGGCAGACGGAGAAGTCTGGGATGAAGAAGGCAATCTCGCGGCCATTTCACGCCAGATTGCCCAGTTTAAAAAGTTGTGAGGTTGTGCCCGTCCCGGTCTTGTATCGCCATACCGGGTGGAAGCCGAAAACTACTTGCTGGAATTAATATACTCGGTAATCTTTGACGCGATGGTTTTAACAACGTGCTCGAATTCGTCGACATCCTTGTCCAGAAGCGTCATGCGGAAACCCGGCAGCGGCGAGAAAAACGACGTCAGCGGCACCACGCAAATGCCGGTGGCCGCCAGCAGGTAGTAAACAAACCGCTTGTCGTATTCGATGGTGCCTTTCGTCAGGTCTTCCACATATTTTTTGATCTCCGGCTGTTCAATCTGCAGGTGCTGGCGTTCATTGAGAACCGACTCATTGAAGATGACCGTGTTGTAAAACGCGCCGTTGGTCTTGTTGGCAATCAGGAAGGGAACATCCTTCAAAATGCCATAGGCGATCGCGGAGAGCTTTTCGTAGTGATCCGTACGCTGGCGCAGATAATTCTTGTATTCCGGATGCTGCATGATCCGGGGGAGCGCCATTTGCGGAAGCGTGGTGGAGCAGACTTCCGACATCTTCTGGTGCAAAATGGTGTTGATGAAACGCGCAAAGATCGGGTCCTTGTCCGCGTTATACACTTCCATCCAGCCGCAGCGCGCACCCGGCCATGGGGCTTCTTTGGAGATACTCTTCATGGCGATCGCGGGGACATCGCCGATAATATCGCCAAGCGGCACGGTTGTTTTTCCGTTATAGACAATGTTGATATACGTTTCATCGGAAATCACAAAAAGGTCGTTTTCCTTCGCAATCCGCACCACATTCTGGAGCGCTTCGAGAGGATACACAAATCCGGTGGGGTTGTCGGGATTGATGATCAAAATGCCGACAATCGCCTTGTGGCTTTTGACTTTCTGCTCGAGTTCCCTCAAGTCCGGATGCCAGTTGTTGTAAGGATTCATCCGGTATGTGTTGGACGGAAAGGAGGCATGGAGCACTTCCGCCATAAAATGCGTGGAATACGTGGGCTCCGGCATGATCATGCGGGCATCCACCTGGATGGAACTGTAGGCGCGGGCAATCGCGTCGCCCAGCCCGTTGAAGAAAATGACGTCTTCGGGGGTAATCTGGATTTTGCCCCGCGCATTGACGCCCTCGGCGATAAACGCCCGCGTGCTGTCGATGCCCTTGGTGGGTGAATACGCGTAGGAGCTATCATCTTTCAAAATATCGATGAGGACCTCTTTCATCCAGTCGGGAATTTTTTCGCCTTTTTGAACCGGGTCGCCGATGTTTTCCCAGATGATCTTCACGCCGTATTCCTGAAGCTTCTTGGCAATCAGCACGATATTGCGGATCTCGTAGGTCAGCCCGCTGCCGCCGCGGGAAATTTCAAAACGCATAAGTCACCAAACTCCTTGAATATTCTTTCAACGGTCATAATATATATTCTATAATTAATCCAGACATTTTTCATTTTCGCAGGGGATCACACTCATTTTTTTCTGAAGGACAAAAAATCCTTTTCATGATAGATTAGTAATTATCTGAAACACTAAAGGACATAATCTAATGGAAGACACAAAGAGTTTTGCCGAAATGTTTGAAGAATCCTACGCCACGCCCAAACATTTTTCAGTCGGTGAAAAGGTGGAGGCAACGATTGTCAATATTTCCCCTGAATGGGTTTTTGTGGACCTGGGCGCGAAAAGCGAAGGCTACATTGACAAAAAAGAATTTCTCGCCGATGACGGCAGCCTGACGGTTAAAGAAGGAGACGTCATCACCGCATACTTTCTGTCATCGCGCCACAGTGAAAAACTCTTCACGACCAAGCTGACCGCGAAAAAAAGCGTGGATGAATTCCTCGTCAACGCTTATCAAAACGCCATTCCCCTGGAGGCCATCGTTGAAAGGGAAGTCAAGGGAGGCTTTTCCGTAAGAATCAGCGCCAACGCGAACGGTTTTTGCCCCTTTTCGCAAATGGAAACGCGCAGAATCGACACTGCCGCGGATTATATTGGCAAAAAATTGGATTTTATCGTCATTGAATACGGAGAAAACGGCCGCAAGATCATCTTGTCGCGACGTCCTTTGCTCGAAAAAATCGAGCAGGACAAAATCGCCGGACTCAAAGAAACCCTCAAAAAGGGCATGACCGTGCAAGGCGTGGTCACCTCCGTGCGCGACTTCGGTGCGTTTGTCGATATCGGCGGCATGCAGGCGCTGCTTCCGGTTTCGGAAATGACCTGGGGCCGGGTGGACGATACGAAATCTCTCTATAAGCCGGGCGACACCATCGAAGCCGTCATCATCAACCTGGATTGGGAAAACGACCGCGTAACATTGTCCTTTAAGGACACCCTGCCGGATCCGTGGAATGAGGTTGTCCGCAATTACGTAGAAGGCAGCACCCACAGGGGTAAGGTCTCACGGCTGACGGATTTCGGCGCGTTTATCACGCTGGAGGCAGGCGTGGACGGCCTTTTGCATATCTCCAAGCTGGGCAAAGGAAAAAAGATCAAACACGCCCAGGATGTCTTGTCCAAAGATCGCGAAATCGACGTGAAGATCGAAAAGATCGACCGCGACAGCAGGAGAATTTCGCTGGACCTGGCATCCAACGACGAGGGAAAACAGGCGGTAGACAAAGAAGAGAAAGACGATTATCAGAACTATCTGCCCAAGTCACCCAACACCATGGGCACCTTCGGAGATTTGCTGAGCGGGGCTAAAAAGAAGAAAAGCCCGTAGCCTTTAGCCTTTATCATGTCAATGTTGCGGTGTCATTTCGAAGGAGCCTTGACGACTGAGAAATCCAGGATTTCTCCTGCGGTCGAAATGACATTACCTGGTTGAGGCAACACCAGGAGGCTGTCCGAGACCTTCCTTTCGCAATACCAAAGATTTCGATGGAATTGATGGACTAAAAATCGTTAATCCGTGGAAAGCCTCTTAATCATACGCCAACATTATTATCCGTTTCATTATCAGAGGGTTCTGCTTTTTCATGTCATCGTGGCGCCCAGCACTGCGGTTGATCGCCGATTATTTGACAGCAGCGACGGTAATGTCGAGATATTTCGTCAATTAATTGACCTCTTTAATGGCATTCATTGCATCATTGCCATCACGGAACATCACATAAATTGAAATAAGATCATAATGATACACATGACAAGGGCAACAAAATGCCGTGGCACCAATATTGCAAAATGTCGGATTGTCGGATTTTACCCATAAGAAACCACAGGGGGTATGGATTCATCATGAAAGTCGTTATCTTTGCAGGCGGAGCCGGAACGCGGATCTCGGAAGAGTCTTATTTGAAACCCAAACCAATGATCGAAATTGGCGAAAAGCCCATTCTCTGGCATCTGATGAAACTTTTTGAGGCCCAGGGATTCAATGATTTCATCATTTGCGTCGGCTATAAAAGCTTCATGATAAAGGAATATTTCCTCAATTATTACGTTTACAACTCGGATGTGACCGTCAATCTTCTGACAAACAGCTTCGAGGTGCACCGGTCCAATACGGAAAAATTCCGTGTCACGTTGGTAGACACGGGCCTTCATACGCAAACCGCGGGACGTTTGAAGCGGGCCCGACAATATGTCGGCAATGAAGAATTTCTTCTGACTTATGGTGATGGACTGGCGGATGTTAACCTCAAGGTGCTGATTGATTATCACCATGAGCACGGGAAAATCGCCACGGTCACCGCTGTTCAGCCAGCAGGCCGCTTTGGACTTCTGGGGCTTGAGGACGACGCGCGTGTGTCGAGTTTTAAAGAAAAAACACTGGGAGATGGCGGATGGATCAACGGGGGCTTCTTCGTTCTGAAACCGGACGTCTTCGACTATCTGCCGGAAAACTCCGATCAATTGATGTGGGAGGATGCCCCGCTGGAAAAACTGTCCGCGGAAGGTCAACTAGTCGCCTATAAGCATCACGGGTTCTGGCAATGCATGGACGCCATGCGCGATAAGGAAATACTCGAACAGCTCTGGCGCTCAGGACAGGCGAAATGGAAGATGTGGGAATAAATCGCGGATAACCTATGTTCGACAATATTTATTCAAATAAGAATATTCTCATCACAGGACACACGGGATTCAAGGGATCATGGCTGGCCCTGTGGCTTTCGCAACTCGGCGCACAAATCACCGGTTACTCATTACAACCACCCACAGACCCGAACCATTTTCAGTTGCATGATCTCCATATCAACTCCGTGATTTGTGATATTCGCAACGCGGATAAACTCAAACAAGTTTTCCAAGAGCAGCAACCGGAAATCGTTTTTCATCTGGCCGCGCAGGCCATTGTCCGGCGATCCTACCGCGAACCGGTGGAAACATTTACAAGCAATGTACTGGGCACGATTAATCTGCTGGAAGCCGCGAGGGCCTGTGACTCCGTTCGCGCCATCGTGATCGTCACCAGCGACAAATGCTATGAAAACAAGGAATGGTTTTGGGGCTATCGCGAAATCGATCCGCTGGGCGGATATGACCCCTACAGCGCCTCGAAAGGGTGCGCTGAAATCGTCACCGGTTGCTGGCGCAATTCCTATTTCAACCCGAAGGATTATGGCAAAAGCCATCAGACGCTTCTTGCCAGCGCCCGCGCCGGCAATGTGATTGGCGGCGGCGACTGGGCAGCCGATCGCCTGATTCCGGACATCATGCGCGCGACGGCACAATCTCAAAAAGTAACGATTCGCAATCCCCACGCGACCCGCCCCTGGCAGCATGTTCTTGAACCTCTGAGCGGCTATCTGCTGCTGGGTCAAAGACTTCTGGAGGGCCGCAAGGAATTTGCCGACGCGTGGAATTTCGGACCTTCCGAGGAAGAAAATCTCAGCGTCGATGAAATCGTCGGTCAGGTTAAAGCGCTCTGGCCGAAAATGGATTATCATATTGAGGGATCACCGGATCAACCCCACGAAGCGGGCCTGCTTCGGTTGGATTGCTCTAAAGCCCGCGCCCAATTACAATGGGCGCCTGCATGGACCGGCAGCAATGCCGTTGAGAAAACCGTCTCCTGGTATAGAAATTTTTATGAAACCGGTATAATATTGAGCATGGATCATCTTCATCAATATGTTGCAGACGCGCAAAACAAACACATCGCATGGGCGGAAAAATGAAATTTATCGAAACAAAACTTCAAGGCGCGTTCATCATTCGGCCGGATCTCATTGAAGACGAGCGAGGTTTCTTTGCCCGCACTTTCTGCCGACGTGAATTTGAAGAACATGGCTTAAATACCAATCTGGTTCAGTGCAACATTTCCTTCAACAAACAAAAAGGAACCCTGCGCGGCATGCATTATCAGGTTCCGCCGCATGCCGAGGCCAAGCTGGTTCGCTGCACGGCGGGAGCCATTTACGACGTCATCATCGATCTACGTGCCGCTTCATCAACATTCAAGCAATGGTTTGCAGTGGAGCTGACAGCCGAAAATCATCAGTTGCTCTACGTTCCGGAAGGCTTTGCGCACGGATACCAAACGCTACGTCCGGATACGGAAATCCTTTATCAAGTATCCGAATTCTATCATCCGCAAAGTGAAGAAGGTGTCCGTTGGAATGATCCGGCTTTTGGAATAGTATGGCCGCTACCTGCTACTGCCATGTCCGGCAAAGATGCATCCCATCCTGATTGGGGGGCAGACAAATGAAAGTCAGACTTTTTCAACCTTCCGTGGGACAAGAGGAGCTAAATGCCATCCAGGAAGCTTTTAATGATGCCTGGATTGGCCTTGGGCCGAAAGTAACGGAATTTGAAAATGCATGGCGCAATTTTATCGGCTGTAGACATGCCGTGGGCATGAATTCGGCTACCGCGGCCTTACATCTGGCCTTGGCCGTCTATCGCTTCCCTAGGGGCAAGAAAGTCCTTATCCCCGCGGTAACATTTGTCGCCACCGCAACCGCCGCCTTGTATTGCGGTTTGCAACCGGTGTTTGTGGACGTTCGCGAAGACACCCTGGGCATGGATTTGGATGATCTCGAGCGTAAAATTGATCCGGATTGCGTGGCGGTAATGCCTGTGCATCTCTGCGGGCATCCCGTCGAAATGGACAGGCTGCTTGCTATCGCTCATAAAAACAGTCTCAAAGTAATTGAAGACTGTGCGCATACTGCGGGCGGTATATACAAAGGAAAAACTTTGGGTACCTGGGGAAATATCGGCTGCTTTTCATTTGAAGAAAAAAAGTGCATGACCACAGGCGACGGGGGAATGTTTTGCACGGATGACGAGGAATTGGTGGCTCCCGTTCGCGCCATGCGCTGGGTCGGTATCGATAAAGACACATGGAAACGAAACGTCGGCTACACCTGTGAAGGCATCGAAGACCGCCACTGGTATTATGAGATTTCCTTGCTGGGATACAAGTACAACATGAATGACCTGGCAGCCTCCATTGGTCTGGTCCAGCTGCGAAAACTGCCAGAGATGAACGCGAGAAGAACCGCAATCATCGCTCGCTACCTGGATGGAATTGAGCACCTTGAACATATCAGGCCACTTATCCCCTATGATTTATCCGGCGGAAATGTTTACCACATATTTGGAGTGCGGACTGACGCCAATAACCGCGACAATCTGATGCGCTATTTAAAACAGCATGAAATTTCCACAGGCCTACACTACACGCCGCTGACACTCCATCCTCTTTTCCGCGCTCACAAAGAGGCAGTACCAAACGCACTATCGGTTTATCATCAAATTATGACTCTTCCGCTTCATGCGGCTTTGACCGACCAAGAAGTCGATTATGTCATCGACGCAATTTGTAGATGGAGCAAATGACAGCTGTCTTAAAAGATCCGAAAAAATGAGAAAAATATCATGAAACAAAAACCGTCCATAAACCCAATTTCATCGATCCTGAAAAATCATTACGAAAAGAGTTTCGAAAAATTCGGCCCAAGTTCTGCTGGCGTTGATTGGGGACAGGACAAAACCAGAATGCTTATAAGATATAATAATATGTTGGATCTTGTGGAAAAACCGCAAGCACGCAAAAAGCAGTCTCTTCTGGATGTGGGTTGCGGTTTCGGCGGTCTGGCAGCTTATGCGCGCCAAAAAGACATCGCTTTAAATTATACCGGGATTGACGTTGCAACAAACATGATCCGGTGGGCTAAAAAAAATATTAAGCAGTCAAAATTTATCGAAGACGATTTTCTCGCGCACGATTTTTCCGGAGCAACTTACGATTATATCATCTGTAATGGTATACTGACTCAAAAGCTGGATTGCAGTCTGCGCGAAATGGATGTGTTTGCCAAAGCCTTGATTCATAAAATGTATAGCTTGTGTAAAAAGGGCATCGCTTTCAATATCATGACGACCTATGTTAATTTTTTTGCTCCCAATCTTTATTACAAGCATCCGGCCGAATTACTTTCTTATTGCCTGTCCGAATTGAGCACGAAGGTAAAAATCGATCACGCGTACGGGCTTTATGAATTCACCGTATATGTGTACAGATGAGGAATGACATGGCAGACATCATTATTTACGGAACCGGCCTTATTGCCGAAGTTGCGCATTTCTATTTCACACACGATACCGGACGGCACATCGCATGCTTTACAAATGCCGGCTCATTTATTAAAGAATCCACCCTTCTCAATCTGCCTGTGGTGCCTTTTGAAAATATTGAGGCGCTTTTCCCTCCCGAGCACTACGACATGTTTATCGCAATCGGTTATACCAAAACGAATCAAATTCGTCAGCAGAGATACGCGGAGGCAAAAGCAAAGGGCTATCGGCTTGTAACCTATATAAGCTCACGGGCGGCATATTACGCAACGCCGGTAGGCGACAATTGTCTCATCCTGGAAAATAACGTGATCCAGCCATACGTGACCATCGGCAACAATGTCACCTTATGGTCGGGCAATCACATTGGACATCATTCAGTCATTGAAGACCATTGTTTTATCAGCTCTCATGTCGTCGTCTCGGGATCCTGTTATATTGAAGAAAACTGTTTTCTGGGTGTCAACAGCACATTAAGGGACAATGTAAGAATCGGAAAACTGTCCGTCATAGGTTCCGGAGCGACCGTTATGAAAAATTGCGGTGAACGGTCCCTGGTTCAGCCGGCAAAATCAAGGCATGAAATCATAGAAAAAGACATAATCTGAAGGAAAGATGCAAAGTCGGGATCAGCTGATGAATATGAAGTGGAAAAAAAAGGGGCAAATCTTTGTTCCGCCAGGTAACGGATTTTTCAAGACTCACGTAACCCGTTCAATACCTTATCGTATCGATCCTTCAACATTACGCATTTATTTTTCATCGCGCAGCAGCGAAGACATCCCATACCCTACCTTCATAGACGTTGACCCCGCATGTCCAGATAGGATATTACATATCAACGCAACTCCAATGATGGACTTGGGCAGAACCGGAACTTTTGACGACTCGGGTATCACGCCAACATGTATTCTGAAGCATAAAAATCAAGTAATGATGTATTATGTCGGATGGAAAAGGCGTCGCTACGGTGTTACCATTGAAGCATCCATCGGGCTTGCAATTTTAACCGACCACGGCACCAAGTTAAAAAGATGTTTTGAAGGCCCTATTATAGGTCAGGATAAAAATCATCCCATCATGACGGCGGCACCTTTCGTTTTGTTTGACAATCGCAGATACAGAATGTGGTATTGTTCCGCTACAGAATGGAGGCAATGCAGCGGATCACCCGAACCCATTTATACCGTATGCTACGCTGAATCGGAAAACGGAATAGATTGGAAACCGCTAAGAAAACCTATTATACAAAACAGATTTGATGGCGAAGTTGTTTCTGCGCCATGGGTAATCAAGGCAGGCAACATTTATCACATGTGGTATTCAACGCGAGGTTCCGCGACAAACGAAGATAAGAAGTTCGTCATTGGTTACGCAAAATCCCCTGATGGCGTCAAGTGGCGGCGCCTTGACAGCCAAGCGGGAATTGAGCGGTCGGAAGACGGATGGGATTCCGAAATGATTTGTTATCCTTCATTCTTTACCCATAAGGATATTACCTATATGTTTTACTCCGGCAACAATGTCGGGAAAGGCGGGCTCGGCTACGCCGAGACGAAAAATTTTCTATTGTGAGGAAGTAACCGATGTCCGTCACCATCGTTATATTGCAACCGATGTTTATTCCCTGGTTGGGTTTATTTGAGCAAATCCGGTTATCCGATATTTACGTGCATTACGACGATGTGCAATTGCCACAGGGCCGGAGTTTTACAACGCGCGTGCAGATTAAAACATCCGCCGGTATCACATGGCTGACTGCGCCGGTCGATCGAACGCATTCGGGTGCCATGATCAACGAAACTTGCCTGGTTCAGGATAACAATTGGCGTATCAAACATCTTAAAAGCTTAAAGCAGTGGTACGCACGCGCGCCTTTTGTTGACACGATGATGGAAATAGCAAATCAGATATACGCTTTCGATTCAAACAATCTTGCTTTATTTAATCTTCACGCCATTGAATTAGTCACTGCATGGCTTGGCTTAAAGACTCGTTTTTCGAGCTCATCGGAGTTGGGAATAGCAGGATCAAGCACCAGGCGCCTGGTGGATATTTGTCAGTATTACAAAGCGGATACATATGTGACCGGATTGGGTGCGCTTCATTATCTCGATTATGAACAGTTTGAGAGTTACGGCATATCGGTCAGATACATGGACTATGAAAAAAGGACCTATCCCCAGTTACATGGAACCTTCACGCCTTTTGTCTCCATTCTGGATACCATAGCCAATTGCGGCAGGAAGACCGAAGAATTAATCCGTTCCGGGGCAATTTACTGGAAAGACTTCCTGTTGCGCGGGCAATAGACAATTTTAGGGAGTGCCAGATAAAGAATCTCTATTTCCATCATAGCGCTCAGGGGGAACAATGAATCAGGAAAACAAGCAGCAATTAACGCTGCTGAACACAATCAGCGATGCCGTTGAATACATTAAAATCAAACCCGAAGCCGAACAACACCTGTATCAACGCCTTAAAGAAGCTTTTCTGGCTATTGGCTTACCCACCCGAAATCGCATGATTGAACTCCTGGACACGCTTCCGACGAACAGGTCGCAGCTGGATGAATTTGCAAAGCTCTTTGATAAGTGGCTGGACTTAAACATCATTGCCTTATCCAATCGCATCAGGACATCGGATTCCTATAAAAAAGGGCTTTATGGCGCCGATAGAAAATTTAATGAATTAATCAGCCTGATTAACGGAAGTCATGCACAGACGCTTATCACCCACGCGATGGACTGTCTGCAAAAAATCAGGGACGAAAACCCGCCTCTCTATGAATTTCTCACCGTCGGATATCGCGGCTGGTATTTCGAAAACAACTGGCTAGATGGAATCGGCGGTAAAAATAATTCTCTCATAAACAACAGAATAACGACTTTAAAGAACAACATATCCAAATTCGAATGGTTCTACGACCACTTGGAAGATAACCTGTCAAAGCGATCTCTCAACGCCCTTATAAACAATTGGTTGACCTTTTCGATGAATGAGGCTCTCGATGTTTCGCTGTATGCATCGCACAATGTCGTGGCCAACACGGACATTTTTCCTCTTTATGAAAATGAGGTCTTTGTTGATTGCGGCGCTTACGTCGGAGACACCGTGGCCGATTTCGTCAACGAGTTCAACAGAGGCTATCGAAATATCTACACCTACGAGATTTCAGCGCCAACCGTCGACATTATGAAAAAGCATCTCCAAAACCTCCGGAATGTCATTTACAATGTGAAAGGCGTAGCGGATCAGAAAGGGGAATTAAGTCTTGCAGGCGTTGATGGACCTTTTCTCGGCAACCGGCTGGTAGAAGGCAAAGGAATTAAAAAGGTCCCTATCGTTAAGCTTGACGATGATATTCAGGAACCGATTACGTTTCTCAAAATTGACGTCGAAGGATTGGATAAACAGGCTATCCTCGGCGCAAAAGAACAGATCGCCCAGCATCATCCCAAAATGCATATCGATACTTATCATAAACTGGCCGACGTGGTTGATGTGCCACTATTGGTTCACAGCATTGATCCAACCTACAGGTTTTATCTGAGGCTGACGAACTCCACCGAAAATAAAATGATGTTCGCAATTTCTTGTATTTATCCAATATGAGGGGGTTTTTCTATGCGGTTTTCTATTTGTTTGGTCGAACCCGATGGGTATCGGTTCTCACACTTTCTTTATGATACATGCAAATACCTTTGCTATACGATTGAAGCAAACGGCTTTGATTGTTGCATGGTCAAGAATAAATTCTTCCAGGATCGAATCAATCTTATCTTAGGCGCACACAATCTCAAAGATCCCAACGTCGTCAACATAATCCGGCGGGCGGGAAAATACATCATCATTCAATCCGAAGTTCTCACAGAAAACGGGATAGCAGGCTGGAACAACCAAGCATCTTTTACCGACGTTTATCTGCCACTAATGCTGCATGCATACGCTGTATGGGATGGCATGGAATCCAATCAGACATACATGCAGAGGGCCGGAATCAGCGCGGATATAATTCCTCATTTCGGCTACCTTTCTGCATTGAAGGAGGTGATACCCAAAAAAAGCAAAGATATAGACTTTTTATATTATGGTTCCCTGACGCCACACAGAAAAAAGATGATAGACGAACTTAAAAAACGCGGGGGCAATGTTGTCTGTATCTTTGATGAATCTGCAATTTTTCGAAATGATTATATTGCGAGAGCGCGCATTAACTTGGCACCAAGACAGACACCAGAAAACGACCACATGACATCAAGAATATTATATCTGCTGAATAATCAATCAATTGTAGTTGTTGAACGTTGTCGCGACCAAGCATGGGTTGAACATTGTTTTTTATCTGCAGACACCGATAAATGGGCCGAATTGTGTATGCAGACCTTGCAGCGCTCCGATCTGGATTCACTCGCCGACCAATGCTTTGAGAATTATAAAAAACTCGATATGACAGGGCTGTTCCGGCCGCTGCTGAAAAAGCTTTGTGATGAACAAGAAATCAGCAAACCAAATATATCAATGACCTCCCAAGAGAAAAAAAGCATTATAGAAAATGATGCCCATTCAGATGATCCTGCACCACCGTTCTTAAAAGAAATAAACATACCCGGCCTGACTTCCATCATCATCCTCACGCACAATCGGCTCGAACAAGCCAAAAAATGCGTAAAAAGCATTCGCAGGCACACGCCAGAAGCGCATGAGATTATTTTTGTCGATAACGGATCGACCGACGGCACCGTTAAATGGCTGCAAAGTCAGATTCGGGAAAATAAGAACTATCAATTGATTGAGAATAGAGAAAACGTTGGCGTGGCAAAGGGCCGCAATCAGGGCATGAATCTATCACAAGGGGAATTTCTACTGCTTCTGGATAATGATGTCATCGTCAGTGAAGGCTGGCTATCCGGCATGCAGGAATGCCTGAAGCACGCGCCGGATGCCGGCATTGTCGGACCGATGACCAACAGCAAATCTGGTCTTCAGCAGATAGCGGATGAATCTTATCGATCGGTCGATTATCTCGATAAGTACGTGGCAAAGTTTAAAGAGCAATACCGTCATCGCCGGATTTCCAGCCGAAACATCACGGGATTCTGCCTGTTGTTCAAGCGCGCCCTGGTGGAGAAGATCGGCCTGCTCGATGAACGCTTTGACACCGGTCGTTTTGAAGATGAGGATTTCTGCTGGCGCTCGGCGCTGGAGGATTATCGGAACTACATCGCGGGGGATGTTTTTGTCCACCATAACGGAAGTAAAACATTGCCGGGTGATCGGAAAATCTTAGAGACAAAGTGGACGCTCAGCATGGCCAGCCCCGAGGGAAAGAAGCTGGCGGTGCTGAGGGCAACAGAGTTGGCCAATACCTATTATGTAAAAGGGTATATGGATCAGGCCGTGGAAACACTGGTCAATTGTATAAAATATACGCCGGACGAGCCGCAAATTTATTATGAGCTGACCCGTTTTTTCATTGAATCTAAAAAATTTCCCGAAGCAAGGGACGTTGTCGCCTCCATGCCGGAAACGGCGAAAAACCATTTGAGAGGGCTGGAATGCGCAAGTTATGCCAAAGAGGGCTTAGGGCTGGATGATGAAGCGGCGGCCTTTGCCGATCAGATGTTGTCTCAACACGAAAACAATTCCGCAGCACTGAATCTGAAAGGCGTTTTGGCATTCAAAGAAGGTAAAAAGGAAAAAGCGCAGGATTTCTTCCAAAAAGCGATCAGCGCCGATCCGGGTTACGCAGAAGCCTATACCAACCTGGGTGTTTTGTACTGGGGAATGGAAAATACGGATGCAGCTTTTTCCCATCTGAAAAAAGGGTTTATGCTGTCACCTGCGATTCCTGATGCCAGTTCACTTTATTATTCGGTCGTCTCGTCTTTAGGCCGTTTTTCTGAAGCCGAATCGGATTTCAAAGAAGCCTGTCGTCTAAATCCCAACCACAAAAATCTTGCTTTTCTCCTGATTGATATTCTCATTCAACAGGGCAAGTTTGATGCAGCAATCATCAAGATCGAAGATGCGCTTGCCTTGTTTGGACTCGACGATGGCACTCTGAAAGCGGCTCTGGCTGTTCGCGAAAAGATCGGCCCGATGGAAATCGAAAAACCGGGCCAAAAAGGATCCTTGTCCATTTGCATGATTGTAAAAAATGAGGAAAAGCATCTGGTCAGATGCTTAAAAAGCGTCCGGGATGTGGTTGATGAAATGATCATTGTTGATACGGGCTCGACGGATAAAACGGTTAATATCGCAAAAATATTTGGCGCAAAAATTTACGAATTCCCCTGGACGGGCGATTTTGCCGCAGCCCGTAATGAGTCGCTAAAATATGCGACCGGTGATTGGACGCTAATCCTCGACGCCGACGAAGTCATCGCCGAACGTGATTTTGATGAATTGAAAACATCAATCCACAAGCGCTCACCATCAAAAGCCGCCTATTCGATTGCCACAAGGAATTATACCAACGATATCGGACTGCTCGGGTTTGCACCCAACGATGGAAAGCATTCGGAAGAAGCAGGTGCCGGATGGGTGCCGAGCGCAAAGGTCCGTCTGGCACCACGAGGAAAAGATATATTTTTTATCAATCCGGTCCATGAGCTACTGGAGCCATCATTAAAATCAACTAAAATCCCCATCTATCCCAGCAAGATTATCGTTCATCATTATGGAAAGTTAGACATTCATAAAGACGCTCAAAAGGGCGAAGATTACTATCTGTTAGGAAAAATCAAGTACGAAAGCGATCCGACAAACTTGAAAGCTATTTTTGAACTGGCCAAGCAGTCCCATTTGCTCAATAAGTATGACGAGGCCACAGAGCTGTGGCTCAAGCTCCTGGCACTTATAGAAGCCGACCCTCAATCATCAGGTTTTCAGGAAATTGTCCGGAGTACTCACGGGGATCCCTTGCCGGAAATTTATATTCAGCTTGCCTCGGCCTACTTGCTGCAGGATCGTTTTGATGAGGCTTTGCAGACAGCAAGCAAAACGCTGGAGGCTAAAGTTAAGCTCAAAGAATATATCAATATTTACGCGTTGTGCGAAATCATAGCCGGTTCGTTGGACAAAGCATCTTATGAACTCAAAGAAACCCTTAAAACAGCGCCCGACTACGCGCCCGCACATCTATTGATGGCCGTCATTTCCTGTTTGAAAGGGGAAAAAGAACAAACGCAGGAACTATTGGGACTATTGCGGCAAAAACAAATCCAGATAACGGGCCACTTAAACAAGCTAGCCAAGCAACTTTATACTCGCGCGAGGAAGGATGAGGCGTTACTGATTCTCAACGCAACGATTGAAAACAATATAAGCAATGCTGAAACAATCGCGCTGCTTGAGGAATACCAGAAAGGGCAACGGAATACTGGTTGATCGTGGATGGTGAAGGGACAAAGACGGTTATTCCGAACACATGTGAGGAATCACAGGGCAACGACTTTTATTAGAAACAAGATGGAATTTAATCCGCCGGACTGCCACGGAGCCCGGCGGCCAGATTCAGGTTGATATCCATAATGATCTTGAGCTTTTCCGGCTGAGGGTCGGCCATGATCTGAATGATGCGGTTGTCGATAAATACACTGAGCGTCAGGATGCTCTGGCGGATCTCGATCGGAAGCGGATTATCGTCTCTGACCAGTTCCGACTGGAGGATGCTCCAGACGACCTGGTTGGTTCTAAGCGCTTCGGCCAAGAGGTCATCACGATCAGGCGTGTCCCAGTTTTTCACGCAATCGGACAAAAGCAGCGCGCAACGTGTCAGCGCGGCGGCCTCGATGTCTCTCCCCGACATATTATCGGTTTTCTGTGCTGTTCGATAGGCTTCGAGTTCTCTCGGATACACCGCCCACCCCCTGACCCTTTTTTATGACTATTACTTTATCGGTATTTACAAGAGAAACATTAAGCCCATGCAACGTAATAGATACTTTCAAGGCTGATCATAATCGTCGATAAAACCTGACCAATCTTGATGATACTGGCATTTATCGGATGAATAATGTAGGATAGCAGACACAAAGGCAAACGATATTGCAGAGGAAAACTGTGAAAAACGATATCTGTCATGAACTGCGGAACAAAAAACCCCTTATGCCGGTTCTGCCGGATGAGCAAAAAGTGAACGAGCAGGATTCTCTTTCGTTATCTTTGCTACGACCATCTTTGTTCTGGGATGTGAATCCGGATAGGCTGGACGCAGACCGGCATGCAGCCTTCATTATTGTCCGTGTTATGGAACGCGGCACACGGGAAGATGTCAACACCGTCTGGCATTATTACGGTGAGGAGACTATAAAAATACATCTTTTAGCCGCGAGATCATTGCATAAAAAGACCATTTCCTATTTTGCAAATAAGTTCAGTGTCAGCCGCGCACAATTTAAAAGCTTTCACCACGGAGAGCAGGTCCAGCCATGGCCTTAACAGAAATTATTAAAATAGCCGTTACTGACGATGTTCTAACGCTTCTTCATAGAATTATGCAGGATGCGGTTTTTGATGATTTTTATCTGGTTGGCGGTACAGCGCTGGCTTTGCAAATTGGACACCGCGTATCGATAGATATCGACCTTTTTACGGGTGAAATATTCGATACCGACCAAATCAGCGATTATATCTGTCATGTTTACGAAGGTAAAGAAATAGAGGTGGAACGAAACACCGTTCGAGCAATCATCGATAGCATCAAGCTCGATTTAATGACTCACAAGTATCCATTGCTTGAACCACTCGAAAAAAAAGAGAATATCCGCATGGCAAATCTAAAAGACATCGCCGCTATGAAAATTAACGCCATTGCCAGTCGGGGAAGCAAAAAGGATTTCTGGGATTTTGCCGCCCTGCTTGATTTCTTTCAGGCACAGGAAATGCTTTCGTTTTTTCAATCCAAGTATTCCAATGCAAACGTATGGCACGCCGAAAAATCTTTGTCGTATTTCGACGACGCCGACCTGGAGCCTGACCCAAATGACATAACAGGGAAAAACTGGGAGGAAATCAAGCAACGCATCAACAGTTCACTAAAGGTTTGAAATTTTTAGACCTACAGCCTAACAGCCCACAGCCTAATAGCCTTTAATATCATTCCGCCGCGCTGCCTCTGAGCCCCGCGGCGAGATTCAGGTTAATGTCGATGACGATCTTGAGTTTTTCCGGTTCGGGATTCGCCATAACATCAATAATTCGTTTATCAACAAAAAGGCTGAGTGTCAGGATGTTGTTGCGAATCTCGACGGGCAGGGGATTGTCATCTTTCACCAGCTCCGATTGTAGAATACTCCAGACCACCTGGTTGGTTCTGAGCGCCTCGGCTAAATTTTCATCACGGTCGGGGGCATTCCAGTGTTTACGGCAATCCTCCAGCAAGAGTGCGCAACGGGTCAGCGCAGCGGCTTCAATATCGCGGCCGGACATATTATTGGAATTCTGTGCGGTTCTATAGGCTTCGAGTTGCAGTGCGTACACGGTTGATGACCTCCCGTTCGTATTCAATGAGTTTTTTCGTTTGTTTCAGCGCCTGATAATGCCGGTCGTTGAGAATATCGTTGCTGATCTCCTGCAACATTGGCTTGGTGGAAGGCGCCGCCTGGGCCACATCCTTGACCAGTTCCCAGTAAATCTTGTGATGCTCCGGAAGATTCTTGCCATCGATATACATGAGCTGAATGGCAAAATAAATTTTCTTGCACGGAGTGTCCGCCGACTGAAGCGTCAGAATATCTTTTTCCCGCAGGATCGGCACATCGTTTTCAAGCACAAAGGTACTTTTGGCATCGCCGTTGGCGATGACCGCGCCGCCGAGAATGAATTTTTCGTGCGGCTTGAGCGTTATTTTTAGGGCCATAGCAAACCTATGCCTCCAGTTTCAGGATCGAGCCGGGTTGAATATTATCTTTCGACACGGCCAGGCTTCGGGACAAAGTATCCCGAAGAGTCTTCAGGTTGTCAACAGCATTGGCGATTTGCTGATCGTTCGCGTCATCTTTCAATTTCTCGCCGGAAACGGCTTGTTTGATTTCCGGGCTAAGCGATGAGCGCTCGACCTCCACCTGAATGTTCCTGACCTCGCTGATGAGATCCATTCGCTGGTAGGTTGCTATGGGGAAAAAAGGCGGATCCTTAACTTCATTGAGGTTCCACTGTTTCTGCAGAGCATTCACGCGTTCCGCGATCCCCAGCAACCGGGCACTGCTGGTTTCCACCCCCGCTCTCGGCGCGGGTGCGCTTCGGTCGGAAGACAAAACCTGCCTGTTGTCGTCGCTGGAGCTGTTCGAACCGCCAGGGCGAATCGCATTCTGCAGTCCCTGATACGGGTTAATTTGATTAATCATCATTTTTCTGTACCGAAAGAACCGGGTGGAGGGGAATTCTTCCCCTCCACCCGATGCCTGGTTATGTTTCTACTACTGGAACAATCTCAGAACCGACTGGGCTGCCTGTGCCGACATGCTCAGAGCGGTCGTGCTGAGAGACTGACGGGTCTGCAGCATCAGCATGTTCGCGCCTTCTTCGTTCGCGTCAGCCAGGGTCAGCTTGTCCGCGCCTTGGGTCAGCGTGTTAATCATGTTCGTCGAGAAATCCTGACGAACGGTGATGATACTCAGGTTGCCGGATAGCTTGGACGATTCAGAACGAAGCGTGATTAAAGCAGTATCCAGAGCAGCCAGATCGGTATCAATGTTGCCGCCGTCTGTCCAGGTTGCCGCATTAATGCCCAGATCGGCTGCAGCGGCGCTAAAGCCCACCACTTCCAGATCGATCCCTTCAAATTTCACAGTCAGCGTATCTGCGCTCAGGAGATTTTTCCCCTTGTAGCCTGAGTCTTCCGCCAACGCAGTCAACTGAGTCAGCAGGGTGTTGTACTGTCCCTGCAAGGAGACGAGTTCCGGGGAGGGCACTTCAGTATATGTCACACTGACTGCGCCTACGGCAGAAACTGTCGCTGTTTCAACACCTGTGATAGCGCCTAGTTCACCTTGCAATGCTGTAAAGGCGGCCGTAGCAGAAGCGCCGGTTGCCGAATACGCAGTTGTACCAATTGAGAAGGTAGCGGTTTCTACGTGCGCGACAGGCCCTGCAGCCCCAGTCGCATCTCCAGCAGTGACAGCGGTGCCTGTAATACTGCCTGCAGCAACATCAGCTGCAGCGTTCGAAATAGTGATAACTTCACCTGTAGCGGAGGCTGTATAACCTGTCAAAGCATCTATCTTGGCAGCCAGATCTGTAGCAGATCCGTCAAAACTGGTGGCACCGCCTGCATCCGTATTGACCGCAAACGTCGTGGTGCCGATGACGATGGTTTGACCCGTGGTAGTCAGACCTCCAGTGGTCAATGTTAATGTTGCGTTCGCATAGGAGGTTACTGTAGCAACGGCAGTTCCGGTCACTTCATCAGGTGTCGTGGCGGGTGCCGCGCTCAGAGCGGACTGCGCAAGACCTTTGGCCTGTTCAATCATTGCACTGATGGCCGTGATACCTTTGTCGGCGGCGGTGATCGTCTGAACGGCCTGTCCCATGGCATCCTTCAAACCATCAATGATGGACGCACGCGAGGTCAGTGACTGAGCCGCGAAGAATGATACGGGATTGTCAATAGCGGTGTTAACTTTTTTGCCTGTCGCCAGGCGGCTTTGGGTTCTGTCTAAAAGATCAACGGTGTTCTGAAGTGCTAAAAGGTTGGATCTCATACCGGAAGTTAATGATACGTCGTTAATAGCCATGATTTGTTCTCCTTTTCTAGGTTGTTATCTGACCATTCTGGCCAGGGGGTTAAATTTTGCCGATGGCTGTCGGCTATTCTGCTTTTTCTATTTGACTGACTCTTTTCTGCCCACCTCCTTCTCGACATATATGTCGTTCGCTTTGATTCTGTTATCGGAAATGTCATACAAAACTTTAGGGGTTTTTGGAAAAATCTAAAAATAATCAAAAAAATCGAGGTGATGGGCAAGAGGCTACAGCCCTTCGAATCTTTCATCTTCCCCATCCACTATTCACCAGCCACCATCCACCATCCACCGCCCCTCCCCTCAAGTTTCCCTGCCCCCCTGCCGATAGGGTTATCAAATGAAGGAGAATCGGGAACTATCATGAAGGAATACGGCATATCGGCGGAAGCCATCCATTACCTGTTTTCATCTACCAGAGCCAACACCCAGGCCAATCTGGATGCTTTGTCCTCGAATGTGCTGGGGCAGGGAATTGATTATTTTCAGTCCGGAAAATACGATCTGGCGATCAGCGCCTTTAAACGCGCCGCCGCGCTTTCTCCTTTCTCCGAAAATTCCATAAAATCCTATCAGTTTATCGGGGAGGCATACCTCAAACAGGAAAAAACAGAAGAAGCGATTAAAAATTATAAAGAAGCAACCCGTATTTACCCGAATCGCGCCGAGTTTCATCGGGCCCTGGGCGATATCTACATCCAGCAGGAAAGACCGGAAGAAGCTCTTAAGGCATTTGAAGCCGCCGTGAAGAATGATCCGGATGACGCAGAGGCGCGTTATTCGCTGGGACAGTCTTATATTGAGGCGGGCGAACCGGGAAAAGCCCGCGAACAGTTCGCCAAAGTCGTCCAGTTGACGCCGATCAGTGCAGCCGGTTTCTATGGCCTGGGTCAGACGGCCCGCGCGTCAGGGGATCTGGATGAAGCGGTCTCGCAACTGCAAAATGCCATCCGGGTCAACCGGAATTTTGAAATTGCCTATGTGGAGCTGGGGCGCACCTACGCCGATAAGGGCGATTTTCACAGGGCCGAAGATCAATTGTCCATGCTCAAGGCCAAAGGTTCCGACAAAACCACTGAACTGGAAGGCTACATCGGGCAGGCCAGGCAGCCGCGTATGCTTTCGGCTTTTTCAAATAACGGGTTTGGCACCTATTTGGGGCCCAAAACCAATGTGGCTTTTCTGGATCCACCCAATTCAGCGCTGGATCGGGCAAACGGCAAAAAACTCTTTTCGATGAGTTTTTCTTTTTCCAAGGATATGGATTTGGCGTCCGTCATCAATCCCTTCAACTGGAAAATCTCGCGGGCGACGATTCAGGACAATGGCGGCGTATATAATGGTGGATTGACTCCGCCGTCTACGGAAGCCCTGATTCTCCCGAAGCCCGCGTATGTCACGTACAACAGCCAAACCAATACGGCCACCGTCAATTTCTGGGTTTCTCAAAACGCAGACGTCAACGCGACGATTGACCCCAGGCATATCGTGTTTAAATTCTCAGGTGTTGACGCCTACGGCAAAGCTATGGACCCATCCGGCGACGAATACAGCGGCTTTTCCCGCATCGCATAGATTACAAAATCAGCAGCCCTCAAGTCTTGTCATTTCGACCGCCAGGAGAAATCCAGATTTCTCCTTTGTAATCACGCCTTCGACATGGCACTTTCGGGTTGCGCTGTAAAATAGTTTCGTCTTTACAAAACCCTTCGTTCCTGATTAAAGTCATCCTCAAAAAAACCGGGAGAAAACACCCATGACAAAAATCGATTTGCCGCAATATGACTATGATGTCGTGATTATCGGCGGCGGGCCGGCAGGCTACACGGCCGGCATCTACGCGGCGCGCGCCGCGCTCAAAACGCTTCTGGTGGAAGGTGCGGGCACCATCAGCCAGATCACGATCACGGATATGATTGAAAACTATCCGGGAATCCCCGACGGAATCGGCGGATTTGAACTGATGCAGCTCTTTAAGAATCAGGCCCTGAAATTCGGACTGGAAGTTCTTCCCAAAGATGTCACAGCCATTAAGAAAATTTCAGATACCCCGGTGATCTGGGAAGTCACAGCGGGAGACAAAACCATGAAAACCTTGAGCATCATTGCCGCCACCGGCGCGATGTGGCGAAGCCTGGGCGTTCCGGGCGAGGCGGAGTTCGCGGGCAAAGGCGTGTCGTATTGTGCCACGTGCGATGGTCCCTTTTACCGAAACCGTGATGTTGTGGTGGTGGGCGGCGGCGACACAGCTATCCAGGAAGCGCTGTTTCTCACCCATTTTGCCAAAAAAGTCACCGTCATTCACCGTCGCGACCGCCTGCGCGCGGCAGGCATGCTGCAAAACCGTGCCTTTGCTGAAAAGAAAATCGAGTTTGCCTGGAATGCTACCGTGGAAGAAATAACCGGATCGGAGTTCGTCACGGGCGTTAAAGTCAAAGATGTCCAAACCGGCAGCATCAAGGAAATCGCAGCGGAAGGCGCGTTTATTTTTGTCGGCCGCCTGCCTTATACGGACATTTTCAAAGGTCTGGTGAATATGGATAAAACCGGTTTCATCATCACCGATGAGGAATTGCGGACCAAAGCGCCCGGCATTTTCGCCGCGGGCGACTGCCGCGCGAAGCTTTTCCGCCAAGTGATCACCGCCGCGGGCGACGGGGCCAACGCCGTCCACAGCGCGGAGCTCTACATCGATGACGTGAAAGGCCGGACATACTAATGGACGCCCTCATCAGCGCATGGCAGCATCTGCCTTCCTCGATCAGCCCCAGCCTTTTTAGCATCGGCTCCTTCGAGCTGCGGTACTACAGCCTCATGTACCTGGTGGCTTTCGCCGTGGCGTATTTTCTGTTTACCTGGCGAATCCGGCGCAAGGAAATTCCGGTCACATCGGAAACCATTCAGGATTATCTCGTCTGGGCGATGGTCGGCCTCATTGCCGGCGCAAGAATCGGCTACGCGCTTTTTTACAACTTCAGTTATTACCTGTCGAATCCCCTGGAAGTCATTCTTCCCTTTGAGCTTTCCAACGGATTTCGCTTTGTCGGCTTAAGCGGCATGTCCTATCACGGCGGTCTCATCGGCGTGGTGCTGGTCACCTTTATTTTCTGCCACAGGCGGAAGATAAACCCGTGGCAGTTCGGCGACTGGATCTGCGCCGCCGCACCCCTGGGCTACATGTTCGGCCGGTTCGGCAATTTCTTAAACGGTGAACTCTGGGGCCGCGCAACAACAGTACCCTGGGGCATGTACTTTCCGCTGGACGCCACGCAAAGCCTGCGTCATCCGTCACAGCTCTACGAGGCGTTTTTTGAAGGATTGGTTTTGTTTGCGGTTTTATGGCTGATCCGAAACAAGAATCCCTTTCACGGCTTTTCAGTCGGCCTTTATCTTTTCGGCTACGGCCTGGTGCGGTTTTTCATCGAGTTTTACCGCGAACCGGACGCACACCTGGGGTTTGTCCTGGGATTCAACACCATGGGACAGGTTTTATGCATTCTGATGATGCTGTCGGGCATCGCGCTCATTTTGTGGCGCAGGCAGGCGGCCATGAAACACAGCAATAAAAGCGTCAAAAAGCGAAATCCGTAACCTTTTACGAACCCGTCAATCATGATGCGGAGGTTCATATGGCCAAAAATTTAGTGATTATCGGCGGCGGAGCGGGCGGCGGTTCCACAGCCGCCGAGGCGAAAAGAAACGATCCCTCCCTGAATGTCACCATGGTGGAGCAGGGAAAATTCGTTGCGTTTGCCGCCTGACCGATGCCCTATTACATCGGTGATGTAATCAAAGACCAGACGAGACTGATCGCGCGGACCCCGGAAAAGTTCCGCGAAGGCGGCATTGACGTCCGGACCCGGACACGCGTGAGCGGGATTGACATGGCGCGCGGCGTGGTCGAACTTCAGGAAAACCAAAACATACCCTATGATTTTCTGGTCATGGCCACGGGCGCGTCCGCGTTTGTGCCGGACATGCCGGGGCTGGACCTTCCCGACGTTTTTGCACTGCGCAATCTCGAAGACGCCATCCTCATCAAGACCCGGCTCAAAGAGAAAAACGCGAAACACGTCGTCATCATCGGCGGCGGTTTTATCGGACTGGAAATGTGCGAAGCCCTGCATGCCGCAGGGATTGCCGCAACCATCATCCACAAAGACGGGCTTCCGGCCAACCGTTGGGACGCTGCCCTGTCAGCGGTCATGCTCGAAGAACTGCTGGCCCACGGCGTGGAATTCGTCGCAAATGCGACGGCGCAATCCATTGAAACGGGCAAGGACGCCCCGCTTCGCGTTAAGACAGACCGGGGCGACTATGAAGGCGATCTGGTCATGCTGGCCATCGGCGTGAGGCCGGATTCCCAACTGGCGAAAGCGGCCGGCTTGAAGATCGGCGCCTCCGGCGCCGTGGCGGTCAATTTCGCCCAGCAGACCTCCATTGAAAATATCTACGCGGTGGGAGACTGCTGCGAATCTTTTCATAAAGTCAGCCGTCGCTGGGTCAACCTTCCGCTGGGCGACATTGCCAACAAGCAGGGGCGTGTCGCGGGGCGCAACATCGGCGGCCGGCCGCTCACGTTCGACGGCATGGTCGGCGCGCAGTCCTTCCGGCTTTTCAATCTGGAATGCGCGGCTTGCGGCCTTTCGGAAAAAGAAGCCGTCGCCGCAGGCTTTTCCCCCGCGAGCAACATCACCTGGGGGAGCGCCATGGCGCCTTCGATGGGCATAAAAAAAATCGGGCTGAAACTGACTGCCGACAGTTCATCGGGCGGTCTACTGGGTGCACAGGCGGTCGGGGTGTCCGGAGCGGTGGACCGCATCAACACCCTGTCTGTCGCGCTGGCGGCAGGCATGAACCTGGATCAAATCGGCTGGCTGGACCTGGCCTACGCTCCGCCGTTTGGGCCGGCCTGGGATATCATTCACAACGCGGCCCAGGCGCTGGGCCGGACACTATAAACAAGGAAATTTGATCAATGACACTGTGGTGGATCCTCTTTACGGTCTTTATTCTGGGCATGCTGGTTCTCGATCTTGGCGTCATCAACCGCAGGGCGCACGTCATCAAAATGAAAGAGGCCCTGATCTGGACATCCGTATGGGTTTCCCTCGCCCTTCTGTTCGGTGTCGGTGTTTACTATCTGCAGGGCCATCACAAGGCGATGGAATATTTCGCCGGCTACCTTATCGAAAAGTCGCTGAGCATTGACAACCTGTTCGTCTTTATGCTGATTTTCGCCTATTTCGGCATTCCGCGTGAGCTGGAACACAAAGCGCTTTTCTGGGGGATCCTGCTGGCGTTGGTCACGCGCGCCATCTTTATTTTCGCGGGCGTCGCGCTGATCAACACCTTCCATTGGATTATCTATATTTTCGGCGTGTTTTTGATCTATACCGGCATCAAAATGGCGCTGAACAAACAGACGGAGGTCCATCCGGACCGCAATATCGCCATCCGGATCTTGCGCTTTTTCATTCCTGTTTCCGACAAATTTGACGGCTCGAAATTTTTCGTTGTTAAAAAGGGCGTGCGCTATGCCACGCCGATGCTGGCGGTTGTACTGGTTTTGGAAACGACGGATATTTTATTTGCCATTGACTCGATTCCCGCGGTGCTCGCGATCTCCAAGGACCCGTTTATCGTCTATACCTCTAATGTGTTTGCGATTCTGGGTATGCGGTCCCTGTATTTCGCGATCGCCGGCCTGATGCGCCTGTTTCACCTCCTGCACTTCGGCCTGGCGGGAATTCTGTCGTTTGTCGGCGTGAAAATGCTCGTGGAAGATTTTCTTCACATCCCCGTGACGACCTCACTGATTGTGATCGCCTCCATTCTGGTGGTCGCAATCGTCTCATCCATCATCTGGCCGAAAAAAGAGGAAGAAGAGAAGGAAGGCGAAGTCCCTCCTTTAGCGATGAAGGAATAACATTCTTATGCAAACCCTGTTTCAAAACGCATCACAAAACCAGGTAAAACAGTGGGCAAGGCTTGCCGACGCAAAATTCCGCAGGGAAGACAGCATGTTTCTGGCCGAGGGCGCAAAAGTCGTTGAAGAACTGTTGAAAAGTGACTGGGAGGCCCGGGCGCTGCTGGTTTTGTTGGGAAAAGACCGGTATTGGGAAAAACGGATCGATCTCGATGCGAACCGGATCCCCGTTTATCAGCTGACACGTCCGCAGTTCAATAAATTAAGCCAGGACAAGGAACCGGAGGGGATTGCGGCCGTGGTTCAGAAAAAAGACCCGCCCACGCTGACATCGTTTCTTCCCTCCGCGACAGGGCCCCTGCTCATCGGCCATGAAATCGCCAATCCGCAAAATCTTGGGGCGCTTGCGCGCAGCGCCCACTGGTTCGGCTTCGCGGGCATTCTTCTGGGTGCGCGCAGCGTGGACTGGACAAACCCCAAGGTTATCCGCGCCTCGATGGGCAGTATTTTCCATTTGAACGTTTTTGAGGACATGGATCTGGCCTCGGTGCTTCCGGACGTGAAAAAACATTATCTGCTCATCGGCAGCGACGTGCGACAGGGTGTTTCGCCGCGCACCCCCGGGGGGAAAACGGCCCTCCTTTTGGGCAGCGAAAGCCACGGCCTGCCGGAGAGTTTGCTGGGCATGGCCGACGAGCGCTGGCGCATCCCCGGCGGCAGTCAAACCGAATCGCTCAGCCTCCCGCAGGCGGCGGCAATCATGATGCATGAAATGACGAAGAAGGCTGTAGGCTGTTAGGCTGCTAGGAATTTATCAAGTCGATAGGAGATAAAGTGAAAGTTATGAATCAATTTATTCAGGTGATGACGACGACGGAAACGAAAGAGCAGGCGCAAATCATTGCCCGTCATCTGGTGGAAGAAAAACTGGCGGCCTGTGTTCAGATCTCGGACGCGGTGGAAAGCACTTATCTGTGGAAGGGCAATATCGAAACGTCCCGGGAATTTCACTGTCTGATTAAAACACAAGAAGACCTGTTCGGCCGGGTACAGGAAGTCATCAAAAAACTTCATTCCTACGAAACCCCCGAGATCATTGCGCTTCCAATTATTAACGGCAGCCCGGACTATCTTCAGTGGCTGGAAGAATCGCTGGCCCAGAAGCTTTAAATCGTCAAAAAATTTTTCCGTGCAATATTTAACTGTTTGTTCTAAATGAACCTTGACCAAATTTATCCTAGGAGACACCATGTCTGATAAAAACGAGCTGGAAAAACAATGTATTGATACCATTCGGTTTTTGGCGGCCGACGCCATCGAAAAGGCCAAGTCCGGCCATCCCGGCATGCCGCTCGGCGCCGCGGCGGCAGCCTTCACCCTGTGGACAAAACACTTAAAACACCATCCGAAAAATCCCTCATGGCCGGACCGGGACAGGTTTGTCCTGTCCTCCGGTCATGCCTCGATGCTTTTATACGCACTTTTACATTTAACCGGATACGATCTTTCGCTCGACGATATCCGGAATTTCCGCCAGTGGGGAAGCCTGACACCCGGTCATCCGGAATACAGGCACACGCCCGGCGTCGAAGTCACCACCGGCCCCCTGGGTCAGGGTGTTGCCAACGCAGTCGGCATGGCCATTGCCGAAGCCCATCTGGCGGCTCGTTTCAACCGTGACGGACAGTCCCTCGTGGATCATTACACCTATGTCATGGCCGGTGACGGCGACATGATGGAAGGCGTGGCCGCCGAAGCCTGCGCGCTGGCCGGCCATCTCCAGCTGGGGAAACTCATTGTTCTCTACGACGACAACAAAATCACGCTCGCCGGTTCCGCAGGCCTTTCCTTCACCGAAGACATAGACATGCGCTTCAAATCCTACGGCTGGCAGGTCCAAAAGGTCAAAGACGGCAATGACGTGGCCGCCATCGACCGCGCCATAAAAAAAGCAAAAAAGGAAACCCGCAAGCCTTCTTTGATTTGCATTGAAACCACCATCGGCTACGGCGCGCCCGGCAAGCAGGGCTCGTGCGACGCACACGGCTCGCCGCTGGGCGAAAAGGAACTGCGGGGCGCGAAAGACAGTTGCGCCTGGCCCTCCGAAGCATTCTTCTACATCTCCGGCGATGTTTTAAAATATTTCCGGAAGGCTCTTTCGCGCGGAAAGAAAAGCGAAAAGCTCTGGAACGAAGCGCTTGCAGACTGCCGACGCAAGGACGCGGCGCTGGCCGCCGAGCTGGAAAGAACCCTGCGAAACGAACTGCCCGCCGACTGGGAGACCGGGCTTGCCGAATTTCCACAAGATACCAAAGATGTCGCCACGCGCAAAGCCTCGGAAATCGTCATGCAGGGCATCGCGGCGAAGCTCCCGGAATTGATCGGTGGATCGGCGGACCTTAACCCGTCAACTTTCACCTGGCTCAAAGGCATGGGCGATTTTCAATGTCCGGCCCTGCCGAGCGAGGACCTGCACGGCATGGTGGGCGGTCCCTGGGACTACTCCGGCCGAAACATTCACTTCGGCGTGCGCGAGCACGCGATGGGGGCCATTGCCGTCGGCATGGCGCTTCACGGAGGGATGATCCCTTACACAGCCACTTTTCTGACCTTTGCCGATTACATGCGCCCGCCCATGCGGCTGGCCGCTTTGATGGGCCTGCGCGCGATTTTCGTTTTCACGCACGACAGTATCGGTGTGGGCGAAGACGGCCCGACGCATCAGCCCGTTGAGCAGGTCATGAACCTGCGGCAGGTTCCAAACATGACCGTGCTGCGGCCGGCCGACGCCAATGAAACCATGGAAGCCTGGCGCCTGGCCGTCATGAACACGCAAGGCCCGACGACACTCGTTTTCAGCCGTCAGAATCTGCCGGTTCTGGACCGGTCGCTCTGCGCTCCCGCTTCAGGCACACGCAAGGGCGGTTACATCTTATGGGATTCATCCACCCTTGCCCCGAATATCATTCTCATGGCCACCGGTTCGGAAGTTGCCATGACGCTTGATGCGGCCCGCAAACTGGCGCAGGAGGGCGTTCGCGTTCGCGTTGTCTCTATCCCCAGCTGGGAAATCTTCGACCGCCAGCCGAAAGCGTATCGCGATGCCGTGCTTCCGCCGCACATTGCCGCAAGAATCTCCGTGGAAGCGGGCATCCGGCTCGGATGGGAGCATTATGTAGGACTTTCCGGAAAAATCATCGGCATGGACACCTTCGGCGCATCCGCGCCCGGTCCCGTGCTGTATGAAAAATTCGGTTTCACCCCGGACCATATTTTAACGGCGGCAAGGGAAATGCTCAAAGCGAAATAACAAGGGAGACAGATCATGGATCAGGCCGGCATTTCCTATTTCCTGGGCCCCTATCAGAGCGCCCACGAAAACGCGCTTCAGAAGATGCGCCGCAACAGCATCGCCGCGCGCATCTGGGCAAACGACTTCAACGTCTGGAAGCCTTCGCCGCACGAGATTACCAATCGTCTGGGATGGCTTTCGGCACCTTCGGAAACTCTGGGCAACCTGCATCATATCCGCTCCATTCTCCAGCCTCTGACATCCGACGGGCTTTCCGACGTTGTGCTTCTGGGCATGGGCGGATCCAGCCTGGCGGCGGATGTTTTTAACCGAATCTTCGGCAGCGCACCGGGCTTTCCGAAGCTGCAAATCCTGGATACCACGGATCCGGCCGTCATTCTTGAGACGGCTGACCGTCTGGATCCTAAAAAAGCATTGTTTCTCGTATCGTCGAAATCGGGAACAACCCTTGAGGTTGTATCGCTTTTTCATTATTTCTATCAGCTCACCGAAAGGAAACTCGGCGCGCAGGCGGCCGAACATTTTATCGTCATCACGGATGAAGGAAGCCCCATGCTGGAGACGGCCTGGCAGCACAAACTCCGCTATGTGTTCGTCAACAACCCGAACATCGGCGGCCGGTATTCGGCGCTTTCGCTGCCGGGCATCGTGCCGGCAGCCATGATCGGCGTAGACATTGAGAAACTCCTGCACAACGCGGTGGCGGCCGCCCGCCAGGAAAAAGCGGATTTCTTTTCAGGGGGGAATGATTCAGAGGGTTTCAGGCTGGGCGCGGCCCTCGGCGTGCTTGCGCAATACGGCCGCGACAAGCTCACACTGATTCTGCCGCCGCAATGGATCGCCTTTGGCGACTGGCTCGAACAGCTCATCGCGGAAAGCACCGGAAAAGAAGGCAAGGGCATTGTGCCGGTGGTCAGCGAGCCGCAGCCGGACGCCGGCGTTTACGGAAAAGACCGGGCGTTCGTGGTGTTTGATAATGGATCCGCGCTCTGGGAGACGCGAATCGCAGATGTAGCCTCGGCAGGACACCCGATTTTGAAAATCAGAATCGACGATGCATATGATCTGGGCCGCCAGATGTTTCTGTGGGAGATGGCTACGGCCGTCGCTTCGCATTGGATGGGCATCCATCCGTTCGATCAGCCGGATGTTGAGGCCACGAAAATCCATACCCGTCAAAGCATTGAACAGTTTAAAATCAACCGGACCTGGCCTGGGGAAAAACCGGCGATTACAACGGGGAATGCCGACGTTTACGGCGACATTGCCGGCGCAACACCCGATGAGGCACTGGTGAATTTTCTTTCAGAGGGACAACCCGGCGCGTACGCGGCGCTGCTCGTTTATCTGAGCCCGTCTGATCCAATCGATCAGGCGCTGTCTTGTCTACGGAAAGCGTTGATCCGCAAGTTCAAAATGGCGGTGACCATCGGCTATGGCCCGCGCTATCTGCATTCTACCGGGCAACTGCACAAAGGAGACGCCGGACACGGCCTGTTTATTGTGCTCACCGACGATATCAAAAAAGACGCGGGCATTCCCGACGTTTTCGGCAAACCTGAATCCTCCATGACATTCGGCGAACTCAAGACCGCGCAGGGTGCAGGTGAAATCAAGGCGCTTCGTGAAAAAGGCCGCCGCGTGATCCGCGTCCATTTCAAAAGCGACGCCGCAGCCGAACTGGCCGGGCTTGCCAGCAGGCTGTAGAGTACCGCCTCATCAGCCCGCTTCGACAATGATGCGAAGAATATCCGGCGCGTGCCGCTCGGACGGTGCGGGAATCGCTTTGGGATACCCCAGAATCAGCGGCGCGACAATCCGGCAGTTCTCCGGAAGGCCTAACTCCCCCTTCAATTGAGGATCGCGGATGTTCGCGCCAAGGGCAACCCAGCAGGTGCCCAGGCCCCGGGCGGCAGCGGCAAACATGATGTAGCCTGCCGCAAGCGCGCCGTCCACATCCAGCGTGTTCACCGAAGCCGATCCGGCGATGAAAATGAGACAGGGCGCGTTGTAAAACACATTGAAGTTTTCGTTTTGCAAAAAGCCCACATAATCTGGATTGAGCTTAATCTTTTTTTCCGCATGATCGCTAAGAAGATTTGCCTTGCTTTCGTCGGACAGCGCTTTGATCGTCTTTCGGCAATGCACCACAACAAAGCGGCAGGGCTGATTGTTGCTCGCCGACGGCGCAAGGGTTGCTTCCTGAAGTATGGCTTCCACCACATTTTCCGGAATCGGTCGGTCTTCAAAATCCCGGATCGCCCTTCTTTTGAGTAAAAGATCCGCATAATTCATCATGTTATCCTCCCTTTCTCAGGCCCGCGGGCCTGCCTTTAAGGTATCAGAAGTGAAATGACTGCAACTATGACATTTTGAAAAAGGTTGATGACGGGGGTGAGAACACCCAGCATCAGAAGGCCCAGCACGATAAAAAAGCCGAACGGTTCAAGCTGATACAAGACGCGATTGAACGATTCCGGCGTGAACCCCATGAGAATCTTGGAGCCGTCCAGAGGCGGAATGGGGATCAGGTTGAAGGCCGCAAGCAGGATGTTGATGCGGGCCAGCAGATAGAGCACCTGGTGAATCATCGAACCGGGTTCGGGCCCGATCAGCTTCAGCAAAAAAAGCGCGAAAAAGGCAATGATCATGTTGGCCGTCACGCCGGCGGCGGAAACCAGAATGAGCCCCTTGCGTCTGGCTGGCGCGGGAATGTTTTCCAGGTTGACCGGAACCGGTTTGGCCCAGCCGAAACCGATCAGCATCAGCGCCGCCGTCCCGATAGGATCGAGGTGCCTGATCGGGTTGAGCGTGAGCCTGCCTAACCACTTGGCCGTGGCATCGCCCATCCGGTAAGCCACCCAACCATGCGCCAGTTCATGCAGAATCACAGAATACAAAAGCAGCACAGCCAGCATCACAAATGCGGCCGGATCACTCATCAATAATTTGATTAAACCCATCGACTTTTCTAATCCTTACGATCCCGGTCCTCGTGCGGCAGGATCAAGCATGGTTTATTCGTTCACTACGAAATCAGTGCTTTCCCCCCTCGGCACCGCTTACGATCCCTTCCGCCATCGCATCCATCAGCGCCAGGGCGAACGATGTTAACTAAATCAGATGACGCCGTATAAATCAAGGCGCGAGATCGCCTGGCCGGAACTTCCTCCGTCCACCCCGACGGCCAAGAATTGACAAATGACTTAAGCGTGGCTATGATTTCAAAATAATTTCAGATTTTTGTATCGAAAAAGAAAGGCGTCCTGTTGATAACCATTCACAATATCATAAAAAAGAGCCAAAACGGCGAGACGCCGTCGAAGAAGGAGTTGCTCGAGCTTTTAGGGCTGCCTGTCGATTCCGAAGAAAACTATTCCATCATGGCCGAAGCCAACCGCCTGGCCAGAGAACTCTCGGGGGGACAGGCCGAAATCCACGCGCAGTTTGCCCTCAACCTGGCCCCCTGCCCCCGCCAATGCCTGTTTTGCTCATTTGCCGACGTCAACAATATTTTTCATCAGGAATCCCGGATCACACCGGAAGAGGCGGTGGCTTATGCACGGCAACTGGAAGAAGCCGGCGCCAACGCCATTTACATCATGACAACCGCCACCTATGATTTTGACCAGTTCCTGGAAATGAGCCGGGAGATCCGCGGACAGCTCAGCCCCCGAACCATGCTGATCGCCAATGTCGGAGATCAGACGCTTAAAAACGCGAAACGCCTCAAGGATGTGGGTTACACAGGCGTCTATCATGCCCTCCGGCTGCGCGAGGGTAAGGACACGAAAATCTCCCCGGAGAAAAGAAAAAACAGCATCCGGAACTTCCGGGAAGCGGGTCTCGGCGTCGGCACCTGTGTGGAACCGATCGGCCCGGAACATACAAACGAGGAGCTCGCGGAGATGATCGAATATACCGCGTCGTTTAATCCCTGCTTCAGCGGCGCGGCACGGCGCATTTCCATCCCGGGCACCGACATGGCCAGGCGCGGCATGATCAGCGAGCTGCGCATGGCCCAAATCGTTGCCATTGTGCGACTGGCCATGCCGCGCACCGTCATAGGCAATTGCACGCACGAACCCTGCACCCTGGGGGCACTGGCCGGCGCAAATCTTTTCTGGGCGGAACTCGGCGCCAACCCCAGGGACACCAGGGCCAAAACGCAGGAAGGGCGGGGCGACACGGTTGAGCATTGCGAGACGCTGTTTCAGGAATGCCACTGGCAGGTGCTTACCGGTCCATCGCGTTTTTTCAGCAAATGATCGACAGCCTATGGAGACGGCGTTTTTGCGCGGCTACTCGTCAAATGCCGGATGGCTTCATGCGCCATTTTACCGCAAGCAGCACGCAAATGAGCAGGGGAATGGCGATATCTCCGATATAAAGAGTAGGCCCGGCGTTGTTGATCGCGTAATTGCCGGCCACGACCA
This sequence comes from Syntrophaceae bacterium UBA2280, assembly GCA_002347685.1. GTDB lineage: Bacteria > Desulfobacterota > Syntrophia > Syntrophales > Smithellaceae > UBA8904. Next base: position 192,432 of record DDWS01000013.1, read on the forward strand.
TTTCACGGATGTGAACGAAAGCCGCTCCGAACAGGAATACTGAATAGCCGATGCCGGTGGCCAGCCAGAAACCGTCTTTGAAGATCATACAAAGCACGCCCAAAATCCCAAAGGCGAGATTCGTCATGGCGATTTCAAGCTGAAAAGGACTGCCCGCCGCCCAGCCGATGGAAGCCGCCACCTGATCAGACAGAAACGCGTGCCCGAAAAAAGCCCAAAGGCCGGTCAGGCCGACATGGACCAGCAGAAGATAGAGAAGACAAATATCGACCACCCTCTTCGAGGACAAGTTTTTCCGATGGTGTACCAGGCTGCAGGTGATTCCGACAACCGTCAGAGACAATAAAACAAACGTGAACATGTCTGCACCTCTTTGATGTCGGAAATCCTACACAAAACAAAATAGAAATGCAATGCGGATGGTTTAATGAAAGATAAATGGACCTTGAATCTGGCGGACGCTCTCTCCTTGGCCACATCGGTGAAGGAGAAGGCCGTCAAAGCAATGGAAACCCTGGGCATGACGGTGCCTGCAGGTGCCAAATCGTAGATTCAGAAAATAAAACAAGCAGGGGGCGTACTTTCCTTAGGACAGGCACGCCCCTTTTTTATGGCCATCTGTCAGTTGCGGTTGCTTTTTGTCCCTGAAAACAGCAGGTTTTCGGCTTTTCGTATCACCCAGATGAAAAATATCAAGAGGAGGCCCAGGCAGGCGATTGGAATAAATATGGCTAGAAGAGCGGTGCCGATGGCACCTGCCAGTTCCAGTGTCGAAAAAACCGGATTGGCCATCCCTGCCGTGGTCAAAGAGGTTTTTGCGCGCAATGCGACCGTTGACGCCTGCACCAGGCCCGCGATGCCGCCACCGGCTATGAGCGCCATCGTCCATTTCAGGAAAGGAGAAATATCCGCAAAAACGGCCGCGGACGTCAACGTTCCGGCAATCATCGCTGCGGGGGTTGCAACAGTGTCGAGTGCGTTATCCAGCCACGGAACATAGTAGGCAAGAATTTCGCAAACCGTCGCCGTTGCAAAGGCGATCGTCGCGTAAACGCTGCCCATCCAGGCAAATCCGTCGGGCAGAACCAGATATCCCGTAAGCACCGCGACATTCAGGATTAAAAGCGGGACAAATACTCTGAACCCGCACGCCGCGGCCAATCCGATACCGATGGCGATGGAAAGAAAGGTGTCCATGATTTTGCGCCTTTAAAACATCATAAAATGCAAATTCATATTAACAGATCACATCATTTATTCAATGACCCTTTTTATTTTTTACAAACTTGTCCGGCAATTGGTCTTTTCCTTGCAATGGCTTTAAACGAACATAAAATATTAGTTGATATTAGAACAATTTTGTTACAAAATTCGCAAAAGGTCCCTTGGGCCTGCTACACGCCGGGACTCAAGATCATGATCTTTCGAGGAAGAAAAAATTGAGCATTCACAGTTATGAAGAATTGGCGGCCCTGCACGCGATTTCAAAAATTCTCGCGCAGCCGGGAGACTTACGCGATCAGTTAGACCAGGTCCTCACGGAAATGAGCGCTCGCCTGGGCATGCAGCGCGGGATGATTTCTCTGCTTGATCGCGATAAACAGCAGGCCTGGCTGGATGTCGCCCACGGGGTGAATATTGACGGACTTGAAGTCACCTACAAGCCGGGCGAAGGAATCACCGGCAAGGTTGCGGAAACGGGACGCCCAATGGCGGTCGCCAATCTCGGTCAGGAAACACATTTCCTGGATCGCACAGGAGCCAGACGCCATTTAAATCGGGCCGAGCTGTCCTTTTTATGTGTTCCCATCATATACGACGCACGGGTCGTCGGTGTTTTATCCGCCGATAAGGTTGCCCTGCAGGTGGAAAAACTCGACTCAGAACTGGCCATGCTCTCTGCTGTTGCCGAATTGATGGCCAAGGCGGTGCATATCCGCGCGCTGGAAGAGGAAAACCGCCGGCTTCGAAAAATCGTCGGCCAGAACCGCGCGCCTTCCATGGAAATCATCGGTCAATCCAAAGCCATGCAGGAAGTTTTCGGGCTGGTGGCGCAGGTAGCCGATTCCAATACGACTGTGCTGATCACCGGCGAAACAGGCACGGGCAAGGAACTGGTGGCCCGCGCCATCCATAATAACTCTCCGCGCAAGGGCGGGCCGATGGTCCAGGTCAACTGCGCGGCGATTCCCGACACGCTCATTGAAAGCGAATTGTTCGGCCATGAAAGAGGCGCGTTTACCGGTGCGCTTCAGCAGCGACGGGGCCGTTTCGAAGAAGCCAATGGGGGAACGATATTCTTAGATGAAGTGGGCGAGCTGACCGCCGCCGCGCAAGTCAAGCTGCTGCGTGTTCTGCAGGAAAAGCGCTTTCAGCCTCTGGGCTCGTCACGGGTGGTCAATGTCAATGTCCGCATCATTGCCGCCACCAACCGTAATCTTGAGCAGGATATTCTCTCCGAGCGCTTCCGCGCGGATCTGTTCTATCGTCTGAATGTGTTTCCCGTCTATTTGCCGCCGCTGCGCGAGCGCGGCAGCGACGTGATCCTGCTGGCCGACTATTTTCTGCTCAAGTATAGCAAGGAAATGGGTAAGAATGTCAAGAGGATCTCCACGCCGGCCATTGAAGTATTCCTGTCCCACAAGTGGCCGGGGAATGTCCGCGAACTGGAAAACTGTATAGAACGCGCGGTGTTGCTCACCAAAACAGATCTTGTCGATTGTGTCCACCTGCCGCCTTCACTACAGATCAGGGAAAAGGTGTTGGACCGCAGGGACCGCAGCAAACTGTCTTCCGTCGTTGAGGCACAGGAAAGATCCCTGATTATCGACGCGCTGACGGAAACCGGCGGCAATCAGACCAGGGCGGCAAAAATGCTGGGCACCACCAAACGGATTATCCAGTACAAGATATCAAAAATGGGGCTTGATCCGAAACATTTCCGGAAAAAAGGCAAAGATCCCGAATAAGAGGAAACGATTTTGTTACGATCCTGTAAAAAAGCCGCTGCTGTCACCAATGTGGCGGAAGCAGACCGGACAATAATGTTACATGATTCACTTGAATTACAAAATTGTTCGATTTTAAAAATCGCCAAACGATGCTACAGAGCAAAAAAGACAGGATAACAGGCAATTATTGAACATGACGTGCATTTGCCGCCTCTGGCATGACTTTGGCAATCACAGGATCATCAGCCGCAAAGTTTTGCGGCGACAGCTTCAGGAAGGATCATTTCTATGTGTCGTTTGTTTTCCATAACCAGTAACGAAGCGCTCTCTCCGATCGTGGCCATCAACGCGCTCAATGTGATGAAAGAAGGCCATGATGGTTCCGGTGTGGGATTGTTTCTGACGGATCTGGGCGGAGAGTTCGAAAAATTTAAAAACGAGCCGATTCTTTCCGGTATTTTTTCCAATGAAGGCATCAAGGCGCTCGACCGCTTCATGATCGATCTGGATTTTATGGTGAAGTATAAGCTGTCTTTCCGTCCGAATAGACCGACACCTCCGGGAACGCCGAAAAGAGACAACTACGTCATCCGTGTCTACGAATATCCGGCGGACTGGGAAGGTTTCAGTCAGGAAGACATTCAGTTTCGTCTGATGATGATCCAGCTCAGGCTTCGGGAAATGGGCGAAAAGGATCAATCCATGCTGATCTTCAGCTTCTGGCCGGATGTGATCATGATCAAGGAAGTGGGAGATCCTTTAACGGTGGCTGAATATCTGGGGCTCGACCGCAAGGAGCTATCCGCGCGGACCATCTTAAGCCAGGGCCGCCAGAATACGAACTACGCCATCGATATCTACGCCTGCCATCCTTTCTTCATTCAGGGAATGTCGACGATGACCAACGGCGAAAACACGGCGTTTGTTCCGATCCGGGAGTTTCTGATGTCGCGCGATTTCCCCGGCTACGCGGGCTACCAGTCGGACTCGGAGGTCTTCGCCCACATTTTGCACTACATGCACAACAAACTGGGTCTAAGCATGGAGATGTATAAACACATCATCACGCCGCTCAAAGACAATGAACTGACCCGTCATCCCGATGGCGGCCTGCTTAGAAATCTAAAACAGAGCTGCCGGCCTCTGATCATTGACGGTCCGAACTGTGTGATCGGCTGCCTGCCGGATAAATCGATGTTCATGGTGCAGGACTCCAAAAAACTGCGCCCCGGCATTGTCGGCGGCCGGCCGGGCATCTTCGCGTTTTCGTCGGAAATGTGCGGGCTGGACGCGGCCATTCCGGAGCGGGACATTAATCTCGATTATCAGCCGATGAAGTATGAAACCGTTTTAGTCCGCAGCGAGCGGCAGGAGATCGTAAAATGGAGCCAATGGGACACATTACCCCCTCTACACTAAGCACCAAGGATCTTCCCTGGCAGATTCTCTGGGACAAGGAAAAATGCACACTGTGTGGCAGTTGCACAACCGTCTGTCCCGTGCGCGCCATCGATCTGGGCGTGCATCGCAAGCGCAGCCTGCAGGTGCCGGTCGGCCTGGAAACAAGGCCCGGCAATCTTTTCTCCGTTTATCACGGCATCGATCAGCGAACGGATCCGGCGCATGCCTGTGTCGGCTGCGGCATGTGCACGATGGTCTGCCCCAACGGCGCCATTTTGCCCGTGCACGGCGATGAAATCGACAAGCTGCGTTTTCACGTCAACCAGGGCGGAGAACCCCGCAGGCGGGGCGGTCGACGCAACACCACCGACAGCGTCCTGGATAAAATCAAATTTATCCGTATTTCCATGCTGACCGACCCGGCGCTCGACGCGGGGCGTCATGAATTCGAATTACGCACGCTGCTGGGCCGGGTGCTGCCGCCGGAGGCCATGCTGAAAGTCCGCCGGAAGGAAGGCTGGATACCGCCGGTGCGGGAAATTTATCCGCTGGTGATCGGCAGCATGTCGTTTGGCGCGCTTTCCCCGAACATGTGGGAGGGCCTGCAAATGGGCGTGGCGTATCTCAATGAAGAGATGGGGATGCCGGTACGCATCTGTACAGGGGAAGGCGGATGCCCTCCGCGGCTTTTGAAATCGCGCTTTTTAAAATACGTGATTTTACAGATCGCCAGCGGGTATTTCGGCTGGGATGAAATCATCCACAGCCTGCCGAAAATGAAGGAAGACCCCTGCGCGATTGAAATCAAATACGGCCAGGGCGCCAAGCCCGGAGACGGCGGCCTGCTGATGTGGTACAAGGTCAACAAGCTGATCGCGGCAATCCGCGGCGTGCCTCAGGGCGTGAGTCTTCCCAGCCCGCCCACGCACCAGACCAAATATTCTATCGAGGAGGCGGTCGCCAAGATGATCCAGTCCATGTCGATGGCCTGGGGCTTCCGCGTGCCGGTGTATCCGAAAATTTCGGCGACCAGCACGGCAATGGCCGTCCTCAACAATCTGACGCGCAATCCCTACGCCGCGGGCCTGGCCATCGACGGCGAAGACGGAGGCACGGGCGCGGCTTACAATGTCTCTATGGACCACATGGGACATCCCATTGCCAGCAATCTGCGCGACGCGTATTTGACTCTGGTGAAACTGGGCAAACAAAACGAGATCCCCCTTTTCGCGGGCGGCGGTATCGGCAAGAACGGCAACCTGGCCGCCAATGCCGCCGCCTTGATTATGCTCGGCGCCAGCGGCGTGCAGACCGGGAAATATATCATGCAGGCCGCTGCGGGCTGTCTGGGTTCGGAGACCGACCGCTGCAACATCTGCAACATCGGCCTGTGTCCCAAAGGCATCACCTCACAGGACCCGCGCCTGGACCGCAGACTGGATCCCGAGAAAGTCGCACAAAGGGTGGTCGATATGTATATGAGCTTCGATACGGAACTCAAAAAAATCGTCGCGCCGCTGGGACGATCCACGTCTTTGCCGATCGGCATGTCCGACGCGCTGGGGATCAACGACGCGGATGCGGCCGGGCGCCTCAACATTAAATACGTATTGTGACAACGGGGACTTGGCGGGGATTCATGACAAAAACAGATACCATTAAAATACCCGGTGTGGAAAACAGCGTCCGGGTTGAATCGCGGATTCTCGAAGAGCGCATTCAAAAAGCCGTCACGGAAGGTTACCGCCGGATCGAAGTTTCCGCCTGCGGCCAGCACGGCATCGGCGGAAGACTATGGCGCGCGGGTGACGATCAGATCAGCGTGGATGTGCTGGGGTCCTCCGGACAACGACTGGGTGCGATGGGTTTTGCCAACACCGTCATTGAAGTCTTCGGCCCGGCCTCCGATGATATCGGCTGGCTCAACGCGGGCGCCAAAATAATCGTTCACGGCAACGCGACCAACGGCGCGGCCAACGCCATGGCCCAGGGGAAAGTCCTCATCGACGGCAGCATCGGCGCGCGCGGCATGACCATGACCAAGCACAATCCCCGCTTCGAACCGCCTGAACTCTGGGTCTTCGGCAAGGTGGGCGACTCTTTCGCCGAATTCATGGCGGGAGGCATCGCGGTGGTCTGCGGCGCGGGAGCGGAAGAGGATGAAAACGTCCTGGGCTACCGGCCATGCGTCGGCATGGTGGGAGGAAAAATATTCTTCCGCGGCCGCCAGGAAGCATACAGCACACCGGATGCAAAACTCGTTTTGCATTTGCCCGACGAGGAATGGGGATGGCTTCAGGAAAACCTCAAAAGGTTTCTTCAAGACATCGGCAAGCTGTATTTATTCGACCAGCTTGCCTGCCGCCGTGAAGAATGGCGTCTGCTCGTCGCGCGAAAGCCGTCTGAAAAGGCAGCCAGGCAGGCACGATCCATGTCCCGGTTCTGCAAGGAGAGCTGGCAGGGCGAGCTCGGCTACGGCGGCGTCATCGGGGATTTGTCCAGTCTCGACCGGTCGCCGATCGGCTTGATTACCACGGGCGTTTTGCGGCGCCTGGTCCCTGTCTGGGCCAATGAAAAATACCTGCCGCCCTGCCAGGCGGCCTGCCCGACCGGTATTCCCGTGCAGAAACGCTGGGAGCTGATCCGCCAGGGCAAGCTCGACGAAGCCGTTGATCTGGCACTGCAATACACGCCTTTCCCGGCGACGGTTTGCGGATATCTGTGCCCCAATCTGTGTATGAAGAGCTGCACACGAAACCTGGTGAACCTCCAGGCCATCGATGTGCCGATCCTCGGAAAAGCATCGCTTACTGCCAAAGAACCGCCACGGCTTCCCGAAACCGGTAAGAAAATCGCCGTCATCGGCGGTGGTGCGTCCGGTTTATCGGTTGCCTGGCAACTGTGGCTCAAAGGTCACGAGCCGGCCATCATCGAAAGCCGGAAGCAGCTGGGCGGCAAAATCACAGATTCGATCCCCGGAAGCCGGATTCCCGGAGATGTGGTGGATCATGAAATCAAGAGGCTTGCGAAAAACATCAAGCAGACGCGCCTGGGGAAACCCTTAACCAAGAATCAGTTCTCGGATCTGAAACATGCCTACGACTATATCGTCATTGCGACGGGTGCGCAAGCGCCCCGCCGGCTGAATATTCCGGGCATTGAAAAAGCGGTAACCGCACTGGAGTTCCTGCGGCAAAGCAAACTCGACTGCGCGAAAGTCGGTGATAGAGTGGTCATCATCGGAGCCGGCAACGTTGGCTGCGACGCCGCGACAGAGGCTTTCCGGCTGGGCGCAAAAAGCGTTCTGCTGATCGATGTGCAGGAACCCGCTTCTTTCGGCGTGGAAAGAAAGCATGCCGAAGCGGCGGGCGCAAAATTTCTGTGGCCACGGTTCACAAAGACGGTTACGGATCAGGGCGTGGAAACGACCGAAGGAGAGCTGCTCCCGGCGGACACGGTGATTGTCGCGGTGGGCGATCTGCCCGATTTGTCGTTTCTGCCCGGTGATATCGCGACGGAAAAGGGGTTTATCGTGGTGGATGACCATTTCGCCACGAGCGATTCTCAGGTTTACGCGATCGGCGACGCGGTCAGGCCGGGATTGCTTACCGACGCGATCGGCGCGGGACGCATTGCCGCCCGTTCGATTGACGGCCTGCTCAAAGGGACTGAGGAAACCTACGACCGTCTGCCGCCGATCAGCTATGAGCGGATAAAGATGCAATACTTCGATCCGCGCGTGGGAGAGTTTGCCGATCCTTCTTCGTGCGCGACGAACTGCGCGTCCTGCGGGGCCTGCCGGGATTGCGGAATGTGCGAGGAAATCTGCCCGCAAAAGGCGATCGCGCGGTCGCAAACAGCGGGCGGCGGTTTTGAGTATATCGTGGACAGTGAAAAGTGCATCGGATGCGGTTTCTGCGCGGGGGCCTGTCCCACCGGCGTCTGGGAAATCGTGGAAAATGCACCGATAGAATAACAATTGATTGAATAACCTAAAGGATGGAGACCTATGAAAAAGACAAAACCAATCACCGCAGCGGAAAGAACCTATGTGATCGAAAAGGAAAAATTTGTACCCGTTTCCGAATATTTCGGCGAAGACACGTTCAATGCCAGGGTGATGAAGGACAAGCTTCCCAAAAACATTTTCAAAAAGCTGATGGACGCGGTCAATGAAGACGTGCACCTGGATGAAGAAACGGCAAACGTCGTGGCGCACGCCATGAAAGAGTGGGCGCTTGAAAAGGGCGCGACGCATTTCGCGCACTGGTTCCAGCCGATGACCGGCATCACCGCCGAAAAGCATGACGCTTTTGTCGATCCGATCGCCCCCGGAGAAGTGATTGAACGTTTTTCCGGCAAGCAGCTCGTCCAGGGCGAACCGGACGCATCGAGCTTTCCGTCCGGCGGCATCCGCGCCACTTTCGAAGCCCGCGGCTATACAGCCTGGGACATGTCTTCCCCTGCTTTCATCAAGCGTAACGGCATTTCCACGACACTGTGCATTCCGACCGTCTTTATTTCCTACACCGGGCAGGCGCTGGACAAAAAGACGCCTCTTTTGCGGTCTATCCGTGCGCTCAATAAAAGCGCGACGACCATGCTGAAGCTTCTCGGTGTCAAAAACGTCAAGAAGGTCTATTCAAATCTGGGCCCCGAGCAGGAATATTTCCTCATCGACATGGACTATTACTACAAACGACAGGACCTGGTGCTCGGTGGAAGAACCGTGGTCGGCGCACCTCCGCCCAAGGGGCAGGAACTGGAGGATCAGTACTTCGGTTCCATCAAGGAGCGCATCTCTTCATTTATGCATGATGTAGAGGAAGAACTTTTCAAGCTGGGGATTCCGGCGAAAACGCGCCACAATGAAGTCGCACCCAGCCAGTATGAACTCGCGCCGGTTTACGAAGAGGCGAATCTGGCCATCGACCACAATCAGCTGGTCATGGAAACCCTGCGGTATGTGGCCAAAAAACACCGTCTGGCCGCGCTTCTGCACGAAAAGCCCTTTGCCAAAATCAACGGCTCCGGCAAGCATGTCAACTGGTCGATGTCCGACAACAACGATAACAATTTGCTCAATCCGGGAACAACGCCGCAGGACAACATTGTGTTTCTGGTCTTTCTGATTGCCACGATCCGTGCGGTTTACAAACACGCGGACATTTTGCGCGCCTCTGTCGCGTCCTACGGAAACGATCACCGGCTGGGCGCCAACGAAGCCCCGCCCGCGATCATCTCGGTGTTTCTGGGTGAGCAGCTCACGCAGATTCTGGACAATATCGAAAAGGGAACCGTGACCAAGGCAACCAATGCTGAAATCATCGATCTGGGCATATCTTCTTTATATCAGGTCAGCAAAGACAACACGGACCGCAACCGAACATCGCCATTCGCCTTCACCGGCAACAAATTTGAATTCCGCGCAGTGGGCTCTTCGCAGTCCATTTCCACGCAGGTCATCGCGCTCAATACCATCGTAGCGGAAAGCATTGATGAAATTGCAGAAAAAATCCGCCAGAAGGCGACAAATGCCAAAAACATCAACCAGGCGGTGTTTGACGTTTTAAGAGCAGAAATCAAATTCGTCCGCCCTGTCCTGTTCAACGGAGACAACTACACGAAAGAGTGGGAACTTGAAGCCAAAAAGCGCGGTCTGCCCAACGAGAAGACCACCCCGCCTGCGCTCAGGGCGCTGGTGACGGAAAAGGCCTTGAATCTGTTTGAAAAATATGAAGTTCTCTCCAGAGTGGAACTCAAATCGCGACAGCTGATTCACCTGGAGCGCTACATCAAGGATCTGGAAATCGAAGTGAAATGCCTCAACACCATCTGCATGAGCCAGATCATTCCCGCGGCGGTTGCCTATCAGCAAACGCTGGCCGGGGCAATCAACAAAACGAAGGAAGCTTTGGGGTCAGCGGGCGTTTTATCCTCGCAGATCGAGCTTTTGAAAAAGATGCTCGAACTCATCAACAATATCTATATCACAAACAAGGATATTCAGGTCAAAGTGGCGACGGCCGAGACGATCCATGATGAGCAGAAGAAAGCCGAAATGCTCGCATCCAAGGTTAAACCGAAGATGGACGAGCTGCGCGAATACGCGGACGCTCTGGAAAATCTCGTGGACGATGAAATCTGGCCCCTGCCGAAATTCTGGGAAATGCTGTTTATCTGCTAGGGAAAAATCTATCGGGAGCGCCGTGACCCGCTCCCGATAGATTTCGTTTGACGGAATTTGAAAAAAACGATAGAAGCGCCTGCCTTTGGCAGGCGTAAGATAGACGATGTTGAAGACGCATGCCCCGAAGGTAAACGCGTATCGATTGGTTCCGGTCACACATCCCTGAAATTGCAGTATTGGAGACAAAAATAAAAAATGCCCCTGTTAAGAAAAGATCGCAAAGCCATTCTGGTTCTGGAAGACGGCAGTCTTTTCGAGGGTTTTGCATTTGCCGGGAACGGTGAAACTCTCGGGGAGGTTGTCTTCAACACAGGCATGACCGGGTACCAGGAAGTCATCACCGATCCGTCCTATAAGGGGCAGATCGTCACCATGACCTATCCGCTCATCGGCAATACCGGGATCAATGACGAGGACATGGAATCGGCCGGCATCCATCTGGAAGGCTTCATCGTCAAGGAATATCAGCACAATCCCAGCAATTGGCGCATGCGGCAGACCCTCCAGTCCTTTCTCGAAGATTCCGGAAAAATCGGTCTGGAAGGCATCGATACGCGCGCACTGACACGAAGACTTCGTCTTTCCGGGTCGATGAAAGGAATCATTTCGACCCAAACAACCAACATCACTGAATTGCTCGAAAAGGTCAGGGCTTACCCCGGACTTGTCGGACGCGATCTGGTGCGTGAAGTATCCTGCCGAAAACCCTATCTGTGGAGAAGGGGCGCGCCGTCAAAAAGCAAAATCCCCGATAAAAAACCCACAAAAAAACTTCGCGTCGTTGTGCTCGATTGCGGCGTGAAATACAACATTTTAAGACTGCTGGAAAATAACGGCTGCGAAGTCGTCGTGGTTCCGGCTTTTGCCACCGGAGCGCAGATTCTGTCTTATCAGCCCGACGGCGTGCTGCTTTCCAACGGACCGGGCGATCCTGCGGCGCTGCCTTATATTGTCCAAGCCGCCCGCGAGGTGATCGGCATCCAGCCGGTATTCGGCATCTGCCTGGGACATCAGATCATCGGCCAGGCCATCGGCGGCTACACGGAAAAATTGAAGTTCGGCCATCACGGCATCAATCAGCCTGTGAAAAACCTCGAAACCGGTCGGGTTGAGATCACGTCTCAAAATCACGGCTTTGTGGTGGTGCCGGAATCGGTCGAAAGCAAAGCCGAAAAATCCTACCTGAATTTAAACGACGCGACTTCCGAAGGCATGAAACTGCCTCTGACCATGAGCGTTCAGTATCATCCTGAAGGGGCGCCGGGGCCGAAAGACACGGAATATCTGTTTTCACAGTTTGTTGGCGCGATGCAAAACGAAAAGAGGAAAACCAAGTGATCCTGATTATTGATTTCGGCTCTCAGTATAACCAGCTCATTGCCCGGCGTGTGCGCGAACATCATGTGTATTGCCAGATCGAACCCCCCGACATCCCGCTGGAAGCGATTAAGGCGCTCGCGCCGGAAGGGATCATTTTATCCGGCGGCCCCGCGAGTATCTACGCCAAAGGCTCGCCGCGCGTGGACAAAGGGATCTTTGAGTTGGGCATCCCGGTTCTGGGCATCTGCTACGGACTGCAATTTATGGTGGATTCGCTGGGCGGCCAGGTTCTCGGCTCGACCAAGCGCGAATACGGATTTGCCGAACTTTCCATCAGGAAACAGGCAGGCATGTTTTCCGGCGTGGAGAAACAGACGCAATGCTGGATGAGCCACGGCGATTCCATCGGGGAGCTGCCGGACGGTTTCGTCATCACCGCATCGACCGCGAATACAAAAGTTGCGGCAACAGAAAATGTGAAAAGGCTTTTTTACGGCCTGCAGTTCCACCCCGAAGTCGCCCATACACAGGCCGGGAAAAAAATGCTGGCCAACTTCCTGTTTGACGTCTGCCGATGCAAAAAATCCTGGTCGATGAAATCTTTTGTGAAATACGCAGTCGAGGAGATCCGGCAGCAGGTCGGACCGGAAAAAGTCATCCTGGGACTTTCCGGCGGCGTTGATTCCTCGGTGGCGGCGGTGCTGCTGCATAAAGCCATCGGCCGGCAGCTGACCTGCGTGTTTGTGGACAACGGCGTGCTGAGGGCGGGTGAAGCGAAACGTGTCATCGACATGTTCAAAAAGCACCTCAACATCAATTTGCGTTTTGCCCGATCCGGAAAACTGTTTCTCGATAAATTAAAAGGCGTGACCGACCCCGAAAAGAAACGCAAAATCATCGGCCGCATCTTTATTGAAGTGTTTGACGCCCAGGCGCGTAAAATCAAGGACGTAAAATTTCTGGCACAGGGAACGCTGTATCCCGATCTGATCGAGTCGCGGTCGGCTTTTGGCGGGCCGAGCGCGGTGATCAAATCACACCACAATGTCGGCGGGCTCCCCAAAACCATGAAACTTCAACTCGTCGAACCGCTCAAGCACCTGTTTAAGGATGAAGTGCGACTTTTGGGAAAAGAGCTGGGCCTGGCCGACGATGTGGTATGGCGTCAGCCTTTCCCCGGACCGGGTCTGGCGATTCGTATCATCGGCGATGTGACCAGCCAAAGGCTGGCCGTTCTTCGCAAAGCCGACACGATCCTGCTTGAGGAAATCCGGGCCGCAAATCTTTACTACAAGCTGTGGCAATCGTTTACCGTGTTGCTGCCGCTCAAAAGCGTCGGCATCATGGGCGATCAGCGTACCTATGAAAACATCGTGGCGATCCGCGCGGTCACCAGCGACGACGCCATGACGGCGGACTGGGCGAGACTGCCGCAGGATGTTCTGGCACGCATTTCCACGCGGATCATTAACGAAGTGCGCGGCATCAACCGCGTTGTGTACGACATCAGCTCCAAGCCGCCCAGCACGATTGAATGGGAGTAGGTGGAAGAAGTGCCGAAACGAACCGACATCAAAAAAATACTGCTCATCGGGTCCGGGCCGATTATCATCAGCCAGGCTTGTGAGTTCGACTATTCCGGTACGCAGGCCTGTAAGGCGCTGCGCGAGGAAGGCTATGAAGTTGTCCTGATTAACTCGAATCCCGCAACCATCATGACGGATCCGGAAACGGCCGACCGCACATATATCGAACCGATCACCCCCGAGGCGGTGGAGAAAGTCATCGCCCGCGAACGTCCCTGCGCGCTTTTGCCGACGCTAGGCGGCCAGACCGGCCTCAATACCGCTGTTGCGCTGGCTCAGTCCGGCGTTTTGGAAAAATACGGAGTGGAAATGATCGGTGCGTCGCTTCCGGTGATCCACAAGGCCGAAGACCGTGAAAAGTTCCGTCACGCGATGGATCGGATCGGGCTGCGGATGCCCAAGAGCGGCTTTGCACGCAATATGGATGAGGTCCTGACGATCGCAGGCGAGATCGGCTTTCCCATTATTGTCCGCGCTTCTTTTACGCTGGGCGGCACGGGCAGTGGTGTGGCCTACAACCGTGAAGAGCTCCTTGAAATTGCGAAAACCGGGCTCGACGCCAGCATGATTACCGAGATCATGATCGAAGAATCGGTTCTGGGATGGAAGGAATACGAACTCGAAGTGATGCGCGACCGCGCCGACAACGTCGTCATCATCTGCTCGATTGAAAATTTCGACGCAATGGGCGTGCATACCGGCGAATCGATCACCGTCGCGCCGGCTCAGACGCTCACGGATCGCGAGTACCAGGTCATGCGGGACGCCGCCATCGCCATCATGCGCGAAATCGGCGTCGAAACAGGCGGCTCCAATGTCCAGTTTGCCATACATCCCAAGACCGGTGAAATGATCGTCGTGGAAATGAATCCGCGCGTGTCGCGTTCATCGGCGCTGGCCTCGAAGGCCACAGGTTTTCCGATCGCCAAAATCGCGGCCAAGCTTGCCGTGGGCTACACCCTCGACGAGATTCCCAACGACATCACGCGCGAAACCATGGCATCGTTTGAACCGACCATCGACTACTGCGTGGTGAAAATTCCGCGCTGGACGTTTGAAAAATTTCCGGAAACGGAAGACTTTCTCACGACATCGATGAAGTCAGTCGGCGAAACGATGGCCATCGGCCGCACATTTAAGGAAGCCCTTCATAAGGCGATCCGCTCTCTGGAAATCGGGCGTTTCGGTTTCGGTCAGGAGCTGCCTTTAGATGTGCAGGAAAGAAAAACTCTGCTGAAAAGCAAACTGCTCAAGCCCAACTCGCTGAGGCTGTATTATATCGGCGCGGCGATACTAGACGGCATGACGGTGGATGAGGTCTACGACATCACCGGCGTTGATCCGTGGTTCCTCCACCAGATCAAAGACATCCTGGACGCTCAAGAAGAGCTGATCCGTTCAGAGCCCTCGACGGAGCTTCTGCACGCTGCCAAGCGGATGGGTTTTTCGGACCGGACGCTCGCGACGCTGTGGAAGAGTACAGAGCAGGATATTCGCGATTGGCGCATGCGGGAAAACATTGTGCCGGTTTACAAACTCGTGGATACCTGCGCGGCGGAGTTCGAAGCTTACACACCTTACTACTATTCCACCTACGAAACCCAGAACGAGTCAAGGCCTTCCACCGGAAGGAAGGTCGCGATCATCGGCGGCGGCCCCAACCGCATCGGACAGGGCATTGAATTTGATTACTGCTGTGTTCATGCTTCTTTTGCCCTGCGCGAGGAAGGCGTTGAGAGCATCATGATCAACTCCAACCCCGAAACCGTCAGCACCGACTACGACACATCGGATAAGCTGTTCTTTGAGCCGGTGACGCTCGAAGACGTTTTGCACATCATCCATACGGAAAAACCAGACGGCGTGATCGTGCAGTTCGGAGGCCAGACACCGCTGAATCTGGCGCGCGGCTTGGAGGCGGCAGGCGTCCCGATCATCGGAACGTCGCCTGCCGCCATCGACCGCGCGGAAAACCGCGACCGCTTCCAGGAAATCGTTCACAAGCTCAAGCTCAATCAACCGGACAACGATACGGCCATGGACGCGGACGAAGCGCTGGTTGCCGCCAAACGGATCGGTTATCCCGTTTTGGTGCGACCATCGTATGTATTGGGCGGAAGATCGATGGAGATTATCTATGATCCGGAAACGCTGAGGGCGTTTATGGCCAAGGCGCTTCTGGTATCCCCCGGTCATCCGATTCTGATCGACAAGTTTCTGGAAGATGCGGTGGAAGTCGATGTGGACGCGATTTCCGATGGCACGATCACCGTTGTGGCCGGAATCATGGAACACATCGAAGAGGCGGGCATTCATTCGGGGGATTCCGCATGCACCCTGCCACCGATCTCCATTTCCCCCTCTTTGCTCGACCAGATCGAAAGGCAAACGAAGATGCTCGCCGCAGAGCTGGGCGTGATCGGCCTGATGAATATCCAGTTTGCGATTAAAAACAACGTGCTCTACGTTTTGGAAGTGAATCCCCGCGCGTCGCGCACGGTACCTTTTGTGAGCAAGGCCATCGGCGTGCCGCTGGCAAAGCTTGCCACCAAAGTCATGCTGGGCAAAACCTTAGCCGAGCTTGGTTTTACGCAGACGATCCGGCCCGTGCACGTATCGGTGAAAGAAGCGGTCTTTCCGTTCAACCGCTTCCCCGAAGCCGATATTTTATTGGGCCCGGAAATGAAGTCCACCGGCGAGGTCATGGGCATTGATCATTCGTTCGGTCTGGCGTTTGCCAAGTCACAAATGGCGGCGGGCTTTAAAATGCCCAAATCCGGCTCCATCTTTATCAGTGTTCACGATCATCATAAGGACAGTATCATTGGAGTTGCCCGAACCTTTGCCGGCCTGGGCTTTAAAATACTGGCGACCGGCCAAACGGCCAGGCACCTGAAAGCATCCGGCATCAAATCGGACGTCGTTGCCAAAGTCAGCGAAGGCCGTCCGCACATTGTGGATCACATCAAAAACGGCGATATCGCGATGGTCATCAATACCAGTGTCGGACGCAAGTCATCGCGTGACGCATATCATATCCGGCGGGGCGCTCTGACATACAACATTCTTTACACAACCACGCTTGCGGGCGCGCGGGCCCTGGCCGAAGCGGTCAGCGCCATGCAGAAGGAAAACTGGCAGGTGTGTCCGTTGCAGGAGTACCATCAAAAATGAAATTACGCCAAGAAATCCCCGATGATTCCGGCCGCCCCCGCGAGGAGTGCGGCGTATTTGCCGTTTACGGTCATGAAGACGCTGCGCGCGTCGCTTTTTTCGGCCTTTTCGCCCTCCAGCACCGCGGGCAGGAATCGGCGGGCATCGTCAGCTCCGACGGCTGCCAGGTCAGAGAGCACAAGGGCATGGGCCTGGCCTCTGCCGTGTTCGAGGAAGCGACGCTCCTGAAGCTTGCCGGTTCGCTGGCTATCGGCCATGTCCGCTACTCCACAACCGGATCCTCCACGCTGTCTAACGCTCAGCCGTTTTTAGCCCATGTCGGCGAGGAGTATTACGCGCTGGGACACAACGGCAACATCGTCAACGCGCAAAAACTGCGCGCGGAACTGGAAGACAGCGGATCTATTTTCCAATCGACCATGGACAGCGAGGTCATCATCCATTTGATGGCGCCGCATCTGAAAAAAGGGCTGGAAGAAGCCCTGACGATCGCTCTGGCACGGGTGGAAGGAGCCTACAGCCTAGTGATGCTGACCCGCGACAGAATCATCGCCGCCCGCGATCCGCGCGGATTCAGGCCGCTGGCCCTGGGACAACTCAACGGCGGATGGGTGGTCGCCTCCGAAACCTGCGCGTTTGACCTGGTCGGCGCCCGGTACGTCCGGGACGTTGAACCCGGCGAGATCCTCATCATCGACGCCAACGGGTGTCAAAGTCTCAAGCCGTTCGCTTTGGTGAAACACTGCCACTGCATTTTCGAGCTGATTTATTTCGCGCGTCCCGACAGCCAGATCTTCGGCCAGAATGTCTACCTGTGCCGCAAGCGCCTGGGCCATCAACTGGCCCGTGAATATTGTCCGGATGTCGACTTGGTGATGCCCTTTCCGGATTCCGGAAATTATGCGGCAATTGGGTATGCAGAACAAAGCGGTCTTCCTTTCGAAATGGGCATGATTCGCAACCACTATGTCGGGAGGACGTTTATTCAACCCACCCAACCGATGCGCGATTTTGCCGTACGCGTCAAGCTCAACCCGGTCAAGCCTCTTTTGGAAGGCAAGAAAGTCATGATCGTCGAAGATTCCATCATACGAGGCACAACCAGCCGCAACCGCGTGAAGCATCTGCAGGGGATCGGTATCAAGGAGCTTCACATGGTCATCAGCTGTCCGCCCACCCTGTTTCCCTGTCCCTACGGCATCGACTTTTCCTCCAAAGGAGAGCTCATCGCCGCCAAAAAGGAAAACGAAAAAGCCATTGCCGCATTTATCGGCCTGGATTCGCTCCATTACCTGACCGTAGACGGCATGGTCCAGGCCACCGGCATGCCCAGAGAGTGCTTTTGCCTGGCCTGCTACACCGGCGATTACCCCATCGCCCCGCCCGAGAAGATCGACAAATTCTGCATGGAAATGAAATAGCCGCGCGGGCGGCATTTCAGACCCATATCAGGGACTCACCGGGAACGGTTTATGACTGTTCCTCGTGAGCTTTCCCGCTTTACAAAAAAACAAGATGTGCTACGCTTTTAAAAATTGATTTTTATCATAAACCATGAAAACAATATTTTTGAAAATCGGTCCCCTGTTCTTTCTTTTCATCGCACTGCTTCTCGGAGGCTGCAATATGCAAAATAAATTTCTTTATTTCCCCAACGACGACCGGCCGACCGCGCCCATGCTGGCGGCGGAGAATCTGGTGCTGTGGCAGGAGACGGGTTCGGATTACCGCGGGTTGACCGCCGCATCGGAAGTCCTGGTGCCCAATGGAACGATTGTCCTTTTTCACGGCAACGGAGGAACGGCCTTCGACCGGGGATTCTATATGGAACCGCTTACCCGGCTGGGCTTCCGCGTCATTCTGGCGGAGTATCCCAAGTACGGGGGACGTCCGGGCAAAGTCGGAGAAAAACCGTTTGTGGCCGACGGCCTGGAAACAACACGGCTGGCCTACGAACAATACGGAGAGCCGCTCTATCTTCTCGGTGAATCCCTGGGCTGCGGAGTCGCGACTGGCGTGGCAAAAGGCACCTCCGCGCCGATTGCCGGCATCATCCTGATCACGCCCTGGGATACGCTCGCGTCCGTGGCTAAATCGCTGTTTCCGTTTTTGCCGGTGAGCATGCTTCTGACCGATAAGTATGACAACATGGAGAATCTGAAAGCCTTCAAGGGAAACATTTCCGTGGTTGGCGCAGAGCGCGACGAAATTCTGCCCATCAAACATGCACACAGCCTTTACGCGGCTTTACCGGAAGGGCAAAAGCGCATGTGGCTCATCAAAGGTGCAGGCCACAATGACTGGCCGTTTCATACGGACGCATCTTTGTTTCGGGAAATAACTGATTTTGTCAACGTTCGCAAAACACCGGAGGTCCCATGAAAACAAAAAAACAAACCGTGTTAATCACCGGCGCGACGTCCGGGATCGGGTATGAGTTTGCCCACATTTTTGCCGATAAAGGCTACGATTTATTTCTCGCCAGCCGCAACCGTGAAAAACTCGCAAGCATCAAGGCGAGATTCGGAGATCTCTATGGCATTGCTGTTACCACCATGCCCGTGGATCTGGCCAAAGCCGGCTTCGCGCGCAGGGTTTACGAAGAAACGGTTCGGCAAAAAATCGATATCCATATCCTGGTGAATAACGCGGGTTTCGGTCTGGCGGGCGAACATGTAGAACTCGACAGAATCAGGGTGGAGGAAATGATTCAACTCAACGTCACGGCACTCACGGAGCTTTGTTCGCTCTTCGGCGCGGCCATGAAAAAGAGAAAAAGCGGCTATATCCTGAATGTCGCGTCCACCGCTGCCTATCAGCCCGCGCCATATATCGCGGCATACGGCGCGACCAAAAGCTATGTTCTGAATTATTCCGAGGCGCTGGCCAAGGAGATGGAAGATTACCATGTGAGGGTCACGTGCCTGTCGCCCGGGCCCACGGACACAAAATTTTTTGACAGCGTGGGCGTTGAAGGACTGGCTGAAAAGAAAACAGGCCTCTGGGCGAAAAGCAATCGCATGGAATCGCGTGAAGTCGCGGAAATCGGCGTCAATGCGCTGTTTGCCGGAAAACTTTCACTGGTTGCCGGAAAGTGGAGCAGTTTGTTTGCCTTCTCAAGCCGGCTGGCCACCAGAAAGACGACCGCGAGAATTTCCAAAAGGGTGATGCAACAGGCCACCCGCGAATAGGGATCTGCCCATGTCGGATAAAAAATACGACGCCAACAGGTATTTATTAAAAGACAGCCTCCGCAAACGGATCAATTTTTCTCAAACCGCGCAGAACCTTGGCCGGGCTGCGCCGCCGCTGCAGAAGCCCTGTCCGGCGGATGCTTTAAGAATCGATCTGCCCGACGGCGCGAAGGCGCTGGATCGTCTGGCGAAAATGCCCGCAGGAAAGGCCATGGCAAAACGGACCAGCTTGCGTCAGTATCAGTCCGAACCCCTGACGCTGGAGGAGCTATCCGCCCTGCTTTGGGCGACACAGGGCGTTCGTCAGGTCCTGTCGCCCGAATCGGCGCTGCGCATGGTTCCGTCGGCGGGCGCCCGCCACGCCCTGGAAACGTATCTGGTCATCCATCGCGTGGAAACACTGCACACCGGTCTTCATCGCTACCTGCCTTTTGACGGGCAGCTCGCAGAGCTCAAACGAGACGACCAGATCGCGCGCAAGGCGGCCGTCGCCTGTTTCGGCCAGAGTTTTATTGCGGCCGCCGCTGTCACGTTTTTCTGGACGGCAATTCCCGCAAGAATGGAATGGCGCTATGACCTGGCCGCGCACAAAGTGATCGCCATCGACGCAGGCCACGTATGCCAGAATCTTTACCTGGCCTGTGAAGCCATTGGAGCGGGCACCTGCGCCGTTGCCGCTTACGATCAGGAGGCGTGCGACGAACTGCTCGGCGTGGACGGCGAGGAGGAGTTCACCATCTACCTGGCGCCGGTGGGCAGGCGCTGAAAACAAAGGGTGCAAAACATGTTTTGTGTTTCGCCTCTTTTGCAAGTTTTTTCAAGAGTATCCTTTACGGTTTCGTTTCCCCTGCTCCTTGAATCGTCATTTTGAAATTCTGATGGCACCCCAGGCAGTAAACCTTCGATTCACTGTGCGCTTTATGACAGACCGTGCAGGCGATGTCGCCCAGGTGCGACTGGTGAGGGTTGCGATCCTTGAATTCCGGCGGCTCCGTTTTTTTCACCAACGCCTCCATCGGGCCATGGCACGCCAGGCATCTTGTGTTCTCCACCGTCACATCGAACGTCGGCAATTCCTTACCGTGACAGTTCGCGCAGGAGATGCCGGCTTTGGCGTGCAGGTTATCCATGTACACGGAGGCAGCCCAGCCGGTGAAGATTTCCTTCATCAATTCCATTTCTTCTTTATTGGGTGCTCCCCAGGATTCTTTCGCGCCGGTCAGTCCGAAACTCTTCCCCTCCTGCCAGCGATGACAAACCAGGCAATCCACATTTCCTTTTGGCGGCAGGTGGGCCAGGTGCATTCGGACCGAATATGCGTTTTTATCGATCGTTCCGGTAAGCTCCGGTGCATGGCAGGCGGTGCAGGCCGAAAGCTCGTTTCCCTTGACGGGTGGGTGATTTTCGGGAATTAAAGAGGAAAAATCGGCATGACACGTCTGGCATGAGATCGGGGTGGACGACTTGGCTGCCTTGGCAGAGGCCTTAGCGGGGTTGGCCGCCAATACCGAGTCTTGGTCTGAAACCGCATACCCGAGAGCAATGATTGCGACGGCGACCGCAAGCAAAACGATTTTTTTCATATCCTAATTCTCCTTGGCAAAACAGCGGGCGGTCCGCGAATCTCGCGGATCGCCCGCCCGTATTTCAGGTCCTGGACTTTGCCTTCGCCGCGTTGGTTCCCGCCACCCGTCCGAAAGCGATGGCATCCGGAATCGCATTGCTTCCAAGGCGGTTGGATCCGTGGACGCCGCCTGCGACCTCGCCTGCCGCGAAGAGACCGGGAATGATCTTTCCAAAGACATCAATCACCTGCGCCTGCGCGTCGATCCGCACGCCGCCCATACAATGATGAATCGCCGGCCACTGGGCCACCGCATAGAAAGGTCCTTCCGTAAGTGGTATCATCACCTTCGTCATGGGTTTGCTGAAATCGGGATCTTTTCCTTCTTCAATGTACTGGTTGTGCTTGCTGACGGTTTCGGTCAGCGCCGCGGCGGGAATCTTGATCTTGTCCGCCAGTTCGTTGATGCTGGCGGCCTTGATGAATCGACCCTTCGCGATGCCGTCTTCGACCTCCTTGTTGGAGCCACCCATCTTCAACACCATGGCTTCGTTGAAGATGGAATAGGTCGGTTTCGCGCCGGCGCCCAGGTTGATCTGCGCGAACGCGCATACGTCGCGGCGTTCGAGCTCATTGACAAATCTTTTGCCCTCCTTGCTGACATAGACAATCCCGTATCCCGGCCCGTTGAACGGATACACGGCCGGCGTGTCGAGAATGCCGGTCTCCGGTTCGGCAAACGGATAGAGCTGAATGAAGTTCATCTGGAGGGTATCGGCGCCGACAGCCTGGGCGAAGCGGATCATTTCACCGGTTGAGCCGGGCTGATTGGTGCAATTGAAAGAAGCGACAAGGCGGGGGTTATGGGCCAGCCTCATTTTAAGGTCCTGACTGAACCCGCCCGAGGCGAGGATGACGGCCTTTGTTGCTTTGATGTTCAGCACTCTTCGTCCCCGCTTGACTTCAATGCCCAGAACGGGACTTGCCGGCTCGGCATCCTTGCGCCAGATCCAGGTGACTTCTGAATTGAGCACCATTTTCGCGCCGCGCTTTTCGGCTATTTTCCGCAGCGCCTCCGTGTATTCGCGGCCGACACCGGCAACCGCCGAGTGGGTCCGATAAGCCGTATGCCCGCCTGCCCGCGTTACAGTTTCCCGAATCTGTGCGCCGCCTTCATCGATCATCCAGTTGAGCGCGGGTTCTGCGCCGTTGACCATCACATCGACCAGCTCCGGGATGTTGTAATAATCTCCGCCCTTGAGCGTATCGGTCGCGTGCTGTTTGGGGCTGTCGTCACCCAGATTCAGTTTCTGGCGGTAATGAAATTTGCTGTCCCAGGATGCGTAAACACCACCGTTGATGATCGAGTTGCCGCCGTAGGTCGGCATTTTTTCTAAAACGACCGCTTTAGAACCGGCGCCTGCCGCTTCCGCAGCCGCAGCGAGTCCCGCGAACCCGGAACCGATGATGACCACATCCCAGGTCTCATCCCATTTGGCAGGCAATTTTTTGACCATGGCCTCCGCCAAACCCGGTGCGGCGAGGTTAAGGGCAAAACCCCCTGTCACGGCTGCCGCGCTCAAAGCGACGGCCCCTTTCAAAACGGTTCGGCGGCTGACTTGTGTACGATTGTCGCGTTTATCCTTGTTTTCCGTCATCATAAGCACCTCCTGTTTGTGTAGCGGTTAAATATCCGGGAAACATTACACTTACTGTGACTTGCCTCCATATGCAGCAGAGCTGATTCCTCGTCATCGCGGCCCGGATCACTTCAATACGGGTTTGGGCAATGCCAGAAGCAGCCTGCGTGCCTCCTTTGCGAATGCTTCGTAAACATCAATATTTATATGCGCATAGAATTTGACCGCCGCGTCGGAGCCTGCCTGTGCATACTTCCGGCACACCGCCGCCTGACTTTCATTTTCCTCAACCATCAGGCTGATATAATTCCTGTCGAACTCGGCTCCGGATTTCTGTGAAAAATACGCGACTGTGTTGCGTCGCGCAGTGTTCATATCCGGAAAGAGAGGGATATTGTTCTGCGCGGCCAGTCGATGCAGTTCATCTGTCTGTTTGTGATAATGTGCCGATGTAATTTCTCCGTAGCGTCTGATCCCGTCGCTTGCAGCCTGTTTTTCGGCCATCTCCCCCAGTGTAGCCAGCCAGGAAACGTTGTTTACAGCTTGCTGTAAAAATACAGCATCCTCTCCTTTTGATTCGGATGCGGCGCGCGAAAGTTCCGCAAACGCGCATAAAACACAAAAAACCGCTGCCGCCGAAATAAAAGCAATTCGAAGACGGATCATTGCGACATACCCCCGGATTTAGGCTACTAATTTTTAAAATTTTTCTGAATGTTGACGATGTTTGATCCAGTTTTCACGATACTTCCTCGCCAGGTCACCGGATTGGACGATCAGGAGGTTTTCTGCATTCATGGTTTCGGATGCCATATTGAAATTATGCGACCCCGTGATCACGGTCTGCTCGTCGATGATCACCACCCGGCTGTTCATGACGGCATGCACGCCGTTGAACCAGACGGGAATCCCCGCGCCAGACAGCATGGCCGCAGGGGTATAACCTTCCTGGCGTTCTGATTTGTCCAGAAGCAGCTCAACCCTTACGCCTTTCTGATGCGCGCCGACCAGAGCCCTCGCCATCGGAAGGGAACCAAACGCGTAGGCCATGATGAGTATTTCCTTTTTTGCCTGCGCAATCTCCTTGAGAATCAGGTTCATACACTCGCCGTCGGGACTGAAACAGACGCGAACAGACTCATCAGCCGGTAGAGAATATTCGGCGGCCGGAACCATTGCTGTGGTGGAAAAAACCAGGATGAGTGCGATAAGAAAACATGACGCAGGATACCTTTTCATCGTGAAACCTCTCTCAACGCCGTATAAAATATAAATACCCCGGATTCATTTGTCAAGAAAATCCCGCCACCATGTAAGGAGCAAATGATTTGTCCGG
>DDWS01000039.1 GCA_002347685.1 Syntrophaceae bacterium UBA2280
CGATCACCAACTCTCGTCAAACACATGATTACAGGGCATGACCTTGATCAAAATGGCGCCGTTCCCCATGTACACTTAGCGCGCCAGCAAAACACGCATGGCGCGCGAGGTCTGTTCCTGAACAGCCAGCCGATGCAACGATGACGAGTCTGTCGTTGGCAGCGGTTGAACCGGGCAGATCCGTAAGCAATGAAGCCGCCTAGATTCTGCATCGTAAACGCGGAATGGCGGCAAATGCGGTGGGACAAAGGTTTGCCTCTTGAGGGGGAGGTATGGAGTTACGGTGTTTACCTAGGGGGAACTGATGCACACGAGGGACCGTAAACAGTCGACATTCACCATCATGGCACCTGCCCGGCATGAGGACGCCGCCGCGGCGGAGCCCCGCATCTATCTGTTGGTCGAATGCGCGCCAAACCAGATCGCGGACGGACAAATCGAACCCGCAGACCGGAACGCAGGCTCTCGGGACCCATCGGTCGCCGGCACCGGAGATGGCGTTCAGCACGCGCATGCCGCCCTTCCGCTTATGGGGATCGTTTCGCACCGTCACGACGACGCGGCGCCGAAAGGCGTCGGCCATCCACAGGCCGGGACCGGCGCCGCGAAAAGCCGGACTTATCCGGACGGTCATGCCGCAGAGCGGATCTGCCCGAAACAGTGCCTGACGGGCCGGCAATACGAAATCCTGCTGGCCATGAAGGATGGCGCATCGAACAAGGAAATCGCCCGGACGATGGGCATCGCCGAAAGCACGGTCAAGGTGCAATTGAAGCTGCTGTACCGCCGCCTGGGAGTCAGAAACCGGACACAGGCGGCCATGATTGCCATCGAGCACCTGACGGACCAGGCAGCCGGCCGCACCATCCCCGACATGATATAGGCTCCACTCCCGGAGACAGCAAAAAGGGGTTGGCTTGAATGGGCCAACCCCTTTCGCTTTTTTCGCTGGCGAGGCCTTGAAGAAGGCAGCTTTTCTTCTCGACTAAAAGTGTTAAAACATGCCACAGTTTCTCCAAGGGGACATTGGTTTTGGGGGACTCCATGAGAGGAACGCATGTGGCCGTCATGGCCTTCGCTTGGCTGGCTTCCGGATGCGCCAGCATCGTAAGCGACAATGAATCCACCACCTACATCGAAACGATCCCGGAAAAGGCGCGCTGCGAACTCCATGGACAGGATTTCATCCGGGTCGTGGCAACGCCCAACAGCATTCATCTTCCTGCAAACGCAGCGCCCATTACGATTGCTTGCGCGGCCGAGGGCCATCGAAATACGACTGAACCACTCGACACCGAGGCCGATGGATGGATCCTGGGCAACATCATTTTCGGCGGGTTGGTCGGGGTGGTCATCGATGCGGCCCGCGGCGCCGGCCAGAAGTTTCCCGACCGCGTCACGGTCTTCCTCGAACCCGAGTTGTTCGCCACTGCGCAATCTCGCGACGAATGGTTCGATCGCCGCCGGAAGTCGTTGCAGGCCGTCTGGGATGAAAGGGTTCGGCGCGCACAGGCCCAGTGTTCGGACGAAACCACATGCGGAAGCGGGGTGACGACAATTTTTAGCGAGCGCGACAAAGAACTGGCTCAACTCGAGGAACGGCGTCTGCGGGCCCGCGTATCCGACGGTGGGGGGCTGACGGCAGCGCCAAATGCGTGAACCGTCCGAAGGCCTGCGTTCGCCAACCGCGACGGCATGGTCGGTCTTCCTTTGCGCGATGATCGGCCTTGCCCTCGCGGCCTGTGCCTCGCAACCCATCGCACCCGACAAGGCCGTCCAGTACAAACGCGTCGGACTTCTATCGGCCATGGGCGATCAATTCGAAAAGACGCTCATCGGCGTCACCGTCTTCGGAAACGACTACAGCACCGAACGGCTCGATCTTGGCGCCGACCGCCTTCTGACAAAGAACGCCGTACGCGAACTTTCGACCCGATACGACGTGGTGGACTTGTCGCGGTATCGTGGCCCATTCCTGGATGCATGGTCGGAGCCGTCTAACCGAACCTCGCAGATGGTTCCGGAGGTCGTCCGTCGTCTAATGGGCGCCGAGGGGCTGGATGCCTATATCCTCATCACGCCTCGCGGCGCGCCGGTTAGGGGGACCAGACTGGGCATCGGCGGCATCGGAATCGCCAAGCGAGAAGGCCTGTTCGGTACGATGGGGACGTGGTTTCACCTAGCCTATGACATCCGCGTGGTGGACGGCACGGATTACGCCCTCGTTGCCGAAATGCCGGCCCTTCCGGTTGGCGAGACGGAGTTGAGTGTACTGGCCGTTTTCCACGCGCCAGTGGGCGCGCCTTTTGTCCACGCATGGTCCGACCTCTGGGCGCAGCCAAGCATGCATCAGACGGAGATCATGGCCATGCTCGACCAACTTGCGGAGAGAAGCCTTCCGGAGACCCTGCGCCGCGCCGCGTTGATCGACTGACATAGCGTGCCATCCCGACGCTCCGTCGAATGGCGGCGTCGTTGTCGACGGCGGCGGCAGCCCCCCTCTGACCGGGCGGATTGTTTGGGTCGCTTCGGCATGAAAAAGGGGTCGGCCCATTGGCCAACCCCTTGATTTCTTTGGTAGGCGCGACAGGACTCGAACCTGTGACCCGTTGATTAAAAGTCAACTGCTCTACCAACTGAGCTAAAGGCCCTTTAAAGCAAAAAAACAAATATGTTATCTGGCGCGCCTGGTACGACTCGAACGTACGACCAACAGATTCGAAGTCTGCGACTCTATCCAACTGAGCTACAGGCGCCTTTTAATTCATTCAATGGGGTGAGTGAAGGGATTTGAACCCTCGACCTCCGGGGCCACAACCCGGCACTCTAACCAACTGAGCTACACCCACCATTTTCGCTTTGGTGCGCCTGGAGGGATTCGAACTCTCGGCCCACGGATTAGAAGTCCGTTGCTCTATCCAGCTGAGCTACAGGCGCATTTTATCCTGCACCAAAAAAGAAGTAGCCTAATATCCCCTCTTTTTTCTTTTGTCAAGGTTTAATGCTGAATACCTCACCCTCTAGCGCACATAACCGGCAATCCCGTCAAAACGATAGCCCCTTCGAAGCGATGTGCCGCCTTTGGGATTGGTGGAATAGTAATGACGTCCTGTCGAAGGATGCACCCACCGATACAACTCCCGGGTATTCGTCATTCGTGACGTCGCGATATTTCCGATCGATCCCTCAAAAACATAGCCGTCAAGCTTTTTCCCTCCGCCGTCACGCTCGTAGGAGTAGAAATGATCCCCGATATCCGGATTGAACCAGCGGTAGAAACTTGTCGTTCCGGGCGTTTGCGGTGCAAACAGGCGAAAGGCAATCCCCTCCTTGACATATCCGTTCTGGACGAATCTTTTTGATTCCGCGGAAGGATTCGATGTAAATACGAAATCCAGGTCTTTGGAATACAAAAAGACATCGATAATCTTCGATGAAGCGTCGGAGATGATCTCAACAAATACTTCCGCGATCTTATCATCGCCGTTGGATTTAAAAAGGATCTCATCGGCGTAATAACCGGGGTCCATGCCCGAGGTATCTATTCTGACATTAATGTAATCCGTTTCGGTGGTGGTTGTGCCGGAAATGGGAAACACGTTCATCCAGGCTGTCGGCGCCCTCTGAACATCCACACCGGATATTTTTACCCCTTCGATCTCCAGGCTGCCTTCCCTGCAAACAATGGTCAGCGTATGGTTTCCCAACGCAAGACCTTCCGCCAGGATCAGTTCCTGACTTGCCTCGTCACCTGCATACCAGTCTTGAATACTTAACCGTTGATCATCCATGTAGAAGGCTATGTGTCCTTCCGTGGAATGGGTCTGCATATAAAGCCGGATGCCTGTGCCGTAAAACTGGAACTTCATGGAACTGACCGCCCCTTTGCTCTTCGGATAACCGTCCTGATCCGCCCATGTACCCAAAACTTCCAGTGTACCTTTCAAATGCGCAGGAATGAGATAATCTTTATTTCTCGATGGTTCATCGCTTAAGAAAGAAACATATCTTGCATTTCTAAAGCCGGTCTGCTTCGCGGCGCCTCTGGCTTTGGGTCTTACGACCGACCAGACCAGCATCTCTTTGCCTTTGTTTGTCAGGTTGATTCGACGGGACAGCGTTTTCCCGGAAGTAATCAAGCCCATATCCACACGCTGCGGATTCAAATGGAGCGCGGGTTTTTCCTGTGCGGCCACAATGCGAAAAGCGACAAATATGGTTCTTTGCCCACCCGCAGACGAAACTCTCAGCGCCAGCCGGTGCGAACCGGGCCTCAACTCCCTGTGGTACACGATAGCGCGGTTGCCCGCCTCCAGTTTCAAAATCGTTTTTAAAGCCGTCGGACGGGACTGATCAAAATAAAAATTTTGCGCATAACTCGAAACTGTCACTTCCAGGCGCAGATAATCAACCTGGTTTGAAATCACGCTTTTTAACTCACGGCCTTCAGCCCCCTCCCATCCTTCCGGACCGGATACCGACCATTCCAATGCTCCTGACGAAAGGTTTCTGAATGTATATTCCGCAAAGCTCGTTTCTCCCGGCTGAATCATTCCCAGATCAATTTCCCTGGGAGCAATCGAAAGAACCGGACGCTGCTCGTCTTGATCTGACAATGCGGCAGATCCCGCCTGGGCGATAACCGTCCGGGATGTATGAATATCGACTGTTTGAGCCGTTGCAATGACCGGACAGACGCAAATGACGAGCGCCATAAACAGCATAAATATTAAATTGTTGCGCATATCCCTCCCCTACCTCAACATCATTCATTTACAGGCATACCTAACGCAAAGAAGCGATTAACGCAATATTTTTAAAACTTGACAGGTGCGGTCATGAAGATATACCTTGCGGCCTGTTTTCCCGTGCTTTGCCCTGTTTCAAGAAATGGGGCGCACACACCCCCATGAAAAGACTACTTATGCATGATGACGAATTAAGATACTGGATTGCTTTGAAATCCATTCCGGGAATCGGCAACGCCGCAATCCTTTCCCTTGCGGTTCGGTTTCCTTCCCTGGCGGAGGCTTTCTCAGCATCACCCTCGCAACTGTCCGGCATCGCAGGCCTGGCCGGAGAATCTGCAGCGTCTATCCGGTGCTTCAATTCATGGAATCGCATCGACCGCGAACTCGAACGGATACATGAGGCGGGAATGGCCGTTGTCACCTGCCGCGATGAGCGCTATCCCGCGAGGCTTCTGAATATTTACGACCGGCCGGCATTTCTTTATGTTCGTGGAGATTTAAACAAAGAGGACATCTGCATCGCCGTGGTAGGCTCGAGACAGGCCAGCGCGTACGGCAAATACACGACGGAAAGAATCAGTCGCGAACTCGCCATGCGGGGGGTAACCATTGTCAGCGGCATGGCCCGGGGCATTGATTCCTGCGCTCATCGTGGCGCGTTGAGTGCAAGAGGGCGTACCATCGCGGTGCTGGGCAGCGGACTGGATATCATCTACCCGCCGGAAAACCATAAACTGTCGGCGGCGATTGTTCAGCAAGGCGCTTTGATTTCGGAATATCCGCCCGGCACTCACCCCCTGCCCTTTCATTTTCCCGCGCGCAACCGCATGATCAGCGGCATGTCCTACGGTGTGGTCGTTGTGGAAGCGGGTGAAAAAAGCGGCTCGCTCATCACGGCCAGGCTGGCTGCTGATCAGGGACGCGACGTCTTCGCCATCCCCGGTTCCATTGATTCGGCAAGGGCGCGCGGCACGAACAGCCTCATCAAACAGGGTGCCAAGCTCGTCGACAGCGTCGATGATATCCTGGAGGACATTCTCCCTCAGCTGGAAAGACCGCCCGGCCTGCCGACCCTTCCGCTCACCGCAGGTAAAGAGCCTCCAGCATCGCCAAATCAGACTTCAGGCGGGCTCAATGTCACCGATGAGATGATCATGAAGTTTCTTTCAGCAAGAAAAATCCATGCCGATGAAATTATTTCATCCTCCGGCCTGCCGCCCGGTGATGTGCTGAGTTGCTTGATCACACTGGAATTGAAGGGAATCGTCGAGCAACACCCCGGAAAATTTTTCACGCTGAAATCATTCGGGATTTAACTGTCAAAGACAGCGCTTCAAAAATAAAAAGCTGGACAAATGGAAATCTTGTATTTATAGGGTGCGGCGAAACAATAAGGAGTGATTATGGCGAGTTCTTTAATCGTGGTGGAATCTCCCACCAAAGTGAAAACTATTAAAAAATTTCTCGGCAAGGACTTTAATGTTGTCGCTTCAATGGGGCACATCAAAGACCTGCCGAAAAGCAAACTGGGAATTGACCTTACCAATGATTTTGAACCCACCTATCATGTCATTGACACCAAGAAGAAAACCATTGACGAATTAAAAAAAGCGGCCAAAACAGCAGACAATATCTATCTGGCCCCCGATCCCGATCGTGAAGGAGAAGCCATCGCCTGGCATATCGCTGAGCTCATCGATGAAAAAAAGAAAAAGAATATCTATCGCGTCTTGTTTAATGATCTTACAAAAAATACCGTGCTTGAGGCGATTCAACACCCGCTCAAACTGGACTATGATAAGTACGAAGCGCAACAGACGCGCCGCATCCTGGATCGCCTGGTGGGCTATCAGATCAGCCCCGTGTTGTGGGACAAAGTTAAAAGAGGACTGAGCGCGGGACGCGTGCAGTCCGTCGCCGTGCGCATGATCTGCGAGCGTGAAGAAGAAATCAACCGGTTCGTGCCGGAAGAATACTGGAACCTTGTGGCCCGTTTTGAAGGCATTCATCCGCCGCCATTTGACGCAAAGCTTCTCAAAGTCGACGGGAAAAAAGCGAAAGTATCCAACGCGGATGAGGCGGCAAAGCTGGCCTGCGAAATCAACAAATCGTCTTTTGTTGTTGAGAAGCTCGAGAAAAAAGAACTTAAGCGCTCGGCGCTTCCCCCGTTTACCACCAGCAAGCTTCAGCAGGAAGCCTCGCGCTGGCTGAGATTTTCCGCCAAGAAGACCATGAGCGTCGCCCAGAAATTGTATGAAGGCATCGAACTGGGAGAAGACGGATCCGTTGGCCTCATCACCTATATGAGAACCGACTCGTACCGTATTGCCGACGAAGCGCTCACCGCCGTGCGCGACTACATCAAAGAAAATTATTCGAAAGACTACCTGCCCGCAAAACCACACACCTACAAAAGCGCGCAGAAAACACAAGACGCACATGAAGCGATCCGGCCGTCGACGATGGCTTACAAACCGCAGGACATTAAATCCCATTTGACCCCTGATCAATTCAAACTCTATCAGCTCATCTGGAACCGGTTTGTGGCAAGCCAGATGAACCCGGCGATCTTTGATCAGACCACGATTGATATCGCGGGCGCCAACTGCACATTCCGCGCGCAGGGTCAGGTACTGAAATTCCCCGGTTTCACCATTGTCTATACCGAAGGCAAAGATGAAAAGGACGAGGAGAACGGTGTTGATAAACTTCTGCCGGATGTGAATGAAAAAGAAAAGCTCAACTTGCTCAAACTCGACACCCAGCAGAAATTCACCCTGCCGCCGCCGCGTTTTTCCGAAGCGTCGCTGGTGCGCGAACTGGAGGAAAAAGGCATCGGCCGTCCCAGCACCTACGCGGCGATCATCTCCACCATTCAGGATCGTGAATACGTCCGTCTTGAAAAAGGTAAATTTTTTCTGACGGAACTGGGCAAGATCGTCACTGAGCTTCTGGTTGAAAGCTTCCCGACCGTTTTGGACATGGCATTCACAGCGGATATGGAAAACAAGCTCGATGCCATTGAAAGCGGTGCCAACAAACGGGTTGAAACGCTCCGGGATTTCTACGAGCTGTTCTCCAAAGAGCTGGATAAAGCAAAAAACGAAATGCGCAATGTCAAGCTCGAAGAAACGCCGACCGACCTGATTTGCGAAAAATGCAGTTCCCCGATGGTGATTAAATGGGGGAAAAACGGACGCTTTTTGTGCTGTTCCAATTATCCGGACTGTAAGAACACCATGAACTTTATTCATGATGAAAATGGAAAGGTGAAACACGTGGAAACTCAAACAACGGAAGTTAAATGCAATAAATGCGGCAAAGATATGGCGGTCAAAGAGGGACGTTTCGGACAGTTCCTTGCCTGCTCGGGCTATCCCGAATGCAAAAACACGATGAACGCGACAAAAAACGAAAACGGCGAAATCGTCGCGCAGGAGGCGCCCTCAACCGATGAAGTCTGTGAATTGTGCGGGAAACCCATGGCCATCAAACGCGGCCGCTACGGCCAGTTTCTGGGATGCACCGGTTATCCCGAATGCAAAAACATCAAGAGGATGAGCAAGGATGGCAAGGTACTGACGCAGGAGGCGATCGTCACGGACGAGACCTGCGACAACTGCGGGAAGCCCATGGCCATCAAGCGCGGCCGCTACGGCCAGTTTCTTGGATGCACTGGCTATCCCGAATGCAAAACCATCAAAAAAATATCAAAAAAAGCAGAGGAATGAACGCTGCGCAGGTCAACATTATAGGCGGCGGACTTGCCGGTTGTGAAGCGGCCTGGCAGCTTCTGAAGAGAGGCCATAACGTTCATCTTTTTGAAATGAAACCGGTGTCATTTTCTCCGGCTCACAAGATGGACCATCTGGCCGAACTGGTCTGCAGCAATTCGTTTAAATCCAATGCGCTTGACAGTGCTCCCGGTCTTCTGAAAAGTGAAATGCGGCGGCTGGATTCCCTGATTCTCTCCGTCGCCGACAAAACGGCCGTGCCGGCCGGCCAGGCACTGGCCGTGGACCGGATCGCCTTTTCGCGCGGTGTGGAGAAACAACTCCTGCAGCAGAAGAATTTCACGCTGAGCCGGATTGAAATCACCGAAATCCCGCCTGAACACCTGACCATTATTGCCACAGGCCCTCTAACCTCTGACGGCCTTGCGCAGTCCATTTCTCAGGCTCTCGGCAGTTCCTATCTTTATTTTTACGACGCCATCGCACCGATTGTAGAGACGGACTCCATTGATATGGGAAAGGTCTACTGGGCTTCGCGCTACGACAAAGGCACACCGGACTATCTGAACTGCCCTCTTTCCGTTAACGAATATCAAACCTTCCACCGGGAGCTCCTATCGGGAAATAAAGTCGCCGCCAAACCGTTTGAGGACATCCGACACTTTGAAG
Source organism: Syntrophaceae bacterium UBA2280 (assembly GCA_002347685.1). Lineage (GTDB taxonomy): Bacteria > Desulfobacterota > Syntrophia > Syntrophales > Smithellaceae > UBA8904. The sequence goes on from DDWS01000039.1 coordinate 9,155, forward strand.
GCTGTCTGCCCATTGAAGTTCTGGCCGCGCGCGGCGAAGACACACTCGCCTTCGGACCGATGAAGCCGGTGGGACTGCTTCATCCGCAAACCGGCGAGATGCCTTACGCTGTGGTTCAACTGCGCAAGGAGAATCATTCCGGCAGTCTTCTGAATATGGTGGGCTTTCAAACCAAACTCACCTGGCCCGAACAGGAAAGAATCTTCCGCCTGATCCCCGGACTGGAAAACGCGCAATTCGCCAGAATGGGCAGCATTCACCGCAACACTTATATTCACTCCCCTTCGCTGCTTCAGACGTCGCTGCAGCTCAAAACGGATCCCCGGTTGTTTTTTGCCGGCCAGATTACCGGCGTGGAAGGTTACATGGAATCTACAGCCATGGGGCTTCTGGCAGGATTGAACGCTGCGGCGGTTCTCGAAGGCAGGCGCCTCGATCCGCCACCGGCATCCACAGCCATAGGCGCGCTGGCGCACTACATTACCTCTGACGATGCGGCAAATAACTTTCAGCCGATGAACATCAATTTCGGAATCCTGAAGACGCTAGCGGCAAATAAAATGAAGAAAAAGGAAAAACATCTTTTATATGTCGGGAGGGCCCTTCAGGATTTAAGCGAATGGATGAATACGCTCCCGTCGCCGGGCCATTCGTAAAAAAGCAGCGCCTGTTGTGGCCATTATTTTTCGTGAAGAAAGTACTGCGCGGGATTGATGCCGAGTCCTTCCGGTGAAAGCCCGCGAACAATGTTGAGGCGCTCCGTCGAAGCTTTCATGGCCTGACCGGCAAGATAGATGTCTTCTCCGCGCCCCAGCTCACCGCCCCCTTGATCCACCAGGCACATCACCAAAGGCATGCTGCGCTCCGACTCATCAGGATAATCCATGACAAGCGCGATACGGCCGTCACTTAATTCCACAACCGATCCGACAGGAAAAATGCCCATCATATCAATGAAGCGCTTCAGCAGAATTCTGTCGAAATGGATTCCCGCTTCCTGCCACATTTTTCGCAGGGCTTCATCAGGCGTATAGGAATGCGGCCTGTAGGCGCGCTGGGCGGTCAAGGCTTCGTAGACATCGGCAATGCGAAGAATCTTCCCCAGCAGGCTCAGACGGTCCATAAACACGGTGCGGGGATAACCGGTCATGTCCGGATTCAAATGGTGTTCAAACGGACCGAGAATAATTCTGGATCTGAGTGCCTCCGGAGCGTTCAGCATAAGAATTTGCCTGACACCAATCAGGGGATGCGCCCTCATCTGTTCCCACTCGCTTTCACTGAGCGCTCCTTGTTTGAGCAACACTTCCTTGGAGACCCCGATTTTACCCAGATCATGAAGCAGCCCGCAGACGGAAAGATACTCCAGCGACACGTCTGACAATCCGATATGTCTTCCCAGACAAGTCGCAAGCAGGGACACGTTGACGGAGTGCGTATAGGTATAATCGTCATAATCCTTGATGGTTGCCAGACCAATCATCAGAGCCTTGTCTTCCCGGATCAGATCCACAATGTTCTGGGCCAGCCGCCTGGCTTTGCGCACCCCCACCATACCCTTTGAGGCTTTCCGCGCCACGTCCATAACCGTTTCTACGGCATGAAAATATGTGTTTCTTGCCTTTTCATAAAGCTTTTCCTCATGAGAAGCCGCCTCTTCAGCCTGGTCATCGTCGAGCTTCGGAGATACCTGCACCCATACAAGCCCGACTTCCCGCAGCTTACGGTCCAGCCATCCGGACGGATCTCTCTCCTGAAGGGCTCCGGTGAACAATCGCGCGAACAGCAGAATATCCTCGGATGAAGCATTTCGTGAAGCCTGCAGGAAACGGATACCGCCGATACGCCGCCTGGAGAAAAACTCCACCATGGCACTGACCACGCCGGCTCCATCCCTGCGGTACGGCAACCTTTCTCCGCCGATATGAAACCGGCCCCGCCACAGCACAAGGCCGATGTCACCCGCGACGGTGATTTCATTGAGGATGGATTGAAAAGAGTGAACACTCTTCCCTACTAGCTGATTGTTGTCACGGTATATTCGCGCGGTATGGATCATGTGGTACAGGCTTCGCAAAAAATCGTGCCCGAATCGAACCGGGAGGGTCTGCTGATCCGACATCATTGACCTCCTTTGCGTTTCACCGCGCTGCCGTCCATTACTGCACGGGCGGCCCTGCGGGGGGAGGGAAACAGGCTTCGACCGGCCTGCTGTATGACCTGCCGGGCTTCAGGAATCTTCAGGGCGGCAAGGGCAAGTGCAGCAGCACGGCGTTCAGAATCGACAAGCGCTCCCGGCATCCACTTCCGACGCATTAATCTTTCCTTAAGGAAAGCAACGCACTGCTGCGAGCCGCACTTTCCCAGTGCCTTGAAGCAATCGGTCATATAATCCGTCTGCCCCGCGTCGAACCTCCGGCTTTTCAGATACGACACCAAAAGTTGCTCGGCAACCGGGTCTCTTTCACGTCCGAGCTGTTTCAGGATAATCCGCCGCACGGCTTCATCTGGATCGTCGATGAGCTGAAACAATTGTGCAGGCGGACTCATGCGTCCATGGAAAACGGTTTTCAGCGCAAGTCTGCGCACCGGAGCCGATGAATGCCGGGTCAACCTCATCAGGCATTCCACCACCGCGGGTCCGCCGACTCTGTATAAAACGGGAACAAGTCGCGCAACCATTCTGTCATCCGAGTGATCCGTCAGCACGACCAGAGGACCGGGATCACGACGCGACAGAACCACCATCGCATCCTCGAAAATCTTTTCATACGGGTCCGGCAGATGAGCCAGCAGCAGAGGCGCAAGTGTATCTAAGGCGCGGGGATGCAGACACTGAAACATTCGCCCGAGTGTTTCGGCCTCCGACATGGAAACAAGGGTCCATTCTTCCTGAAAGGGACCAATGCTGTCGGCACCTGATATGCCGATGAAAAACTCTTCAATCAGCCTGCCTGCGCCGGGTGCTTTCAATTGACCGGGTTTCAACCCGTAACGCAATCCTTCAAGAATGGTCAACGAGGCTTTATAGTGGTGACGGACAAGAGAACCTTTAAATTCTTTAGATAAAACCGCCAGAATCATTCCGACATCGCCTTCATCCTCATATTGAAGAAGGCTGTCTAAAAGCATATTCAGATGGGAAAATGCGGACGCCTTTTCCTCATCTTCGACCATCTTCGTCAACTCGTCTTGCTCCAGGGAGGTCAACTCCACCATCCCCGGATCAATTGGAGGGTCTTCCAGCGGCGCGCAGGCGTCCGGCAAGGCGGACTTCGCCTGCGGGCTTACGGCGTGAAATGTTGAAACGGTAGCCGTCTGCTCCGGAGACAGTTCAAATAATAAATCGGCCACCTCATATTGTGCGTGAGGAAAGTGGGCCTCCCAGAAAGCTGTGACAATATCGCCCTCCGGTTCCACCGACAACACCGTATAACGGTTAATAATCGATAATATCTGCTGGATTTCCTCAAGAGTGACGCCTTCCATTAATTCCAGCCAACGGATACCGTCACGAAACAGCGTGAAAGGCAGGGTTCCTTCTTCGAGCGGCCCCGAATGCATCTCATGGCCACCGCACAAGACACGGTTCCTTTCAATTTCAATCCGAAATTCACCGATCTTCCGTATATATTCCTCCAACTGCGCGTGGCATCGACTGACAGCACTCACGCATAGACTATGCCCTTCGGGATAAAGCGAAAGGTTTTTACTTGCCAGCAAAAGACTGACAAAGACCTTGCGCGCGTCGCTTTGCACCTGGGTCAAATCACTTTTTCCTCTTTGAATCAAAAGATTATCCTTCATATTCATTCATAAACCGGTTGATCAGTACACCCATATATTATCTATATCGGTAAACAAGCGCAATCCCTTTTGAAAATATTTTTCATCTTATCGGAACCTATAGATCCATTGCGTATTGACCGCGTCTGCCTTTCGTGCTAGGAAACCTCTGGTAAATTCGAAGATATAGACAGGTTTTGCCGGTCGATTCTTCTTTTTTAAAACCCCAAGGAGGATATTGTGAATTTTCAGGAATTGATCTTCGCCCTCGAATCATACTGGCATTCCAAAGGATGTGTCATTCAGCAGCCCTATGATATGGAAGTTGGGGCCGGAACCTTTCATCCCGCCACCTGTCTGCGCGCGTTGGGACCGGAACCCTGGAACGTGGCCTATGTTCAGCCCTCCCGCCGCCCGACCGACGGCCGTTACGGTGAAAACCCCAACCGTCTTCAGCATTATTACCAGTACCAGGTGATTATGAAGCCCTCACCGCTCAATATCCAGGAGCTCTATCTCGATTCACTCAAAAGCTTCGGCATTGATCCGCTCGAACATGACATCCGGTTTGTCGAGGATGACTGGGAATCGCCCACACTCGGCGCCTGGGGACTAGGCTGGGAGGTCTGGCTCGACGGCATGGAAATCTCCCAGTTCACATACTTCCAGCAGGTGGGCGGTTTCGACTGCAATCCGGTATGCGCCGAACTGACTTACGGCACGGAACGAATCGCCATGTATATTCAGGGCGTCAACAACGTCTACGATCTGCAATGGACGGATAACATCAAATACGGCGACGTTCACCATAAGGGCGAGGTCGAATTTTCCACCTATAATTTTGAAGTGGCCGACATTCCAATGCTGCGCAAACTCTTTGACACCTACGAGGAGGAAGCCATGCGCATCGCCGAAAAAAATCTGGCGCTTCCCGCTTATGACTACTGCCTGAAATGCTCCCACACCTTCAACCTGCTCAACGCGCGCGGCGCGATCAGCGTCGCGGAGCGCACAAGCTACATTGGCCGGGTTCGCAATCTGGCCAGAATCAGCGCGGAACTCTACATGAAACAACGTGAAGAAATGGGCTTCCCCCTCTTAAAGAATAAATAGATGATCTGGAGACATCATGAGTAACGAACTGCTATTCGAAATCGGCACCGAGGAAATTCCCGCGGGATTTTTATCCAAAGCGGTGGTGGACATGGAAGGCATCCTGCGTAAAACCCTGACGGAAAAACGCATTGCCTTTGAAGGGATAAAATGTCTGGCGACACCGCGCAGGCTGGTTGTCCACATATCCGGTCTGGCACAAAAGCAGGAAGATCAAACCATTGAAAAACTCGGCCCTGCGAAGAAATCGGCATTTGATGAAAACGGGCAACCGACCAAAGCCGCTGCAGGATTTGCCAGAGGCCAGGGCCTGGAAGTCTCTCAACTTGAAACCATCGTAACGGAGAAGGGCGAGTATCTGGGCGCCCGCAAGACCATCGCAGGACGTCCGACCGCTCAAGAGCTTCCTGACATTCTAAAATACTTTCTTTTATCCATCCCGTTTCGCAAATCCATGCGCTGGGCCGGCTATGAACTGCGTTTCGCGCGCCCGGTGCACTGGCTTCTGGCACTCTACTGCGGAAACGTCATCCCTCTGAAAATCGAAGACATTGAAAGCTCCAACACCTCACGCGGCCATCGGTTTATGAACCCTGAAACATTCGAGGTTTCCGACTTTGCAGATTACCTGAATAAAACCCGGAACCATTTTGTCATCGCCGACCCTGCCGAACGCAAAACGATTATTCTTGACGAGGCCCAAAAATCGGCGGCCGAAGTCGGCGGCAAACTCTTGTACACGGAAGAGCTGCTCGACACGATCAGCTTTATCGTGGAATTTCCGGTCATTGTCCGCGGCGGCTTCGACGATTCTTATCTGAAAATCCCCAAGGAAGTCCTGACCACCACCATGATTTCTCATCAGAAATATTTTCCTGTGGTGGATGACGAAGGACGTCTGCTGCCCTATTTCATAGCGGTGAGCAATACAAAACCGCGTGATCTGTCCGTGGTTTCCCGTGGCAACGAACGGGTGCTGGCAGCAAGGCTCGCAGACGCACAATTCTTCTTTGAAGAAGACAAGAAAGTCCCATTGGAGAATCGTGTGGAATCCCTGAAAAAGGTTGTTTTTCACACTCTTTTAGGAACCTCTCATAAGAAGGTGATGCGTTTCAGAAAGCTTGCGGCAAAAATCGCACAGAAAGTGAAACCATCCGCTAAAAAAGATGTCGACCGCGCCGCGCTTCTGGCCAAAGCGGATCTTGAATCGCTCATGGTTGGTGAATTTTCCGAGCTCCAAGGCATTATGGGTCGCGAATACGCCCTTTTGGCCGGTGAAAAACCTGCCGTCGCCCATGCCATCTATGAACATTATTTGCCGATCGCGGCCGGAGGTGACCTGCCCGAGACAGACGAAGGCGCCATTGTCGGCATTGCCGACAAAATCGATACGATCGTCGGTTTTTTCAGCGTCGGTCTGCCGCCAACCGGCACAGCCGACCCCTTTGCCCTGCGTCGCCAGGCTTTGGGCGTCATCAATATTATTCTTGCCAGGCGCTATCCGTTAAATCTAAATTTCCTGATCGACGAGAGCCTGACCCTCCTCAAAGAGGTGCTAAAAAAACCCGCAGAGGATATTAAGGAAGATGTTCTTGAATTTTTTAAAGGACGCCTTCATAACCAGTTGATCGCCCAGGGCTGCGCCTATGATACGGTGGACGCTGTTTTGGCGACAGATATCGGTGACCTCGTGGGTGTCTACGAAAAAATCCAGGCATTGCAGTCTTTCCGTCAAAATCCGGAATTTGAACCCATTTCTATCGCTTTTAAACGCGTGGATAATATTCTGAAAGACTTTGCAGGTGGACCGATCGATGTCAATTTGCTGTCCGCCGAAGCGGAAATTCGTCTTTTTTCCGCTTATGAGGATATTAAAGAGCGCGTAGAAAAAGGAATCGCTGAAAGGGATTTTCCAGCCGCCCTCAACCGGCTGGCTGCCATACGCCCCGCGGTGGATGCCTTCTTCGATTCTGTGATGGTCATGGACAAAGACGAACAGATCCGCTCAAACCGGCTTTCACTGCTTTCGCAGATATCGGCACTTTTCCACAAAATCGCGGATTTTTCAAAAATCGTCACAGCGGGCTGAGAAATTCCGTAATGGCATAATTCTCGCATAATTAAAAAAATTGATTTCCGCGAGAAAATTTACCTGTATCACAGAATTTTTTTCGGGATTATGCCGATAACAATCAGGGAATGCACCCGATCAAAGAGACGAGAGAAGATACCCGATGAGTTTTCAATTCAAGCCCGATTCGCTGTCCAGCCTTGATGAAAAGTTGCGGATACGAAAAAATCTGCAGGATATCACCAATCGAATCCACGCGGCGCAGAATATCGCACAGATTCTGGTGGACTTAAAAGACGGCATTCTCAATTTATTCAACGCCCAATCCATCACCATTTACGTCATCGATAAGCCGCGCGATGAAATCTATTCCATGTTTCTTGCCGGGTCACAGCTCAAAGAAATCCGGCTTCCGATCAGCTCTCAGAGCATCGCCGGTTATGTCGCCAATACTTACAACATTGTGAACATCAGCGACGCCTATAATTCGTCTGAATTAAAGGCTCTCGACTTTGAGCTGACCTTTGACGACAGCTGGGATAAAAAATCCGGCTATAAAACGCGGCAAATTCTGGCCACACCGATCTTCTACGAAGATCAGCTTATGGGGGTCATCCAGATTCTCAACCGTAAATACGGTGAGGGAAAATTCTCCGATGAAGAGGTAGGCCTGGCCGTTGAAATTGCGGAAGTTCTGGGTGTCGCCTTTTATAATCAGCAGCGTTTCGAACGCCGCCGGAAAACACGGTTCGATTTTCTGCTCACACGCGGCCTCATCAAAGAGGAGGAACTCGAGGCAGCCTGGTCGGAAGCACGTGAAAAAAAGGAATCCATCGAATATTTCCTGATGCGAAAGCACCGCATTTCCAAGGATGACATCGGTCATTCTTTCGAAGAATTCTATCGCTGCCGTTTCATACAATACAACGATAAAACCGTAATCCCCGGTGATCTGATCAAAAACCTGAAGAAGGACTACCTTCGGCGCGAACTGTGGGTACCGCTGGAGAAAATCGACAACACCATCCATGTTGTCGTCGACGACCCCAATAATATCCTGAAAAGAGACGCCATTGAGAATCTCCTGAAAACAAAAAAAATTAAATATGATATCGCCCTGCCTGAAGACATCCTGAAATTCATCAATCTTTTTTTCCACACTTCCGACAGCGAACATTCTTTCAACGATCTTCTGGGACGTCTCGACGACGACGACAGAGGTTATGACGATGAAGAAGGCAGCGACATGGTCACGGAATCCGACAGCGTGATTATGCAGCTGGTCAATAAAATCATCAACGATGCCTACAACCGGCGGGCTTCCGATATTCACGTCGAACCGAATGTCGGCAAAAAAAATGTAGAGATCCGCTTTCGGGTGGACGGCGACTGTTCCCTTTATCAAACCGTCCCTTTCAGCTATCGCGCCGCGATTATTTCCCGCATCAAAATCATGTCGAATCTGGACATCACCGTTAAAAGACTGCCGCAGGACGGCAAAATCAAATTCCGCCGTTCCACCGGCGATGAAATGGAACTTCGCGTGGCATCCATTCCCACCCAGGGCGGTGTCGAGGATGTCGTCATGCGCCTTCTGGCCAAAGGGGAAACCATGCCGCTTTCGGACATGGCCCTGCTCAAACGCAATTACAACGAGATATTGAATATTATATCGAAGCCTTACGGCATGATGCTGGTCGTCGGCCCCACTGGCTCCGGCAAAACAACCACGCTGCACGCCGCATTACACCAGATCAACCGGCCGGACCGGAAAATATGGACGGCGGAGGACCCTGTGGAAATCACGCAATACGGTCTGCGTCAGGTGCAGGTACAGCCGAAAATCGGATTTGACTTTGCGGCTGCCATGCGGTCTTTTCTGCGCGCCGATCCGGATATCATCATGGTTGGTGAAATGCGTGATTTTGAAACGGCCAAAATCGGTGTTGAAGCCTCACTGACTGGCCATCTGGTGTTCAGTACACTCCACACCAACAGCGCATCGGAAACCATCGTCCGGCTTCTTGATATGGGAATTGATCCCCTGAACTTTGCCGACGCACTGCTGGGCATTCTTGCACAACGCCTTGTCCGGACGTTATGCCAGACCTGTAAGGAGCACTATCATCCATCAAAAGAAGAATTTGAAGAGATCGTTGAAAGTTTCGGCCCGGAAGCGTTTTCCAAGTTAGGCATACGCTATAATGATGATTTCAAACTGTTCCGCCCTAAAGGGTGTGATATCTGTGATAAAACGGGCTACAAAGGCAGAATGGGCATTCATGAACTGCTGGTTGCCAGTGACGGCATCAAAAGAATGGTGCAGAAGCATGATACGGTGGAGGTCATGCGGAACCAGGCCATGGCCGAAGGGATGACCACCCTCTTACAGGATGGTATTATTAAGGCCTTACAAGGATTGACGGACTTCAAACAGGTCCGTCGCGTCTGCATCAAATAACTGAAATTCACTCACCCATCAAACATTTTTCTCGCCGCAGGGAATCCACATGGATTTCGAACATTGTTTTTACATTTCGTTTAATCGTTTTTAACATTCCGGTAAATTCCCGGTTAAAAAACGGGTCAGCTGCGCGTCTCCCCTATCCCTAAAATTAACATATTATTATATATTATTAAGCAGTTATAATATTATTATGAACACAAGTCATTTTCTGGCACGATAATTTCATTCATATAAAGGCAAATGAGACAAATACCTAAGGAGGTAACAGATCATGAAAAAGACATTAGGAACAATGGTAGCGGCAGCGGCAGTGGTTCTTTTGACGGCAACCTTCGGATTCGCCCAATACGCAGCGGCGGGCGCAGCGAATTTCCCGTACTTTCAGCTCGGCTGTCTGATTGTCGGCGGATTGATCATGGTGAGCCTGAAGAGAAAATATGACAGGATGTACACGGCCGAAGTGGTCGGCGCCTTTGCGCTCTACACCATGCTGATGGCGCTGTTTACCAACCCGGTCATTGATGCGGTAAAGACGATTGTAACGTAGGAGACCTTTCCCATAACGATAATACCTGAAAGGAGGAACAGGCCATGATCGCGACACAAAGGACACAGCAAAACAAATACCGGACGCTCCACGGAGTGATGATGCTTTCGGCTTGGGGCGTTGCGATGGTGGTTGCTTCTTTCCTGTTCCTGTGGGCGGGCTTCCAGCTGGACAAATGGCTGGGCACGGCCCCCAATTTCATGTTCGGGCTGTTCTTCCTGGCGATCTTCCTTTGCATCATGAGGCTCTATCAGGAAGCCAGGGAACAAATGGGAAAACTCTAACTTGTAACTTGTAACTTTAAACGTATAACCGCTGCTACCGAAAAAACATGATCTGTGTCGATACGCCCCCTCAAGGCCTGCAAGGATTGAGGGGGTTTTTGTTTGCTATCCTTGTAAAAAAAGAATGATTAACTACGATGTCCAGAGGGAATAAATCATAAACCAGATGATTTTTATATACTCCCGCCAGACCTTTCGCAGGTCTGAAGCGGTTAATCTCCAGATGTCCTGAGGGGCGTTTTCATATCGGGTGGGCAGAAAAAAATAGTCGCCGTCAGAATGGAATTCCTTGCAGACCATCAACTGAATTCTTCGCATATGGTATGGAGAACTGACAAAGATGGCGGATTGGAGGTTATTCATCTCCATGATGCTGCGGGCGTCGATCACTTCCAGGTGTGTGTCTTCAAAGTAGCGTAGAGCCCTCCCGTTTTTAACCAGGCTATTTTCTTTCAATGCGAACTCTGGAAGAAACAGGGTTTCCCCGTTTACGATTCGATAAGATTTATCATAGGCGGGTATGATCAAATAATCCGCAAAGCCTTTATGGACTAAACCATAGGCTTCCTTTTGTCGCGCGCTGAAATCAGGTCCCAAAAGAAGAATGATCGCATCTGCTTTTTGAATGTCCGTCGAATGAATTAAAAAACGCGGTGCATAAGAAAGTCCGCTCAGGATCACGATCAAAAGGATTCCCGCTATCCAGAATCGTTTTTTATGAATGCTCACTAAAATATCCTTGACAATACAAGTGATTGTTTATAAAAAGTTATTGCTTTGCAAATCTTGCACCATTTTTTTAAGCAGCAGGGGCTTACATTGTGTGAAGAGACACACCGTTACCGCACACACCGAACCACAGCATGGGAACGGTTTCCTCTTTGGGATCAATATAACTTAATTTGCGCATTTGTAAAGACCATAAAACAGTATGACTGATTTATCAGCAGACAGACGATCCGTCGGCGCCGATGTAGAAAACTCCCTGTACGCCGGCATCATGGAAACGATAGATCTGGGCATCGTCATTCTGGGTGTCAAAAGAAGAGACCTGATTTTTAAAAATAAATTCGCAACGGAAATTTTCTCCGGCAGCCCGAATCTCCTGGAATACGGCACACTGGTTTCCATGCTCCTGTCTGACTACGGCAGTAAACCGTCTGAAGAAATATTCGGCAAAAACTACACCCTGCGTTTCAAGAATCGGCTTCTTGGATATACCCCCTATATGATCGATGGCAGCTTCATCTGGATCATCATCCGGGACATAACGGAAAGAAGCCGTCTGGAGTCGATAGCCGAAGCAGTCAATTCCATGGATAATATCAGCTATGTTTTTTCCGGCATCCGCCATGAGCTCGGCAATCCGATCAATTCCATTAAAATGACGCTGAGCGTTCTCAAAAGAAATCTCAAGGATTACTCGCCTTCTGCCGTTGAAAAATTCGTCGATCGCGCCATGACGGAAATTACCCGCGTGGAATTTCTGTTACAGGCTCTCAAAAGTTTCAGCATTTTCGAGAATCCGGAAATCCAGGATGTCAGGATCGAAAATTTTCTAGAACGGTTCATCGCGCTGGTTTCCAGCGATCTGCACCATTCGGGAATCCGGATCACAAAAATCATTGAATCGGGCGTCAGCGACGTCAGCGCCGATCCGCGCCTCTTGCATCAGATCATGCTCAACCTGATCACAAACGCCTCCGACGCCCTGAGAGATAAAGACAACCCGCAAATCCTGATCCGCGCTTCGAAAAACAGGTATCTTGTAACGATCGCGGTGGAAGACAACGGTTGCGGCATGTCCGACGAAGCCCAGGCCAACCTCTTCAAACCCTTTTACACCACCAAAACCCGCGGTACAGGTTTGGGTTTGATGATTACACTGAAAATGGTAACACTCATGAAGGGAAACATGAAAATCCAGAGCGTCAAGGATGTCGGCACCAAAGCCATTGTCATGTTCCCGGAAGGCGAATCAGATGCTTGATGTAAAAAGAAAAATCCTGATCATCGACGACAACGATCTGTTTTGCGAATCTGTGAGCGATCTTCTCACCGACAATAAAACAGAGGTTCTCACCGCCCAGACTGGAAAAGACGGCCTGAAAATCTGTACGGACAGTAAAATCGACGTGGTCATCCTGGATCAGAAACTGCCCGATGCCGAAGGCGTTTCCCTTTGCCCTTCCATCCTGAAACAAAACGAGCAAACGAAGATCATTTTTGTCACCGCGTTCCCGAGTTTCAATAATGCCATTGAGGCCATCAAAGTCGGCGCGCATGATTATCTTTCCAAACCCTTTGAAATGGCGGAACTGGAACTTACCATCAAACAGGCCTTCCGCACGCAGGAACTCGAAAAAGCCGAGCAGGTGCAGAATTATCAGCACAACCGGGAAAGCGAAGAATACGAGCTGATCGCCGGCCGCGGCATCTTTGACGAAATCAAGCGTATGATCGATCTGGCCGCCTCAAGCGACGCGCCCGTTTTGATCACCGGAGAAACAGGAACCGGGAAGAATGTCGTCGCCCGGGCCATCCACATTAAAAGCCCCCTGCCCTCCAGGCTTTTCCTGACCGTGAATTGTGCAGCCCTTCCCGAAAACTTGATCGAGGCTGAGTTATTCGGCTCTGAAAAAGGCGCTTTCACCGGCGCAACCGCCACACGCAAAGGTATTTTCGAATTGGCGGAAGGTGGAACGCTGCTGCTCGATGAAATCGGATCGATGCCCATTCACCTGCAATCCAAACTGCTGGGTGTTTTAGAAGATAAGAAAATCCGAAGGGTAGGCGGTGAATCGTTCAAACCGATCAATGTCCGGGTAATCGCCGCAGCCAATAACGATCTGGAAGAAGCGATTCGAAACAAGACGTTTCGCGACGATCTTTACTACCGTATCAGCGTGATCCGCATTCATATTCCGCCGCTGCGTTCCAGAAAACAGGACATTCCCAAGCTCTGCCGCCACTTTATTGAAAAAATGTCCCGGGACGCAAACGTGCGCCTTGACGATTCTGAAATCGATAAGCTCATGGACTATGAATGGCCCGGCAATGTCCGGGAATTGAAAAACGTCATTGAACGGTCACTGATCATCCAGCGGGGTCAACCCCTCCGTCCGTCTGTTCTGCTCAGAACGGCGCCGGCGGCGACCGCCGTTTACGGCAATGCGGACCTTACGCGAAAGGATATCGTAACCCTCGAAGAATCAGAAATGCATTGTATCCGCGCCGCCCTGACCATGCATAATGGGAATTACTCCCAGACGTCAAAGGTGCTGGGCATTTCCTTATCAACACTCAAGCGAAAAGTAAAAACCTATGGATTGTAAGAGAATCCCTGAAGTTCTCATCGTCGATGATGAGGAACCCCTGCTTTTGACCATCGCGGATGGATTGAACTTTTACAATCAGCGTTTTCATTTATTGACGGCCACCAACGGCATGGAAGCGGTCAAGCTGCTCAAAACCATTCCCCTCATCGATCTGGTCATCACGGACCTGAGCATGCCGAAAATGGACGGTTTCGAACTGCTCGCATATATTCGAAGAAACTATCCGCACATCCCCGTGATCCTGATGACTGCTTACGGTACACCTAAAATTGAAGAAGTCGTCAACACTCTCGGTATCTTCAAATACCTTGAAAAGCCTCTGGACATCAACACGATCGCCGATATCATTTTTGACGCGCTGGCAATTACAGCGGACAACTGATATATGATTTGAAACAAAGGATATCCGGCATTTGAGGAAATGTATCCATAAGACGAGAGCATGAAACGAATCGTGAGGATCAGGAAATGGCCAAAATTACCCCCTTTATAAAAAAAACGCCGAAAAAAGATGAACTGTCCGAAGCGCCGCAGGTGGAAGAGCTTCTGAAAAACCTGGAATTTCACAAAGCCATTCAGAATCTGTCCAACCGGATTCTGGCGGCCGAAACCATTCCGGAAATTGTCGTTTCCCTCGGAAATGATATCCGCAAACTCTTCAACATCCACATCCTTACGATTTATCTGATCGACAAGACAACCAAGGAAATCTATACGATGCAGGCGAGCGGAAACGAAATCAAAGAAATCCGTTTCCCCATCAACTTCTCGACGTTCGCGGGCTTTGTCGTTCAAAAAAAGAAGCCCCTGCATGTTTCCGACCCTTACAACGAACGCGATTTGAAAAAGATTCACGATCAGCTGATTTTCGACCGCTCCCTGGATAAAAAAACCGGCGTTCTCACCGGACAGATCATCGCCATTCCCATTTCCCTTGAGGGCATCGTCTCAGGCGTCCTGGAAATTATGAATAAAAAAGGAGGCGAGAAGATTGAGGAGTATCACCAGATTTACCTCGACGAAATCGCAGGGGTCCTGGCAAAGGCGTTTGACAATCATTTGAATTTTTTCCAGGAAAAACAAATAATCAAAACCAGGTTTGAAGCCCTTCTCAAAGAGGGTTTTCTCAACGACATCCAATTGGAAAAAGCACTCCGAACTTCACGCCAGAAATCCGAACCCCTCGACGAGATTTTCATGCGCCAATACGGCATCCCCAAAGAGGAAATAGGAAGGGCCCTGGTCGATTACTACCACTGCCACTTCATCCCCTATGACGATGACCGCCTTGTGCCAGAGGCTCTGCTCATCGGCCTGGATAAAACCTCGCTCGAAATAATGCGATGGGTTCCGATTGACATGGTCAACGGAAAAATTCGCGTCATTATGGATGATCCCTCGGATATGATCAGAAGAAAAAAAATTGAAGAGATGCTCAATACAAACTCGATTTCCTATGATGTTTCCTTGAAATCAGACATCCTCAAGTACCTTGACCATTTCTACGATTCAGAGGAGCAGTCCCTGCGGGTCGAAGAATTCGCGGATGACCCTGTTGAATCAAGTCTGCCGGATATTTCGATCAAGGAGGAAAACGCACACCCCAAAGCCAAAGCCGTCGAAGTCGTCAAGCTGAAGAAACCCGTATTTATACCCGATGAAGAGGAAACCGTGACGGCGCGTATACCAGCCGAAGAAAAACCCGAACCGCCGGATGAACCCCCGGCTGTTTTGTCATCACCGCACAAAAAAGCAAATGACGACGTCCGGACCAGAGCAGAGGAAATACCGCTTGAAGCACACCCGGAAGAACCGGTCGTTACCATTTTCGATCAGGGCTCCCCGCATTTGGCCGGTCAAGTCATCAATGAAGCCTATGGGCTGCGCGCCTCAGACATCCACTTCGAACCGGATGTTGAAGCCAGAAACGTAACGCTGCGCATCCGGGTTGACGGACAATGCATTGTCCAGCAAACCATGACACAAAACGATTATGACACTGTCATCGCCCAGATCAAAACATTGGGCAACCTGCCCATCCAGACAAAAACCCCGCTGCAAAGCGCTAGAATCCGTCTTGTACGGCCGACGGGCGGAGACCTCGATATGCGCGTCGTCATCATCGAAACCCAATCCGGACAGGAAGATACTGTAATTCATTTCCTGCCCAAAATTAAAAAAATGCCTCTGGAACTGATCGGGTTATCCGAAAAATCCTACACGACACTGACCCGAATCCTGGAGCAGCCAAGGGGAATGGTGCTGGCCGCAGGTCCGACCGGCTCCGGCATAACCACCACCCTGCATGCCTGCGTAAGTCAGATCAATCGGCCCGTCAAAAAAATATGGACGGTGGAACAGCCTGTTGAAATCACGCAAAACGGGTTAAGACAGGTGCAGGTTCAACCGCAAAAGGGATTCACCTTTCCGAAGGTTTTGCGTTCATGCCTCGACGCGGATCCGGATGTCATCATGGTCAGCCATCTTGGCGATTCCGAAACAGCCAAACTCTGCATGGAGGCGTCCATGACAAGGAATCTCGTTTTAAGCGCCCTGCCGACGGAGAGTATTCCCGAGGGCATCGAACGGTTGTTGGACATGGGCATCCCGCACCTGTCCCTTGCCGACGGATGTCTGGCGATCATTTCGCAGCGTCTGATCCGCACCCTGTGCCCCAAATGCAAGGAGAAGTATCACCCCAGCCGCGAAGAATATGACGAGTTGGCCGACCTCTACGGAAAAGAGAGCTTCGAAAAGCTCAGTATCCCCTACACCGACGATTTTAAGCTTTACCGCCCCTGTGGTTGCGACGAATGCGGCAAAACCGGCTACAGCGGCCGAACCGGCATTCACGAAATTTTTGTTTTTTCAAGAGATATTAAAAGAATGATTCGCCGCAGGGAAGACGCGGATGCGGTTTACGCCGCAGCCCTGTCCGAAGGAATGATCACCCTGCTGCAGGACTGGATCTGCAAAGCCATGGAAGGACTGACCGATTCGACGCGGTTGAAACAAGTGCTCATCGTGTAAGCGGCATTACCGTCGTGAGGTTTGCGGTCTTTCTCTGCTTACAGCTTGTTTTTCAGATCACTGAGCACATTGAGCGCGTCGAGAGGGGTCATCGATGAAATCTCCATCCGCCGCAACGCCTCGAGTACTGCGTCTTCATGTCCGGCAAAAAGACTCAGTTGCGGATTCCCCTGTTTCGTGGCGTTTTTCCCCCGGGCAATGCACGGCATGCCGATTTCGTCGAATTCCCCTGTTTCCATATTATGAAGAATTTCCTTGGCGCGGCTGATGACTTCGGACGGCACACCGGCAATCCGTGCCACCTCGATGCCGTAGCTGCGGCTCGCGCCGCCGGGGATGATCTTGTGCAGAAAGATGATCTTCTCCCCCCACTCTTTAACAGCGATGTTGTAATTCTTCGCGCCAGTCTTCGCTGCGGCCAGATCCGTCAGTTGATGATAGTGCGTGGCAAAAAGGGCCCTTACTCCGCGACCACCCAGGTCATGCAGATATTCCGCCACCGCCCAGGCAATGCTCAAACCATCGAAGGTTGACGTGCCCCTGCCCACTTCGTCGAGAATAACCAGGCTGCGGGACGTCGCGTTTTTCATAATATCCGCCGTTTCCATCATCTCTACCATGAACGTGCTGTGCCCTTTGATCAGGCTGTCGGACGCCCCGATGCGCGTAAAGATTTTATCAACCACGCCGATCCGGGCGCGCGCCGCAGGCACAAAGCTTCCCATCTGTGCCAAAAGGACAATCAGCGCAATCTGCCGGATATAGGTCGATTTACCGGCCATGTTGGGGCCGGTGATTACCAGTAACCTGTCTGACTGCAGATTCAGCAGACAATCGTTGGGCACAAAACCTTCTCTCAATAGAAACGCTTCGACCACCGGATGGCGTCCGTCTGTAATCTCGATGACATCCTCTTCATCAATTTCCGGACAGGTGAACGCATGCTTTTCGGCCACTTCCGCAAGCGCGCCGAACGCATCGAGTTCGGCAATCAGAAAAGCATTTTGCTGAATACCGGAAATGTAAGGCATGAGAGCGTCACGCAGCGAGGTAAAAAGCGTATTTTCGCGTTCGCGAATTTTTTCTTCAGCACCCAATACGGTTTGTTCAAATTCTTTGAGCTCCTGATTAATGTATCGCTCCGCGTTGACCAGCGTCTGCTTGCGCACATACGAATCCGGCACCCCCGCGGCATTGGCTTTGGTCACTTCAATATAGTAGCCAAACACGTTGTTGAATCCGATTTTAAGCGAATGGATTCCGGTGGCCCGCCGTTCCCTGGCTTCGAGTGCGGCGATCCATTTCTTTGCGTCGCGGCTTACAAAACGAAGATGATCGAGCGCCTCATCGTATCCCGTCGCGATAAACCCTCCGTCTTGTGTTCTGGCCGGCGGCTCGGCGACAATCGCGCGGGTGATCAATGCCGTAAGCGGGGACATATCGGGCATTTCGTCACGGATTGAAACCAGCGAGGGCGTTGTGCAATCCGCCAGGGTCGCTTGAATGTCCGGCAGCACACTAAGCGACACTTTCAAAGCGATCAGGTCGCGAGGCGTCGCCATTCTGAGGGCGACGCGACCCGCCAGTCTCTCCAGATCATAGATGCGCGAAAGCGTTTTGCGTGCATGTGACCGCATCGTGTGACTGCCCTTCAGCTCGGCCACGGCTGAGAGTCTGGCCCGGATTTTTTCCGGTTTGACCAGCGGGTAACCCAGCCACCAGCGCAGGCGCCTGGCCCCCATCGGCGTCAGCGTTTCATTGATCAGCGAAAAAAGCGATCCGGCGCGGGCATTGCCCTGGAGAGTTGCAAATATTTCGAGATTGCGCCTTGCGGTCTCATCCAGAATCAGATAATTCTGCGGCACGTAGGATTGAATTTCGAAGATGTGCGCGGGGCGGACCATCTGGGTTGAATTGACATAACGCAAAATAACGGCGGCGGCGATCCGGGCCGCAACGCGCTTCTTTATTTCTGATTTTTCCAATACTTCGAAAGAAAGCTCCCGGTCCAATATCTCATCGGCACCGGTCGGGTCAAAACAGGTTGCTTCCATCGTGTTGACACGGCCCGCCGGGATCTGCGCTTCCAGCAGTTTCATCAAAACGGAATCCGGAAAGGTCTTGCTGATCAGCAGTTCCTTGAAATCCAAACCGCTTACCGCCGCGAGCAGTTCCTCACGGTCGGAAAATTCGCCGATCTGAAATTCACCGGTGGACAGATCCAGAAAGGCCAGACCCAGCGTGTCGCGCACCGCGCTGATCGCGGCCAGGTAATTGTTTTCCGAAGCCTTGAGGTTTTCGTCATCCAAAACCAGTCCGGGTGTGATCACACGGACGACGTCGCGTTTGACGATCCCCTTGGCATTTTTCGGGTCTTCCACCTGCTCGCAGATGGCCACTTTAAAGCCCTTTTCCACAAGCTTGGTGATGTAACCGGCGGCGGCGTGATAGGGAAAACCGCACAGCGGCACTGCGTCTTCTTTGGATTTATTACGGGAGGTCAGGGTGATTTCCAGAATCGGTGCGGCTGTCAGCGCGTCTTCAAAAAACATCTCGTAGAAGTCGCCCATGCGGTAAAACAAAATGCAGTCGGGATACTTCTTCTTGATCTCAGCATATTGCTTCATCGCAGGTGTTAGATTGAGGGTCGCCTCTAGCGCCATTTTCCGTCATCCCCCCGCTCCAGATCGATGACATCCGGCTTCTGCCGGCGGTTGTCATGCTTATCTCTCGTTTGGATGAAACGGTTGGCAATCCAGCTGACGATACTGATGATCAGTGATCCCATCAAAGCGGCAAAAAAACCATCCACCTCGAATCCGGGAACAAAGTAGGCCACTGCGGCCAGAAGAAAAGCGTTAATCAGAAAGGCAAACACACCCAGCGTCAGTATGGTGAGCGGCAGGGTGAGAATCAGCAGCACCGGACGGATAAAAACATTGATCAGCCCCAGAATGGCCGCAGCCACGATGGCGGTCATCAGGGATTCCACCCGGATGCCCGACAAGATGGTGGCAGCAAACATAATGGCGATGGTGATAACCAGCCAGCGTGTAATGATAACCAGCATGAACCTTCCTCTATCCTGCAGCGGCACAAGAATTAATGTGCATGTTCATCCGCGACGTTTTTCTGCGATTTCAAAAATACCCATGTAACGCTGAAACCACCCATCAGGGATGTTTTCGTTTTAACAAGCGGACTGTCCTCAAAGGCCGCGCCCTGTAAAAAATCCGTGCTGATGAAAGCATGGAAGATCAGCTGCTTGTAATTTTTCCCCAGACCGGCCGTCAGTGTCGATCCGCTGTATCCACTTCCCGGCGCATAAGCCGGACGCATAAAAGTGGCATGAGCCGGTTCGACTTCATAAAAATAATCATGATAGCCGCGATCGGCAAACATGGGACCGGCGGACAATCCCAAAGACAAACCCGTACCGGGGATGACATCGCCTTTCACAAAGTTGACTCTTGGAGCAAATACTGTGCCTTCATACCGCACAGAACTGAAGTCAGTGGAAAACACCGCACGCAAAGGAAGCGCCACAGTCAGGGTGTATCTGTTTTCCCGGGACTCCAGCAGTTTGATCCTTAATGCCGGACCGAACTCGAATGTCGGATCGAGATCCGGCATGCCCCTTCGCGCTTCGTTGTCGTTGCTGCGCACCGGCACCGCCCCGTAACCGCTGGCATCGAGCGTCACGCGGTCGGTGGCGAATATCCTTGCCGCGATTCTTTTATCCTCCACTCTTAAGATTCCCCCGCGATACACGGCATAAGGAAACGGCAGAAGATAGGCCCGTGTCTGATCAGAACCCCGGTAATCCGGCATCAGCAAAAATCCGCCGCCGATCCCCACTTCCCACAGCGGTTTCTCAGCGCAAAACGCTTTTTGCGGCAGCACTGAAATCATCAGCACGAAGAATACCAGGAACAAACGACGCCATACCATGAGATCACCCCAATCCGGTCATGAAAATGCACCCGGGCAAACCGTTGTTTACTGATCAAAGGTGGTGAACTGTTCTTTTTTCGCGCCGCAGACCGGGCATTCATCAGGCAGTTCGCCATCCGCCACATACCCGCACACCCTGCAGACATGATACACAGTTTCCCGTTCTTCCATGAAGTGATTCATTGCCTGCTTATAGAGTTTGGCATGTGTCTCCTCCACGTCGCGGCTCTGGCTGAAGTGCAGAAGCGCCGGCTTATCGCCTGCCTGTTCGGCCATTTTAACAAAACTATCATAGGCGATTTCCGCGACGGTTTTTTCCGACTCAAAACTTTCCGCCAGGTTTTCCTCTGTTGACTTGATTTCCTTGAGCACCCGAAGCGCCCGCATGCCGTGCAGCTCTTCGGAAAAGGCAATCACGCGAAACAGACGAGCGATCTGCTTGAATCCTTCCGAATCCGCCTTTTCGGCAAACATCTTGAGTCGCAGGGCGGCTTTGGCTTCACCAACATAGGCCAGGCGTAGCGCTTCACGAATTTTATCGTCCATAACGTATCCTCGATTCAGGGATTTTATTCCGCGGTAAACTCACTCTTGTCCGCGCCGCACACCGGACAGGTCCAGTCTTCGGGCAGTTTCTCGAAAGGCGTTCCGGCCGGAACACCGCCTTCATCATCTCCCTTGTCCGGATCATAAACATAACCGCATACATTGCACACGTACTTTTTCATATTTTCCTCCTGATTTTTAAAATTCAAGCTGTTCTTTTTTTTAATTCGGCAGCGATAGTCCGGCCCAAATCATGACACTTGAGCAAGACGTCCTTGTCCGGGACATGCCTGACGGAAATCGCCTCAGCCACAATATCCACTTTCATCTCTTTGAGTATCGTCTCGAGGTCCCTGACCGATTCGCCGCTCCAGCCGATGGAACCAAATGCCGCACCAACCAGATTAGCGGGCTTTAATCCTTTCAGATAGGTCATGACGTCCGCCATTTGCGGCAGCATGTTGTTGTTGAGGGTTGAAGATCCCACAATCAGCGCACCCGCTTCCAGCACTTCATACACCACTTCACTGCGATGCACGTCGTTCATGGATAAAAGCTTAACCCGAACGCCTTCGGCCGCCAGAGATTCGGCAATCGCCTTGGCCATCATTTCCGTCGAATGCCACATCGTCGCGTACACGACGACGGCTTTTTCAGCCGGCTTTTGCAGCGCCCATTTTTCATACAAATCAATGATCAGGCCCAGATCTTTGCGCCACACAGGTCCGTGATCCGGAGCGAATATTTTGATACCCCATCCGGTGGCCGCCACTTTCTCCAGCGTTTTTTTCACCACCGGTGAGTATGGAAGCACGATGTTTGCGTAGTAAGTCGCCGCTTCATATTCCAGCTGATCCGCCGGCAACTCGTCGGCAAAACGCTCGAACGTCGCCAGATGCATGCCGAACGCGTCTTGAGAAAACAGCACACCGTCCTTTTCCAGATAAGAGAACATGGAATCCGGCCAGTGAATCATGCGCGTTTCCATGAATTGAAGATCCATGTTGCCCAAGGAAAGCTTTTCTCCATCCTTGACGGGCTCAATGTTGTAGTCATCATGGAAAATATCTTTCAGGGTTTTGACGCCCATCGAGGAAGCAAATACTTTCTGCGGCTTTACACGATCGATGACTTTTAAAAGACAGCCGGAATGATCCTGTTCGGAATGATTGGAAATAATGTAATCGATCTTCGAAGGATCGACCACGGATGCCACACGCGCCAGCATTTCGTCCATGAACGGCGCTTTGACCGCGTCGATCAGCGTGATTTTATCCGCCATCACGAGATAGGCGTTGTACGTGCTGCCATGGGGCGTGGTGTAACCGTGGAAATCACGGATGGACCAGTCAATGGCCCCCACCCAGTAGACATGTTCACTGATTTTTATTGCAGAATAGATGTCAGCCATGAAATTTCACCTCGGTCGAGTTGTTGAAGTCGTAATATAAGCTTAATCGATGGATCGTCAACCCTTATTTAAGCATTTCGCCGCCCGCATCATAGGCTTCCAGATTCACGGCACATTTGTCCAAAGAAAGCGTTTTTTTGATCTCTTTTTCAAACAGGCGGCGGTCGATGGGTAAAAGGCCTGTTTTTGCCAGTGCCCCGATCATGACGATATTGCTCAATACGGGGTTCCCCAATGCAAGGGCCACGGATGTGGCATCGATCATCCAGAAGGACTTTGACAATCGTTGAAATGCCTTTAAAATGACGTCGTCGGACGGATAGGAGAGCGAACCTGTGATGACGCCGATAGGATAAACAGGGCGAAGATTGGACAAAACGCAAACCGTCGGATTGCCGTAAACTGTGAGAACACGCAGCGCTTCGAGCGGCTCAAGCGCCACGATGACATCCGCACCGCCTCGGCGTATCTGCGGGCTCAAAACGGAATCGGGCGATATCCGCAGGTGGCTCATCACCGAACCGCCGCGCTGCGACATGCCGAAGGTCTCTCCGATCGTAACGACATAGCCCGCATCCACCAGCATCCCCGCCAGTGTTCTGGAAGCCATGACATTCCCCTGCCCGCCCACGCCGGTCAGAATCAGGTTTGTTGTCGTATTAAGAAGCGCTTTTTTCATTCTTCTTCCCTTACGGCCATCCAGGCCAAAAACGTTCGCAAGCGTTTCCTACATTGCTTGTGATGCCTGTGTTTTAACAATCGCGTTTTGCGGACAAATCGACGCGCACACACCACAGCCGGCGCAAATGACCTCATCGACCACCGCCTTCTTCTTCGTCCGGTCCCACGTGAGGCCGGGACAACGGAAAATCCGCGTACACAGACGGTTGCAGCCGCAGGCCTCCCCCACGCAAAGGGCGTCATCCACCTTCACCTCAAATTGTTTTTTCCCTTTCTTCTCGGGGCTCAGAGCGCAGGCCTGCCGGAGGATCAGCACCTTGACCGATCCTTTTTCGGCCAGATAATCCGTCAGGATCTTCCCGGTGCCCGCAAGATCAAACGGATCGCTCAGGGCCACTTTCGCCCCGATGGCGGTGCAGATCGCGGCAATGTCCACAGCGGGCACCGTTTCTTTCAGCGCGGTGATCGCCAGACCCGGATGCGGCTGAAAACCCGTCATGGCGGTACCCGCGTTGTCCAGGACAATAAACGTGATGTCGGCGCGATTGTGCTGCGCGTTGATAAGCGCCGGAATCACCGCGTGGTAAAAGGTGGAATCCCCGCAAACCGTCAGGATCGGCTTGTCCAGGCCGAACTGCGTGAGCCTGGCGAAGCCGCTGGCCAGCCCGGTTCCGGATCCCATGGAATGGAGTGTCGGCATCGTATGATAGCCTGTCGCGGGTGACAGGGCTGCCATCGAATAGCAGCCGATATCGCCGCAAACGAATCCCTTGCGTCCGTCAAGTGCGATGGCATTGTGAATGTTCCAGAAAGACGCACGGTGCGGACAGCCTGCGCAAAATGTCTGTTCGCGCGGCGGCGCCAGCGCGGCAGCCTTTTTCGCTTCCGCGACGTAGGCGGCCGGAAGCATCTTGCGTTTCACTTTCAGAATTTTACCCAGCGCATCCGCCACGATATCGGGGTTTAGCTCTCCGGCGGAAGGCAGGGTGCCGTCGAGCTTGCCGAAAAATGATTTTCCCGTCATCCGACTGATCATCCCGGCGGCCTGTACTTTGACGTTTTCTTCCAGAAACGGCATCACCTCTTCCACAATGCAGATCCTGTCCGTCGCAAGCAGGTGCTTTTTAAGCAACGCGGAAGGCAAAGGCCAGGTGGTGGCAAGCTTCAGAATACCTGCCCGTCGTTTTATCCCCAGTATCTCAAACGCTTCTTTTGCATACAGGAAACAGGCGCTGCCCGTGACTATCAGCAACTCGGGTTTCGCGGGGCCCTCATATCGGTTGAAAGGACTTTTCTCAAACAGCGCCTTGACGTCTTTGAGTTTCTGCTGATGGAGCAGATGCTTGGCCACAACCGGTGTGCTGATCATCGGCCCGGTCTGCGAATCCATGACCGGGCCGTCATAATCAAAATGCGCTTTGCGGTTCTTCGCCGGCAGTTTGCCGCACACGACGTTGCCGCTCGCGTGCGACATGCGCGTCACGGACCTGAGCATCACGACATTGCCGATTGTCTCGGAGAGTTCAAACGCCCATTTCGTCAGATCCTTGGCTTCCTGAAAATCCGACGGCTCCAGAAGCGGGATCTCAAGCATTCGGGCGAAATAGCGGGAATCCCCTTCGTTGACACTTGACAGCGCACCCGGGTCTTCGCACGACACTAAAACTAGCCCCCCGCGTGTTCCTGACGCGGTCAGATGCAGCAGGAAGTCCGAAGCCACATTCACCCCGTTTTGCTTCATGACGCAAAGCGAACGCAAGCCGGCAAACGACGCCGCCGCCGCCACTTCGAGGGCTACCTTTTCATTAACCGACCATTCCACATAAAGATTCCTATCTTCTGCCACTGAAGCCAGCGATTCGATCACCTCGGAAGACGGCGTGCCCGGATAACCGGTGGCAACCGACACCCCCGCTTCCAGCGCGCCTCTGGCGATGGCCTCGTTGCCCAGAAATAAAACCTTTGATTTTGCCGGCGACAATAATTTGTTCATGAATGACCTTTTTATTTTCTTCTCAATCATAAATATTTTTTCACCACCGGATCGTCGCTTCGCAGATACAAAAGATTCTTCTTCGACCGGCTTTTGTCCACTATTTGCCTGAGCGCTTTTTTCTTTTTTTCAACCGCCGCTTTTTTCAATTCCTGCAGGGAATGCGCAGGTGCGTGACGGACCTCCAGCACGCCTTTCGAAACGGCCAGTTCCACTAATTCCTTTCCACGATCCGAGCGCACAATCACCTGATTCCATCCGCGCATCTCATCGCATTCACCGCCGAACCGCGCCGCGCCGACCGAAAGATCGGCAAACTCCGCTGTGGAGTCGATGCAATAGCGGCAGGCCGTCCGTACGCAGGCGTCCACCTCGTCCATCGGCACGGAGGTCACCCCTGTTTTCGAATAAATCTCCAGGATATTTTTTCCCGCCGGAATATCCATGCCGGTGAGCGCGCCGAAAGATAACCGGTACTGATGAAGGAGTCCATGGAGTTTTTCCATAGACAACGTCCAGCCGCAAAACAAGCCGATCACCAGTTTTAATTGATCGATTTTCTGATGATCTTCGAGTTTTGCAGCTTTCATTTTCGCCAGCGACAGCGCCTGACAAGGCGTTGCCACCACTCCGATTTTTTTTGGGCTGTCACCCGGCAGGCTGTTGAAAGCGGCTACCGTCGGCGATACGATAAACCTGCTCTTGGCAAAGCCGCGCAGACCGTTTCTTTCTTCGATGCAACGACCCTCCTGCTCGAATGCGTCGTTTTGACCGGAAACAATCGCCGCGTCGATAATCCCTGCATCCATGGCGAGCTCCAGAAGCGCCGTCACGGTTCCGCCATGCTGGGCACGGGCGCGCAGATCAGAATCCGCGGCACGGGACAGATAAAACCCCTTTACCGCTCCGATCTCCGGAGTCAGATCGCCGGATTCAAAGAGTTTTTCTCTGATTCCGGCATAATCTGCAGGCGTCCGGGGGCAAAACGCATAGCACTTGCCGTCGGTCAGATCACAGTCATGCAGTTGTACCGTCCGGTCACGATAAATGAACTGGTACGGACAAAGGCCCACACAGGCCCCGCAGCCCGTGCAAAGACTCTGTTCTAACACGTCTTTTTTGAGTTTTATTTGAGAACTCGTTTTTTTGCCCATTGAACATCCCGCGTTTAAGATGAGCGTTTATATCGTATCCCGGATTTTGAGGCAAGATAATGATGAAGGAAGTAACAACAACGTTTAACAATTGTTACGGCCGTTTTTGCACAAACCGACCGGCAGGACACCTCCCTTAGATGAAATGTTGAAATATTTGAATGAACTTGTTGACATCTTCTTCGTCTTGTATTATGTAGCCGCTGAATTTTTTCCTGACCAATTAAGCGGAAAAGATTCAAATTGAAACCGAATAGTCATATTCCCCAGTAGCTCAGTCGGTAGAGCGGCTGGCTGTTAACCAGCATGTCCGTGGTTCGAGTCCGCGCTGGGGAGCCATAAAAAACAAGGGTTTAGGCGGTCATCACCTAAGCCCTTGTTTTTTAATAAGGCCTCTTAGTCCCGCTATAGTCCCGCTTTTTTATCTCTCTAATAAAAAAGCGCCCCGGAGGACACCCCGATCAGATGTCCGATCCTGTAACAAAATCGAAAAATAAACCCACCTATTGCCGCTTCAATAATGATAGAATTGAAGATTTCCGTTTGAAATGTGCACAAAATAGGCAGCGACAGTCACTGTAATTTGATGGGTAGTGTAGCAGTACCTGTAAATAAGCGATTGCCGGTCTTATCTTCCTTCTTTCACAACTCTGTAAGCACTGCGATTTCTCCCCTGCTTTATATTCTCTCTTTTTATTTGATGTATATTCTCGCTTTTGATGGCGAGTGTTTTATTTATTTCTTTCAGAGCCTCTATCAACTCCTCGTCGGAGTTAACCATAATCCTTCGCGCACCTTCCCCCTTTTCGTGCTCTTTACCCCCCATTAGTCAATGCTCCTTTATCACTTCAAATATTGTAGATCACGTCTTTCCATGGTTAATTGTTTTGGTCTTATTCCCATTTAAAATGACGCAGTTCCAAATTGTCTTCCGGATTATCGGTGCGCTGGGCGCGGTAATATTTTTCTAGTTCCCCTGCCCATAAATTACTGAGGCCATTGCTTTCGGCAACGGATTTGAGCCAGGTCAGCTCCGCTTTCTGAATCTGTCCATCGGCTCCCGACAGTTTCAATCCGTCCCTGATAAAACACAAGGCGATGTCGGTTTCCGAGAAGAGAGGAGGTGAGTCGATGATGTGGTTGTTGTCAAGAATTTCCTCAAGTGTATTCGCACAGAATTTTGAATTAAACCCGAGCATTTGCCCGATACTCATCATCATGCTCTTCTCTTCATCATGGATTTTGCGATCCTTACGAATGAGTAGCATCAGGCTCTTATAATAGAGGCTTCGATCAACCAAAGATATTTTGATTGAAACATCTTCTTTGCTTTTCATTACTTCTTGGTGGAAGTCTTTCTGGTCGTTTTCACTGCCGTCTTTTTCGCTGAAGCCCGTGCGGTTTTTTTTGCGGTTGCTTTTGTTTTCGTTGCAGGCTTTTTGGGTGCAGCGGCTTTTGTCTCTTTTCCCCCCTCGAGCTTGCGCAACTGTTCTTCAAGTTTTTTGATTTTCACAAATGCCGCTTTTATCTTGTTGTCTGCGGCCTGACTTTGCTTACCATTGAGCACATCATAAGTCCTCCCGCCCAGTTCGGTCATTTGACTTTGTATCTTGGATTTCAGGTCGAATATCTTATACTGTCTTTTACCTTCCGCTGTGAGTTCGCTCATTTTCTCGGAGACGACATTTGCCCCTTGTTTTACAGCTGCGAATCCTTCTTCGATTCCCTTCCTTACATCTTTTTTAATTTTATCAAAAAGACTGTCCATGGCGTTCTCCTTGTGATTTTAAAGATGTTGATAACTTGCTTTTCTTGAGAAAAGTATAGGAAACGCTGTCTCGCTTGTCAATAGAAAAGCACCACAAAATATCGAATGAGGCGACGATTCCTGTTGATGGGTG
This sequence comes from Syntrophaceae bacterium UBA2280, assembly GCA_002347685.1. Classification (GTDB taxonomy): domain Bacteria; phylum Desulfobacterota; class Syntrophia; order Syntrophales; family Smithellaceae; genus UBA8904. The sequence goes on from DDWS01000039.1 coordinate 37,431, forward strand.
TCAGCAGTGTTTATTACGAATTAAACTGATGTTTGAATTGTTAAAATGAAATAAAATATTACAGGAAGCTATACGTAAGAAAGAAAATGCTGTTTTTTCAATATCGAAAAGTCGGCTGAATCACTGCATCCACAAGTCAATAACTTTCAGTTTGGAATTGCGGTGAGGATTGCCATTCGTAATCAGTTTTAGAGTTCCCGCACATCTTTAAAACATATTAAAATATAATATTCTTGACATAAATATTTCATCATGTATTCTATATCGAACGACCGTTTTAAATAAACTTCAGCTCCACATTTACGGTTCTCCGAGAAGGAGGGTATAATGCACAAATCGTTGGATAGTCTGTTTCTTTCAACGCGTGAAAAGATTGATGAGGAAGAGCAGCGAATCATCAACACCGTCAGGCAGTGGGCGGAACGGGAAATCCTCGCCAAACGCCTTGCCTACCTTGAACACTATGACCGGGAATTTGCCGCTAAGCGCCGTATGCTCCTGATGGATATCGGTCTGCAGCGTCTTGCCCTGTCTGAGGAGAATGGCGGATTCGGATGGAACAGCACCACCCGCGCGCCCAGTTTGGCGGCTGTTTTGATGGAGATCGGGCGTGCGGACGCCGCTACCGCCTATCTGTCTGCGCTTCAGTTTACTAACCTTCTTGCTTGCGGTGCTAAATACACAACACCTGTCGGCGCTCTGATATCAAGCTTTTACAGCTCTGACCAACCTGTCAACCCTGCCCTGATTTTGCCGGGACCGGGCACAGTAGATGAACAGACACCTCTGTTTTTCGGCCGATCCATTAACGTCCGCCTGATTCATAAAGGTGACGAAGACATACTTGTTGGTAATAATATACGCACCGCCGGTTGCGGCGCCATCGCCGATCACTTTTGTGTGGTCTGCGCCGACAGCGATGGAAAACCATGCATAACTTTTGTTCCCGCTGATGCACAGGGGGTACAGAGGGGCAACATTCTTAAGGAAACCGGGCTCAACGCATGCACCAACGCCGATATCAAGTTCAATAATGTCCGGATTTCTCGGGAAGCAATTCTCAAAGGAAGTGACGCAGTCGAGAGGATTTATATCTGGCTGAATCTTTTTCTCGGCGCGGTCAGTATCGGCGCGGCCATGAACTTCTTTGAGATTGTCTATGACTGGGCCAACACGCGCACGATCAAGGGCTGCAGCATCATGAAGGATAATCCCCTCTGCGCCTCTGTCCTTGCCGAAGTGGCCGAAGAAATCGCTATCGCCCGTTTTCTTATCGATGACCTGGCCCGCCTCATCTCCAAAATGACAGTAACCAATGTACAAGAAATGCAGCATGTCTATACCATGTCTCAAATCTTGGGATACCGGATACAACAAGGGGCACTGCGTGCAGTCAACCGGGGCATGGAGCTAATGGGCTCAGCCGGTTATGCGCGGGAATGGCATGCGGAAAAACACTGGCGGGACATCAAGACGATCCAATCGTACCTGTGTGGCGTCGGGGCGGAAGTACCTGTCAAAATGGATACAGCGCGGTTCTTTTTTGACTGCAAGGATATTTAGGGGGACAATCATGAAAAGCATCGATGATTTTTCACGGCCGGAGGAATATATTTCTCCAATGGATAAATACTTTCGGAGCGCTGTCCGAGCCTGGGCGGCAAAAGATGTCCTGCCCCATCGCCGCCGGTTTGACGAGGACTGGAAAGAACACGCCCTCATCGAACCAGCCTTCGACGCCCTCATGGCCAACAAGGGGCTGGGCATTCAGAAGGCCCTTTTCCCCGCCGATCTGGGCGGATGGGGTCTGGGGCAATCCGACTATGCCTTTACCATCGCCTGTACTCTGGCCGAAGAAGTCGGCCGCGCCGATACGGCTATGGCCGTGGCTTTCATGGTGACTTACTGGCCACTTACAACTATTCTTGTGGAACCTCACGTCAATCGCCGACTTGCGGCTCAATTCGCCCCAATGTTCTGCAACTCGGACAAGGCTGTTTTTGCGGCACTCGCCATGACAGAGCCCCAGGGCGGCGCTGATATTGAAAACATGGAACTGCTTGGAGGAAAGACGATCAAGACAACCGCCCGCCTAGATGGTGATGAATGGGTCATCAATGGTCACAAGCTCTGGCCCACGAATACAGCAGGTGTCGGGCAGCTCTTCGGCGTGCCCTGCACAACCTGTGTTGGCTCCAACGATCCTAACGACTTCGCCCTTATCTTCGTCCCCGCGGACGTTAAAGGCGTCACCCAGGGCGGGCCCTACGAAAAGGCGGGCATGGCAGCGGACAAGAACGGCGATCTGTGGTTTGAGGACGTCCGAGTCCCCGCCTGGTATCGCGCGCACGGTCCGGGAAAAGATGCCGAGGTCTTCAAGGAGATCATCCCGTGGGGGCTAGTGGGCAGTATGGGATTCCTCGTCGGGGCCATGATGAATCTCTATGAAGTTCTTTACGAATTTGTATCGACCCGAACATACGGCAATCGGCCACTCAAGGAAAATGACGCCATCGCCGGGCTTATCGGCCGCATCGCCGGAGACATTGAAGTCTGCCGGATACTTGCCTATGAAGGTGCCCGAATAGGTGACAGGCGAAACCGCCCCTACGGCCACCCGCTTTATTCCGAGGAAGTCCTTGCCAAGCTTCGTAACCTCAAGGATTTCGTCTGCGATAGGGCTGTGGAGAATTTTGGCAGGGCCATGGATGTCCTGGGCGTTTACGGACCTGATCGTCAGTACGATATCGAAAAGCACTGGCGGGATATCAAAATCATCCAACTATGGATGGGCGGCAAGCAGCTATGCCAGATGGAAGCGGCACGATTTTTTTATAATTGCAAAACCCTTTAAGAGGTCTCTATGGAAACAATAAACATGGATAAGGGCGTTATTGACATGACTGATCGCATTATGAAAGAACTTCTGAAAAAACCCGCCTTCAAAGACGGCGTCCGTACTGTACTGACAAACATCGACCCGGAATCAAGCCGACGATTGGTCAGGACACTTCTATGGCAGGATCCGGAGTTCTCCCTCGGTCTCATTGGCGCCCTGCCCCCTGTTGTCAATGCCGCTCTCTCGGGCATCGACGAGCTACTCACCCAGTTGCGTGAAAAGATGTCGCCCCTGCTCCTCCATGACTTCCTTATGTCCATGGCCTCCTGTGTGGACAGGGAAACCCTGGAGCGCATTATTAAAAACGGCAAGGAACTTTCTGTAATCATCCTGGCCATAGCGGACGAAGTGTTCAAAGAGGCAACAGATCAGCCAATAGCTAGAAATGTTGCAACTAAAATAGAAACATCCCCGAATACAGTTAAGAGCAGTGTGGTCAAGGAAATCCTGGCGACCCCCTTTGTCAAAGATCTCATCCGTGCAAATCTGAAAAGCGTTGCCATCGAAAGCGATCCATCTCTTGTCCGGACGCTCCTGTGGGGAGATCCCGAAATCTCCCTGGCCGTCCTTTCGACTCTGCCCCACCTGGTCAACCGCTGCACCGGCGCCCTGTCCGAAGCAGGCCGGGAGATTGACGAAAAATTTTCTCCGGAAATTCTCAAGAGTTACCTGAGAGCCATGGGCAATGATATCGACACAGACAGCATCACAGCCTGCGCCGTGGTTTGGGGAAGGATCATAACGAATCTCTGGGAAGCTTCGCCTGAGTTCAGGGAAAGTGTCGCTAATTATCTGTCACAAAATCTCCCCCGCGTTCTGGGGACAGGCATCACGACCGCCGCCCGCTTCATTAATGAAATTGACCGGCAGGACCCGCGCGCCGTTTCCCGCTTTGTATCGAATACACTGGATAACACAGACGGTAAAGAGGTCGAAGCGGCAGCACGTATTGTGTTTAACGCGGTTCTGGACCACAAGTCCCGCTTTCTGTCCTGGAAGTCGCTATGGCGGTTCTTCCGCGACCGGCGCCGCAGCCGAAAATCATAAAAAGGAAATATTACCATGCCCAAAATAGTTGATCATGATGAGTACCGGGAAGAGATGCTGGAAAAATGTTTTCATTTTTTCAGCCGCAAGGGTTATTCCAAAGCAACCATGAGGGAGATTGCCGATGAGATCGGTATATCCACAGGAACTCTTTATCACTATTTTTCCACCAAGGAGAATATCCTCGGTGAGTTGATTGCATGGGCTGGCGAAAAAAATGTCAGTGACTATATCAGCCGGGTTAAACCTGCTGACAGTATTCGGCAACGCTTTAAACTGATTGTAGATTTTTGGAAGGAAAATGGCAATTTCTACCAGAATATAATGCTGCTGACAATTGACATGCAGCGGAACTCAAGCAGCGAGCAGTACGAGAAAGTCTATGCGTTTTTCTCGAATCGCTACTGCGATGCCATGTCTGAACAGCTCAATATCTCGCGCCAGTTCGCCATGTTCATCTTTATTCACTTTCTTGGCATTACTATTCATTCTCTGGCCACCTCCGGAAATACAGAGTATGAGCGCCAGATCGATTTATTCAGCAACATGATAGAGCCTCTCATCGTGGAAGCAGCTGAGGATAAGGCACACTCTGTGAAAAAGGGCAGAAAAGTTCTTAAACCTGTGCTGATGAAGAATTCCGCGCGCGGCGGAGAGCCTGTCTTTTCTAAGTAAAAGATCAATATAAAGAAGGAGGAGGAGGAGAATTCCTGATGACAAGCGTTACGCCTGTTCAACAGAAGAGACAGAATAAAACAGACCGGCAACAACCGTCGTTTTTAGATGAGCTGGTGCGCGCCTTTGTCCGGACCTCTGAGTTTAAAACAATCATGCGGTCAGCCGTGCCGGAAGTAGCCGCACAATGGGCAGGGAAAAACCCGCTAAAGAAAATGGCTGCCGGCATTGTAGCTAAAAATATTCAGAAGAGCTTTGCCCCGGAAGCGGTTGAGCCCCCCTCGCTGATCAACGCTATTCTGGGAGTTCTGGATAACACTATGAAACAGGCCGTCACGCTGACAGATGAAGAAAGGTCGCGCCTCACTGCAACGCTCACCGGAGGGATTGACGCCGGAATAATCGGCAGCATTATAACGCGCATGGCCGTGCTGGTTAATACCGCCCATGCTACGGATCCTGTCTTTATCAGCGAAAATGCCAGGGGAAACTTCCGCTGTTTTATTGAATCCGTTGATTTTGGCGAGATAAAGGAAGCTGTGGACGGCTCCCATGAAGACTTTACAGCTATGGCTAGAATGGCCAATGAGGAAATGTGGCGATATCCGGCCAAGATGATTTGCTTGTTATCAATGCTGCCCGCTGCTGTGAACATGACTGTATCGGCAGTAAAGGAAACCCTGACACCCATTCATGCCCAGGCCCCCGACGTCCTGGCCGACGTCATCTTCTCTCTTCTGCGCAGCCTAGACGGCAAGGCCGCAGGAGAGCTTGTCAATGGCCTTTGCGAAGTCATCCGCCAGACCCATACGGGAAGCGCTCTTATCGGCGAGCAGGGGCTGCCGCAATTCGGCGCCGATATGAGGGTCATCCTTGCGGACTTTGCCTCCGCTCTTGATCCCGAGGTTATCGTAAAGGCACGAATAGCCCTGGCCGAGGACATGGAAACAATTCGTAATGCCTGGACGGAAACAATGTCCCAGAGGCCGGATTTATTTCTGGCAAGCCTGCGGCACGCGGCAGACCGCCGCAATCCCCGGATTCGGGCAACAAGGAGGGAAGTTGACCTCATTGCAGATATGCCCGAAGAAGATGTCAATAATGCCATTTCCGCAGGCCTTTCAAAAATGGATACACAGGAACTGGGAGAAACGATCAACACCGTCATGCGTCTCCTGAATTCTCTTAGACGTTCCCATCCGAAGGCCCTTCCCCAGGTTCTTGCCGGGATAGCCACAACAATTGATACGGATGAACTCGAAGAGGCAGCCAAGTGGATCATCCCTTCTGCCGCTGCCGCCGTCAAGCCCGCAGCCGGAGCCGTCATGCCCGCGCTGATAAGAGGACTGGCCGACTTGCTCACACTGGAACCAGGAGATGACAGGGAAGAAATGAATGCCGCGATTGCCAAGCTGAAGAATGCACTACAGGGGGTGACGCCATGATGGATGCCTTCCGTGAATCTTCAACAATACTATTTAATAGCCACGTTCAGGACTGGAAAACCAATGGCGGCAGTATTGTCGGCTATACCTGTTCATATGTCCCCGACGAGATCTTCTCCGCTGCCGGTATCCTCCCCTATCGCCTGCGGGGAATCGGGGCGAAGGAAATGAACATCGGCGATGCCTATTTCGGCCCATTTATTTGCAGCCTCCCCAAGTGCCTTTTGCAGCTGGCCGGCGAAGGGAAATACGATTTTCTGGACGGGGTCATCGTCACGCCTGGCTGTGATTCCATGCGACGCCTTGATGACTGCTGGCGAAAGGCCGGGGAAGACAGAGCGGAAACTCTCCCTTCGTTCTTCTTCCATTATGCCGTTCCCCACAAGACGGCCGATTACAGTTTAAAATGGTTCATTGAGGAGACACAACGTCTGAAGGCTGCCGTCGAAAAGCATTTTAACATTACCATTACCGATGAACAAATCCATGAGGCCATTGACATCTACAACGAGGGACGCCTGCTCCTGTCTTGCCTTGATGCCCTGCGCTGTGCCACAGATGTAGCTATTTCGGGTGCCGACGCCCTGGCTGTCGTTCTGGCCAGTACGACAATCCCACGCAAGATATTCAATAGCCTACTAACGGAGCTGATTGCTCAGATCGAGACCGGCACCGAAAAAATTACCGGCAGAAAACGTCTCATGCTCGTCGGCAGCGCAAACGACGATGTGGAACTGGTCCGGCTCATCGAAGGAGACAAGGCCGTCGTCGTGGCGGATAACCTCTGCTTCGGCGCCCGCTTCTATGCCGACCTCGTGGAAAAAGACGGCGAGCCGGTTGCCGCTCTGGCCAAACGCTATCTCTTCCATAATGACTGCCCCCGCATGTTCGGCGACTATAAGGGCCGCCTGAAGATTTTGAAGGAGAAGATTGAGCGCGCCGCTGTAGACGGCGTGATCCTCCAGAACATCCGGTTCTGCGATCTCCACGGATCGGAAAACGGCATCTTTGAGAGAGACCTCGAGGCGGCAGGCATCCCCTGCCTGCGGATCGAGCGGGAATACGGCCCCCTGGTGGAAACAGGGAGAATCAGAATGCGGATCGACGCTTTTCTGGAGAGGTTAGAGACATGAGAAAAGAACTGCAGGAATACCCTTTTGACTGGATGCTGTGGCGGACTTTTGTCGCCGCTGCCCGCATGAAGGCCGGAAGTGAAAAAGAATACCGCCAGGCGGTAAATCAGCTTCCCTACTTCCGTGGGGTCCTTGATGCGATCTACGGCATCGGTGAACCGGGAAAGCTTTTCATCGAAATGGTAGCCGAATATTTAGAAAAGATCATCCATGCAAAGGATCGTGGACAAAAAACGGCCATCACGACTTTTTGTTTTTCACCGGCTATCTTTTACGCCCTGGATATCGTCCCTATTACCCTGGAACTCGTCACCGTCGCCATGAGCGCCACGTACAAGCGGGGAACGGCTGACTTTCTCGATTACTGCAATGAGGTCGGCTTTACGGAAACATCCTGTTCGTCTCAGCGCGGGACACTCGGTGCATATCTGGCGGGAAACGGTGTGACAATAGACATGGTCGTGGCGGACAGCCCCGGCGTATGTGACACAAACGTCAACGCCTTTGCCTTTGCCTCCGCCTATCTGGATAAGCCATTTTTTCAGCTCAACATGCCGCCGGACCTCACGGAAGCGCGTTCCACGGAATATCACCGCGCCGATTACCGCGCCCTGATTACCTTTCTGGAAGAGCAGACAGGAAGAAAACTCGACACAGGAAAACTCCGGTGCATTCTCGAAGAGGTGGGAAGACAGGACCTTCTCATGGCGGAGCTCGAAGAGCTTCAGATTCTGGTGCCTAATCCCCTGCCCGTAACATTCAATCTTTTGATCTATGCCGGAAGGTTTCTTTTTGCCGGCATGCCTCAGTGCACTAAACTTCTCGAATCAATGCTGGCTATCGGCCGGGAGAACGCCGCACGCAATCAGTCGGGGCTCAGCAGCGGCAAAGAAAGCCTCCGGGGATTTTTCTGCTACATCGACCATTACGGTCAGGACCTCCGCCTCTGGCAGCTCCTCGATCGGATGGAGATCAGCTATCACGGGAACATCCTGAGCAAGATGTGGTCCCGGGATGCCCATTACGTCAAGGCTCTGGACCGCCAGGAAGAAGCCTACACCATCGATACAACGGATCTGGATACCCTGATCGACAGCATCGCCGATCTTAACTCCCGGATGCCCATGATCAAATCTATTCGCGGGCCCTATGATGCCCCCCACATGTGGCTCTCTGACACCCTTGCCCTGGCAAAACTGCACAAGGCTGATTTCATCGTCTATAACGGAACGCCGGGATGCCGCAACACGTGGGGGATGGTAAAACCATTTGCCCGTGATACGGAGAAAAACGGCTTCCCCACACTCATCCTCTACTCCGACGCCTTTGATCTGCGTGTGGAATCATGGGAAACAACAGCATCACGGATTGAAGAATTTCTGAAAGTAAGGAGACTGCGCTCATGATTACAGCAGGATGCGATGTAGGATCGCTCACATCGAAGGCGGTCATCATGAAGGACAACCGGATCGTGGCCCGGGAGGTTATCCTGTCCCGGATAAAACCGGCGGAGTCTGCCTTGACTGTTATGGAATCTGCCCTGCAGCAGGCAGGGATGACCTTGAAGGACATCAACTTCTGTGTGGGAACCGGTTACGGCCGCGACAGGATAACCTTTGTCCAGGAGGCGGTATCGGAAATTACCTGCCATGCCCGGGGCGCCCGCTGGCTTCTGCCGACTGTAAAAACCATCATTGACATCGGCGGCCAGGATTGCAAAGCCATGCGCATCGACAATGAAGGGAAAATAGTAAAATTCATCACCAATGACAAGTGCGCTTCGGGGACAGGCCGTTTTCTGGAAGTCATGGCCAAAATAATCGGCGTTACCCTTGACGATTTGGGAGGCCTTTCCGCCCGGGCAAAAGCGCCGATCACCGTGGCCAACGCCTGCACTGTCTGGGTACAGGCGGATGTTATCCAGCATCTCAATGACGGTATCGCCGCGGAAGATATTGGCGCGGGTATCAACAACGCCATGGCTTCACGAATGGCCGTTCTGGCCAACAATATCGGCCTGGAGCGGGATCTGTGCATGACGGGCGGTGTTGCCAAGAATGCCGGCGTCGTCATCGCTCTGGAGAAGCTTCTGGGAATGACCATCAAACGAATTAAAAAAGTTGACCCGCAACTGGTCGGAGCTCTCGGAGCCGCTCTCATTGCCGGAGACAAATGCGAAAGGAGGGCCGCCTCATGATTGTTGCCGGATGCGATGTCGGATCCCTGACTGCCAAGGCGGTCATCATGGAAGATAGGAAAATCCTGGCCTGGGAAATCCTCCGCGCGGGAACGAAGCCTGCCCTTTCAGCACAGGCAGTCATGGACAAGGTACTCCAGAAGGCCGCACTGTCTATGAAGGATATCTGCTGGTGTGTGGGAACAGGATACGGCAGAAAGCAGATTACTTTTGCCAATGGAGAGGAATCGGAAATAGCATGCCACGGGCGTGGTGCTGTCTGGGCCGCTCCGACTGTGCGCACAGTTGTGGATATCGGCGGTCAGGATGCCAAGGCCATCAAAGTTGATGCCGGAGGAAACGTCATCCGTTACATCTACAACGACAAGTGTGCCTCCGGAACGGGAAGATTTCTGGAGATCATGGCCGATGCCCTGGGAATTGCGCTGGATGATTTGGGCGAACTCTCAGGCAATGCCACCAACCCGGTAACCCTCTCCAATCAGTGTGTCGTTTTTGCCGAGACGGAGATCATCTCGCTGGTCAATGAAGGCCGGGATGTAAGCGATATCATCGCCGGCCTGCACCGTGCCCTGGCCAACCGTGCCGCAGCCATGGTCGGCAGCATCGTCGCTGAGGCGGAAGTGGCCATGACCGGAGGTGTAGCCAGAAACGCCGGGATGTTTAGCGCCCTGGAAACCGCTCTGGGAATCCCCGTCAGAAGGATAGAGCATCCACAGATCAACGGCGCCATAGGTGCTGCGCTTTTTGCGCGTGATGCTGCAGCGGCATGAGCCTGACGAAAGGGAAGGAATGTATCCATGGGAATCCTTGATGCCGCAATCGATCAGATTAGAGATTATATTAACCGTCATTTTCAGGAACGACCGGGTTCGATATTTCTTAACGATGGCAGGGTGTGCTCCTGGCCTGTCGGCGGAAGAAATAACATCGTCCTGGCTCAGGATACAGGCGTCGAGCTGGGAAATCCCCGGCAGGAATCCCTGTCCCTGATTTTATGGACAGACGTGCCTTCCCGGATTTCGGACGCCCGGATCACCGTGATTGGTCGCGACTTGCAGGATGCACGGGGCAAGAGCCTGCCCTTTGCCAAAATCGTTATAGCCTCCGTTCATGGATTTAACGAGGAAAACACCTGCGACCGCTGGCAGGAAATGGATCTCCTGCGGTTTGACATCGACCTCGCCGGATATATGATGCGTGCTGTTTCCCAGTACCAACGGGAGTGGAGCCGTGTGAGCCATGATGCCATTGATAAGGGATTTTCCTTCTCCATTCTCGGCAGTGCCCTCATGGATAAGATGAAGTCCAGGGAATACATCGACGGGGTGGAGATTATTTTCGTAACGCAAAGCCCTGAAGCTGTTCGTCAACTCCGTGAGGTGGCCAATGGAGCAATGGCTATCATCGGCGCGCTGAACCGGATGAATGAAGAGATTGAGGCGGACTGCCCGACTTGCGATTATCGCGTCGTTTGCGATACCGTGGACGGCCTCCGGGAAATGCATGCAGCCAGGAAAACTACATAGGAGATTAACATGAAGCAAGACAACAAACAAAGAAAACCACTTCTGCTGGCTGTCTGCGGCAAGGGTGGTGTGGGCAAGACATCCATCAGCGCAATCGTCGTCAGAATCCTTGCGGAAAACTCAGACAGTCGCATCCTGGCCATCGACGCCGATCCTTCCGTCGGTCTGGCAACGGCTCTGGGCTTCCGGGGAAACCGCACGGTCAACGACATTCGCAACGACCTGATCGGCCGTATCGAAAAAGGGGAAAACGAAAACCGCCAGGCACTTCTGGCCGCGCTGGATTACGAAGTTCTTGCCGCACTGGAGGAAAGGAAAAACGTCGCCTTTCTCGCCATTGGCCGGCCTGAGCGGGAAGGCTGCTACTGCAAGGTCAACGCCATGCTTCGGGACATCATCGAATCCGTTGCGCGTAATTTTGACTACGTGGTCATCGACGGCGAGGCGGGTATTGAGCAGGTTAACCGCCGTGTCCTGGCCACAGTCACCCATCTGCTCCTCGTCTCCGACGCCTCGGCCAAGGGATTAAAAGTTATCGAGACTATCGGCACTGTCGCAGGAGTTGCGGTTCATTATGAAAAGGCCGGTTTGATTTTGAACCGGATTCGCGGCGAAGGGGAAAAAAACAGATTATCTCTGCCCCCGGCAATCCCTCTTCTAGGTTGGGTTCCAGAGGATGACGGTATCCGGAATGCGGACATCGCCGGCCAAAACCTCATGGAGATACCGCCCTGCCCTGCTATTGTATCTGTCAGAGCAGCCATTACCGTTTTTGTAAATTAAGAAAGGTGCGGAATCGTTCGCATGGATACAGACAAATGGTTTTCAAAACTGCTGGATGAGCCCCTAAACGAACTGGTTCAAAAGTCAATGGATGAAGGACAAATCCCCATTGGTTATTCCTGCAGCTATGTTCCCGAAGTCATGCTTTCCGTGGACGGGCTCTTTCCCGTCCGGATGCACGCCACCGGCATCGCCGGAACGGAAATTGCGGACAACTACCTTTCTTCTGTCATCTGCTCTTATACGCGAAGCCTGCTGGAATTTGCACTGGACGAGCGCTACGATTTCCTCCGGGGTTGGGTTTTTGCCGCCAGCTGCGATCATCTACGCCGCCTTTATGACAACCTCGAATACCTCAAGAGGCCTGGATTCTCCCGCATTCTCGATGTTCCCCACAAGACCGGCGATGCCGCCATCAACTGGTACACAGATGAACTAAAGCTCTTTGCCAAAGCACTGACAGACCACTTTGGCGTCGATCTGGGCGCAGATGCCCTGGCAAAGGCAATCCGGGAACACAACGCTTTCAATGCCGTCCTCAGGAAAATTGGTGAGTACCGCAGTGGCGATAAACCTGTCATGACGGGAACTGAATATCACCGCCTGGTCATTGCAGCCGGTACCTCGCCCAAAAAGCCACTCCTGCCTATTCTGAAAAAAATACGCAATGATCTGCCGAAACGCGATCCCCTACCGCCATACCGCGCGCGCCTCCTCCTGGCGGGTGGTCACCTTGACGATCCCGGCTATATCAGCATCATCGAATCTCAGGGAGGACTGATTGTTGCCGATCGCTTATGCACCGGCTCTTATCCCGGCCTACTGCCCATACCGGAAACCGGTGATCCCATTGCCGCGCTGGCAAAGCATTATCTGACAAAGACCTCCTGCCCCCGCATGATGGAAGCCTTTAGAGAGCGGGCGGAAGATATCGTTAAACTCGCACGGGAATGCCGGGCGGACGGCGTTGTAATCCAAATTTTAAAGTTCTGCGATACATGGGGTGTGGAGGCTGCCGCATTTGTTTCTTGCATCCGGGAGGCAGGGATTCCCGTACTGCGGCTGGAGCGTGATTACCGCCTGGGCGGTGAGGGACAGCTACGGACGCGAATTCAGGCATTTATCGAAAGCATGGGCAAATAGAGGGACATATTATGTCGACCATAAAACCCGGACTCAGCGATTATCTTTTATTCAATAAGTACCGGGCAATCAATCTCATGAATATTGGCCGGATGGCGGCAAAGCACGGCCCCTTGGACATGCACCGTGATTTGAAACGGTATCCCTGGATTTGGGATTTGCTGGAAGTCAACGCTCTTCTGAAGCGTTTGGTGGAAGGGAGATCGGGGAATTACCGTAAGGCCGTCGCTATGGTCACAGGCGGCGTTGTTGAGGGAGTAATTGAGCTTCTCGAAGGAATATTTTACCGGTCCGACCGCCTGATCCTGCATGAAGACCTCCTGCCCCCGGAGATCTTTCGCGCCATGGGCCTGCAGCCCTGGGTTCCCGAGCTTCTGGGGATCCTCATGCCCATGCTCGTTCCCGATACGATGCAGAAATACCTGGACGCGGCCGAAAGCGAGGGGATTCCGCCCGACATATGCAGCCTGCCTCGAGCCACCATCGGCATGGCACTGAAAAATGTATTTCCAGAAGCCCTGGCCATCGTCTCATCCAATATGCCCTGCGATGGCGGCATGTCCTCTTACACGATCATCGCCAGGCAGATGAAGAAGCCCGCCTATTGGGTCGACATACCCTTTGATTTTAAAAATGAACGGGCACTTGATTATTTTGCGGGTGAGCTAAAAGACATGATCGCCTGGCTGGAGAAACACACACCGGGAAGAATGGACTGGGAGCGCCTCAAGGAGATCTGCGAGAAACGAAACACCATGGCCGAACTGGAGCTGGACATCTGGGATATGATCCGCCACCGGCCGGCGCCTATGGCTGCCGAAGCGATCTGGATGAGCCATCTATGGTTTTTCAACATTAATCCGGGCTACGATACATCCATTAAACTCTTTACCGACCTCAAAGACCTGACTCAAAAGAATCTTGAAGCCAATGTCAGCGCCGTCCCTCATGAGAAATACCGTGCCCTGCTCTGGAATCCCCCGACTCTCCATTACATCGACCTTATGGTCTGGGCGGAACGGACCTATGGCGTCAGCCTGATCCTCGACAGCATGTCCTTTAACCGACAACCATTCATTGACACCGCAACACCCGATTCCATACTGAAGAGCCTTGGCAATATAATCATGCAGGGGCCAATGTCGCGGCACACCCGGGGCCCGGCCGAAGCTAATTATTTCCCCGATATCTTCCACATGGTAAAGCACTTTGATCTCGACATGGTCTGGGTGGCAGGACATATCGGCTGCAAAAACACTCAAGCGATGAGCGGCGTTCTGAGGGAAAAGTGCCGGGATGCAGGGATACCGCTCCTTGTCATCGACTACGATCTCATGGATTCGCGCATTACACCCAAAGAAGGCATTCAGGAACAGGTGGGAAACTTCATGGAAAATATAATGAAGGCTAAACGACTTTTTTAAAATAATTACGGGGAACTCAAAATGAACAAGATAAGATACTATGGCGGATGCGATGTAGGCTCCACAACGGGCAAGGCAGTCATTCTTGGGCCTGATGGTATCGCCGGCTCGTCGCTCATCCCCAGCGAGGTCGACCCCGAGATCACGGCGCGCCTGGCCTTGGAGAAGGCGTGTGCAGCCGTTGCCGGCCTCGGTGATATCGGGAACCTGGCCTACCTCATCGGCACAGGCTACGGGCGAAATGAAGTACCCTTCGCCAATGAAAACATCTCTGAAATCAGTTGCCACGCCATGGGCGTGTTCTGGTGCGATCCTTCTATTAAAACCGTCGTGGATATCGGCGGACAGGATATGAAGGCCATAGCCGTTGCGGACGATGGTACCGTTCGGGAATTCGCCATGAACGACAAGTGCGCCGCCGGAACCGGCCGTTTTTTCGAGGCGATGAGCAGGATATTCCGGATGGATCTGGATGCCTTTTCCAACCTATCTTTGAATGCAAAAAAAACAATCCCCGTAACCGCCCAATGCAGCGTCTTTGCCGAAACTGAGGTGATCAGTCTGCTGGCCAAACGTAATCCACCAGCCGATATCGCCGCGGGCATTCAAAACGCTGTGGCAAAGCGCTGCTTCACCCTCATCAAGCGCGTCGGCTTGAAACCCCGCCTCACCGTTACCGGCGGCTGCGCGAAAAACCAGGGTCTCCTGGTGGAACTCAAACGCATGTTTCAGATTGACATCGCACCACTGACCATAGATCCCCAGCTCATCGGCGCCCTCGGTGCCGCTATTCTGGCTTCCCGTAAGGGATAATGATGTTGACTTAGTCACGATGAAACTTTCTTTTATGTCAATTAAAAATTGATCACAAAAGGTACCACATGGTGTCAATGTTTGTCGTCAGGCGAAATGGTGTTTATTATGGATTGAAATGGAGTATTTTTATCGCAATTGCTAATTTGTGTAGTTCAGGAAGTTATACGTAAGAAAAGAAAATACTTTTTTTTCAATATCGAAAAGCCGGCTGAATCACTGCATACATCTACAAACAAATGTTTTCGATTTTGAATTGAGGGAAGGATTACCACTTCAAATCTTCAAATGTTTCACAGGTCTCAAATAATAAAACTGTCGTTTCAAGACCTGACCCTCCATCATTCTCTGACCCCCATCATTCTCCACACGGATCGTTATATTGCCAAGGGGAATATTCATCGGTTTACAACTGTATCTCTTAATGTCCTAATCATCTTCCGGAGAATCAGGACGCGGCATCATCAAATGCCGCGCCCTGAAACATGCGCCCTATCTCTTTTTAGGCAAGTCGTTCTTGGTCCAACCCTGAATCACTTTGACCTCTCCTTTGGGTCCGCACTGCCAGACGCGGAACTCCGCCGGAGGCAGATGATTCGTCTCCGACCAGGTCACTGTCGGGCCGATACCCTTGAAGTTGTTCATACTATTTAGGGCTTTGACAAGGGCTTCCGTGCTCAGATCTCTGCCGGCCAGACGAAGTGCGTGCACCAGAGGTTCGGCTGCGAGAATACCAGCCGCGTAAAAGATTCCCCATCGTTCGCCCGGAGCAAGCCGCTTTGCGGCGTCCGCATATTTTTTCATATTCGGTACGCTGTAATCAAAGACATCCTCCGCGAATGCGCTGGTCATCACGCCTTCTTTGGCCCATAAACCGTCTGTAATATGGTTCATGAGGACAAAATCCGTCAGGTTGTAGGAATGAATCCACTGCGGCCGGAAATCGACCGAAACAGCGTTTCTCAGGGCAATGGCCGCCTGGGTGGGGGCAACATAGGCCATCACCACATCGCAGCCTGCCGCCTTGAGCCGGGAGACCTGAGAAGACAGATCCCTTTCGATCGGCTCAACGGGAACCGCAATCGCCAGCTCCATGTTGTACGTCTTCAGGCGCCGCTGAGCCGCCGCGAGAGGATCAAGGCCGTAATCGTCGTTCTGGTAGAGAAAGCCGATTTTTTTTGCTTTCAGCTTTTGCACAACAAACTGCGCCATCACCGATCCATCATCATCATATAAAGGCCACATGCCCCAAATCCAGGGGGCGTGAGGCACATGAAGAGTTTCAGCGCCCGTCATCACGGCAACCAGGGGAATTTTGTTTTGCGCAAGA
>DDWS01000017.1 GCA_002347685.1 Syntrophaceae bacterium UBA2280
TTTACACAGATTAGTTTACAGTCTCCCGGATTTCTCTTCACCTTATGCCGTGTTCGATTGCATGCCTTTTGCGCATGGATTCCTAATTTCTTTGCTGGAGATTTCGCTGCTGTGTTCTTGCCGTGTTCAAGGCTTTCTTGATATCAGCATTGTCCGGATCGATTGACAGGTAGTCTTGCCAAAGTGAGATGGCATTGCCGAGATTACCCTTCCTGTATTCCTGAAACCCTTTTCTGTAGAGTGACGTTTTGCAGTCCGTCAGGCTTAAATGTAGTTGAGTTTGGTCGAATGGGAGCAGGTGTGTCAAGTCATAATATTCACGTGAGTTCTTCAATAGAAGATTATAGGTTTTGCATGCCTGGGAAAAATCTTCTCTGTTCAATGCTCTGTCGGCGGCTGTTTTGATCGACTTTAGGCTTTTCACATACTCCAAAATCAGTCCCTCATCCTGGGGATTGTTGTCAATCTTTGACTTGTAGAGCTCAATCGCCTTCTGATAATTACCTGCTGTCATATGTTGATTGATTTCAACCGGGGTTTTAACGGTTATTGAAGCCGGCTCCGGAACGGGCGCTCTTGGGGACAATGCGATCTTTAGTTGTGCGCATGATGAAAACAGTAATAAGAAAATGAGGCAGGGGGGAAACCAGCCGTGTTTGAGAAGGTAATCCATCATACTGTCCTCGCAACAGGCGTGGCGCTCTTTCCGGCGCTTCTTTTATCAATAAGCCCGAAGAAAATGGCGACCAAATCCGACCTCAAAATTGTTCCTGCTACACGAACCATCTCCCGCAGTGCCTCTTCTTGAGATAGAGCTTTTCTGTAAGGTCTGTCAGTTGTCATGGCGTCAAATGTGTCTGAAATAGCGATAATCGCGGCAAAAAGTGGAATCCGGTCGCCGTCAAGTGCGTCTGGATAGCCTTTTCCATCCTGCCGTTCATGGTGATGCCGTACCGCAGGCATGTATTTGTGTAAGGAAGGCGCCTTTTCAAGGATGGAGGCTCCGTCCGCTGCGTGGCGGAGCATTTCCTCATATTCAGATTCAGTCAGCATGGCTGGTTTCTGCAAGATATGGTCGGGTGTTTTAATCTTTCCCACATCATGAAGAAGACAGGCCACCTCAAGATCCTTGAGTTCATCCGAAGAAAGGCCTATGGCGTGGCCGATGAGCAGCGACAGTTGGGCAACCCGGGCGGAATGTCCATGAGTATAAGGGTCTTTCGCGTCAATGGCTGCCGCCACCACCTTTACAATGGAGACGTAGGCCTCTTCAAGGTCGCGGGCATACTTGTTGAGTTTGCTTTGCTGCAGGGCGATGGTGGACGACATTTCATTGAAATTGATAGTCAGTTTGCCCAGCTCATCGTCGGAATAAATCTTGAGGGGACTTTTTGATGTCCCTTCTTTCAGCTCGCTTACACCGATCGAGAGTTCTTTTATGGGTTTGATGATGAAGGATGCCAGAAGAACGCTGGCGATTGTACCCAAAACGAGAATAATGCCGAAGACGACAAAAATGCTTTTACGGACTTCAGCCTGTGCCTGAAATAAGACAGACCTGTTGATGGCGAGTACCACACTCCCCAAGGGCCTGTCCATAAAGACAATGGGACAGGATATGCCGAAAATCGAGTCCGATGATCTGTCCAATTCTTTCACGGTGGTTCCATCCTGGCTATGTCTGATTATCCTGCCTGAATTCTCGGAGAAGATGACGTCGCTCATGGCCATCTCGCTGTGAACGATTGCTTTGTTATCCGGTGTGACGATAGCGACATATTCCACATCGTTATTAGACGACTTTGCCTTGTAAACGAGATTATCCAGACCCAACAAGTCCTTGGACAAAAGGCTGTATCCTGCGGATGCGGCAATGCTCTTGCCTATGGATTCGCCTCTCTTGATGATTTCATTTTGCAAATAGCTGTTCATGATCTGGACGGTAATGATAGAAAGAACAAAGGAGGTGCAGGTCATCAAAATGACTACGAAGAATGCGATTTTAAAGCGCAGGCTTAAAGACTGGTATTTTTCCCGGATGCTGATCAACGTGGTCCGAATAAGACCTGCAGGCAGACGAAGGGCAGAAAGAATCCTTCGCATGATCTTGTTGTGGTCAGGCGTCATCTTCAACATCCCTTCATTCATCACATGCTTGCGACGGTAATTATAAAGAAAGAACTAAATTAAATCAAGACAATATACTGTTGCTTCCGAACCGGCACAATATGCGATGTGCTGGAGAGCACAAAGTGAAGTGATAAACTGTTAAAAAAATAAAAATATTCTTGACAAAAATAATGTTCATCTGCTAATTAGCTCACGCGCTTGGATCCGGAAGGACCGGGACGGAAGGAAGAAATCATGAAGGAACTCAAAGCCTCTCGTTTCGCGACAGGGGGCTTTTTTTATTGAATCATGAGAGTGATTGAATCCATCAAAGAGATGCAGTCTCAGGCAGAAGGCTTACGATCCGCAGGAAAAAGAATTTCTTTTGTTCCGACGATGGGCTATTTGCATGAGGGGCACCTGTCTCTCATGAAGCACGCCCGCCAGACAGCAGATTATGTTGTCGTCAGTATTTACGTAAATCCCACTCAGTTCGGTCCGAAAGAGGATTTCTCAAAATATCCTCGCGACTTTGAACGAGACCACCAGCTTGCCGAAAGCGCCGGCGTGGATGCCATTTTCTACCCATCCAATCAGGAAATGTATCCAGAAGGCTATCAGACTTATGTCGATGTCGAAGATGTGACCCGGAATCTCTGCGGAGCGTCCCGTCCCGGCCATTTCCGCGGCGTGACGACCATCTGCTGTAAATTATTCAATATTATTAAACCCCACAGCGCTATTTTCGGCAAAAAAGACTATCAGCAGCTTGCGGCGATCAAGCGCATGGTTGTCGATTTGAATCTCGATTTGGAAATTGTCGGTTTGCCTACATTTCGCGAACCGGACGGTCTGGCCATGAGTTCGCGAAATGTTTACTTAAAGCCTGAAGAACGCACATCCGCCCTGACATTGATCGATTCACTCAAGCGGGCACAGGCGCTGTATGCGCAGGGCGAAAAGAAAGCTTCGGTAATTATCGTACAGGCGGAAAAACTCATCAACAGCGCGCCTTATACCGATATAGATTATGTGAGAATATGTGACGCAGCCACCCTCGAAGACATCGATGAGATCAGAGGGGAGGTCGTGATGGCATTGGCTGTGAAAGTGGGCAAAACCAGACTGATCGACAATTCCGTTTTGGGTGATCAACTCTAAGCGTATTGTATATTCTACTGACAGGAGAGTACAAACGACCATGCAAAGAATGATGCTGAAATCAAAAATTCATCGCGCGACCGTAACAGATGCGGACCTCCACTATGAAGGCAGTATCACCATTGACGAAAAGCTCATGGAAGAGGCAAACATGGTGCCTTATGAACGGGTGGAAATTTACGACATTGACAATGGTGAGAGATTTGCCACCTATACGATCAAAGGCAAGCGCAATTCAGGGACCATTTGCCTCAATGGCGCTGCCGCCCGCAAGGTGGCTAAAGGGGACCTGATCATAATCGCGACCTTTGTCAACCTGGAGGACGAGGAAGCAAGGAAATGGAAACCCAAGTGCGTACTGGTCGACGCCAAAAACAAGATAAAAAAAGTTTCCTAATAAAAAACAACGGACGGATAACCTGTCTGCCTTCCAGGTGGTCAGGCATCCGTCATCTATTTGGCGATGATAACATAATTCTATTGAATTTTTCCGTTCATCTGTGTTAACCCTCAAACCGAAAAAGAGCGATCAAAAAATAAATTAAGACTTGGAGGCATCATGGCTTTTCTGGAAGTTGATCAAAAGCTGAAATATAAAGTAGCGGATATCACTCTTGCATCCTGGGGAAGAAAGGAAATGGACCTGGCGGAAAATGAAATGCCGGGTTTGATGGCGCTTCGAAAAAAATACAGCCGGAAGAAACCCCTCAAGGGAATGAAAATCATGGGTTCTCTGCACATGACAATCCAGACGGCCATGCTCATCGAAACGCTTGGGGAACTCGGTGCGGATTTGCGCTGGGCTTCCTGCAACATCTTTTCCACGCAGGACCACGCGGCGGCGGCTATTGCCAGGGCAGGGTCGGTGGCGGTCTTTGCCTGGAAAGGCGAGACGCTGGACGAATACTGGTGGTGCACGGAACAGGCATTGACCTGGCCTGACGGTTCGGGCCCGGACCTGATCGTTGATGACGGTGGAGATGCGACACTGATGATTCACCACGGGGTCAAAATTGAAAAGAATCCGCAATTGCTAAAAAAGAAAATAGACAACAAGGAATTTAAAATTGTCGTTTCACGTTTGGAGAGAGGTTATAAAAAGAATCCCAACCGCTGGCAGCAGGTCGCGTCAAAAATCCGTGGCGTGTCTGAAGAAACCACAACCGGCGTACACCGTCTCTATCAGATGCAGGCGGCGGGCGAACTGTTGTTTCCCGCCATCAATGTCAATGATTCGGTCACCAAATCCAAATTCGACAATCTTTACGGGTGCCGGGAATCTCTGGCCGACGGTATCAAAAGGGCGACGGACATCATGATCGCGGGCAAGGTGGTGGTGGTTTGCGGCTATGGCGATGTTGGCAAAGGCAGCGCCCAGTCCATGCGCGGATTCGGTGCCCGGGTCATTATCACGGAAATTGATCCGATTTGCGCGCTTCAGGCGGCCATGGAGGGCTATGAGGTGAAGACGCTCGATGATGTTGTGGGCATCGGCGACATTTTTGTTTCCGCGACGGGATGCTGCGACGTGATCACCGGTCGTCATATGGAGCGGATGAAGGATGAAGCCATAATCTGCAACATCGGTCACTTCGACAGTGAGATCGACATGCATTATCTGGAGACGAGCAAATTCTGCAAGAAAGATACGGTGAAGCCTCAGGTGGATAAATGGACGCTTAAATCGGGGCGGTCGATTATCGTTCTGGCCGAAGGCCGCTTGGTCAATTTAGGCTGCGCGACCGGACATCCCAGCTTTGTGATGAGCAACAGTTTCACGAATCAGTGTCTGGCGCAAATCGATCTGGCGACGAAAAAATACCCCATCGGGGTTTATACACTCTCCAAGAAGCTCGATGAGGAAGTCGCCTTGCTCCACCTGGATCGTCTGGGGGCAAAGATGACGAAACTCAATAAAAAACAGGCGGATTATCTGGGACTTCCGGTGGAGGGTCCCTTCAAACCGGATCACTATCGCTACTGAAAAATACCCCCAAAAGGCGGTCTAGAGCAGACCGCCTTTTTTTATTATTTCATCAGGTTCTGACACGATAAAACAGGATTGCGGCAATGGCGCTAAACAGGAAATTGGCCGCCCAGGCGGCAGCGAGTGGAGGTATTTTCCCGGATTGCCCCATGGCCATGAAAACGGCATGGACGATCCAGTAGGAAAAGCCGATCAGGATGCCGACAGCAAGGCTCTGCATGATCCCGCCACCCCGTTCGGAACGAAACGAAAAGGACATGCCGATGAAAATCATGATGATCATCACCCAGGGGAAGGCGATTTTCCCCGCCAGGACAACCCTGTATTTGGTGGTGTCATATCCTTCATCATCAATCTTTTCGACATACTCATTGAGTTCGAAATAGCCCATTCTTTCCACATCCTGCTGAATGGCCTTAAAATCATCCGGTTTTTCAGGCAGGTTGGCATTTTTGAGGTCACCCCATTGAAGGACCGGCGCGTTATCCTCATCAAAGGTTGTCGAAAGCCAATGACTCAAAAACCATTGATTGTCTTTCCATTGGGCTCGTTTGGCATCCACGCGTTTATGTAATGTAAAGTCCGGATTCAGGTAATAGATGCTGACGCCTTGCATGATGTTTTCATCAACATCGAAATATTTGAAATTATAAATGGCGTTGTCACTGCGGTACCAGATGGCGTTATTTTTAAAAAAACCCTTTGAGTTGAATTTCTGAATATCCACCTTGACGATATGTTCTGTTTTATGGAATGAGGCGGGAGCAATCCATTCACTGAAATAAAACAGAAACGGAACGGCGACCAGAGCGACGCCTAAAGCAGGCACCGCAATACGATACAGGCTGACGCCGTTGGCTTTCATAGCCGTAATTTCGCTGAACTTGGAAAGCGAGCTGTAGGTGATGAGTGTAGCCAGAAGGATCACGGCTGGCAATACCAGCGAAACGATCATCGGGATGGAGTAAAGAAAGTAGGCGGCGATTTGAGGGATTGTGGCGTCGTTACTCAAGAACATACGAATTTTACTGAAAAAATCAACGATCAGATACAAGGCGATAAAAGAAATAAAGACGATGGCGAAAAATTTAAGAAAGTCTTTTAGGATGTATCTATCCAGTATTTTCAAAGCAATAAAACCTCAGCGTTGATTGATTTTCACCGGGAGACGAGGAAAACGGAGTATCCGCGTCAGGGGCCATTCCCGATGGGCGATGATCAGTAAGAGGATCCCGAGAACGGTAAAAAAAATGTTCGGCGCCCAGACCCCCAGCGAAGGCAAAAGGTATCCCGTTTCCACCAGCGCTTCGCCACCGATACGCAGCAGGTAATAGGCGGAAACAATGATCATGCCGAGAGCGAAGCCCCTGGATTTAACCGCCCTGTGACTTCGGATGCCCATGGGAACAGCCAGCAGGCCGAAAAAGATACATGAAAACGGGATAGAGAATTTCTTATGGGCTTCAATGGACAATTCCCGTCGGACAGGGGCGTCTAATCCCGGTGTTCTGATTTTTTCGAGTAATTCGGTCATGGTCATCTCCGTGCTGGATTTGGCCTCTTCGCTGATTGCAGCCAGTGCATAGGATAAATCCAGATGGATGTCGTAAATTTTAAAATCAATTTTCCGGTAACTCTTTAAATCGGGGCTGACGGTGTGAATCGAGCCGTCTGCCAGTCTGAGTTTGACGATCATCGTTACGGGATCGGCGACGATATACGCTTTCTTCGCAAGAATCGTACTCGGTTCTCCGGTCAGTCTCCTGTCGGCCACAAGCACGCCTTCCATGTATTCACCGCTGGTGGGTATTTTATCCGCGTAGAACAGAAGGCCCCGAAAGTTGGTATTGAATGTTTTTTCTTTGATTCCGATGGTCGCGTTCTGCTGCGCGAGTTCGAAAAGAAGCTTTTTCGTTGCGAAGTTGCTGTGCGGGACCAGGTAGTAACCGATCACCACCGTAATGAGAAACGTAACCAGGGACGCGACCGCTACGGGGTAGTAAATTTGCAGCAAACTGACCCCGGAGGTTTTCAGAGCGGTGATCTCGTTGTCGGCGGAAAAACGTCCCATCGCGATTAAAATGGCTATCAGAAGTGCGATGGGCAGGGTGAATAACAGAAAATTTGGCATCAGATGGGCGATCAGATTGAGGATCGACCAGGCGCTGATGCCTTTATTCATGATCAACTCCGTGATCTGAAAGATTCTTCCCATCAGGAGAACAAACGTCAGAACAAAAAGGATAATGAAAAAAGGAACTGTGATTTCCAGCAGTATGTATCGGTTGATGATTTTACGCATAATCTGTGTCACTTTTTTGTGGACGCTATCACGTCTTGATGCTTTTGGACAAGAAAAAGATAAAAACAAAAACCGGCCTGCCGTGGGTCAAGGGATCGACTATTGAAGCCATCCTATCGGTTATTTTTACAATGATTTATTGACAGTCCCTTGCATTTTGCCTATAGTCCCCTTGATTTTCGAGCGTGTCGCTGGCCGAGGAAAGGGTGGAATCTATGAAAGTCGATACCATGCGCCGGATTGATTATTATGCCGGTGTTCCCCTGTGTATGATGGGATCTGTCCTGCTTGGACTTGCCCGATTGTTATCTCGTGTTCCGAAGAAAACACCGCGCCGGATTTTGTTTATCGAACTGTCCGAAATGGGTAGCGCGATTCTTGTCGATCCTGCGATGCGGAAACTGCGCAAAGAAACAGGCTGTGAAATTTATTTCGCCATTTTTAAAAAAAACAAGCCCAGCCTGCAATTGCTTCAAACCGTTCCCGATGATCATATTTATACCATTGCCGAGGACAGTATGAAAGCGTTTGTCTTCGATACGCTGAGATTCTTCATCTGGACGCGCCGCCGGAAGATCGACACGGTTATCGATCTGGAGCTATTTTCACGTTTCACTGCCTTGCTGACCGGTTTTTCCGGCGCATGCTTTAAAGTAGGATTTCACGCTTTTTTCAACGAGGGACTTTACCGGGGAAATTTTTTAACCCATAAAGTGACGTACAATCCGCACATCCATATCGCCGCGAATTTCATCGCGCTTGTCAACGCACTGATAGCGGGGAAAGAGGAAGTTCCCTATTCCAAGACTCTGATTGCCCCGGAGGAGCTGTTCTTGGAAAAGGCAACGGTATTACCGGAGCAGAAAATTATCATTGAGAATCTCATCCGTGAAAATTATGCGGGGTTTGATCCGGGTAAACATAAAATTGTTCTGATCAATCCCAATGCCAGTGAGTTGCTGATACAGAGGCGCTGGCCGCCGGAGTATTACGCGCAATTGATCAAAATGATTCTGGATCATTCGCCACACACACTTGTCTTGATCACCGGGGATCCCCGCGAGCGGGAGGAAGCGCAAACCTTAAAGGAGAATGTCGGACACCAACGGTGTGTCAATTTTGCAGGAAAGATCCGTTTTCATCAGCTGACGCATCTATACAATGTCTGCGAATTTATGGTGACCAATGATTCAGGGCCTGGTCATTTCGCCGCTGTAACCGACATGCACACATTCGTTATTTTCGGTCCGGAAACGCCCGCGTTGTACGGATCCCTGGGAAAAACCACTCCGATTTACGCGGGATTGGCCTGCTCTCCCTGCGTCAGCGCGGCCAATCATAGAAAAACCGCATGCCGGGACAATGTCTGCCTTCAAGTGATTAAACCCCAACAGGTCTTCATGGCGATTGAACCGTTTCTGGAGAAAATGAATGCTTAAAGCGGACAAAAGGATCTTTTACCTGATTGGTCTGTTCACGCTGATACGTCTTCTGGTGTCGCCATTTTTCGGTCTGGGCGTTGATGAGGCTCATTATGTGCTTTACGCGAAATATCTGGATTGGAGCTATCTGGATCATCCGCCGCTGGTCGGCTGGCTGCATGCCCTTTTCTTTTACACTGTCGGAACCAATGAGTTTATCACACGTCTGCCCGCGATCTTGATATTCGCCGCCACGTCCTATTTGGCTTATCTGTTTATTTTAAGACAGACCCAATCCATTCGGGTGTCTTTATTCTCGGTACTGGCGTTGAATGCCTCCTGGATGCTAAACGCGCTGGGTATGATGCTGCTGCCGGACTCGATTCTGCTTTTGCTGGTTTTTTTACTGATGATGCTTACGGAAAAAATCCTGCGGACGAAAGGGCTGCTGGATTTTATTTTTCTGGGCATCGTCCTGGGACTGATGGGACTGGCGAAATACACGGCTATTCTGCTGGTGCCGCCATTGATATTATTTTTTGTTTTGAAAAAAAGATACGATGTTATTTTTTCCCCTTACATGTTCATGGCGGCGCTCATCGCGCTTTTGATGATCACGCCGGTGATTTACTGGAATGTGACCCATGACTTCATCAGTTTCCGATATCAGGGTTCTCACGTTTTCGGTTCGATGTCCAAAGGCTTGTACAATTTTGCGGTATCCCTGGCCGCGCAGATTGGAGCGTACAGTCCCTTGCTGTTTTGTGTGGCCGTGTACGGTTTTTTCAAATCCATCCGGTCGCGAGAAGACAGCCTGCGACTGGCTGTCCTGTTTGCTGGAACCATTATGATTTTTTTTCTGGTGACGTCGGTTTCTGAAAGAACTCTTCCTCACTGGCCGTCAATGTTCTATCTGTTGTTTATTCCGGTGGGAGCTTACCATTTGTATGGCTCTGCGAAAAAATGGCAGAGATATTTTGTGTATGTGGCCGTCGGGTTCAGCCTGCTGGGGCTGTTTTTTGCCTATTCGGAACTTGCCGGGAAATTTATCCGCTTTCCCGATTACAAGTCGCCTTTCCGTGACATCTACGGATACAGGGAAATCGCATCTCAGGCCAATGATATCGTCCAGAAGAATCCTTCAGAAAGACCCAAAGCGCTGGCCGTGATCAACTGGACGATGGGCAGTCGTGTGATGTACTACAATCTGCCATACGGACATGAGGTATTCGTAACGGATGCGCGTGAGGATCAATTTGATGTCTGGCAGAAGAAATCACCATTGGGTCACGACATTTTGTTTCTTAATACAAAATATGATCATTTTGATGTGGGGCGTTATCTTCTCTGCGACCGGGTCGAAACCGCAAACCGATTAGAGCTGAAGCTAAACGGCTCATATGTTAACTGGGTGGAATATGTCTGGTGCGACAACTTTCAGGGGGTCAAACCGTGAAAAAAAGATGGCTTGCCGCCGTTATCCTGCTCAGCTGCGCCGTCGGTGCTTCGATTTCCTATCACTTCTGGGACATTCCGCTGGCCTACTGCTTTCGGGGGCTGGACCAAAGGATTGTCGATCTGTTTGAAATCATTACCCAGGCCGGAGATTCCCTGTGGTATTTTATATTGTTGATTCCTTTGTATCTTCTGATGCGTTTTTTGTGGGAAAACGAAAAAGGGTCGGCAAGAACCCTGTTTCTTCTCCTGACTGTGACCGTATCCGGGCTTTTAAACGTTCTGATCAAGTGGTTTGCCGGCAGAAACAGGCCGGTCAATCTCTTTGAAAGTGAATCGTTCGGGTTTGATTTTTTCTCGATTCATTATTTGCATGAATCAACATCATTTCCGTCCGGGCACACCGTAACGGCTTTTGCGCTGGCCACCGCACTAGGTTTTATGTTTCCAAGGTTCAGGTGGTTCGCGCTTTTGGCCGCTGCCCTGGTTGCCGCAAGCAGGGTGGTGATCACCGCTCACTACTTAAGTGATGTGATCGCGGGCGCTGCGGTCGGTGTGGTATGTTGTCTGGGGCTGAAATATATGTTTGATCGGTACCACATTGAACTATTCTAGAAGGATCGTGTGAGTATGAATAAAAAGATTATTTTGTTTTTCATCCCTCTGTTTCTCTATGTCGCGATTTTAGGGATCATGCCCCAGATGGAGCCGGATGAAGCACGATACAGCCTGATTCCCAGCGAAATGAACGCGTCGGGAAACTATGTGACACCGCATATCAAAAACACGATTTATCTGGAAAAGCCTCCGTTGGCATACTGGGCGACGGCCCTGTCCTTTAAAGTGTTCGGCGAAAATGATTTTTCCGCGCGGCTTTTTACCGGTCTTTGCGCCTGGGGGTGCATTTTACTCGCCTTTTTTATCGGAAGGCATTTCCGTGATGAAAAAACAGGTTTGTACGCCGCAGCGGTTCTGACCATTTCAGTTTTTCCCTTTGTGTTGGGAAGAATCAATATCCTGGATATGCCCCTGACTTTCTTTTTGTGTCTGTCTGTCTGGTTCGGTTATCTGGCTTTGACCGGTGAGAAGAAATACCTGTATTACGGGTTTTATTTCTTCTGCGCCCTGGCTTTTTTAACCAAGGGGATTATCGGTATTGTCTTTCCCTTCGCGATTCTGGTTTTCTGGCTTGTCTGGGCTAGACGCTGGCGCGATACATTGAAACTGGTTTCACCGGTCGGAATTGCTGTGTTTTTACTGGTTGCTTCCCCGTGGCTCATTTTCGCACAGATGGAAAACCCCGATTTCCTCTGGTTCTTCTTTGTTCGCGAGCATTTTCTGCGCTTCACCACGCAGATGCACGGCAAGTCGGAGCCCTTTTATTACTTCATTCCGATTATCCTCGGGGGAACGCTTCCCTGGTCCGTCTATCTCATCAGGGCATGGCAGCGTCGGGCAATTCCTGAGTGGCTTTTCCGGAAGGATGATAATAAACTCCTGGCGGTCTGGTTTTTGTTCATATTCCTTTTTTTCACGGTTTCCTCGTCAAAGCTGGCCACCTACATCGCGCCCGTTTTCCTGCCGATCGCGCTTTTTGCTGGAAACATCTTCAGAAGCTATGAAGAAGCGCCGGTTCAGCCGGGCACCAGAAGAAAGGTTTTCTACCGGTTGTTCGTGGTGGTTCAGGCAGTAATGGTCGTGATGGCACTTTTGCTGCCCCTGATCCTCCAGCGTTACTCCGATCCTGAAAAAGGGCTGGTTGTGATCATCTCCGGGTTGTGGCCCCTGTGGATTCTGGTCCCGTCGGCCTCGGTGATTCTGCTGACTTTTCTGCCCGACCTGGTACAGAAAAAGTATCAACAGGGCTGGTTTCTGACAATCTATCTGCTGGCTGCGTTATTGCTGGCTTCATCGCTTTTCCCGATTAACGATTTTCTCTACTCCTACCGCAGCTCACACGTCGCAAAGGACGCTATTGAAATACACTTGCCGAAAGATCGTCTTCTTTATCAATACCGGGTGAATTTCTACGGTATCGATTTTTACAACAAGATCCATACAGCCATCGTCGAGGATTTCGGAGAACTGGCAGACGGCATTATCAAATTGAAGCCGGAGGAAAGAAAAAAACATTATTTACTGGTTCCTGAATTTGTGGAACTGATCAATCAGGGTCAAGATGTCTATTGCATCACGCAGCACAGGCAGCGACTCCGTGAACTTCAGGCATTATTTTCTACAGTGGAAATTCTTTGGGACAACGGCGCGTTTTATCTGCTGCGCGTCGCCAGGTAAGGAAAGCAGGAGTATTGTTTATGAAAATCAGAGAGGATTTTCTGCCCTTCAGCAGGCCGTCCATCGGCGAGCGCGAAATCAAACGTGTTTTGGACTGTCTGAAGTCTGGATGGATCACCACCGGAGCCCTTTGTAAGGAATTTGAGGATCATTTCTGCGGTCTGACCGGCGCCGGACAGGCCGTAACACTCAGTTCCGCAACTGCCGGCATGCATCTGCTGCTGGCAGCGCTGGATCTTCAGCCGGGCGACGAGGTCATCACTCCCTCCATGACGTTTGCATCCACCGTTAATATGATCACCCTGTGCGGTGCGATCCCTGTTTTTGTCGATGTGGATTACGGGACGCTTAATTTGAATGGTGATCTGATTGAGGAGAAAATTACCGGCAGAACAAAAGCGATCATCCCCGTTCATTTTGCCGGCGCGCCGGCAGATATGGACAGCATCGGCAACCTGGCTGAAAAACACAATCTGCACGTGATCGAAGATGCGGCGCATGCAGTCGGCACCTATTTTAAAGGGATTCATTCAGGCGGTTTCGGCCATCCGGCGGTTTTTTCTTTCCATCCGATCAAGAACATTACCACGGGGGAGGGGGGGATGATCACCCTTGACAATCCCGAACTGGAGAAAAAGATTCGTCTGATGCGTTTCCACGGTATCGAGAGGGATGCATGGAAGCGCTATGGCAAGGGCGGTAATCCATCCTATGACATTGCCGCGCCCGGTTATAAATACAATATGCCGGATCTGCTCGCTGCGCTGGGGTTGGCACAGCTCGAAAGATGGCGGGAGTTCAACGCGCGCCGTTCGGAACTGGCCGGACTGTATTTGCAAGGCCTGGCGGATGTTCCGGGTGTTGATTTGCCGGCAATTCCGATGTATGATCATATTCACGCCTGGCATCTGTTCATCATCAAGGTGAAAAAAATGCACAGGGATAACTTCATGGAAAAACTTGCAGAATATAATATTGGCTATGGACTTCATTTTCCCCCGGCCCACACGCTCAGTTATGTGCTGAAACAAACAGGGGGGGGGGGAATTATTCTTCCGGAAACGGACCGCGCGGCAGGCAGGATCGTTTCGTTGCCGCTTTTCCCGGATATGACGAATGCGGATGTCGTTTATGTCTGCGACGCGATCAAGGAGATTCTTAATCATGGCTGAAACAAAGGTAGCGGTCGTTATTCCGGTTTATAACGAACAGGACAATCTCAACGAAATGATGAGAAGGCTGATGCCGGTCATGCGTTCCCTGGGGATGCCCTTTGAGATTATTTTTATCGACGACGGCAGCCGGGATGGTTCCCTGGAAATCCTCAAGGGGTTAACTACAGATCAGGCTGTGAAAGTTGTCGAGTTGACGAGAAACTACGGGCAGCATGCGGCGATCATGGCGGGATTCTCTGTCGTAAATGCCGACATCATCATCACGATGGACGCGGATTTGCAAAACCCGCCGGAAGAGATACCGAATCTGATCCGGGTTATTGAAGAAGGTCCTTATGACCTGGTTGGCACCATACGAAAAGGGCGCAAGGATTCTTTTTTCAGAATCCTGCCTTCAAAAATCATCAACATGGTGGCACGCAGGATCACGCGAGTCAGCATGCGGGACTGGGGCTGTATGCTGCGGGCTTACCGGCGACCGGTGGTGGAGAGGATGATTGCCTGCCATGAACAAGCCACGTTTATTCCGGCGCTGGCGACGGTGTTTGCCAAACGCATAACGGAAATTGAAGTGGCTCATGAGGAACGATATGGAGGGAAATCCAACTACCCTTTGCGGAAGTTGATCAATCTCCAGTTCGATCTGGTTGCCTCATTTTCCAATCTGCCGATGAAACTCATTATGTACGGCGGCATTTTGATGTCGCTTCTGGGGGTGTTTTTCGGAATGTTTCTAGCCGTTGCCCGGCTGTTGTACGGCGCGCAATGGGCGGCCGAAGGTATCTTTACACTGTTTGCCGTTTTGTTTGTTTTCGTCGGTCTTCAGTTTTTCGGATTAGGCGTCATTGGCGAGTATATCGGACGAATCTATCGCGAGGTCCGCAAAAGGCCTGAATACGTCATAGAAAATATCCACGACGGGGGAAGGGAAGCAAAAATCGTTTGAGAGCCGTTGTCTTTGCATACCATAATATGGGCATCGCCGGACTGGAAGCTCTGGAGCGTCAAGGATTTGAGATCTGCGCGGTATTTACCCATGACGATGATCCGAAAGAAAACTGCTGGTTTGATTCGGTAAAAGAATGGGCTCTCAAAAGGCGAATTGCGGTATCTACAGATGAAAACCTCCGGGACCAGCGCGTTTGGGATGCCATCCTCCGTTGGCAGCCGCAGGTTATTTTCTCTTTTTATTACCGCAAAATGATTCCACTGCCGATTCTGGAAATCCCACCGACTGGCGCGTTTAATCTCCATGGATCACTGCTGCCCGCCTACCGAGGAAGATGTCCGGTCAACTGGGTTTTGGTCTTCGGAGAGAAACAGACCGGCGTCACACTGCATTACAT
Organism: Syntrophaceae bacterium UBA2280; assembly: GCA_002347685.1. Taxonomy (GTDB): domain Bacteria; phylum Desulfobacterota; class Syntrophia; order Syntrophales; family Smithellaceae; genus UBA8904. The sequence goes on from DDWS01000017.1 coordinate 15,252, forward strand.
GATTGATAAACCGGATGCGGGCGATATTGTCGGCCAGAAGACTGTCGATATCGAAAACAAAGATACCGCCAAAACTCTCTATGACAAGCTTTGCCAGGCCGCGTCATCCCTGCTCGACGAAAGCCTGCCCCTGATCCTGTCGGGACGCACACCGAGAATCCCGCAGGATCTTTCCTGCGGGAGTTACTTTGGAGGCAGGCGACCGGAAGACGGTCGTATCAACTGGTCTTTGTCCGCCGATACCATCTATAACCTGATCCGGGCTGTGACGGATCCGTATCCCGGGGCATACGCGTTTTTGGAAAATGATGAAAAGATCATCATCTGGTGGGCCGTACCCGTCCATACAAAATCGGCTCGCCTACACGGAGAGGTAGTTTTGATGGAGCAAGATGTGCTTGTGCAAACTGGAAAACATGCTATAGAATTAAAGGATATTGAATTATACGGCCAAAGATTACGGGGGGCTGAAATCATCGGATATTTTGAAAAAGGGAAGGTAGCGAGACTCAAATGAAAATATTGATTCTGGGCGTCAACGGATTTATAGGCCATCATCTGGCCAATAGAATTCTTGAGGAAAAAGAAGACTGGCAGGTCTTCGGTATGGATTTAGGGGCTGAAAGAATCGGTGCGGCCCTGCATAATCCCCGGTTTAATTTTCTGGAAGGCGATATTTCCATCAACCGGGAATGGATCGAATATCATATCAAGAAATGCGATGTGGTGATGCCGCTTGTGGCGATTGCCACCCCCAAACTCTACGTCGATGATCCGGTCGGTGTCTACCAACTGGATTTTGAAATGAATATGAACATTGTCAAGCAATGCGTAAAATATCACAAGCGTGTTGTTTTTCCATCCACTTCCGAAGTCTACGGCGCCTGCACGGATCCGGAATTCAAAGAGGATGAAAGCTTTCTGGTGGTGGGACCCATTCAGAAGGAACGCTGGATATATTCCTGCTGCAAACAGCTTTTAGACCGCGTGATTTATGCCTACGGGACCAGGGGGCATCTGGAGTTTACCTTGTTTAGGCCGTTCAACTGGATCGGTCCGAGACTGGATTCGCTCGATACAGCCAAGGAAGGCTCCTCCCGGGTGGTCACACAGTTTATCGCAGAACTGCTTTTGAAGCGTCCGATCAACCTGGTCGACGGGGGCCATCAAAAACGCTGCTTCACCTATGTCGATGACGGCATCAGCGCGTTGATGAAGATTCTGGAAAACAAAAATGATGTCTGTAAAAATCAAATCATCAATATCGGAAATCCTGAAAACGAGTGCTCTGTAAAAGAGCTGGCAGATATTCTCAAGCGATTGTTCAGGCAGCATCCCGATCATCAAAACGACTCAATCTATTCGGAAATCATCGATATCCCCGCGGACACCTATTATGGAAAAGGCTACCAGGATATCTATACGCGCAAACCCAGCATTGAAATCGCCAGAAATCTCCTGGGTTGGGAACCGAAAGTGAATCTGGAAGATGCCATGCGGATGACCCTCGATTCATTTCTCGAGGAAAACAGAACCGTGAGAATTTGACAGTATCCCGGGAGAGTCGCCGATGCTTGGTCTGAAAATTGATGTGGACACATACAACGGCATGAAAAACGGTGTTCCCTGTCTTTTGCGGATATTAAAAGAGTTCGGGATAAAAGCCACTTTCTTTTTAAGCATCGGACCGGACAACTCCGGTCGTGCCGCATTGCAGCTGATCAGAAACCCTCGTTTCCTGAAAAAAATGCTCAGGACCAATGCACCCGGTCTTTATGGATGGAAAACATCCCTCTACGGTACACTCCTGCCCGCGCCTATGATTGCACTTTCCTTTCCTGAAATCGTGGCCCAAATCATTGAAGAAGAGCATGAAGTACAGTTTCACGCCTGGGATCATCGACGCTGGCAGGATGAACTGCCCCGGAAAACGGAATCGTGGGTTCGGGACTGGTTTGAACGCGGAATTGCCGGATTTGAAACACTGACGGGGAGAAAGCCTTCAGCCTTTGGCGCGCCTTCCTGGCTCATTGATGACAGGGTATTGAACATCGCAGGTGAATATCGCTTCGAGTATTTAAGCTGTACCAGAGCAAAAGAAGCATTTATTCACAAGGCAAATCAGTTGCTGGAACTGCCCTCCGATTTGCCCTGCTTTGAAGAAGTGGCGCCGTCGGGATTTGTTGACACGATCCTGGCCTGTTTAAACAGCGGGGGAATGCACATATTACCGGTGCACGCAGAAGTTGAAGGAGGGATTTTCCAGGAGCCGTTCAGGGAAATTTTGCGTAAAGTGAAAAAATCCGGGGGTCCGATCGGAACGCTCAGCGAAATGAAGAATAAAATGGACCTGGGTGGATTAAAAATGCGCAGGCACAACATGAAATTGATTCCGGGACGTCATTCTCCGTGCGCTGTATGATGGTGACGCAATATATTTAAATATATTGAGTATATATGATCACGCTGGCCTTCAGGAAGGCCCCTGTGTTGATGGATGATACCTCCGGCATGATCTTATTTGTGTGAGGAAAATCACAAAAAACCCCTTATTTATTAAAGGCATGATTATTCAGGCCGATATAATAATTGAAGACTCCGGTCTTGACTTTGATTTTCAGGTGTGATAGCGATACTGCTCTGTAAACGTTAAACAATATTAACACTTCACAGGTTCAGGGGAGATATGTCTAATAATTTGTTTACGCTGATGATTATTCCTCGACGGAAAAGCAACGTCAAACGATTCTCGTTTTCAAGCAAAGCCCTCCGCACTGCTGTGTGTGTTTCCGTTTTGTTTTTTCTCGTTTGCCTTTATGTGGTCTACGATTATGCCAGTATTAAAAGGGACAGGGCTGAATTAGAACGCTTGAGAACACAGACCGTTGTGCAATCGCAACATATTCATGATTTCGCGATCAAGGTCGATGAATTTGCCGACAGAATGGAAGAACTAAGACAATTTGATAAAAAGTTAAGAATTCTGGCAAAATATCAGATCGGCAGGGATAAGAAGCAGCCTTTGGGTATTGGCGGGCCCGATAACGAGCAACTCCGGCTGTCTGAGCTTCTCGATCAGGATCAGGAAAAACTCATTTCGGGGATGCGTAAAGGCATCAGTCAATTAAATGATGACGCAAGTTATCGGGCACAGAGCTTCAACGAACTGCTGAAGTTTTTGCGCGAGCAGAAGTCGCTGTTGGCTGCGACCCCGTCAGTCTGGCCGGTAAAAGGGTGGGTGACGTCGGAATTCGGGTACCGGGAGTCGCCCTTCGATTCCGGAAATGAATTTCACAGGGGAATCGATATTGCAACAAGAATGGGCAAGGAAATTGTATCCCCGGCGGATGGACTGGTCATAGAAATCGGTCATGGTACCGCGGACGGCAACTATCTTCGTATTGACCATGGTCATGGGTTTTCAACCTATTATGCACATCTTTCGAAGGTTGCGATCAAGCAGGGTAACCGCGTAAGAAGAGGAGATCTCATCGCTTATGTCGGAAACACGGGGCGCAGCACCGGGCCGCATCTGCATTATGGTGTCTACATCAATCACGTACCTGTCAATCCCAGGAAATATTTTAAGTAAACACAATAAATACATCTGATTTTGTGCAATAATGCAAGAAGTGTATCGAACTCACCGGTAAGGATACCGGTTTTTTTTTAAAGGTGGAAGATGCTGGATGCCATATTAAAAAAGATCGTCGGAACCAAAAACGATCGCGAATTAAAAAGACTGTCTTTGATTTTAGATGAGGTCAACCAGTTTGAGCCTGAAATGATGTCCCTTGCGGATCAGGCATTACAGGCGAAGACAAAGTATTTTAAAGAAAAGCTCGCAGGCGGCTTTTCGCTCGACGATATTATGAGTGAAGCGTTTGCCGTTGCTCGGGAGACAGCCCGAAGGGCGCTGCTGATGCGTCCTTTTGACGTGCAGGTGATCGGTGGAATCGTCCTGCACGAAGGGAAGATCGCGGAAATGAAAACGGGCGAAGGAAAAACGCTTGCCGCGACCATGCCTATCTATTTGAACGCGCTTGAGGGAAAGGGATGTCATGTCATCACAGTGAATGATTACCTGGCAAGCCGGGATGCGGAATGGATGGGGCCAATTTATACTTTTTTGGGATTAACTGTCGGCGTCATTGTGCACGGTATGGATGACGAACAGCGCCGAAAGGCTTATGCCGCGGATATTACCTATGGAACCAACAATGAGTTCGGCTTCGATTATCTTCGGGACAATATGAAGTTCAGTCTGGAAGACTATGTTCAGCGAGAATTCAATTATTCAATCGTTGACGAGGTCGACAGTATTCTGATCGATGAAGCCCGCACGCCGCTGATCATTTCCGGCCCTTCAGAAGAATCAACAGATAAGTACAATAAAATCAATCAGATAATTCCGCGTTTAAAAGTCGATCATGACTACACGATTGAAGAAAAAAGCAAGACGGTCGCTTTGAGTGAAGAAGGTGTGGCCAGTGTCGAAAAGTATTTGAATATTCAGAATCTTTACGATCCCAGAAACATTGAAATTGTGCATCATGTCAATCAGGCCCTGAAGGCTCACACCCTGTTTAAACGGGATGTGGACTATCTCGTGAAGGACGGACAGGTTGTGATTGTCGATGAATTCACCGGACGCGTTATGCCGGGCCGGCGTTACAGTGACGGCCTGCATCAGGCATTGGAGGCCAAGGAAAGAGTCAAGATCGAGAAGGAAAACCAGACGCTTGCCTCCATCACATTTCAGAATTATTTCCGCATGTACAAGAAATTGGCGGGCATGACAGGAACCGCAGACACAGAAGCGCCGGAATTCAAGAAAATCTATAATCTGGATGTGGTTGTGGTACCTACCAACATGCCGATGATCCGCGAGGATCACAATGATCTAATCTATAAAACACAACAGGAAAAAATCACAGCGGTCATTGAAGAAGTCAGGCAACTCAACGAGGCCGGCCGGCCTGTTTTGATCGGCACCATTTCCATAGAGAAGTCGGAATTGTTAAGCAAGTATCTGAATCGCGCGGGCGTCAAACATCATATCCTCAACGCGAAAAATCACGAAAGAGAAGCGGAAATTGTCGCGCAGGCGGGACAGCCGGCTATGGTGACCATATCAACCAATATGGCGGGACGTGGAACGGATATTAAGCTGGGCGAAAAAGTGGCACAGATCGGAGGACTTCACATCCTGGGAACGGAACGGCACGAGAGCCGCCGGATCGATAATCAGCTTCGGGGTCGGTCGGGGCGTCAGGGGGACAATGGGTCGTCTCGTTTTTATCTCTCCCTGGAAGATGATCTGTTGCGCATTTTCGGTGCGGAACGTATTTCATCTGTTATGGATACCATCGGCATTGAAGAGGGGCAACCCATTGAACACAAATATATTTCCCGCGCAATTGAAAATGCCCAGAAACGCGTAGAAGGTCAGAACTTTGACATTCGGAAACACCTTCTGGATTATGACAATGTCATGAACAATCAACGGAAGGTGATCTACGAGCAGCGAAAAAAAGTCCTTCGCGGAGAGGATTTATGGGCGGATATCCATGAAATGATTCAAGATGTTTCAGGTGACCTGCTGTTTGAATTCACGGCAGAGAAAAATCATCCGGAGGACTGGAACCTCAAGGGTCTGGAAGAATCGCTGTTTTCGCAGTTTAATACCCGTCTGGATCTGCAGGCGCAGTCCCCGAAAAACAGTGAAGAACTTCGTGAGGATATCATCCGTCAGGTTCAGGACTTCCTGCGGGAAAAAGAGAAGGAATTCGGCCCCGAACTCATGGCCTATCTGATGAAAGTGATTATGCTGCAATCCATTGATACCCATTGGAAAGAGCATTTGCTGTCCATGGATCATTTGCGGGAAGGCATCGGTTTGAGGGGGTACGGACAGAAGGATCCGGTCAGGGAATATCAGCGCGAGGGTTACGCGATGTTCATGGAAATGATCGGCCGTATTAAAATGGACACGCTCCAGAAGCTATGCATGGTTCGTGTCCAACGCGAGGAAGAAGTTGAGGAAATACGCCAGAAACAAAAACGCGATTATATTATGAGCCGCGGCGAGGATACCCCGGCGACAAAAACCGTCAAACGCGACAACCTTAAGGTGGGACGCAATGATCCGTGTTCCTGCGGCAGCGGTAAGAAGTATAAAAAATGTTGCGGTGCATAAGTTATTGATTGGAGTTCTAAACATGTCAAAATCAACATTAGCAATCAGTGTTCCGGGTTTTCTGGCCAATGGCGTTGCCGTGGGAATCAAAGGCGCGAACCAAAAGGATCTGGGTTTGATTTATTCCACTATACCGGCCAGATCCGCCGCAGTTTTTACGAAGAATGCTTTTAAAGCCGCTCCTGTGCTGATTGACATGGAAAGGATCAAAAGAGGGATTGCGCAGGCCGTGATCACAAACAGCGGATGCGCAAACGCGGCGACCGGAAAAGATGGCTATACCGACGCGATGGCTGTATCCGCCGCCGCTGCAAGACAGCTTAAAATTCCGGAAGAGCATCTGCTTGTCTGTTCCACAGGTGTGATCGGCAAAAGGCTTCCCGTTAAAAAAATAGAGTCCGGTATTGGTAAGCTGGTTAAGGGACTTCATGAGTTTGGAATTGAAGACGCGGAAGAAGCGATGATGACCACGGACAAATATCCGAAAGTTGCCATACGCAAAGGAATCGTAGGCGCCAAAGACATCACGATTTGCGGTATTGCCAAAGGTGCTGGAATGATTGAACCGAATATGGCCACTTTGCTGGTATATGTCATGACCGACGCCCTGATCGATTCTAAAGCGCTCAATACGGTATTCCACCAGGTGATTGACGCCACATTCAACTCGATCAGCGTCGATGGCTGCATGAGTACCAACGACACGGCCATTATCCTGGCCAATGGCCTGGCAGGCAACAATCCTCTGGAACGTGCTCAGGCGAGACTCCAGAGATTTCGTGAAATACTCACGGATGTTCTGATGGAATTGTGTCAGGCGGTTGTGCAAGACGGCGAAGGGGCGACAAAGTTTATCACAGTATTGGTGGATGGCGCGAAATCAAGATCAGATGCCAAACGCGCAGCGTATGCAATTGCAAATTCCAATTTGGTCAAGACGGCGTTTTTCGGTGAAGATCCGAACTGGGGTCGAATTCTGGCGGCGCTGGGTTCCGCATCGATTCCGATAGAAAAAGAAAAGGTGGTTTTGGAAATCGGCAACTTGACGGTGTTCGCTCAGGATGCCCCGGCAGATATCCAGATTTCAAAATTAAAGGACATCTACAAGTCAAACAGGATAGACGTTCATGTCTGTCTCGGAGGAGGAGACAAATCATACTGTCTTTACACATCCGATTTGTCACATGACTATGTGAAGATCAACGCGGAATACTCCACGTAAACTCGATACGTGAAAAGGGATTGTATCCAATCGTGGAAGGAAAGTGAATAGCGCTTGTGCTATCGCTCAATATGTGGTAATTGCGGCAAAAATTTCACACATCTCCCGGATTGCCGGCATGTTGCTTAGAAATAAGTGTGCCGGCAAGTTGATGGGGATGGCGGAAAAAACAAAAAAAAGGAGAAACATATGTCAGCCATTTCAATGAAACTGTTGCTAGAAGCGGGTGTCCATTTCGGACATCAGACCAACAAATGGAACCCCAAGATGAAGCCCTACATTTTCGGGGCGCGCAACAATATCTACATTATCGATTTGCAGCAAACCGTCGGGTTGTTTCAGGCGGCCTACAACTTCGTTGTGGATACCGTCAGCCAGGGCAGGGAAGTCCTCTTTGTGGGAACAAAAAAGCAGTCGCAAGAGTCCATCCGGGACGAAGCCAAGCGTTGCGGCATGCCGTTTATCAACCAGCGCTGGCTCGGCGGTATGTTGACCAATTTCGTGACCATCAAAAAAAGCATTGACCGTCTGAATTCATTGAACAAAATGTTTGCGGATGAATCCATTAATGCCTTTCCGAAGAAGGAAATCACAAAGCTTCAAAAAGAAATGGATAAGCTCGAAACAGTGATCGGTGGCATCAAGAATATGCGATCTTATCCCGCCGCTGTTTTTATTGTGGATCCAAATCGTGAGAAGATCGCGGTACAGGAAGCGAAGAAATTAAAAATCCCTATCGTTGCCATTGTGGATACCAATTGTGACCCGACGGATATCGACTACATCATTCCGGGAAATGACGACGCGATTCGTGCCATTAAATTATTCTCTTCAAAGTTTGCAGACGCGGTTTTGGAGGGCAAAAAGAGATTTGAGGAAAGAATATCGGCCGAATCCAATAAAGAATCAGGCGTTGAAAGCAAAAATATTGCCGCGGACATCCCCGAAAGTGTTGAAATGGAAGACGGCACTGCTGTCGCCGATAACAATGGAACCGAAGACCGCGTGTAATCGTGTTAATGATTTGAATTCGAGGAGGATCGGAAATTGGAAATATCATCAAGTATGGTTAAAGAATTACGAACGAAAACCGGCGCCGGCATGATGGATTGTAAAGAAGCCCTGACGGCGGTCGAAGGTGATTTTGAAAAAGCGATTGACTTTTTAAGAAAAAAGGGACTTTCCGCTGCTACAAAACGATCATCGAAGGCAGCCAAAGACGGAACCGTTGCCTCTTACATACATATGGGTGGAAGAATCGGTGTCATGGTGGAAGTGAATTGCGAAACGGATTTTGTCGCAAAAACGGATGATTTTCAAACGATGGCCAAGGATCTGGCGATGCACATAGCCGCCACAAATCCTCTTTATGTCCGTTGTGATGAAATTCCCGAGGACGTGCTCAACCGTGAAAAGGAAATATACCGTTCTCAACTCAGGGAAGAAGGCAAACCGGAAAAGATATGGGATAAAATCATCGAGGGAAAACTGAAGAAATATTATGAAGATGTCTGCTTAATAGATCAGAAGTTCGTAAAAAATCAAGATATTACCATTAACACTCTCGTGAGCAACATGATTGCCAAAACCGGTGAAAACATTATCGTGCGGCGATTCGCCCGATTTCAGCTCGGTGAGGAAATAAACACATAATGAGCGAAAAGAAGAAAGCTGTCTACAGAAGGATTCTTTTAAAGCTCAGCGGTGAGGCCCTTTTAGGCAGGCAATCCACCGGCGTTGATCCGGATGTCGCCAATTATATCGCCGATGAGATCAAGTCATTGTCGGATCTTGAAATCGAGATAGCTATTGTCATCGGCGGTGGCAATATTTTTCGGGGAATTGAAGCCGGGGCCAAGGGTATGGACAGGACGACGGCAGACTATATGGGTATGTTGGCCACCGTAATCAATAGTCTTGCGCTGCAGTCCGCACTGGAAATGCGCGGACTGCCGACACGCGTCCAGACCGCAATTGAGATGAGGGAAATTGCGGAGCCTTTTATCCAACGCAGGGCGGTTCGTCATCTGGAAAAAGGAAGAATCGTTATCTTCGCAGGCGGCACGGGGAATCCGTTTTTTTCCACGGATACCGCTGCATCGTTAAGAGCGATGGAAATCCGTGCGGATGTCATTATGAAGGCCACAAAGGTGGATGGCGTTTATGACGAGGATCCGGTAAAAAACCGGTCTGCCGTTATGTTCAAAAAAATAAGCTATATTGATGTCTTAACAAGAAATCTTAAAGTAATGGATTCAACTGCGATTACGCTTTGTCGGGATAATGGATTACCTATCGTTGTATTTAACATGCAGAAGAAGGGAAATATCCGGGGTGTCGTTTGCGGTAAAAAAATCGGGACTTACGTAGGAGAATGATCATGAAAGAAGAAATATTTCAGAAATTCAAAGATGAGATGGAAAAAGCCATAACTTCTCTGGAGAAATCATTCAGCAGGGTAAGAACCGGACGCGCATCTGTTTCGCTGCTCGATGGGATCAAAGTCGATTACTATGGTACGGCAACACCGATAGCACAGGTGGCAACCCTTTCCGTACCGGAAAGCCGTCTGATTGTTATATCTCCATGGGACGCAACGGTGATCGGAGCAATTGAAAAGGCGATTCAAAAGTCCGATTTGGGATTGATGCCGTCCAATGATGGAAAGATCATTCGATTGTCAATTCCCCAATTAACGGAAGAGCGGCGTAAAGAATTGGTAAAAGTCGTAAAAAAAATGACCGAAGAGGGGAAGGTTAAATTAAGAAACGAACGGCGTGATGCCAACGAGGCGTTAAAAGATCTCAAGAAGAATAATAAAATGTCTGAGGATGAACTCTTCAGCTCGCAAGATGAAGTCCAAAAGCTAACGGATCGATATATCGAACAGGCGGACAAGATTCTGGCAAGTAAAGAAAAAGAAATCATGGAGATATAAGCCTCAGCGAAGAGGATACTGAATGGGGAGTCGAAAGCTCCCCATTTGTTTTTCTTGACACCATGCATAGATACCAATGAAAATTGACCAAAGCCATTTACCTCAACATATTGCGATCATCATGGACGGAAACGGTCGCTGGGCACAAAAGCATGCGATGGGAAGGATTCGTGGCCACAAAAAAGGTGCTCAGGCGGTTAGGACGACAGTAACGGCGTGCCGGGAAATCGGCATTCCGTATCTTACCTTATTTGCTTTCTCATCAGAGAACTGGGGAAGACCTTCTGAAGAGGTCGATGCTTTGATGTCTTTGCTGGAAAACTACCTCGACAAAGAGGCAACCAGCCTTTCAAAACAGGAAATCCGGCTCAATACCATCGGTGATATCGACCGGTTGTCGTCTGGAGTCAGACAGAAACTTATCGAAGTGAAAAGGCTCACAGCGGATCATCGTAAAATGGTCCTGACTCTGGCCTTAAGTTATGGCAGCCGCGATGAAATTGTTTTTGCGGTCAAAAAAATGATTTCCGAAAACCGAGAGGGCAGACTCGATCTCAATGCCATCGATCATGAGGTTTTTTCACGGTATCTATATACGAAAGATATTCCGGATCCCGATTTGCTCATTAGGACGAGCGGTGAATATCGGATCAGTAATTTCCTGTTGTGGCAGATGGCTTACACGGAACTTCACTTCACGAATGTTTTATGGCCTGATTTCAAAAAAGATGATCTGATCAAGGCAATTGCCTCCTATCAGCGCCGTGAACGCCGTTTCGGGCTGACGAGTGAACAAATCGACAGTCGATAACGTTTTTTTTAAAGAAGGATGCATATGGCGGGCAAAAACTCTAATCTGCAAAGGTGGGTGACCGGGGTTCCGCTGGCGGTTGCCATACTCCTGATCATCCTGCTGGGGTCTGTGGAACTGCTGACCATTGTGATAACCGGGATTGCTGTCATTGGAATCCTTGAATACAACAAAATTGTTTTCGGACCGGGTTTCCAGAAAGAAAAAATAGAAAGTGTTTTTTTTGCGCTTCTGATTCCCCCCGTTGTTCTTCTGGGGAACCCCTCCCTGTTGACCGCTGTGCTTGTTTTCGCGTTCATAATCGTTTTTATTGCTTTTCTATGGAAGGTAACAGAAAGCAGCTTTGAAATTGCATCCGTAGCCAAGGTGATATTCGGAATTGTCTATATTCCGCTTCTGACTTCCCACTTTATTTTGCTTCGCAAACTCGATGAAGGGATTTACTGGATATTTCTGGTTCTGGTCATTGCGATTATTGGCGATACCGTGGCGCTGTATGTCGGGAAATCTCTCGGAAAAAGAAAGTTGATCGCCCTGGTCAGCCCGGGGAAAACTGTAGAGGGCACTCTGGGTTTAATCGTCGGGGCAACCATTTCGGCCTGTGTATTCGGATACTTCCTGATTCCTGATGTTTCGCTGTACCACTTCCTGATCCTAGGTTTTACCGGTGGTATCATTGGTCAATTAGGTGATCTTTGTGAATCCGCCATTAAGAGAAATTATGGTCTTAAGGACGCCAGTTCTCTTCTGCCGGGTCATGGAGGAATGCTTGATCGACTCGACAGCTTGATTTTCATCGCGCCGTACATCTATTATTATAAGATATTTGTGGTCGATTTATGAAAAATGTCACGATATTAGGTTCAACAGGCTCTATAGGCGTCAACGCTTTGGATGTTATTGCAAACCATCCAGAAAAATTTAAAGTAAGGGCGCTTGCGGCAGGTCGGAATGTCCGGCTTCTTGCCAGGCAGATCGAAGAATTCAAGCCGGATGTCGTTTCTGTTTACTCAAGCGAAGAAGCGTTGAAGCTGCAAAGCATTTTAAAGTCGACAAAAAGGATTTCAATTCTGTATGATCAAACCGGGGTTCGGGAACTTGCGGCCTGCCCAGACACCGACATCGTAATTTCCGCAATATCCGGCGCGGCAGGACTGGAACCGACTTTAGCGGCAATCAATTCGGGCAGAGATATAGCGCTGGCGAATAAAGAAACCATGGTGATTGCCGGTCAGCTCGTTACCCGGCAGGCCATAAAAAATAATGTGCGCATCCTGCCTGTAGATAGTGAACACAGCGCGATATTCCAGTGTCTGGCCGGGGGGCAGAACATTCAATCCCTGCATCGTATTATTCTGACGGCCTCCGGCGGTCCTTTTTTTAAATTGACAGCCAAGGAGATGAAAAAAGTAACATTGGATCAAGCACTTATTCATCCACGTTGGAAAATGGGACGAAAAATCACCATCGATTCCGCCTCCATGATGAATAAAGGACTGGAAGTAATTGAAGCAAAATGGTTATTTGATCTGGACATTGGGCATATCGATGTTTTAATTCATCCGCAAAGTATCGTGCATTCGCTCATTGAACTGGTTGACGGATCCGTTCTTGCGCAACTGGGTATTGCGGATATGCGAGTGCCGATTGCTTATGCATTGACCTATCCGGAACGGATGCCAAGTGGTCTGCCTTATTTGAATCTGACCAAGGCAGGTCCGTTGGATTTTTATCCACCGGATATGAAAAAGTTTCCGTGTCTGCGTCTTGCCTATGAGGTGGGGAATTCCGGAGGAACCGCACCGGCTGTTTTAAATGCCGCCAATGAAGTAGCGGTTGACGCGTTTCTTAACAATAGAATCGGCTTTAACGATATACCGAAAGTAATTGATATTGTATTGGATAAACATGATGTGCAACACGATCCCTCTTTGGAAAACATTCTGCATGCGGACTGTGAAGCCAGACAACAGGCGCAAAACGTCATAAAAAAAATCATGAAAGGATAATCTATTGGTAACCTTAATTTCATTTGTCATTCTGTTGGGGATCTTGATTTTTGTCCATGAACTGGGGCATTTTCTTGCCGCGCGGATTGGTGGTGTCGGCGTGTTGAAATTCTCGCTGGGGTTTGGTCCGAAAATATTCGGAAAAAGAATCGGAGAGACGGAATATGTTCTTTCCTGGATTCCTCTGGGCGGGTATGTGAAACTTCTGGGTGAATCCGAAACAGAAGAATTGCCGCCCGAAGACGAAAAAAGATCTTTTTTTAAACAGCCTACATGGAAAAGAATGTTGATTGTTTTGGCAGGTCCTGTTTTTAACTTTCTTCTGGCCATTTTTATCTTTTCGGTCATCTACATGCACGGGGTGCCCAATTTAACCCCTGTCATCGGAGAATTTTCATCGGATTCGCCAGCCCTTGAGGCAGGTATGCAAACCGGTGATAAAATTGTGGCAATCAATGACAGGAAAGTATCTTATTGGAATGAGATAAGTCCAATAATAACATCATCTAAAGGCACTGAACTGAAAGTAATTGTTCAACGTGATTCCATTGAAAAAGAAATTGTTGTCGTTCCACGATTATCCCAGACAAAAAATCTTTTCGGGGAAGAAGTGTCCACCTATTTGATTGGAATTTCACCGACGGGAGATGAAGTGATCGAAAGGAAGAATCCTTTTGTAGCGGTTTTAACTTCTGTGGAAAAGACCGTTCAAATATCCAAATTAACCGTTATTTCTATCGCAAAAATGATTGAAGGCGTGATTTCTCCGCGGCAGCTCGGTGGTCCGATTTTTATCGCTCAGGTGGCGGGGGATCAAGTGAAAGAAGGGTTTATTCCTTTTATTCTTTTCATGGCTGTTTTGTCCATTAACCTGGGTGTAATCAACCTGCTGCCCATTCCTGTTCTCGACGGCGGTCATATCTTCTTTTACTTGATCGAGATGGTGACCAGAAGACAAATTCCTGCGAAAATCAAGGAAATTTCAACGCAGATCGGTTTAGTCGTCCTGCTGATGCTGATGCTTTTTGTCATCATGATTGATATTGAAAGGTTGAACCTCAAACCTATCAACGATATTTTAAAGTTTTTTAAGTAATATGTTGACTTTAGCTTTTGACACATCTTCGCGTACCGCTTCAGTGGCCATTTTAAATGGCCGGATCCTCGTATATGAAGCGGTCATGAATACAGGTGCGAATCATTCAGAAGTGCTTTTGTCTGCCATTGATGAAGCCTGCCGAAAATCTCGCTGCAGTATTAATGAGATGGATTTTTTGTGCTGCACGACCGGACCGGGATCATTTACGGGACTGCGAATTGGTATCAGTACGCTCAAGGGCTTCATTCTGGCAACAGGAAAACCCGCTGTCGGGGTTTCTTCCCTGATGGCTTTGGCAATGAATGTGGACGATACCCGAGGCATCATTTGTCCGGTCATGGATGCGGGCAGGGGACAGGTTTATACCGCATCGTTTTTATATGATAAAGATGGTGTTTTAAATCAAGTTGAACCTGAAAAAGCAGTAAATCCCGATAATATTGGCCAACAGCCCCGAAATACCGTTTTCGTCGGGGATGGCGCTGTTCAACATGCTGAATCGATTACTCAGCATCAGGAAGGTGCAATGATCCGGTCAAGATCGCACCAAATGATTCGCGGTTTTAATGTGGGAATTCTAGGTCAGGAGAAGTATCGTCGTCTTGACGATCCGCAAGCATCGGCTTTTTCACCCCTTTACCTTCGCTGTGCCGATGCCGTTGCCGCCAAATCGATTTTTTCCTGAAGCGTCAAGTCGTATTTTCCATAAGGCCAAGCAATTTATAGACTTTTTTGTTGTGCGGGTTCAACGAAAGAACAAAATGCAACCTTCGGATGACATCGCTTTTGTTAATCTTGTCCGGATGTGCTTTAAATGTTAAATACTGAATATAGGAAAGATTAACATTTGTCTCCTCGTGAAATGGATTAATGGACAGGGCCCTTCGGTAGGCTTCAATGGCCTTTGGAAAGTCTTTTTGTGATTCATAGACGGATCCCATGTTATTCCATGCGTCAGCGTGCCGCGGATCCAATTGAAGAACCTTTTCGAATTTTTCAATCGCGTCTTGGTAGTTACCCAGTTGGCAGTAAATGCGACCCAGGTTGTAGGCGGCCTTGATATGTTCCGGGTTGATTTTAAGAATCTTCAGGTATTCTTCCGCCGCTTCATCATACATGTCGTGACGATCGTACAAAACAGCCAGGCAAAAACGCGGGGAGGCTGCCTCGGGATGATTCAAGATGGCCTTTCCGTATTGGGCTACGGCACGATGGTAGTCGCCTTGTAATTCCAGAATGTGTCCGATATTGAGAATGGATTCCATGCAAGAAGGATCGATCTCCAGCGCCTTTTCGTAATTTTTCTTAGCGGAATCGAGCATATCCATTCTTTCATATACATAACCAAGATTATTGAAAGATTCCGGATTGTCCGGTTCGAGTTCCACAATTTTCTGAAAACATCGCAACGCACCGTCAAAATCTTCTTTATCCAGACAAAGAAAGCCTAAATTAACATAAGCATCGGTATTGTTTTGATCTTTCTTAATGGTTTTGTTGTAATGTGACATGACCAGTTCATAGTCCTTGAGATGGACGTCCAACGTTTCTTTGGGTCTTTTCTTCTCCAGGAAATCTCTATCCGATATTTTCATATAAGACCATCATCCCGAACGAAAGCACTACACGTTTATTTTACTAAGAATATTATTTTTTATTTCATGCCAAAGATGCACGGGGTCTACATCCGAAGATTTCGTCAAAGCAGGATTATTCTTGATAATCTGTGCGGCCCAGAAACCCGCTGATTTATTTGCGCTTTCAGGATTAAAGGATCTGACCTGCTTGAGAATGCTCTTGGGAATGTTCAGTTCAATGACATGTCCGCCTATCACGAGTTCATCCCTGTCCTCATTCGGGTTGGCCTCGTTTGCAGCTTGCGCAGGCGATTTGTCCTCCTGGAGATTGACGCCGATGGCAGGGGAGTCTTGTGTCTTTTCTTCATCAAGGGTACCGGAAGGTCTTTTGGAGGCAAAGGTGTTGGCTTCGGTGAAGCATTTTTCTTCCAGAGCATTGATTTGGTCCGCATCTTCAGGGTAGCTTTCGATCACGACATCCTCCTCAATCCATGGAGCGGCATCCAGGGCGTCATCATTTGTATTGCTTGCGACCACATCGGAAGGTGGGGCAGATGTTTCTTCCTGCTCAAAAAAAGAGGTGGCTAAATTGGTCAGATCCTTGAACTGATCGATATCGATCATTGCGGAAATCTCGTCATCCGTGAATTCGACATCCAGTCTGCTGCGCGGTTTTCGTTTTTGATAGGCTGTTTGGCTCAATTTCTGAAAACGCTCTGCGGTTTGCGTGACAATATCCGGAGTAATGGATCGAAACTCGTTGGTTTCTCCGGCCTTGAGACACAGTTTGCAAATTTTATTGATCAAACGCGGAACTCCGTTTTCGGAATAGTTCCAGATCACAGGCAGGCAGTCATCCGTAAATATTTTCCGGCCGGCGCCAGCCAGTTTCAGACGGGTTTCAATATAGGTTTTCAAAGCGGATTCAGAAGGCAGTTTATCTATACGACCATATGTTCCGATTCGCTGAAAGAGATTTGCCCTTTTAGGGTGTTCCAGCCTTTGCGCCAGTTCCATTTGACCTGCCAAAACCAATGTGAACAGGTTGTGCTGATCATCCTGCATGTTGGTCAAGAGCCTCAGATTTTCCAGATTGGCTGGAGAAATGGAATTTGCTTCATCTATGAAAATGATGATTTTCAGGCCGGCATCAACGGCTTCAAAAATCAGTCGGTTGAATATTTCCAGTAAGGTATATTTGTTTTTCAGATCACATTGCTTTCCGGTCACCTGGCCGATAATTTCTTTTAGAAGCTGCGGAAAGGAGATGGCGGGATTGGTGATCAGAACAACTTTATATTTTTGAGGTTCCAGTGCGTCCATAATGATACGCAGTGAGAGAGTCTTTCCCATGCCCGCATCACCGATAATCACTGCGAAACACTCGTTGCCCTCCTTAATTGCGTAAATGGTTTCAGATATCACATTTTCCATGCTC
The DNA here is from genome assembly GCA_002347685.1 of Syntrophaceae bacterium UBA2280. Classification (GTDB taxonomy): domain Bacteria; phylum Desulfobacterota; class Syntrophia; order Syntrophales; family Smithellaceae; genus UBA8904. The sequence goes on from DDWS01000017.1 coordinate 32,545, forward strand.
ACGTGGCATTCCGCGTACATGGAAGGATCGGGCACATTGTCGAAAGGCGCTTTTTGAAGATTCCAGTATTCGCGGTACATACTTCTTCTCCCCTTAAGCCATGGACATTATGAATGGGTATTTTTGTCCATCGAGGTTTGCGGACACGGCTTTATCTCTTGCAGAATCTTCATGATTTGTCAAATACTCCAGAGAGTCTTTCATCTCAAACCTGCGTAGTTTTATGATTCGATAGCGGCGGCGTTTTTTTACAATGCTGATTTTATCCATTCGTCTCCCGTTTCATCTTTTATGCAATAAAAAACCCACCATTGCCAGAAAAATAATGATTAGCCCGAAACCCAGATATAAAAATGAGGTGGTGGCAAGATTAGGATCGGTTTTTTCAAAGACGGAACCGATCTCAAAGATATTGCTCCAATAGAACAAAAAACCGTAGGTGATAAACAGTCCCGCTTTCAGATATCCGAAAAGCAACGCGATGGTCATTATAGCGAGTAACATCATTATTTGATGAAGCGAAACCGTAAATTCTGTTGATAATAAGCCTTCCATTCTTGTCTCCTTTTTTCGCAACTATTGCGCCATATCTTTGTTTAATCCTAAATCGGCGCGATGTCGGTAAATGCCTATTTTTACCCATTATCCCACTCATTATATCGTGCGTTTTTACAATAAACTGAATAGTGAATATGTGACGGGGATCACGGAAGCGTTAATTTGTCGAAAAATGAGGGCTTAAGTAGAAAATATTTATGATCAATCAATTCAATTTCACCGGCTTTCGTCATCGCACTGATGATCCGGCTGGCTGTCTCGCGGGAAACTGCCGAAAAATTGGCAATATCTTTATGGGTCAATTTAATGCTGATAATCGTGCCGTTTTTATCTGGTGTGCCAAATTTCCGGCTGAAAATCGTTAATGCTGCCCGAATTTTGTCGCTTGCTTCAGCAAAACCCAGGATATTTAGCATAGACCAGGCCTCCCTCAGGCGGCAACATAAAAGACCGATAAGTTGATGAAGACTTTTTTCATTGTTCATAATATGCTTGATGAAGTTACTTTTGGTGATGAAACCAACGGTGCAGTCATCCATGGCTACAATCGTCGCAGGCGATGTTTTCCCGTCCAGGATAGACATTTCTCCAAAATAGTCATAGCGCTTATGAATGGACAACAGCAGTTCTTTGCCGGAGTCATTGTAGCTGATGACCTTGACTTTTCCTGATACGATGAAGTAAAAATAAGTGGATTCGTCTTCTTCCAGTAAAATTACTTCGTTTTTTAAGAATTTCTTTACAATGACCACGGATTCAATTTCCGATAATTCGGATCTCGAAAGGCAGGCCAGAAAAGGAATGCCGGCGCTGATTTTAAAAAAATCTTCCTGTGAATATTTCATGTGTTGAATTTTACAGAAAAATATTTTAGATAGCAAACGTTTATTTCATGAAAGGAAATATGCCCTGTCATTGAAGAATAATCCCGTCAAATTCAGGTGCGGAATGATCGCGATGATCCTGGTATTTTTCTGCGTTTCGTTTGTCGGGGTTTTCGCTCAGAACAATTTTTTACGCACGGATTCTCCCTTGCTGAAAACCCGTTCACCCATCTCGCGCATTTCCGTGGTCAATGTTTATGATCATGATCCGCGGGCGTTTACACAGGGGCTTGTTTACCATCAGGGACATCTATACGAGTCAACGGGTCTTTACGGTAAATCCGCATTAATGAAGAAGGATCTTTCTTCCAGAAAAGTTCTCAAAGCACACCAAATGCCAGCGGAATACTTCGGTGAAGGCATCGCCATTCTTGACGGGAAAATATATCAATTGACCTATCAAAATGAAACCGGTTTTATCTATGACCTTGAAACATTTAAAATAACCGGTCAGTTTTCTTATCGCGGGGAAGGTTGGGGGCTGACCACGGACGGCCGGTATCTCATGATGAGCAACGGCTCATCGATCATCACGTTTCATGATCCGGGAACCTTCAAAATCATTCGCAGGATTCAGGTCAAAGACGGTGATACATCTATCGGACGGATCAATGAAATGGCGTTTGTCAAAGGAGAAATCTGGGCGAACATTTTTATGGAAGATGTGATTGTCCGGATATCTCCGCAGACGGGGAAAGTAACAGGCTGGATTGATTTATCACCCCTGTATTCCTATCTGCCCAGAAACAGTCAAGTGGATGTTTTAAACGGGATTGCCTACGATCGCCAGGCGGAAAGAATCTTTGTGACAGGCAAATTCTGGCCGAAAATATTTGAAATTCAACTGTTCCAATAATGCGAAACCCCTCTTTCTTCAAGATATTACCTTGACCTCTATTTTTATTTGCATTATAAGCGCCACAGTCTAATAAGTCAGATGTTGAACCACAGGAGGAAATTATGAAAATCATATTAATGGGTGCGCCGGGCGCCGGCAAAGGGACAGTCGCCAAACTATTGACGGAATTCGATGGATCCGTACAGATATCCACCGGGGATATTCTACGTTCCGCCGTAAAAGAAGGAAGCGCTCTGGGTACGAAAGCCAAAGCGTATATGGATCGTGGCGATCTGGTGCCAGATGAGCTGATCATGGACATCATGGAAGTCCGTTTACAAAAGCCGGATTGCGTAAACGGATTCATTCTCGACGGGTTTCCGCGGACCATTCCTCAGGCGGAGGCGCTCAAAAAGCTACTGGACAAACTCAATCTTCATCTGGATTTTGTCGCCAACCTGGATGTTCCGCGCGATGTCATTCTGGATCGTCTGACAACGAGAAGAACCTGCTGCAATCCGGAGTGCCAGGCGATTTATAATGTCAAGAGCAATCCGCCGAGCGCAGAGGGCACCTGCACCCTTTGCAATCATGATGTGATCCAGCGAGACGATGAAACAGAGGAAGCGATATCCAACCGCCTGGAAACCTATAATTTGAAAACAGCGCCGCTGGTCGGTTTTTACGAAAAAGAAGGTCTGTTGAAAAACTTTCTTTCTTTGAGCTCTAAAGACACCGTTACGGAAATTAAGAAAGCCTTGAAGGCTTGAGACTTTCATCGTCAATGATTGAGTATGAAAAAGAACTGAATCCGGAACAGTACCGTGTTGTGACAGAAGAAGGCGGGCCGCTTCTTGTTCTCGCGGGAGCGGGAAGCGGCAAAACACGCACGCTCACCTACCGGGTGGCCCGTCTTCTGGAAACCGGGGTGCCACCTGAAAATATTCTCCTGATGACGTTTACCAATAAGGCCGCCCGCTCCATGCTGAGCCGGGTTGAAAGCCTTCTGGACTGTTACACCGGAAAAATCGCAGGCGGTACATTTCATTCCATTGCCCACCGGTTTCTGAGAAGCTACGCTTTCCGTCTGGGTTACTCAAACAGTTTTTCCATTGTGGACAGCGAGGACGCCCGCCAGATTATCGCTACGGCAATATCCGACCTGAAGATTGATGCAAAACTCACCAAGTTCCCCAAGAAAAACATCATCTCGGAAATGATCAGCCTGGCCGTCAATACCCAAAGTACACTCGAGGAGGTGCTTTTCAACCGTTACCCGTTCTTTTCTCACTTGAGTCCGGAAATTCATCAGATTGCCTGCCTCTATGAGCAAAAAAAGAAAGATCTCAGTGTAATGGATTTTGACGATCTGCTGGCCAACTGCCGCAGGCTGCTTCGCGAACACCCGGATGTCGGACAGATGCTTGCGCAGAAATTTCATCACGTCTTGGTGGATGAGTATCAGGACACCAATATCATTCAGGCAGATATCGTCGATCTGCTGGCCGCGGGCCATCGAAACCTCATGGTCGTCGGCGACGACTCGCAAAGCATCTATTCGTTTCGAGGCGCCAATTTCAGCAACATCATCGATTTTCCCGACCGTTATCCGGACTGCAAAATATTCAAACTGGAAATCAACTATCGCAGCACCCCGGAAATCCTTCATATGGCCAATCTCAGCATCAACAACAATGAAAATCAGTTTCCCAAGGCCCTTCGAGCCGTCCGCAGCAAGGGCATGAGGCCGGTCATCGTTTCCGCGGAAAATGTTTTGAAGCAGGCTGATTTCGTTTCGCAAAGAATAGCCGAGCTTGGTCGTGCAGGCGTGCCGTACAGTGAGATCGCCGTGCTCTATCGCGCCCACTATCATTCGATGGAAGTCCAGATGGAATTTGTCAGGCGGGATATCCCATTTGAAATCCGATCCGGCATCCGCTTTTTCGAACAGGCGCACATCAAGGATGTTACATCCTATATGAGGGTGTTGGTCAACGAACACGACGAGCTGGCCTGGAGAAGGATTTTGATGATGTATCCTAAAGTGGGAAAGGTTACCTTCGAAAAAATCTGGAGCCGGATGTCCAGGCAGACGCATCCTCTTGAAGTGTTCTTAAGCGATGATTTCATGAAACTCGTGCCCAAATCGGCGCAGGCAGGCGTTTTGCAATGCAAAAGAACGTGGCTTTCGCTGCTTTTGCTGGATGTTCCCGACAGAATACCGGAAAAAATCATCGAGATATTGCTAAACCAGGCCGACTATCGCGTGTATCTTCAGGATAATTATTCCGACGCGACCGCCCGCGAGGAAGATCTGATCCAGTTGGGAAATTTCGCTGCCAGATTTGAGCGCATGGATGATTTTTTAAGCGAACTGGCGCTGCTGACCAACATGTCAAAAGAGGAGGAAATCGAAGAGAGGCAGGCCGACAAAGTCATTTTAAGCACGATTCACCAGGCCAAGGGGCTGGAATGGTCGTATGTCTTTCTGATCTGGTGCGCAGACGGGATGATTCCGCTTGCGCGGTCGCTGGCGGAGCCGGGCGGCGAGGAAGAAGAAAGACGTCTTTTCTATGTGGCCCTCACAAGGGCCAGGGATCAACTCTACCTGTGTTCACCCGTGCTGGACTATACAAGGTCTTCAGGCACCATGGCAATGAATCCTTCACGTTTCATCCGGGAAATCGCACCTCACTCGTCCGAAGACGAAGAGCGCCCGTTTGAGCAATGGACACTCTTCGATAAGTATTGAATATACCTTCCGGGGCTAAACGATTTTTAAAGAAAGATCCATCAGCTGTTCGATGCCGACCCTCGAAGGTGCGTCAGACAGAAGACAGGCCGCCTTTTGTGTTTTCGGGAAGGCGATGACGTCGCGGATCGATTCCGCCTTTGTCATGATCATGGTCAGACGGTCCAGTCCGAAAGCCAGTCCTCCATGCGGGGGCGTGCCGTATTCGAGTGCATCCAGCAGAAAACCGAATTTAAGCCTGGCTTCCTCATCACTCAATCCCAGAACGCTGAAAACCTGAGACTGCACGTCTTTTTGATGGATACGGATGCTGCCGCCGCCGATCTCGGAGCCGTTGAGAACCAGGTCATAGGCTCTGGCCCTCACTTTTCCAGGGTCTGTGGACATCAGTGACAGGTCTTCCAGAAACGGTGAAGTGAAGGGGTGATGCGTGGAGACATACCGTTTTTCCGATTCAGAATATTCCATCAGGGGAAATTCCGTAATCCACGTAAAAGCCAGCGCGTCGGGATCGATCAGGTTGAGTTTTTTGGCAAGATTCAGGCGCAAGTTGCCCAGCGAGTCATGAACGATCCTCGGGGTGTCCGCGACAAAGAAAATGATATCTCCCGGTTTGGCCGCCATTGCTTCATTGATAGCGGAAACTTCCCCGGCTTGGAGGAATTTAAAAATGGGAGAGGTCCAGTCTGCTTCATTTACTTTGGCCCATGCCAGACCTTTGGCGCCGTAAATTGCCACAAAATCCGTCAGTCCGTCGAGATCCTTGCGGGAGAGTCCTGAGGCCTGTTCGGCCCTGACGGCTTTAATCACACCGCCGGATGCAGAGACATCTGCGAAAAGTTTGAATCCGGAGTTTTTTACAATGGATGTGAGATCCACAATCTCCATGCCGAAACGTAAATCAGGATTGTCTTTTCCATAACGATTGATCGCGTCGGCGTAAGTCAGCCTGGGCAGGGGAAGCGAAATCTCCCTGTCGAGACAGGCTTTAAAAATTCTGGCCATCAGGCCTTCCATCATTCGCATAATATCTTCTTCCGAAATAAAGGACATCTCCACGTCGATCTGTGTGAATTCGGGCTGACGGTCAGCGCGAAGATCCTCGTCGCGGAAGCATTTGACGATCTGGTAGTACCGGTCAAATCCGGAAACCATCAGGAGTTGCTTGAAGATCTGCGGGGACTGGGGAAGGGCGTAAAACATGCCCTTACTAATCCGGCTGGGTACAAGGTAGTCACGCGCGCCTTCCGGTGTGCTTTTCGTCAGGAAGGGCGTTTCGACTTCGATAAATCCGTTTTCTTCAAAATAGTGACGAGTGGCCGAAGCCAGGCGGCTGCGCAAAAAAAGATTCTGCTGAATAGCCGGACGGCGCAAATCAAGGTAACGGTATTTGAGGCGGATATTCTCCGAAATGTCTTCGTCGTCAAAAGAAAAAGGCGGTGTTTTGGATTCGTTCAATATTTCCAATTCAGAAATGACGACTTCCACCTGACCGGTGGAAAGTGCCGGATTGGTCATTCCTTCAGGTCTCTTGCGCACGGTTCCTTTTACTGCCAGGACATACTCATTGCGTATTCTATGTGCTTCACCGTGAACCGTCTGACCCGCTTCGGGGTTGAACACAATCTGAACAATTCCTTCGCGGTCACGCAGGTCGACGAATATCACACCGCCATGATCGCGCCGTCTATGAGCCCAGCCCATTAAAATGACTTCTCTGCCGTCATCGGCAATGCTCACGCTCCCGCAGTAATGCGTTCTTTTTTCTGTGGTTATGAATGTACTCACTGCTTTTTACCCCTCGTGTAGAATAGAAATAAGCGTCTGTGTCACTGTGTCCAGCGACAGGCTTTGCTGTTCTTTTGTGCTCATGTTGCGCAGCTGAGCGCAATGGTCCTGCATCTCCTGATCTCCCAAAATCAGCGTATAGGCGCAGTTGAGTCTATCGGCACGTTTCATCTGGCTTTTGAGACTCTTATCGGAATAGTCCATGGCGGCTGAAATCCCTGAAAGGCGTAATTCGTTCGTCAATCCAAAACAGAATTTCTGAGCCCGGGCACCCAGAGCTGCGATAAAAATGTCCGTTCGATAAGGGGGTTTATCTGGATCCGGCAGGCAGGAAATCAACCTTTCCAGACCGATACCGAAACCGATCCCCGGAACGTCAGGACCACCCAGAAAGCTTACCAGGCCGTCGTAGCGCCCTCCGCCGGCAAGGGAATTTTGCGCGCCGAGTGCGCCGGATTTCACCTCAAAGGCGGTTTTCGTATAGTAATCCAGGCCGCGTACCATTTGGGGATTGATCTCATAGGTCAGTTTCAGATCATCGAGATGGTTTTTGACCAAAGAGAAATGATACGAACACTCCACGCACAGATAGTTCAAAATACGCGGAGCATCGGCAATAACCACGCCACATGTTTCCACCTTGCAGTCAAATACGCGCAGCGGGTTGATCTGAATTCGCCTTTGACAATCGGGACAAAGGACATTGTGCGATTCTTTGAGATATTCAACCACCGCCTGAGAAAAAACAGGACGGCACGCTTTGCAGCCCAGGGAATTGATTTCCAGGGATAGCTTTTGAACACCTGCGACTTGAAGAAAATGCATCAGCATTAAAATAACTTCCGCGTCGGATTGCGGCTGGTCGTCTCCGAAGACCTCAACATCCATTTGGTGAAACTGGCGGAAGCGGCCCTTCTGCGGCCGTTCGCGGCGGAACATCGGGCCGATGGTGTAAAGCTTGGTGACCGGATCGGCGGCGGACAGGTTATGCTCAATGTAGGCGCGGATCACGGATGCCGTGGCTTCCGGGCGAAGGGTGATAAGTTCGTCGTCACGGTCCCGGAAAGTGTACATCTCTTTTTCAACGATATCCGTGGTTTCTCCGATACTGCGTTGGAATAAAGCCGTTTTTTCCATGATCGGAACGCGGATTTCACGAAAACCGAAACAGTGAAAGATTTCGCGTGCAATCTGCTCAACGTGGCGCCAGACGGGTGTGTCCGCAGGCAGGATGTCTTTAATGCCCTTGATGGCTGTAATTTTTTCCATATTCCGATTCCATGTACTGCCGGAAATTGATTATACAAATAAATCGAAACTTTATAGCATATTACCGGTCTGATCGCAATGAAAAATAGCAACACGAGGCATTCATTTACGGGGATTGAACACGGGGTTTAATCGTCACGTTCCGGCCGTCTGTCGCAATAAAAATCGCTCCATGCTGATCCGTCCGGTAAATATCTACGCCCAGCGACGCGTAACGCGAGAGAACAAGGGGGTGAGGGTGTCGGAAGATGTTTTTTCGTCCTGCACTGACAATGGCCCATCGGCACGATACAGCCCGGATAAAATCAGACGAACTGGAATGCACAGAGCCGTGATGCGGAACAAAGAGAATATCACTTTTTAAATTTCTGTTGTCTGCGATCAGCAGGGCTTCAACTTGATCGGAGATGTCTCCTGTAAAAAGGAAACTATTTTGCCTGTAGGTGATCTTAAAGACCAGGGAGGCGTCATTGGTTTCATCGTTAGATCCGTAGCGATCCGTCGGATACTCAGGCGGGTGAGGCCAGATAAATTCGATCTGTGCGCCTGAAACGGTTTCCGCAGGCGATAATGATGAAAAATGCTTCACGGGAATCCGCGATTCAGAAAGGGCCTTTTCCCAGAAGCGGTAAAGGTCATGATCGGCTTTCAGGCCGGTGGACCAGACTTCCCTGACGTGAAAGTTCTTCACGATGTGGATCAAACCCTGAAGATGGTCAGGATGTGGATGCGTAAGCACAACAATATCAATTTTTCGAATTCTTTTCGCATAAAGAAACGGAGCAATGACAGACATACCCATATCGAAGGATGAGTCATGGAAGCCTCCGCCGTCTATGAGCATCGTGATGCCGCGCGGGAATTGGACCAGCGTGGAAGACCCCTGTCCGACATCAATGGCGGTTATGTTCATGTCGCGGGAAAATCTATCTTTGAGATGATAATATGCAACGTCGATGGTCAAAAACATTAAGATTAAAACCAGCATGATTTTCAGTAAACCCCGATGATGTGTCCAGAGTCGACGGAGATTATTTTTTGTGTCAGGCGAGATGGCCTGGACGATGAGATAAATCAAAATGTAATACAGAATGATTTCCAGGATACTGGGTCTCACAACCGCCATGGAGGACCACTCAAGACGGGCCAACCCGCTTAGCGCCCCCACCGCGGCGTCTGCTGCAACCCCAGCGAATTTGACGAAACAGCCCGCCAGTGATGTTGAAAACAACGATGAGAATATGAACAGCATCACCAGGGCCAATGTCAGAAAACCCAGCACAGGAACCGCAATGCAGTTGGCAATCAGTGTGATGAAGGAAACACGGTTGAAGTAGAAGGCAATGATCGGCAGGGTGCTGATTGTGGCTGCGGACGATACCAGGATAAAAATGAAGAACCGGCGAGCTGCGGTCTGCAGAAAGTGTGTCGCTGATAAAGGAGAGGGAAGCGGTATTTCACTGAATTTCGGAACGATGTAGAGAATTCCGAAAACGGCGCTGAAGGAGAGTTGGAAAGAGATATGAAACAATGATTCAGGCGAGATCATTAAAACGATCAGGGCTGCAAGAAAAAGGGTATTGTAGAGGTCTCTTTGCCTGCCGACAAGGAGAGCGGCCAGAACCGCTCCGGCCATGATGGTTGCTCGAAGGACAGTTGTGCCCATTCCGGCGATGAAAGCATAGAAAACCACCAGCACGAAGGCGCCCAGGGATGCGGCAATAAAAAGATTGAATCTCAGCATCAGGTATTCTGATGATTTCATAAGCCAGAAGATCAGAAAAAAACCGGCAGAGGCCACAATGCCGATATGCAGGCCGGAAATGGCCAAAATATGGGAGGTTCCTGTTTTTGCAAAAATATCTCTGGTTTCGATTGGAACCTGTCCGGAATCCCCAAGCGTCATAGCCGTCAGGATTTCTCTTGAAGGAGAACCAGCATGCTGTGTGATGATTTGCCGCAAACGATCCCGAAAGGATTCTATAAAGAACGTGAGGGTGCCGGCCGAGTTTCTTCTCAGCAGTATGATGTCCGAGCGGTTTGCAACGCTTCCGGAAACGAAGATGCCCTGACGATTCAGGTAACGCTTGTAATCGAATCCTCCTGGATTCTGAAAGGTCGTGATGCTGTTGATACGGGAATGAAAACGGATGAAATCGCCGTAATTGAACGCCATGCCGAAAGGGACGTTCAATCGTATATTTCCCGATACAGGCGTATAGCCGTTCTTTTCATAGATTATAATACTCCCCAAAAACTGGAC
>DDWS01000046.1:0-2745 GCA_002347685.1 Syntrophaceae bacterium UBA2280
CTCGACCTGCGCGACCGCTACGGCGTGCATCTGGCCATCGCCACGGGCGGCACCATCGCCCGGCGCATCGTGGTGCAGAAGCGGCCTGGCATCATCATCGCCGTTGCGTGCTACCGCGACCTCTCCAGCGGCATCCAGGACACCTACCCGCTACCGGTGTTCGGTGTGTTGAACGAGCGTCCCAACGGTCCCTGCCTCGACACCACCGTGCCCGTGGACCGGCTCGAGTCCGCCCTGCAGCGGTTCCTCAAGCCCTGATTCTGGCCCCCCGGCCACTGGCCTGCGCGCCCCTGCGCTGCGTTCCAAAGTACTTGACAAAATGTGGAACATGCTCGGCGCATTTCCGAGAGAATACCTCGTGAGTCCGGATGCTTGCATGGGACATAATCTTGGACGGAATCGAGGCCGCTGTGGTGGTCGGAGCCTCAATCCCTTCGCCCTGGACGGGGAGGACGGATAACCCGGCTGCCTCTGGCCGCTGAGCAAGGCGGCTCGTCCGCGCTCCGTCTTGCGCCCGCGCCGTCTTCTACGTAAGGAATGCGGATGCGCGACAGCACCGGCCCTTTCGATCCCACCCACGACCTCGACGCTTTTCGTCAGTTTGGCGACCGCACCAGCTCCCTGGCCACCCTGGGCAGCCAGTTCGAGAGCCGCCGCCCGATCAATCTGGCCGCTGCGCCTGGTTTGACCGGAGCCCCTGCCTCGTCTACCCCGCCCGGCGCGTCCACCCCGCGCGACGCGTCCGACTCGCCCGGCGCATCCGCCTCGCTCCTTTCCTCTGCCTCGGCTGAAGCGGCCTTGGTCGGCCTGGTGCGCGTTCTGGAGCTGCCTGGGGCCATTGTGGCGGCAAGCGAGCCCCTTGCCCCCGCGCCGCGCCGCGCCGCCGTCCTGGCCGCCCTGGCGGCCTCTGCGCCGGGCAAGCGCTGCTTGGCCATGCCCGTTGGGCGCACGCTGGCGCACGAGCTGCGCGGGCAGGGCTTTTCCGCCTGGCAGGTGGGCAGCGAGCCGGTGTTCCGCCTGGGCGAGTACTTTGCGCCCGGGCAGGACCCTTACGCGCGGCATCGGGTTGCCATGGCGCTGGGCAAACGCGGGGCCGAGGTGCGCGAGCTGGACCTGGGGAGGCTGTCGCAGGGCGAGGCGGCAGAGGTGCGCGCGGAAATGGCCGAAGTGGCTGCGCTGTGGCTGGCGGACAAGGCTTGCCTGCCCCTGGGCTTTTTAGCGCGCGTGGAGCCCTTTGCCCAGCAGGAGGACAAGCGCTACTTTTTGTTGCGCGTGCGCGGGCAGCTGCAGGGCTTTGTGGCCGCCGCGCCCTTTTGCCGCGACGGAAACGTGCTCGGCTATTATTTTCAGGACATGCCGCGCAGGCCAGACGCCCGCTCCGGGGCCGGGGAGCTGCTGCTGCTGGAGAGCCTGCGCCTGCTGGCCCAGGAGGGCGTGGCCGAAGTGCGCCTGGGCATGGCTCCCCTGGCGCAGCTCGACCCGAAGGGGCCGGGGGCTGGGCTGCTCGGGCTGCTGTACCGGCGCTGGACCTGGGGCTACAACTTCCGCTCCGTGGCGGAGTTCAAGGGCAAGTTCGCGCCCACGTCCTGGGAGCCGCTGTATCTCGTCTCCACCTGCCCGCGGTTGAGCACCGCCCTGGCGGATGCCTTGCGCGCCCATTTTCCCGACGGCCTGCTGCGGCCTTTCATCCACCTTGTGGCCGGAAGCGGGCTTACCCTGCGGGCGGAGTCCGCGCCCGTGCTGGCCGCGCCGCCGGGCGGGCTGACGCCGCGCACCCTGGGCGAGCTGCTGCGGCGCACCTGGCTTACCTGCGCCCTGGTGGCGCTGTTTGTGGGGCTGCATGCGGGGCGGCTGGCCTGGCCGCCGCTGGATGCGCTGTTCCGGGCCTCCGGCTATGTGCCGGGCAACGTCACCTGGCAGGGGGTGCTGCTCGGTCCGCTGTTCCACAATCATTGGTTTCACCTGACGGGCGACCAGCTTTCCTTCCTGCTTTTTGGTGCGGTCATCGAGGTGCTGCTGGGCCGCAAGGCCTATGTGCTGCTTTTGGCGGCCGGGCTGTGGCTTTCCAATCCGCTGACGCAGGGGGTGTGCTGGGCGCTGCTTTCGTGGTGGGCCCCGCAGGCCTGGGCAGCCACCCTGGCCGAGGTGGACTACGGCTCCAGCAACGCGGTGTTCGCCATGGCCGGGGCCCTGGCGGCGCTGCTTGTGCAGGGGCGCTCGGTGCTCATTCCCTTTGCGCTTTACGGGCTGTTCATCTGCTTTGCGCGGCACAGCTGGCTGGCGCTGCACCATTTGCTGACCCTGGGCCTTGGCTACGCGGGGCTGCGCTGGTGGATGCTGCGGGCAGGGAAGGGCTAAAAATCCCGCCAGCGCCGCCAGCGCCAGCGCGATGCCTTGCCTGGTGGCGCTCGCCTATTTCGGAACCCTCACGTTGTCATCGTCGTAGTCGCCCTGGGCCGCCGTGCTGTGGCAGGCCGGGCAGTTGGCCGCGCCGCCAACGCTCGGCCTTTGGAAGACCGCTGCGCTGAGGGCGCTGTGCTTGCGCGTAAAGCAGGGCGTTTCGGTGATCGGCAGCGGCGCTTGGCCGTTCAGCCCGCGCAGCATTTTTCGCCCGCGCTTGTCTGAGTTCTGGTCGGCGGCGTTTTGCGTAAGGTAGCCGCGCAGGTTCTGCTTTTGGGCGGCGGTAACGACGACGACGCTGCCGAAGTGGTCGTCCAGGCCATCCACCAGCTTTTGCCAGGAGGC
>DDWS01000046.1:2816-216052 GCA_002347685.1 Syntrophaceae bacterium UBA2280
TCGTCATCGGCGTGGAGCAGGGCGGCGGTGCCGGCGCCGAGAATGAGCAAAAGCGCCAGAGCGATGAATCCAGTCCTTCCCATGATGACCTCCCGGGCGGACCGCTGCCGCTTGCCCCGTGATAGCCCCTGCTGAAGCTGGGGGCAATGGGAGTGAACACTTCTGGGGCGGCGCTGGCGCGATGGTTCAGCGTGCGTCGCTTGGGCGGCTGCGCGGTGGGCTTGGGGGGGGCGAGGCGGCTGGGCTAGGAAGCTGGTCTGATAATTTTGTTCGGCGAGCTGGGCTGATAAAATGGTGTGACGGGCTGGTCACCTTGGTTGGTCAACTCGGCTGGTCACCTTGGTTGGTCAACTCGGCTGGTCAACTTGGTTGGTCAACTCGGCTGGTCAACTTGGTTGGTCTACTCGGCTGGTAGACCAGTGGTGGCGGGCGGAATCGACTGGCGGCTGGTGCGGCAAAGCAAAACGCCCGGCTCCACTCGGACCCCGGGCGCTCGGCTTTACAAATCAAAAAGGGCTGAACCCTTTCGGATTCAGCCCTTGGCAGTGCTGGCGGAGCGGACGAGACTTGAACTCGCGCCCTCCGGCGTGACAGGCCGGCGTTATAACCAACTTAACTACGACCCCAAAAAATCTTAATTCCCTGATCTTTCCTCCCCGGCTTCTTCTGGTAGGCGGGACAGGGCTCGAACCTGTGACATCCACGGTGTAAGCGTGGCGCTCTTCCAGCTGAGCTACCCGCCCACGTGCCTAATTAGCCGGAGGATGGTTACTAGCAACATTGAGATTTCTTGTCAAGCAATAAAAACAAGAAACGCGCATCAATTCACCGGCTGGGTACTCATCTGAATTTCCGGGGCGACCGTGTCTGAAAACACCACCTCGTCCTTCAACAGAGCGATCTCCAGAACCTCGTCAATATGATCCACAAAAACGATCTTGACTGCTTTTTGTACGTTTTGCGGCACTTCGGCGATGTCTTTCTCGTTATCCTTGGGAATCAGGACCATTTTGATGTTGCCGCGATGCGCCGCGAGTATTTTTTCTTTCAACCCGCCGATCGGGAGCACCCGTCCTCTCAAGGTAATTTCACCCGTCATCGCCAGATCCGCCCGCACTTTTCTTTTTAACAGCGCCGATGCGATGGAGGTTGCCATCGCGATGCCGGCGGAGGGTCCGTCTTTGGGAATTGCGCCTTCCGGCACATGAACGTGAATGTCAATTTTCTTGTAGAAATTTTTCGCCAGTCCAAATTTTTCCGCACGGGTTCGAACATAACTGAGCGCCGCCTGAACGGATTCCTGCATAACATCACCCAGCTTCCCCGTCATAACCATGCGACCGGTGCCCTCCATCACGGATGACTCGATCGCAAGCAATTCTCCTCCGACTTCCGTCCATGCCAGTCCGATGGTCAGGCCGATCTGATCGTCTCCTTCTGTTTCCCCATGACGGAATCTGGGAACCCCTAAATACTTTGGTATATTTTTTGACCCGATCACAATCCTTTTGCGCGCGCCGTTGCTGACGATCTCCTTTGCCACTTTACGACAGACCGAAGCGATCTCCCTTTCAAGATTACGCACACCCGCTTCTCTTGTATATTGCCGGATAATGCGCAATATCGCTCCTTTCGTAAAATCGATATTGTCGGAAATCAGGCCATTGGCTTCCATCTCTTTGGCAAGGAGAAATTTCTGGGCGATTTGAAGTTTCTCCTGCTCTGTGTAGCCTGCAATACGGATGACTTCCATTCGGTCCTGCAGGGGCGCCGGAATGGTTTGCAGCACGTTGGCCGTGGTAATGAACAGGATATCGGATAAATCATAATCCACATCCAGATAGTTGTCATTGAAAGCAACATTTTGTTCAGGGTCCAGCACTTCAAGGAGTGCGGAGGAAGGATCACCACGAAAATCTGAACTGAGCTTATCGACTTCGTCCAGACAGAAAACGGGATTATTCGATCCTGCTTTTTTCAGAGATTGAATGATTTTCCCTGGCATTGCACCGATATAGGTTCTTCGATGTCCGCGGATTTCCGCTTCGTCACGGACGCCGCCGAGTGAAATTCTTACAAATTTTCGATTGGTCGCGCGTGCAACCGACTTGGCAATCGATGTTTTACCCACGCCGGGCGGCCCGACCAGGCAAAGAATCGGTCCTTTGTTTTTCTTGACAAGCGTTTGAACGGCCAGATATTCTATGATTCTTTCCTTGACCTTTTTCAATCCGTAGTGATCCTCGTCAAGAATCGCTTCCGATTCCTTAAGCGTATGATTGTTTTCCGTAACTTCGGACCAGGGCATATCCAGAAGCCATTCGATATAATTTCTCACCACGGTGGCTTCAGCCGACATCGGTGCCATCATCTGGAGTTTCTTGATTTCCTGGCGGACTTTTTTGGAGGCCTCCTCCGAGAGTTTCTTTTGTTTGAGGCGCTTTTCCAAATCGGCTATTTCATTACGGAAATCGTCTTTATCACCCATTTCTTTCTGAATGGCACGCATCTGTTCATTCAGATAGTAGTCCTTCTGGGTTTTTTCCATCTGTTTTTTGACGCGCCGCTTGATCTTTTCTTCAACCTGAAGAATTTCAATTTCAGAGAGCATCAGAGAGTAAATCGCTTCCAGACGTTCTCCCACATTGAAAATCTCGATTATCTTCTGTTTTTCTTCCAGCTTGACATTCAGGTGAGTCACTACGACATCGGCAAGTTTAGACGGGTCTTCGATCGCCGCGATCGTCCCCATCATCTCGACATGCACTTTCTTGCTTAATTTCAGATAGAGCTCGAAAGACTCCTTGATGCTGCGCATCAGCGCCTTTTTTCTGACGTCACTGTGTTCTTCATCAACATCTTCAATTTCGTTGACTTTGACAAGAAAGAAATCATCGTTGGGCAGATATTCCCGAATGACTCCCCGGGTCTTTCCTTCCACAAGGACTTTGACAGTGCCGTCGGGCAGGCGTAATAACTGGATAATAATCCCTATGGTGCCGACGCTGTAGATATCTTCTTCCAGGGGTTCATCTTTTTTGGCATTTTTCTGCGCCACCATGAAGATTCCCTTTTCGTATTTCATCGCCGATTCAAGGGCTGCAATCGATTTTTCTCTCCCGACAAAAAGAGGCACGATCATGTGCGGGAACACGACAACATCCCTAAGCGGCAGTAACGGGATAATGGTCGATGGATCCTGATTGTCTATATTCATTTCTTCTGTCATTAACTCATCCAATGTTATTATATTACTTTAATTAAGCGGATTCGGATTTCGCATCATAGATCAGTATGGGTTTTTCCTTATTGACCACGACTTCTTCGCTGATGACACATTCTTTGATGTCACGCTGTGACGGAATATCATACATCACTTCAAGCATTGTGTTTTCAAGGATGGACCTCAATCCCCGCGCGCCTGATTTTCTTTCCATCGACAATTTTGCAACACAGCGCAGAGCACCATCCGTGAATATAAGATTTACGTTTTCCAGCTCGAACAATTTCTTATACTGCTTGATGATCGCATCTTTCGGTTCCATGAGAATACGGACCAGCGCGTTTTCATCCAGATCTTCGAGTGTGGAAATGACAGGCAGTCTTCCGATAAATTCAGGAATGAGACCGAATTTAAGAAGATCTTCAGATCGGACTTCCGCGAGCGTTTCGCCGACTCGTTTTTCTTTTTTGCTCTTGATCTCCGCACCGAATCCCATCGTATTGGTTCCGATTCTCTTGGAAATGATGCTTTCAAGATCATTGAAAGCCCCCCCGCAGATAAACAGGATGTTGGTGGTATCCACCTGGATGAATTCCTGTTGCGGGTGCTTGCGCCCGCCTTTTGGCGGAATATTGGCCATGGTCCCTTCCATGATTTTCAGCAGGGCCTGTTGTACGCCTTCACCGGAAACATCCCTCGTAATCGAGGGATTGCCCGACTTTTTCGCAATTTTGTCTATTTCATCAATATAAACAATGCCTTTGGATGCACGGGCCACATCATAATCGGCGTTTTGCAGCAGACTTAAGATAATATTTTCAACATCTTCGCCCACATAGCCCGCCTCGGTAAGAGTGGTCGCATCGGCGATTGTAAAAGGAACATTGAGAAATTTTGCCAGTGTTTTCGCCAGAAGCGTTTTGCCTGAACCCGTAGGCCCGATCAAAAGAACATTGCTTTTCTGAATTTCAACACCATCGGTTGAACTGACGTTGGAAAAGAGCCTTTTGTAATGGTTATATACGGCTACAGACAAAATTTTCTTTGTCTTTTCCTGAGCTATGACATAGGAATCAAGGAATTTCTTTATTTCCTTCGGTTCAGGAAGGACATTTTTCGGCCCTTTTTCTACCGTTTTATCCTCCTCCTCGACGATACAACGGCATAGTTCGATACATTCATCACAAATATAGGCAGTCGGACCGGCTACCAATTTGCGAACTTCGCTCTGCATTTTCCCGCAAAATGAACAAAACAGCATACCCTGCCCCATTCGATTGTCTTTACTTCGTTTGATCACTTCGTTTCTCCTTTTACTTACCTACCGACGCTACAGTCTTTCTTACTACTATTTCGTCAATTAAGCCATATTCTTTAGCCTGATGACTGGTCATGAAATAATCGCGGTCCGTATCATTCGTAATTTTTTCAAGCGGCTGACCGGTCAAATCCGACAGAATCTTGTTTAATTCGTCCTTCAGCCGTAAAATTTCCTTCGCCTGAATGTCAATATCTGTTGCCTGGCCCTGAAAACCGCCCAACGGCTGATGAATCAATATCCTGGCGTGTGGCAACGCAAATCTCTTGCCTTTTTCACCTGCCGCCAACAGAATAGCAGCCATACTGGCTGCCTGCCCCATGCACACCGTTGAAATGGATGGCTTAATATATTGCATGGTGTCATAAATAGCCATTCCCGAGCTTACGTGTCCCCCCGGAGAATTCAAATAGAAAAAAATCTCCTTATCAGGGTCTTCCGCTTCCAGGTACAGCATTTGCGCGACGACCACATTTGCCACATTATCATCGATGGCCGTTCCCAGAAAGATAATTCTATCCTTCAACAAGCGGGAATAAATGTCAAACGCTCTTTCACCCCGACCATCTTGTTCCACCACCATGGGAATCAGATTCACTGTGCAGCCTCCATGTCCATCCCGGTTTTTTCAACATGTATAATATTCGCCTTGCTTTCGATAAAGTCAAATACCTTTTTCTGAATAAGCTCCGATTTAAGATTTTCCAACCGGTCTTCGCTTGCGTATGCGTTTTTCACCGTTTCATAGTCCGCTTGATGTATTTCGGCCAATTCTCTGATGTGAGCGTCAATATCCTCTTCCTGAGCCTGAATGGCTTCTTTTTGCGCAATTTTCTTAAGAAGCAGAAAAAACTTCACTGTCCGTTCCGCATCGGCTTTGAACTGATCATGCATGCGGATGCTGAGATCCATTGCGCTTTTTTCATCCATCCCCGCGGAAGTCATTCGTTTTTGTGTGTCGGAAATCATGTAGTAAATCTGTCTTTCCACCAGTGTGGGAGGCGCTTCAAATTCGTTGGCCTTCAAAACGGCGTCCATGATTTTATCCTTGAGTTTCAATGTGCTTTGACGCTCGCATAGCTCCTCCAGGGATTTTCGTACATCGTTTTTCAGGTCATCGAGCGTTTCGTATTTATCGAAATTTTTGATAAATCGATCATCGACTTCCGGCAATTTCTGTTCCTTGAGAAGGTTGACCGTCACACGAAATATCACTTCCTTTCCTGCCATTTTTTTCTCATGGTAGTCTTCAGGAAATGTTACTTTAAGGTCCCGGGTTTCGCCTTTTTTCATTCCGGCAACCTGTTGTTCGAATCCCGGAATGAAACGCTTTGATCCCAGCTCCAGCAGGTAATCTTGCGCCTTGAGTTCCGGCAGGGCCTCCCCATCGAGCGTTCCGGCAAAATCAATGCTGACGAAATCACCCATCTTGCAGGGTCTGTCATCGGTAACATCTTCCATGGTCGCGAACATTTTCCGGATTTCCAAAAATCGTTTTTCCATGTCTTCTTCGGTCACAACGGTGTTCTCTTTTTCAAGATCAATGCCCATGTATCCCAGGGGTTCAAATTCGGGTTCCGTCTCAAACGTTGCGCTGAAAGTATAGGGCACATCTGTTTTGAATCCCTCCTGCTCTATTTCAGGGCGGGACAATGTCACAATGCCACGGTCGTCGAGTGCCTGCCAGTAAAATTTATTGATAATATTGGTGACGGCTTCTCCCTCCGCTTCCGATTTAAAAAACGACTCAAGAACTTTACGGGGAATTTTACCGGGACGAAATCCCTTGATTTTTGCTTTCTTGCTGATTTCGCGATAAGCATTGTCCAGTTCGTCTTTCACGAAGTTCCAGGGAATTTCAAAGGACATCTTCTTTTTCACCTGACTTAAATCTTCCACTTTCACAGCCACTTCGCTCACTTATTGGGTTCTCCTTCGTGTCATATTTTTTCTGTTCCTTGGTGCGAGAGAGGGGACTTGAACCCCTAACCGCTTTGGCGGGCTGGATCCTAAGTCCAGTGCGTCTGCCAATTCCGCCACTCTCGCGTTATTCGAGGATTAATCTTATATATCTATCACATAGCTCATTGTCAACGCTGATGATTTTTTTACGCCCGGTGAACTGTCCTTTGACAGCCTTTTTGCTGGTTGTCATCTAATTGATTATCTGCTTTATTGCAAGGAAAATGATCGATCAGGCCTTCGCGCCCACCGAAAAGATTGTTGAAATGATAACGGATTTATTTGGATGACTAAGAAAACTGGTCGGGGCGAGTGGATTTGAACCACCGGCCCTCTGAACCCCATTCAGATACGCTACCAGACTGCGCCACGCCCCGACACGCTGTTTTGCTTGCAATTCAGCGTGGAGGCTCATTACCACCATAGCCAGACCGTGTCAAGAACAAACAAAATTATCGAATTTCATTTGCGATTAAAGAAATGATCCTCTTCAGGCGATATAAGATGAAGGAACATACACAGGGAGAAAAGCACGATTTTTTACTTGATCTATTTTACGGGATGAATTAGGATAAACGCATGATTTTTAAATCTTTCAAACAGAAATTCTTCACCGTCCGAGCCGGAACGACCCTTTTGATTCTTGCCGCGGTTTTCATATTTACAGCTCCGAATGCTGCCTGGGCAGATATTTACAAATACGAAGACGAGGATGGTGTCATTCATCTGACCAATACGCCTTCCAATCCCAATGCAAAGTATGTCATGATTCTGAAAGAAAAAAGGGTTCATTTCCCCCGGGGCATCGATATCAACAAATACGATAAAATCATCCATCAAGCGGCAAAAAAATTCAATCTGGATAAGGCCTTGATCAAAGCGGTCATCAAAGCGGAATCCAATTTCAATCATCAGGCCGTATCCCCCAAGGGTGCGCAGGGGCTCATGCAGCTCATGCCGAAAACTGCATCCGCCCTGAATGTGGAAGACGCCTTTCATCCCGCCGACAATATTCAAGGCGGCGCACGCTATCTGCGTTACCTGCTCAATGTGTATAACGGAAACCTGACACTGGCACTGGCGGCTTACAACGCGGGTGAAACAGCCGTCGCAAGGTACAACAACAATGTGCCGCCCTTTCGTGAAACGCAAAATTACGTCAGACGCGTCCTGGATTTCTATCAGGATTTCAGCAGAACATGATAGGTGGCATCCGTCTTAAATAGAATCCACACAAAGCTTTCCTGTGATCTTCTGCATGGTTTTTGCTTTAATCCCCCGAATGCCCGTTAATTGATTCAAATGAGTATAAGGCCCGTATCTTTCTCTTTGCTCAGTGATCCTGGATGCGAGGACTGGACCGATTCCGGAAATCATCATTAATTCCTCGGCAGTGGCTGAATTGATATCCATGGGAAATCCCAGCGCGAGTCTTTTTGACGCTTCGATTTTTGAAGGGGCCTTTTTCGGCCGGGGGGAGTGATCTTCAAAGATCAAAACCGTCAATGTTTCCAGATGAAAATGATCTTTTTCCGACATATCGCGCCGGAAATGCTCAAGCAGTTTATCAGACGTCATTCCGGAGGGCATAAAATAAATACCTTCTTCCAAAAAACGGCTGGAAACAATTTCGATGACCCGGGAATCGGTCGTCTGATTCATGAATGGCGGAACAACGGGCGGCTTTATGCTTTTTTGATAAAAAGTCAAAAAAGGGATTATCGCAATCATAATCAATAATGCGATAATCCCCCTGACCTGTCTTTCAAATACCGCCATGCCTATTTCTTTTTTTCCAGATGGAAGGCGTCATGCAGAACCATAACGGCCAGTTCCGTGTATTTGCGCTGGATCACACAGGATATCTTGATCTCCGAGGTACTGATCATCATGATATTGATGCCCTCATCGGCCATGGTTTTGAACATTTTCGCCGCCACACCGGAATGACTGACCATGCCGACGCCTATGATGGATACTTTGGCCACATCATCGTCCACCTCAACTTTTTTGGCGCCGATTTCTTTGGCTGTCGCCTCGACGATTTTTTGCGCTTCTTTCATATCCTTCTTGGATACGGTGAAGGTCAGATCCGTGAAGCCCGCGGCACTTGCGTTTTGTATAATCATATCGACACTGATATGACGTTCCGACAAGGGGATAAACAAATCGGCGGCGATGCCTGGTTTATCCGGAACATGTGTGACCATGATTTTTGCCTGGTCCCGATCATAGGTGATTCCTGAAACAACTTCTTTTTCCATTTCTTCATCCTCCTTCGTCACAAGCGTTCCGCCTTCATCGGAAAACGTTGATTTTACATACACCGGTACATCGTATTTTTTAGCCATCTCCACGGAACGGGGCTGCAGCACCTTGGCGCCGGTCATGGCCATTTCCAGCATTTCATCATAGGAAATTTTTTCCAGCCTTCTGGCTTTCGAACAGATGTTCGGATCCGTCGTATAAACGCCGTCCACATCCGTATAGATATCGCATTGCTGCGCGTTTAACGCTGCGGCCAGGGCAACCGCGCTGGTATCCGATCCACCGCGTCCGAGCGTGGTAATATTGTTATCCTCATCCACCCCCTGGAAACCGGCAACGACTACAATCGACCCTTTGTTGAGTTCTTCGCGGATCGCACCGGTATCAATCATCGATATTCTGGCTTTTTTATAGGCGTTATCCGTCAGGATTTTCACTTGAAACCCCAGGAAAGAACGCGCTCTGTAACCTAATGAATTCAAGACGATCGACATCAGGGTCACCGTCACCTGTTCACCGGTCGATATCAATGCGTCATACTCTCTTTCATCAGGCGTATCCGCCGCCTTGTGGGCAAGAGAAATCAGTCTGTCCGTCTCTCCTGCCATGGCCGACAAAACGATAATCACATCATTGCCCGCCTGCTTTTCGCGAATCGCTTTCGCGGCGACATTTTTGATCTTGTCGATGTCCGCAACGGATGTACCGCCGAATTTCTGCACCACCAACCCCATATTAATCAACCTCCGTTATCATAGCGCTTTTTATTTGCTGTATTTTCTCATTCGGTCCACGAATTGTCATTTTTCGTCTGTTCTCATCGAGATATTCAAAATCGATCGTTATTGCGTTTACAGGAACGGCACTGGCGATTTTGTCGGCCCACTCAATCACCACTACGCCGCCATCCATCAGAAACTCATCATACCCCAGATCGTGCAGTTGCCCTTCATCGCTTAGCCGGTACACATCCAGATGATACAGCCTGCAACGGCCCGGATACTCATTGACCAGTGTGAATGTGGGGCTGGTTATCATGTAACCCTCCCCCACACCCAGACCGCGTGCCAGCCCCCCGGTGAAGCAGGTCTTTCCTGAACCCAACTCACCTGCGAGCGCCACGACATCCCCTGATTGCAAGTTTTCCCCGACGGTTCGCCCCGCTTCAAATGTCGCCCCTGCGCTTTGGGTAATCATCTCTATCGTGTTATGCCTGCTCATGAAAACGTCGCTACTTATCATCAAATTATTTTTTTTCCAACAGGACAAATGCGGATGCGAACTTGTCCGTGTGCGTCAGGCTCAAATGGATTTCGGAGACAGCCTCAACTTCAATACGCTCTTTCGCGCCGCCGTACAGGATTAAAACCGGTTTTCCGCTTTTGGAATTGATGACTTCAATCTCCTTGAGCCGAACCCCTACCCCCAAACCGATCCCGAGCGCCTTGAGAAACGACTCTTTTGCCGCGAATCTGGCTCCGTAGTGAATAGCCGCCTGAACGTGTCTTTCGCAATATTCAATCTCCCGATCCGTAAAAACACGGGATAAAAACTT
The DNA here is from genome assembly GCA_002347685.1 of Syntrophaceae bacterium UBA2280. Lineage (GTDB taxonomy): Bacteria > Desulfobacterota > Syntrophia > Syntrophales > Smithellaceae > UBA8904. The sequence goes on from DDWS01000046.1 coordinate 13,143, forward strand.
CTCACCCCATTTCAGAATGATCTTTTCGATGCGTTGATTCTCTACCAGGTCAATGCCGGTTCCATAAATCATATCAGCCTCAATTATGATCGGGCGATCGCATCTGCAACCGCCGCGACTTTTTTTATCTCGGCCACATCGTGCACCCGGACGATCCTGCAGCCGTTGAGGATGGCGGCAACAACCGTCGCCGCCGTTCCTTCGAGTCGATCCTGCGGATGATCACCGGTCACTTTACCGATGAATGACTTTCTGGAGGTTCCGATCATTACCGGCAGCCCTAAAACCTTCAAATCCGCCAATGATCTGATGATCTTAAAATTATCCTCTGCTGTCTTGCCGAAACCGATTCCCGGATCCAAAACCAGACAGGCTTTTTGAATCCCCCTCGAGATGGCGGCATGGCATACTTTTCCAAAATAATCAATGATATCAAACATTATATCATCGTAGTGCAGATCGCCTGTTTGCATATTCTGAGGATTGCCTCTCATATGCATCAGTATCAGGGCGGCGGCGGCGTCTTTGACCACGGAAATCATTTTTTTATCTGCCTGAAGCGCGCTTACGTCGTTGACGATCTCGGCTCCGGCCTGAAGCGCCGCCTTTGCAACCTTGGATTTGGTCGTGTCAATTGAGAGAGGAATCTTTGTTTTACGTGTCAAACCTTCAATGACGGGAAGAACTCTTTTTATTTCCTCGGTGGCGCGAACGGGTTCTGCGCCCGGTCGTGTGGACTCTCCACCGATATCGATGATATCCGCGCCTTCATCGACCATCTGAAGTCCGCGGTCTATCGCTTTTTGTGTGTTAAAGTATTGATTTCCATCCGAAAAGGAATCCGGTGTCACATTAAGAATTCCCATGATGTGTGTTTTCGCTGTAAGGGTAATTTTTCGCCTGGATGTTTTTAAAACGAAGTCTTTGCTGTCATATCGCGTCAGAATATCCTTGATGTCCCGACCCAGATTGCGCAATCCGAAGGGCTGCTGATCCAACTTTGCGGCCAGGGATGTAATCTGCTTGACCGTACCCATCACCATAACATCCGAAGCGTCGATGCTGCATGATACAGCACCCCTGGCAACAGCGGCGTCACCACCGATGGATAGCATTTCCTGCTTGAGAATATTGGCCACACGGCAGGGCTGTTTCCGGACGAGCAAGTTCAGATGGCGTGTTTTAGGGGCCATCGCTGTAATTCCGTATGGATCGACGCCGATCTTCCTTAAAATCTCTGCGGCTTCGTCAGGATGCTGGATATGCAAAATTTTCAAGCGATCGCCACCCATACCTTGATCATCGTTTACGCCTGATTTCACAGTTGCCTATTTCGACTCCTCCGGATTCTGAACAGGCAGAGCGCTCCCGATAATTTCATCGATTTCCGCACTGTTGAGAACTTCCTTTTCCAGCAGTTCCGCAGCTATCCGATGCAGGATCTCGATGTGGTCGCCAAGCAGCTTCCTGGCTTTGTCGTAGTTTCGTTTGACGACGGATCCGACTTCCTCGTCGATCTGTTTTGCCGTATCCTCTGAATAGTCCTTATGCGTCGCAAATTCACGACCTAAAAAAATCTGTTCTTCCTTCTTTCCGTAGCTGAGCGGACCCATTTTGTGACTCATGCCCCACTCACACACCATTTTGCGGGCCAGATTGGTGGCTCTTTCAATGTCGTTTCCTGCGCCTGTCGTGAAATCCTTCAAAATGATTTCCTCGGCCGCACGTCCGGCCAGAAGAATGGCAATATTGTTTTCCAGGAATAGACTCGGATAGGTATGCTTCTCATCAATCGGCAACTGCTGGGTCAGTCCCAACGCTCTTCCGCGGGGAATAATCGTCACCTTATGGATCGGGTCTGTACCCGGAATCAGCCTGGCCACCAGCGTATGACCTGCTTCATGATAGGCCGTGTGACTTTTTTCCGTTTCGCTGATCACCATGCTCTTTCTTTCCGTTCCCATCAGAACCTTGTCTTTGGCAAATTCAAAGTCAGACATGCTGACCTTTTCTTTATTCATCCTGGCAGCGTTGAGAACGGCTTCGTTGACCAGATTTTCTATATCCGCACCTGATGTGCCGGGGGTTCCGCGGGCCAGGATTGCATAATTGACGTCTTCCTCCAATGGCGCTTTGCGTCCATGAACTTCAAATATTTTTTCTCTTCCTTTCACATCAGGCAGAGGTACGACCACCTGCCTGTCAAAACGGCCCGGTCGCAAAAGCGCCGGATCCAGAACATCCGGCCGGTTCGTGGCCGAAACAAGAATGACGCCTTCGTTGGACTCGAATCCGTCCATTTCAACCAGCAGTTGATTCAGCGTTTGCTCCCTTTCGTCATGACCGCCACCAAGTCCCGCTCCTCGATGACGTCCGACCGCATCAATTTCATCGATGAAGATGATGCAGGGGGCATTCTTTTTGGCCTGGCTGAACAAATCCCTCACACGCGACGCGCCCACGCCGACAAACATCTCCACGAAATCCGAACCGCTGATGCTCATAAATGGAACATCCGCCTCTCCTGCAATGGCTCTTGCCAGCAGGGTCTTACCCGTTCCAGGAGGTCCGACAAGAAGCAATCCTTTGGGAATTCTGGCGCCAAGTTTCGTGTATTTCTTCGGATCCTTCAGAAAATCAATGACCTCTTCCAGCTCCGCCTTTGCTTCATTGACGCCGGCCACATCGGCGAATGTGACTTTTTTTGATTTGTCCGTTACCAGTCGAGCCCTGCTTTTACCGAAAGACATCGCCTTGCCTCCTCCGGATTGCATCTGGCGCATAAAGAAAATCCATACGCCGATGAGCAGAAGAAAGGGCAACCAGGAAACAAAGATCATGTACCAGGGGCTTTCATCCCTCGGTTTGGCGGTAATTTTCACGCCTTTTTCCCGGAATTGACGGATCAAATCGTCATCTTTGGGCGTATAGGTCTTAAAGGTGCTGCCGCTGGTCATTTTTCCGGTGACCGCATCGCCCTGAATCGTCACTTCCGTAATTTCGCCGCTGTTCAGATAGTTGAGCATCTCCGTGTAATTGAGGTCCCGGGTTGAGGATTTGGGCTCATTGAAAAGCTGCCATACCAGCAAAAAGACCAATAGCACCGTCAGAACAAGCGCTATATTTTTTTGAAACTGATTCAATATCATTCTCCTTAAATTGATTATGCTCTTTAAGCCTTATAATAATATTCTATTTAACTCAAATCTTTTCTGATCCTTTCAGACGCCGTCGGATGGATCTTTGCTCCTCTCGAATTGCGTTTCCAGAATCAAAACCCTCTTTGTCACGGGAGATATTTTGACTCGAGTGTCCAGGCATACTCCGTCGATCCAGACCACCGATTCCCTGTCCGCAAGCATGATCATTTCATCTCTTTTGTGTCTAGGAATTTTCAGGTCAATGAACATCCGCTTAATTTTCCGTCTGCCCGTCATCCCCATAGGCCTGATCCAGTCTGCGTTCCTACGGTTTCGAACCACCAGAGGAAACACGATTTGATCCATATCCAGAAAAGCCGTATTCCCGCAAGACAAATCCACATCGCCTTTTGCGCCGATCCGAAATGTCAATGATCTTCCATGTTCCGGAATCTCCACCCTTCCTGGAACACTGACCGGATATTCAAAAGGCGGCAACGTTTCCGCTGTCCCCTGTTCGATCAAAACCTGATCATACTGTCTGCGTGCGGATAAGCCTTTCGGCAAACTAATCATCTTCCCGGTTTCAGACACTGTCGCCAGACACACAAGCGATTGAATATGATGCATCGTAAATCCATTTTTATCAGCAGACAAATTCTCGAGAAGCATCTTGATCAAACGAAACCGGATAGCAAAAGGCAGGTCGCGAAAAGCGGTCGCCGAAAACTGAACCCGCCCTGAGCTTGTTTTGACGCTTATGGAAGCCATGGCATCCAGAACGCATGAACGGATGAATGCGTCCTCCCTTCGCAAGATATCCGCCGTGTGCGCGAGCGTCTTTTCAATGGCCGGATTGTAATGATCCTTCAGGTAGGGAATCAGTTCCAGACGCACTTTATTTCTCAGATAAATCCTGCTTTGGTTGGTTGAATCCTGACGAAAGGACTGTCCGGCTTCGCGCAGAAATGAATGGATTTCCTGACGCGTCACATTCATCAGTGGACGGATGTACCTGCCTTCGCGCATGGGAAGAAACCCGCGCAGGCCTTCCAGTCCGCTTCCGCGCATCATATTGATGAGTACTGTTTCAGCCTGATCGTTTTGATGATGCCCGAGGGCGATTTTCTGCGCGCCGTGTACCTCCGCCACCGAATCCAGAAAACGATAACGTTCGCGCCGATAATAATCCTCTTCGGACATTCCTTTTTTCCTGAGGCTTGGGTCACAGTGACTCGAAACAAACGCAACGCCAAGGTCGCGGGCCATTCCGCGGCAGAAAGCTTCATCGTCGTTGGATTCCCCGCCCCGGACGCCGTGATTGAAATGCGCCGCGACAATCGAAAGCCCGTAATCCGGCGCCAACCGCAGCAATGACAGCAGAAGCGCACAGGAATCCGCGCCGCCGGAAAGAGCCACGATCACGTTGTCACCGCGCGCGAGCAGTTGATGCTTTTCAATGAAATGTTTTACGTTCTGAATCATGATCAACAAAATAGAGACTTGATTTCACTCATGTTTTCACAGTAGTAATCCGCGTTCATGGCCAGCAACTCCTCGCGCGCACCCAGACCGTTTAAATGCACGCAGCATACAATCCCCGCGTTGGCGGCGACTGCGACGTCATTTTTCCCATCGCCAATCATCACCGCTTTGCTGCGCGGCACCTTGTATCGGTTCAAAACATATTCAATCACTCGCGCATCGGGTTTTTGATACGGGGTTGTATCCGCACCGACAATTTCCTGAAAGTATTTTTCTATCCCCAGATGGGCGGCAATGGTTTTTGTGAACCGGTAACGCTTGTTTGTCACGATGATTTTTATCTTGTGTGAAAAATGATTCAAGAGGTCTTCGACATCCGGATAAAGCCTGGTTTGATCCACAAGGTGTCGGGCGTAATAATCCGTAAAGATTGTCATTGCCTGATCAATATATGCGTCCCTGTTATCCGAAAGTGAACGCTCGATCAACTGCCTGACCCCGTCTCCGACAAAGCTGATAATGTCAACCGGGGTTCTCGGCTGGAGGTTTAATCGCGTCAGCGTGTGATTGACTGACGTTACGAGATCGTCTTTCGTATCGGCGAGCGTTCCATCAAAATCAAACATCATCAGATCCACTGCTTTCGGCATGACGCCTCCCTGCCCTTCTATAACGGAGGAATACCACAAAAACAAGTTTCTTTCTTAATGATATTTCCTTTTTCAGAAATAGAATTTGACTGCATTTCTTCCGTATGTTAAAAGCTTTTAACCGCTTGGATCACTCGTATCGACTGAGACGGGGCACAATCAACTGTCGGACACAAGTCTTCCATATCGACGCGGAAGACTTTTTTGTTTGGAATATGAAAAAATCGTATTGCATAAAATTCGGCATTATCGGAACGGGAATGGTCGGAACGGCCATCGGTGTTTTGTTGAAAAAATCCGGACACGACATTGTCCACGTCTACGACAGGAATAAGGCCGCATTAAGAAGAGCTGTCCAACTCACCGGAGCCGCCGCTGTGGAGGATTCTTCCCTGATGGCTGATTCCGTCACCTGTATGATCATTACAACGCCCGACGGCAAGATTCTTTCCGCATGTGAAAACCTTTCTCAAAACACCACCGTTCGAGGAAAGTATGTTTTTCACATGAGCGGCGCGGGGGGTCCGGACCTGCTTTTGCCTGCAAAGCGCGCGGGTGCGTCCGTCGCTGTCATTCACCCGCTTCAGAGTTTTTCATCCATCGAAGGCGCCATTGCCAACCTTCCCGGAAGTTACTTCGGCGTGACGGCCGACGCCCGTTCCAGAAAGACGGCTTTCCGCATCGTCAAAGATCTTCAGGGAACGCCTCTGGAGATATCCCCGCTTCAAAAGCCCCTGTACCATGCGGCAGCCTGTGTCGCGTCCAACTATTTCGTCACTCTGATGCACGTGGTGGAAACCCTTTGCCAGGCCTGCGGCATAAACGCCTCCGACGCGCAGAAGGCTTTTTTGCCCCTGGTGGCGGGCAGTCTGAAAAACATCGGACAATACGGCTCTGTAAGTGCCCTGACCGGCCCCATCGCCCGCGGCGATGTGGACACGATTCAAAAGCACCTCGAAGCGCTGCGTCACGACGCAGGAGACTTCATCCCCTTTTACACCGAATTAGGTAAAATCACCGTGAGAATTGCCCTGGAAAAAGGGACCATCGATAAAAAACAGGCAAAACAGATCACCGACACGCTGAAAGGAGTGACCCATGAGCACACAAAGTAAAATAATCCGGAAAACAATCCTGGATATTAAAAGGATGAAAACACAGGGCGAAAAAATTTCGGTGCTGACCGCCTACGACTGCAGCATGGCCGCACTCCTGGATGACTGTGATATCGACATCATCCTGGTCGGTGATTCACTGGGAATGGTGGTTCTGGGTTATGACTCAACACTACCGGTCACCATGGAAGAAATGCTGCATCACACACGGGCTGTCTCACGCGGGGCTCACAAAGCCATGATCGTTGCGGATCTTCCTTTTTTGTCCTACCAGATCTCGCCCGAAGAGGCCCTGGCCAATGCCGGCCGCTTTGCGAAGGAAACCGACGCACAGGCCGTAAAACTTGAAGGTGGTCAGGAAATGGCTGAAACTGTCCGCAAAATTACCACAGCGGGTATTCCCGTGATGGCCCATCTGGGTTTGACGCCGCAGTCCATCCATCAGCTGGGCGGTTACAAAGTTCAGGGGAAAAAAGAAGAAGCAGCTGAAAAAATGCTGGCAGACGCAAAGAGTCTTGAAGAAGCCGGTGCTTTTTCCCTTGTACTGGAATGCGTACCGGAAAAACTGGCCGCCGAGATCACTCGGTCGATTTCCATTCCGACCATCGGCATTGGCGCAGGTGTTGCGTGTGACGGACAGGTTCTGGTCGTCAACGACATGCTGGGCATGTATGACCGGATGACACCGAAATTCGTGAAAAGATACGCTAACGTCAATACCGACATCAAAAATGCGGTCAAAAAATACATCTCGGAAGTCAAAGAGCAGGTCTTTCCGGACGCTGATCACAGCTTCAAATAAGTCATCCGGCCTGGCATACGCACAAGAATTGTTTACGGGCAGGCAAGACCGCCGAGCATTCTGGTGTAGGTAATCATCAGAATGTCCGGATCGACAAAATAATCGGGCCGCAGCCGATAATGACGGTCCACGAGAACTCGTGCGGCCTTGTCAACACTGCCTTCGGCATCGAGCGTCTCCGTCAGCAGCTTTTTCATGTCACCTGCCGCCAATTGAGTGTTTTGGATATAGTGTCGCGCCTCATCGCCGGTGACTGCTCCGTAGTGATCCGCGCAGATCAGGCGCGTGTCGAACCTGTCGAGTTTCACAAGACTCTCCAAATATTTCCCCATGCTCGAGCCTGCCGCGATAACGTATTCATCCGCATAGGGAATCGCCGCCGCGTCCGACGGAAACAGGGCCTTGACTTCCGGATCATAGGCTGAAATCGAGCAAGCCGAGTGTCCCGGCGTTTCGATGATTTCAATGCGCCTGTCTCCCAGATCAATGAAGTCACCTTCTTGTGTGATTCGTCCGGAAATATCCCCGGACCATTTCCAGTCGTATGCATCCCAGTTCGCCTTCATACCTTTTCCCACACGGGTGGCAACCTTCCTGGTAAACTTATCGATTAGCGAAAGCGCCCGGGAATTGGCTAAAGCTTCCCAGGCCCGCGCGGAGGCATAAATTTCGATTTCAGGATGCTTTCGTTTAAGATACGGCACAATGCCGACATGGTCAAAGTGGGAATGCAGAATGATGAGGTGCTTGATTTTTCTCTTTTCGATACCGAACTGATCGATCTGCCGGACGACATCCGGCAGAATATAGGCCATTCCCGCGTTGATCAGCGCTGAAGACTGACGTCCTTCAATAAGATACACACAGGCTTCCGGCGTTCCCAAAAGCCAAAGGTGATCGCATATTTTTCCCGGTTTTCTGTTTCTCATCACTTTTCATACCGGATGATTTCGGCATTTTGCCGAAGTCTCATTGTCATCCGCTCAAATGCGTCTGCCTCCCTTTCCTGCTCAAGAAACCGGACAATGCTTTCCTTCACATCTTCGAGCTTCACTGTCCGTGCAGGATGGCGCTCAAGCACCTCGATCACATGATGCCCGTATTCCGTACTGATCACCTCGCCTATTTCATGAACCTTTTGTGAAAACGCAGCTTGCTCAATTGGCTCAACCATTTGATTTATATTAATAATACCAAGATCTCCCCCTCTGGCTTTACTGGGGCAGTCCGAATACAGAGCCGCCATCCGGGCAAAATCGGCCCCTTCCAGCAATTGTTTTCTGATATCGTCGATTTTCGCTTTCTTTGCGGCTCGCGTTTCGTCATCGTCCCCGGCGTTAATCGCCAGGAGAATATGACGAACATGAACGCTTTCCCCTTTTGTGAACCTTTCCTTGTTTTCATTATAAAATCGGCTGATTTCCTTCTGGGTCGGTGCAGGGTTTTGGCCCGCCTCCATCCGCACCAGCTTGCTGACTCTGATTCCCAGCGCGATGTCTTCATCACGAATATCATTTTCTCTGAAATAATCTTCAAGCTTTTTATCGGACGGAAGCCTGGAACGAATCTGACTGGTTTCCTTTTCTATTTCTTCCTGATTTGCCGTAATGTTTCTGCTATCCGCCTCATCGGCGAGGACTGTCCGCATGATGAAATTCTCGATCAACTGCTTCCGGATTCCTTCTTCAATGAGCTGTCTCTGATCGGCGGGAATCCTGTTCTTTTGAAGATTCATTTTATGCCGAAGCTTGCTTTGCAGTTCGGATCGTTTCAGTTCTTTTCCGTTGACGCTGATCACGACATCACCGGGGGCCACCTGTTTCACATCCGCAACCGGCGGCTCGATTAAGCTACGTTCCAGTATGACGGAAGATTCAATTTCGCCTTCCCCTTGTTTCATTGGAACCGCGTCACCGGTCGCATCATCATTGCTGGAACAACCGGCAGTCAAAAACCAGACCGCGACCATAATGAACATGACGGCGAATCTCAACCGTTTCAGGCGCATGGCCCGTCCTCCTTTAAAGATCTGCGACATTTTGCGAGCTATACGTGAAGTAAGTCATTCAAGTCAAGGGGGATTCTTGAGCGCAATCACACGTCAATCATCATGCTTTCGCTCTTAAATCATTGAGAAGCCGCAGCAGGGCATCATCCTCATTCGGGCTGCCGGAAACGAAATCGGCCGGGGTTTCGGTCATTTTCGCCAGAAGTTTTTCCGAAGCATCAAAAAGATCGATTCGAGGATACACCGTCCGGGTCAGATCATTGATCAGTTTGAGCGTTTCAAATCCGTCAAACCATGTATGAAACTGATCCCTGAGCGTTTTTTTGGTTTTGGCGTTTTGGGCAATTCTGGTCCAAACGGGAATGAATCTCCTTTCCGTCAGAAAAGCAGCCAGGCGCGGATGTATGTTGCCGGCTTTTGCCAAAATCGTCTGTGCGTCTTCATGACTGTGTGTATTCATCAGGGTTAGCCATTCGGCAAGAATGACAAATACACGCGGATCGTAAAGAAGTTTCGGCTCACGCTGTCCTGCAAGCGAATCCCCCATGGCTGCTCCCGTGCCAAACGGAACGCGATGCGAGATTCTGGCCGACGGATGAACCCGTGTGGTGTTGATCCGTCCGATTGTACCTTGCTTGGCCAGTTTATTGAGAAAATAAAAATCCTCGCCCGCGGCGCGACGGTTCATTCCCCGAACTTCCAGATAAGCCGATGCCGTGGTCACGATGGTGGATCCGACGGCGTGATAGGCGTAAGGCGAAAGCGCGTAGGTCAAACCCAGAACCCAGTAACGCAAAAATATTTCGTAGCAGACAATCGCCCGACGGCTTTGCCTGTCTGTGGGCATATCATGTTCATAGGCGACCACCGCTGTCTTCATCCTTTTTTTAAAAGCCTCTCCGATCGCCTGCAGATAATTCGGCTCGACACGCGTATCGGCATCCAGGCTTAAAATCAGAGCCTGCCTGTCAATCCATTCGCGCAAGAGACCGAGCGCCCTGTCCATTCCGATTTTTCTGGCCATTCCCACGCCGCCCTCATTCTGAGGGATTTCACGACCGGCTGACGAGGCATCCACATAGCCCACCTTAAGCGGCGAGATGTGAATTTCCCGAAGGCTTTTTTCATCATGTTCCTTCAAAGATGCTTTTTTATCTATGAGCCTGTCCAGTCGGCACATGGTTTGAAAATTATTCTCCCGCACCGCGTCGCTCGCGTCCGGCTTGTTGTTGATCACACAAAGGACAAAAGTTGCTTCGAGTTCGGATGCCGGGTTTCGCGCAAGTGTCGCAAGCGTGGAAAAAAGCACTTCATTCTCCGCGTACGCGGGAATCACGATCACCTTCCGGATCCCCTCTCCGGTGTCCGCCGATTGTATGCCCCAGGCATCATCCGCCGCGTATTTCGCAAAATAATCATCCAGTAAAGAAGGTTTCTTCATCCATTGCTTTCATAATGCGGTCTTTGAGAGTCTGGTAATCGTCGCCATCAACCCAGGTGATATCGATCCCCCTTCTTTCCATACGCCGAAACCAGGTTTCCTGACGCTTGGCAAACTGCCCGATGGCAATCGCCAAAAGGCTGACCATTTCATCTTTTGTGATTTTATCCTGCAGGTATTGCGCGATAAAACGGTATTCCAGACCGAAGCTCTCCAGACGCTCCCACGACAGTCCATTTGTATGCAGACCTTCGACCTCCTCAATCATCCCCTGCCCGATTCTTTCCTTAAGGCGCAAGGCGATTCTCCGGCGCAGGTCCGTCCTATCCCGGCGAATTCCGAAAACGGCCGGATCAATAACCGGACGTTGAGCATCCGGCCTGGCTGGATTCTTCCTGGCCGCTTCAATCTCAATCCTGCGGATTAAACGCCCGCGATCATCGAGGTCGGTTCTGTTGTGCAACTGCGTGGGGTAGGAACACAATATCTCTTGAAGTTCAGGAATTGTTTTTTCGGATAATAACGCTGTCAAAGCAGGATCGGAGACTGCCTGCGGCATCTGATAAGACATCAAAACAGCCTCAAGATAAAGTCCTGTTCCGCCGCACAAAACAGGCAACCTATTTCGCTTGCGCACTTGGTCGAATACCTCATAGAATCTTTTTTGAAAATCATAGACATTGAATTCGCAAGACGGATCAAGAATGTCCACCAGATGACAGGGGACGCGCCGTCCGTCAATGATATACTGATGCAAATCCTTGCCCGTACCGAGATCCATCCCGCGATATACCTGACGGGAATCCGCCGATATGATTTCACCTTGTAATTCACTGGCCAGACGGGCCGCCAGATGCGTCTTTCCCGATGCGGTCGCACCTAATATGACGATCAGATTTTTTCCCATAAGGTTTATCTTGAAATTATCACCCTTTCTGTGTAACGACATGACGCATATCTTAACGCTTATGAATGCGGGACCATGGTTAAAAGACTTGATTTAGCCACCGAGGCAATCTTCCCTTTGATTTTGAAAATGAGCTGGCCTTCGATCATTGCCATGCTCGCTATCTCCATCTACAACTTCATCGATACGTTCTGGCTTGCACGCCTGAGTCCCCAGGCGCTCGCCGCCCTCACCGTCTGCTTTCCGATACAGATGCTTTTCGCCGCAATCGGTGTCGGAACCGGCGTCGGCGCCGGCTCATTTTCCGCACGGATGTTCGGCGCCGGAAATATCTCTCAGGCGAAGCATACCGCCGGCCAGATTTTTTTTCTATCCTTTTCTTCCGGATTGTTCATCATCATTGCCGTAACGTTTTTTCAGGATCCCATTTTAATTCTTTTCGGCGCGTTCGATGAAATCATGCCCCTTTGCCGGGATTATCTCGGCATGATCATTTTCAGCGCGCCTTTTTTGATCTTTTCCATGATGTGCAACAATCTGCTGCGCGCTGAAGGCCGGCCGCTTCTGTCAATGGTGGTGGTTCTGATTTCTTCACTTTTCAGTATTGTACTCGCCCCCTTGCTGATCTTCGGCATCGGCCCGTTGCCGCATTTGGGAATCCGTGGCGCGGCGCTGGCCGCCGTGCTTGCGCAATTTTTCGCCAGCATTTTTTCCGTCTATTTTTTACAATTGAAATCTTCGAAGTATGAATTAAAATGGAGGGATCTGATCCCGGACTGGTCGATTATCAAAGCGATTTATGCCACCGGCCTTCCTTCCGTGATGACCAATTTGATGATCACCGTCGTCCTGGTTGTTTACAACCATGTTCTTTCCTCATTCGGTACTCTTGCCATCGGGGCGCTCGGCATCAGCCTGCGTGTAAACGGGGTGGTCACCATGATTCTTTTCGGCATCGGATTCGGCGTCATGCCTGTGATTGGTTTCAGCCACGGCGCCAGACTCCATGAACGTCTGCGCCAGGCTGTGTTTGTTTCGGTCAAAGCATCGAGTTATTTCGCCCTGATCTCCTCCATTCTTCTGATTGTCTTTGCCAGACCGATCGTCGGTATTTTCACCACGGATGAGGCTCTGATCAACATTTCCACAACCGCTTTGCGCATTTATGTTTCCGTTCTCGTCTTTTCCGCACCGGTGATCATCTATATCAACATGTTCATCGGACTCGGCAAAGGCCTGCTTGCCATGCTTCTGCTTTTCTTCCGCGACACGGTGCTGCTTGTTCCTTTGATTATCCTGCTTGCGAAGTACTTCGGATTGATCGGCGCCTGGGTGGCGTTGCCCATCGCGACAGTCATCGCGTTTGTCGTCATCCGGCACAGCGCCCGCAAAGAGTTAAAACGGTTTGCTTCGATTTGAAGGTAAAAAAAAAGTGCCCCTGAACGGGGCACTTTTTAGAATTTAATTACGATTACAGTGGCTGAACATTAGCGGCGCTGGGCCCTTTGTTCCCCTGTTCAATTTCGAAACGGATCCTCTGTCCCTCAAAAAGCGTTTTAAATCCGGTCCCGGCGATTGCACTATAATGTACGAATACATCTCCACCCTCGTCGTTTTCAATAAAACCGAACCCCTTCTTCTCATTGAACCATTTTACTTTTCCTTCTGCCAAAGCTTAAAGTCCCCCTTTCAAAAGTTTTGTCTCCTAAGGAACCGATCCCCGGAAACTAAAAAAAACCGCACGGACTCTTTTGCTAAAAAGAATCTCCTGCGGTTATTTTATTATTTTCTGTAACTCTTTTAACACTACCTATTCCTGATAAATCCAGTTACCGCTTGGGCTTGATGTGAAGCAAATATTCCATTAGTAAAAACATTAACACCATTTTTATTAAAATCAAGCTTTTTTTAATATTATTTTAACACATTTTTCCTTCTAAAATCCGGGCCAATTGCTCTTCGTTTTCCAGGTAAAAATGATCGCCGCCTTCAATCACCACCAGGGGGATGTCGTATTTTCGGGTGATGACCTCAATGGCGGACACGTCGCAGAAAGGATCATGATTCCCGCAAACGATCAGATTCGGCGGGTGTTTCATCCCTGCCCAGTCAAACGGAAAATATTTATCCGGAGGGGAAATGAAGATCACCGACGCGATATCCGGCTGATCCTCCTTGAGCAGATTCAGACATACCCAGGCGCCGAACGAATACCCCGCCAGAACAATCTCACGGACACCCCGGCTTTTGATGTAATCACAAGCGGCGGCGACATCCTTCGTTTCACCCCGCCCTTCGCTGTAGAAACCGGTACTTTCTCCGACACCCCGGAAATTAAACCGCAGCGTCGAATCCTGATGCCGGGCGTAAACGCGCTGAATCGTTTCCACCACGTTGTTATGCATCGAACCGCCCATCTGCGGATGCGGATGACAAATCACAACGCCCCGATCGGAACTTCCCCGGCTAAACAAGCCTTCGCTTGAAAGCGTTCCATTTTTCCAGGTGACCTTTTTTTCGTGACCGATCATTTCAAATCTCTGCCGCCCGATGACAGGCGCACAGCCCCCTTTCGCCCAGTTTTTTCAGTTCCGGCACAAGCTCTTCACAAATTGCGATCCTATAGATGCAGCGGCTTTTGAAGCTGCATCCGCGTTCGTCGTCGATTGCCGCCTCACCGCGGATCATCTTTTCAGGTTTTTTGGCGGACGGATCGCAAAGCGGCATGGCCGCAAGCAGCATTCTCGTGTAGGGATGAAGAGGATTTGCATAGAGATCTTTCTGATTCGCCAGCTCAATAATGCGTCCCAGATACATCACCGCCACACGGTCGGACATGTGGCGTATCACATTTAAATCGTGCGATACAAACAGATAGGTCAGACCGAAATCGTCTTTCAGATCCACGAGTAGATTCAGAATTTGCGCCTGAATGGACGCGTCAAGCGCGGAGACCGGCTCGTCGGCAATAATCAGCTCGGGCTCAAGCGCCAGCGCGCGCGCAATGCCGATACGCTGTCTTTGCCCCCCGCTGAATTCATGCGGGTAACGGCGTGCCTGTTCACGGCTTAATCCCACTTTATTCATCATCTGAAACACCCGCTCTTTGATGTCTTTCGCATTGCCCGTTTTGTGAATGATCAGAGGCTCTGTGATGATGCTTTCCGCCTGCTTTCTTGGATTGAGCGAAGAATAGGGATCCTGAAAGATCATTTGCACGCTTCGCCGGTAAGCCTTGAGGGCGTCGCCAGTATAGTCAAAAATATTGTCACCCTTGAAATTGATGTCTCCCCCATCGGGGCTCTCCAATCTCATGATCAACTTCGCCAGTGTGGATTTCCCGCAGCCGGATTCGCCGACCAGTCCCAGCGTCTCACCTCGCAGAATCTTCAGGTCGACCTTGTCCACCGCCTTTACGATGCGGTGACGGGTGTTCCAGAGCCCTGAACTTAAACGGTATCCCTTCTCAAGATGTCTGATATCGATCAGGGGGTCTTGCATATCCTTTTCCATTATTTTGCGCTCCAGCCTGAAACCGGATTCCAGCAAGCTGCGAAATGTCCTGCGGCGAACTCCATCAATTCCGGTTCTTCAATGGTGCACCGGGAAATCGCGCACGTGCAGCGGTCGTGAAACCGGCATCCTGCCGGAAGATCATACAAACTGGGCACGGTGCCAGGAATGGTTTTCAGATGATGTGAGGGGTCATCCATGGACGGCCGCGACAGAATCAGTCCGAGCGTGTAAGGGTGACAGGGCCGCGAAAATAGCTCCTGTGTCGCCCCGGCTTCCACCACTCTGCCTGCATACATCACCGCCATTTTCCGGGCAGTCTGGGCGACAATGCCCAAATCGTGCGTGATGAGCAAAACCGCCATGTTGTTTTTTTCCTGAAGCTCGGAGATCAAATCGAGGATTTGCGACTGGATGGTCACGTCCAGCGCTGTAGTCGGTTCATCCGCCAGCAGCAATTTGGGATTGCACGACATCGCCATGGCGATCATCACACGCTGACGCATGCCTCCGCTGAGCTGATGCGGATAGACTCTGGCCCGGCGTTCGGGATCGGGTATGCCCACTTCCCTGAGCTTCTCTATGCTCAGTGCCTGCGCCTCTCGTTTAGGCAATTTCTGATGAAGACGAATGGCTTCTGCGATCTGATCCCCCGCCCGCAAAACAGGATTGAGCGATGTCATCGGTTCCTGAAAAATCATCGCGATATCATCCCCGCGTTTCGCCCGCATCTCCTGCTCCGATAAACTCAACAGGTTTTGTCCCTGAAATAAAATGCTTCCGGAGGCTATCCGGCCGTTTGCCGAAATCAGCCTCATCACCGACAGGGCCAGCATGGTTTTGCCGCAGCCGGACTCTCCGACAATGCCGAGCGTCTCGCCTTCAGCCACACTAAGCGACACACCGTCTACAGCCCGGATGGTGCCGCGGGCCGTGTGAAACACCGTCTTCAGATTTTGAATATCGAGCAAAACAGACATTTTATTTTCCGGAGCGTTGGATCAGCAATTCGACAAACAGACGTACGCCCACACCGGAGGCGCCCTTGGGAATGTAACCCTTGTCCTTCGTTGTCCAGGCGGGGCCTGCAATATCCAGATGCACCCATGGATAATCACCGGCAAATTTGCTCAAAAAAGCCGCCGCCGTAATGGTGCCGCCTGCACGGCCGCCGGTATTTTTATAATCGGCAATGTCGCTTTTAATCAATTCGGAATAATGATTCCAGAGGGGCAGCTCCCAGACAAGCTCGCCTGTCGCATCGGCCGCGTCGCGCACTTGGGCTTTGAGCGTGTCGTCCGTACCCAGCATGCCGATCACATCGTCACCCAGCGCAATCACACAGGCGCCAGTGAGTGTCGCGATATCGAGAATGGCCGCCGGTTTGTATTTGGACGCGTATGAAAGCGCGTCGGCCAGGATAAGGCGCCCTTCCGCATCTGTGTTGATCACCTCAATGGTGATACCCGAGTAGGATTTCAGAATATCGCCGGGTTTATAGGCACAGCCGCCCGGCATGTTCTCCGTGGTGGGGATCAGTCCGACGACATTGATCGGCAGATTCAGTCCGGATATGGCCATGATCGTACCCAGTACCGCCGCGCCGCCTGCCATATCCGTTTTCATTTCATCCATCTTTTCTGCAGGCTTAATAGAGATGCCGCCGCTGTCGAACGTCAGCCCCTTGCCCACCAGCACAATCGGCGCCTGACCCTTCTTTGCGCCTGTGTACTCCAGAATGATGAATTTCGGTTCCTGGCAGCTTCCGGATGCAACGCCCAGAAGCGCGTTCATACCCAGCGCTTTCATCTTCTTTTTGTCCAGAGTCCGGCAGGTCACGTTTTTTTTCTTGCCGATTTTCTGAGCGTGGGCAGCGAGGATCGCGGGCGTCATTTCATTGCCCGGCGCGCTCACCAGATTGCGAACGAATGAAACCGCCTCCGAAATGATTTTCGACTTTCCGGCTTCTTCCAGCGTAAGAGTATAATCTCCGGGAGCCGTCACAATTTCCAGTTGACGCATGGCTTTGAGTTCGTCGCGGCCAATCGTTTTATAAGGCGTGTATTGATAAAGACCGAGGATGGAACCTTCCGTCACGGCCGCAATGACTTTTCGTTTTTGATCCGGCAGAAGCTCCGCATCGATGGTGGTTGCCGCGTCTTTGACATTCAGTGCACGCAGATGCTGCATGATTCCGGCATATGCGTTTCTTATTTTCCCCGGATCCAGATCTTTTCTTTTACCCAGCCCCACCAATGCGATTCTTTTTGCCGGCAGGCGGTCTCCCGAATACAGCACCGAAATCTGCGAAGCCCTGCCTTCAAAATCGCCGCTTTTGATGATGTCGCCTATGATTCCGCCTGTTTTCAGATCGACACCGCGCGCCGCTTCGGACAGCTGACTTTCCCCTTCACAAAGGGGAAGGATAATCGCCTGGGTTTTCGCCTCCTCGATCTTTCCTTTTTTTACCGTAATGTTCACTCAAACCTCCTGAAGATGAAAATGCAAGTCCCCGAGCGGATTCGCTTTGGATTAATAACATATCAATAACAAAAGTCAATTATTAGTCAGACCGGATCGCATATGTCGCAGTTGATCATATGGGACTGGAGATCTGATTCGATGATTCGTCCAGTCCGTGATCGCGACCCTATGCCGCTTTACTGGAAGGAGATCGCGTTGCGTCGCAGGGAATGATAGATATCCTTCTGGCTGTTTTTGAGAATGAATTTTAGATAGTTGATATTCTTTTCAATGGATTCTTCATAAGGATTGCCGTCAAGATTCCAGCGTTCCCTGAAATGCAATTTCATGTATCGATTGACATTTGCGAACTCGTTTTCAAATCTGGATTTCGTCCGTTTATAGAAACTGACCGTCTTGCGGAATAGATCAATTTCACTGTCAAACCCCGGAACCGCCCCTTCCTCGAATTCGCTGTAAAGCAGCATCAGCTTCTCGAGGTAAAGCCGGTCGGCCATCTGCCCGAGAAGGTCGGCGGTCCCCAGCATTTTCCCCAGAAGTTCGATGTTGATCGAAGAAAATTCGTGGTCGGGAACCATCGTATGGACGCCCGTGCAACTGAGAATATCGTGAAATTCTTTCATGTCCCCCGCAAAGTAGGAATTTCCCGCAAAGTGCTTCTGCGTGAAAATGATGCTGCGGCCGATGTGGCTCATTGTGTATTTCGCGCCGGTGCCCGCGTAGTCGTCCATGGATGCAATATACCCCGTATCGTGCATCAGCGCACCGGCCAGCCCCAGATTGATCTCTTTTTCTGAAAATTCAACACCGTCTTGCGATGCGCCGTGCATCAGTCTGGCCATGGCCAGAAGCACCAGCAGCGTATGGCGAAAATCGTGGTATGACGTATTACACTTCCGGTATCCCTTGTATTTCCCGCCAAACAACCGTTCAACATTATGAAATGCCGCATCGAAATGGCTGAAGTCAAAATCTGACTGGATCAGACGGAGCGTCGTTTTCAGCTCGTTTATCATCACCTGCCGATCACGAATATCGAGCAATCCTTCAGGGACAAAATGATTTCTAATATCGGTTGCCATGCTTCCGAAATACCTTCCTTCATCGAATAGTATTACTTTTGTTCTTCAGTCTTATTTTCTTTCTTTTCTTTCTCAGTATCGGCTGCGTTTCCCTTTGATTTCATCTGTCTCTTTTGTACAGGAGTGCTCATGGATTGCTCTTCGACCTTCTTATCCGAGCCGGAGGTTTTTTTCTCAACAGGTGCCAACGCCATAACTGAATCAGACATCATAAAAACTACCATCCAGACAGCCATACAAATCATCATTTTTTTCATTTTATTCATTCTCTCCTTCCCAGTATTTGAACAGCCAGATCATTGAAAGCGACCGTGTCCGATCCCGTAAGGCCACCCATGCCATGCAGAGCGATCTCCGGCTTGCCGGCGGGATAGTCCGACAGGGTAAATTCCGTGGTGCGAATCGTCGCGCGGTCCGGCTGCAATAAAACCGTTGACGGTAAATTGGAATTCATCACCAGCCTGACACTGTTGTTGCTCAGCAGAGGATTCGCTGAAAGCAACGTGAAGTAATCATATGACGTGGGCCTGCTTGTTCCGTTCTCCCGCCAGACAACACCGCCGTCGCTGACAGTGGCCCCGGAAGCAACAGGCCACACCGGCTGAATGTTTCCGCTGGTTCCTGCCGTCGTGCATCGGTACGAATGGGCCAGTCCGTCAGAAGCGAAACGCTGGGTCGGTATCACCACA
Organism: Syntrophaceae bacterium UBA2280; assembly: GCA_002347685.1. Lineage (GTDB taxonomy): Bacteria > Desulfobacterota > Syntrophia > Syntrophales > Smithellaceae > UBA8904. The sequence goes on from DDWS01000046.1 coordinate 32,459, forward strand.
TTGTTGAGGACATAAGGGATTGCCGCGTGCCAGGCCATATAGGACCAGTATGTGAATGTCTGATCCATGCTGGTGTATGGTTCCAATGTATTGCCAGGCCAGATGGGAAAAACAGCCGCGCTGCATTTCGGTGGATAAAGACCGCGGTTGATATTGGTGGCGACCGTGTCCAATCCCCGAGTTCCGGACGTTCTTGAATTATTTACGGAGGGATCCCCGTAATAGATTTTTATATCATTATAGCGCTCGGCACCCGAGATTCTGTCTTCAACACGGACTAACAGAGTGGCATTGTCGGTAATCGTGCGCGAGTCTGTGCATAAACCCTGGTTATTGCATGATGTTTGACCACCGATAACCTTCGGATCATTCATTTTACTCAAATTGCTACCCGGTTCGCCCAGAACGGCATAAGCCAGCCAATCCCGACGCTCAACACCACTAACGACTCTTTGCATCCACAAAACCATCAGCAGCTTTTTTTGGAGACTGTTACCGGGACCCGGCTTAATGTCTATCGGCAGATAGTCACCCCTCGATGAAGGAGTGCAGTTTGATCTATGATCGAAATTAATGAAACTGATTCCATAACCCTCGTATTTCCCGGGCGTGGAACTTTCCTGCCAACGGATGTTGATACCCTGGGCTGCGTAGTCTAGCGTCTGATACCAGCCCACCTTTACCTGCACATCGTAGGACACACTTTTGTAGGTTGTCCAGCTTTGCCGCAGGGGTTCCGTGGCAGTGGTGGTCAGCGGGACCACCAGAGAGCCTATGCTGCAGCCGGTGTTTTCCGGATCGGGAATCATAGAAAAATTGCTAAATACAGCCCAGACGGATGTACATCCGCTGCTGTCGTTGTAGGTAACGGATGCAACCTTATTACCCGTGCCGGATGTATTTAATACCGACAAAATACTGCCGCCAGAGATGGACATCAAGACGCGATTTCTTGGTTCGCCGCCTGGTTCCTCCGGTTGCACCTGGATATTTCTGTCCCATGTATAGGTGGTAATGGTCTTTTCGGCCCCGTGGACTATGCCTGGCAGCACCATTAGAACCAGCAATATAGATAATATTTTTACTTTTCTCATTTCGAACTCCTTATGAACCTGGCTTAGTCAATTAATCTCCATAGTTGGACGTTGCTCTTAATCCCATGCTTTTCGCCATATAGACAGGCGTGTTATTGACTGCTACCGGGAAAACAGGCATCGGCGCCCCTGGTATCGGCTGAATATTTGTCAGGGTGACAGTGTGCGGACTGGCAACTGTATTGATGATGCGTTCATCATACGAATATTGGGATATATTACTGCTATTCTCTATAAAGATACTTCCTTTCTTCGGAGGGAACATCTTTGCCGTTAAATCGTTTATGTCCGTCACAGCGACATTCAGGATTAGATTGCCGCCGGAATTTGGAGGCGTAGCCTGTGTGGAAGTATAGTTGTATCCCAGATAAAACTCATCGCCTGCCACAAGTGCGTTCGCAAAAGGCGTACTTAAATTGAAAGTCACGGCCGTTCCGCCATTGGCAGCGTTAAAACTTCCTGTTGTTGCGCTGCTGAAAACGGCTACAGCACCGCTGCTGCCTTTCATCTTAAGATTTGCATTCGCCGGCAGGGTTATTGGCACACTTCCATGTTCATCAATCGGTGGCACAGCACCGGGTAGATAGAGGGTGATGGATGCTGAATTGGCTGCATGAGCCGTGGTTGCGTAAAACCAGTAAGGATAAATCTGCATTGTGCAGGAACCCTGGTTGTTCGGCATTGTCAGCGCTTGATTATGCAGTCCGGCGAGCCTTGTGTTTTTATTGGCCGCTACCTTGTATTCGCTGGCGGCGATCCGGAGGCAGGATTCGCTGATGTAGTATGCTTTGGTGTCTTTCTGCGCTTCGGCCTGATTAAAGGCGGATGTTGATGTCATGGAAAACAGCCCAGCAGCCAAAACAGCCACCACCACCATTCCGATAATGACAAATACCAGTGTGGAACCCTTTTGATCGCCTGTCCTGGATAGAATCTTTCTATTCATTGCCTTCTTTCCTGAAAACCGGTCAGTTCAAACCCGGCAAAATCCGGGAAACGGTTTTTCTGCGGTTTACCGTTGTTTCAAACTTTAGATTTTCATTTCTCCCGTAATTAAGAACGATCGTCACCTTCACGGAGGTTAGCGTATGGACACCATTAATCGTATCCAATGTATATACGAACAATGGCGTTGAACTGTCCACCCGATCAATCAATACCTGCAAATTATTGCCACGACCAAGCCTTATCACATCGCCGGCGTTTTTAATTGTATAACTCGCGCCGTCTATAGATGTAAAGACGATCTCCTGGGGTTCAGTTTTAGTGATGGATGGGGTTTCAATAAGCTCTTTTTTAATTCTGGCCAGTGCCACCTGAGCTTTCTGCGACAATTGGGTTGCCTCACTGGCAAAAAGGTAATACTCTACGCCTCTGACCAACCCAAGGGTCAAAGCTGTGGCGAGCACTCCGACAATCACTAAAACCAGGATCACTTCGATCAGCGTAAAACCGGATTGACCTTTTTGAGTTTTTATTTTCATAAATCGCTACTCCGTAAAGACCGAAAACAGCGTTTGATCGCCGTCTTTGAGGGTGACCTGCAAAACCGGTGACTGTGTCGTGAAGGCGCCCGCGTTTAGATGACCGAACGTGGCCGTACTCGGGTTGTTGAGCTTCGGGTCGACATAATCGTTCGTGAACGTTTCCAGCTCCAGGGTTCCCAGATCCAGCCGCCTTCGGTATTCTGCGGTAATTTCCTCCATCTGTTCTATGAGCCGGTACTGGCTTTGAACCTGTCCTGCCGGAATCGCGCTGCCGGTGAAAGCCTTTCCAAAATACGTGACAAATGCCGCGGCGGCAATCGCCAGTATGAGAATGGTGATAATCACTTCAACAAGCGTAAATCCTTTTATGTATCTCATGGAATAAATCCTGTCTCCGGTGTTATTTGGACAACTCTTGTCGCGCCGCCGCTCAATCCGGATACTGTGACAGTGAAGTCTGTCATCAGGAGGGCTAACGGATAAGAAACGTAGGGAATTCCGCGGTTGTTGAAATAAATCGTAAATCCTCGGTCAAAGCGGATTTTTTTATCATTTAGATTAATTTTTCTGCTGGCGTCCGTAAAACGCGCGTCGTCCGGAAGAAGCATAATGTTTGCAGACGGATTCACTCCTGAAAAAAGCCAGTATTGATTGGCGCCGGCGTCATACGAAATGCCTGCGACCGTGAAGCCCCCAACCACATTGGGATCTTTATTCATGGCAACCGTCTGGGCATAACGCAGGTGTGTTTTGAGCGTATCCGCTCCGGTGTAAACTTCTGCATTCATGCTGGTTGTCCGGCTCACCACTACGACCGCCAAGATTCCCAAAATCACCAGGATGGCAATAATTTCTAAAAGAGTGAAGCCTTTTTCCGTCCCGATTATCTTCACGGCAACAGCTCTCCTTGACCGAGTCTGATCCTGCATCTACATAATCCTTCTACACGTTAAAATACATGATAACATTAAATCTTTCATCGTATTTTTTCAAGCGGAATCGACACAGAGCACCCTTTTATTTGCCTTTGAATCAAACCTCATTTTTCACTCAATGATTTTTCGCGGATATAGTTCTTGACAATCCGTCCCCTGACTCGCTATTTGATTCCTGTAATTTTCCGGAGTGCCCGGATACCAGAGGAAAGACACAGGCTGAATATGACTGGCAACGACCGTGGTTTTTTAAACTATCAGCAAATCCGCAAGGCACACTGGAATGAGATTGCCCGAAAAATGGATTCGTGGTCGGGCTGGTCGCAGGGATACCACAAACGCCTCAAAGAAATATACCGTTTCTGGGTGCCGCCGGATCAAAGAATTCTGGAAGTCGGCTGCGGACGTGGAGACTTGCTGACCGCCCTTGCGCCGTCTCGCGGCGTGGGAATTGATTTTTCACCGGAGATGATTTTCCGGGCTACTCGATTGCACCCCCGGTTTGAATGGCATGAAACGGATGTCCATAATCTGCAGGACATTCAAGGTCCGTTTGATGTGATTATCCTTTCGGATCTGATAGACGACCTGTGGGACGTTCAAAAGGTCTTTGAGCAACTCGGACGTTTATGCCATCCGCGTACGCGCCTGATTCTCAATACCTACAGCCGTGTGTGGGAACTGCCGCTTTTCATCGCGGAGAAAATCGGTGTGGCCAAGCCAAGACTCACCCAAAACTGGCTGACGGTGGAGGATATCTCAGGCATTCTTTCGCTTGCCGGCTTTGAAGTAATCCGTTCCTGGCAGGACATTCTCTGGCCGTTTAACACACCTGGGTTGTCATCGCTGTGCAATAAGTTTCTCGTCAGACTCTGGCCCTTCAGGTTTTTGGCAATGACCAACTTCATCGTGGCTCGCCCTCTTCCCCATGGCGTGAAGGATCGTCCGCTTGTGTCCGTCATTGTTCCCGCCCGTAACGAATCCGGCAATATCGGTCGCATCTTTGACGAAGCACCGCAATTGGGCGCCGGCACGGAACTGGTCTTTGTGGAAGGGCACTCTCACGATGACACATATGCCACGATCGAACGCGAAATGGCCGCCCGACCTTCTTTCAATGTCCAACTGCATCGCCAGACAGGCGAAGGGAAAGGCGACGCAGTCCGCCTGGGATTTTCCCGCGCAAAAGGCGACGTGCTGATGATTCTGGACGCCGATCTGACCGTTTCGCCCCAGGACCTGCCCCGGTTTTATGAGGCGCTCATCTCGGGACAGGGGGAATTCATCAATGGTGTGCGCCTGGTCTATCCCATGGAACAGCAGGCCATGCGCTTTTTCAACTTCCTGGGCAACAAATTTTTCTCTTTAGCGTTTTCCTGGCTTCTGGGACAGCCGGTTAAGGACACGCTTTGCGGCACGAAGGTGATGTACAAACAAGACTATGAATTGATCGCCGCCAATCGAACCTATTTTGGAAACTTTGATCCCTTCGGGGATTATGATCTGATTTTTGGCGCCGCCAAGCTGGGCATGAAAATCGTCGATCTGCCCATCCGTTATCGCGCGCGCACCTACGGAGAGACGAATATTCACCGCTTCCGTCACGGCTGGCTCCTTTTGCGCATGGTAGTTTTCGCGGCCAGAAGAATCAAGTTCACCTAGGATATTTTCATGACAACTGATAAACGGCTGATTCACGAAATTTCTCATGGACAATATATTCTTGAACACGGCGAAGAAATATGGAACTGGTCCTCACCGGCCGGCAAAGTCCGCTGGTCCAGGCGATGCGGCTTGTTTTCCGATTTTATAGGATTGAACAACAGGCATCAAGTGCTTGAAATCGGATGTGGAACGGGCCTTTTCACACAGGAATTATCCAGAACCGGCAACAAGATTACCGCCATTGATCTCTGTGAAGATCTCATCTTTTGTGCGAAAGAGCGAGTAACGGCTCCTAACGTCCATTTTGTCACCGGCAATGCCTGCAAAACTGAATTCGCAGACGCGAGTTTTGATTATATTGTCGGCAGCTCATCGCTTCACCATCTTGAGGTTGATACGGCACTGAAGGAATTCTTCAGGATTTTAAAACCGGGGGGGAAAATCCTTTTTACTGAGCCCAACATGCTCAATCCACAAGTCGCCTTGATAAAAAACGTTCCCTACCTGAAGCGCAAAGAGGGTGATTCACCGGATGAAACCGCTTTTTTTCGTTGGAAGATTGCCGAAACCTTCCGCGGTCACGGCTTTTCTCATGTTGAAGTGACCCCGTTTGACTTCTTGCACCCTTCGACTCCAGCGCCCCTTGTGAAATCAGTTGATCGAATCTCAGTCCTTCTGGAAAAAATTCCACTGATCAGAGAATTCTCCGGTTCCATGATCATTCGATGTCAGAAAGCCTAACGCTATCGCGCATGAACTCATAAAACGTCGTCGCCCTGAAATCGGCAAACCTTTTATCCACCTTCAGAAGCTCCAGATAATCAAATTCATTTTCTTGAGCCTTCTTCAGATAGCTAATGGATTCTTCGTACCGGTGCTGCTCCGAATAAACACCGGCCATGCCGTAGTAGATATACCCCTTGTTGTTTTTTATCGTCTGATTAAGATATTCATATTCCCGCAGAGCATCTTCATATCGTCTTTCATCCTGATAGGCCTGCGCCAGATTCAGCCTCGCGGGGACATTCGACGGATCCTTTGATTACGGATCAGATTGATGCCGATGGTATAGAGCCAGGTAAAAAAACTTCGATCCGGATGGAATTTGGAGAGATGAAGATAGGCTCGAATGAAGGTTTCCTGCGTGAGATCCTCCGCCTCGGACAAATCGCCGGTCATCCGGTAGGCCAGGTGGAAAACATGTCCCTTATAATGCTCCACCAGAAGAGAATATTTTTGCCTATCCCCTTGGAGAACTTCAATGATGATTCTGTTTTCTTGTTGCCGATCCATTCAGCATTTCCGATCTTTGAAAAAGCATGTCGACTATTAATAACTCCTTTTTCTTTTCGGATCGAGCGCAACCAGATGGTCCGATATCTTTTTTGAATATTCCGCATCATCTGGCGGGACTTTGAACCGAGCTATGTTTAAAAAGTTTACGGCATCCCGTCTTTTTCCCGCATGTGCCGCCGTGACGGCCAATGCGTAAATATCCTTGTAGTTCGCTTCCGGATGATAAGGATTAACAAATTTTGACAGGACTTTGTAGGCTTTCTTGTATTTTTTTTGATGCCCGTAGCAGGTATGCAGATTCCAGTAGACCTTTGCATCCTCCGGCTTTAATCCTCTGCGAATGGCGGCCTCATATTGCTCAATCGCCCCCTCCACCTGCTCCATCGCGCGAAGGGCATCCCCTTTCAATGCATAACCGGTGGATGTGTTCGGATAATGACGGATAACGGCATCCGCATAATTCAATGCTTGTTCGTATTCCCCGTTTGCCATCAAAACATTCGCGATCATCATGTTTGCCATTCCACAGCCTGGGTGGACATCAAGAATTCGTTTCGCCTCTGTCAAAACGCCTTTGAGCCTCTCTTTCGACTCCTTTTCATAATGAATATCTTTATAACGAAAGGGATTAATTTCTTTAAGATTAAATTTTTCTGCCAGTTCGGGATGTTTTTGCGAATTGGCGAAAAGCGCTTCCACGTCATCAAAGAAAATTAGTTGAAACTGTTTGTATTTCTTTATAAATTCTATAAATCCGGTATTTGCCAGAGAGACACTGACAAACGACGGATCGTATTGTTGAACGAACAAGTCAAATGAGTATTTATCCTGCAGGGCACTGCTTGCAAAGGCAAAATCCAGATCGCTGAAAAGCGAAAGTTGCATATCCATGTAGATTTTGTATTCGTCTTTCAATGCCCATTGTAGATATCCGCCTGTATTCGGTTCGTTTAAAATATTGCCGCCCGAACCGTGTTGATTGAGAAACTCAGCCACGCCGACCGGTATTTTTAACTGAGACACAGGATACTCCGGTCGATATTGAAAATGGCTTTGATAGGCCCAAAAAGGAACAATGATCAGCGCAACCGGCAAAAGAAAGCAGGCAAAAGAGGGTTTCGATATTTTTTCAGTATCTCGTCTTACCGGTATCAAGTCGATACAGTGGCGGATCATCGGCAGGGAAAGCAGGATAAATTCGTATGAAAACCTGCCGTGCTTGAAAAGCAGCAGGAGCGATGCGGCAAATATGATGGCGTGGCTGAGTCGGAGATTCCTTTTAAACAGACACACGCAAAAGCAAAATATTCCTGTCAGGACGAGGATATTTCGCAATGACATCAGAAAATCTGAAGCGGGAAAAAATGAAAAACGGAACAAATCGCTTAATTCCAGAGGGATCAATTCCGAAATATACATGTGCTGATGCAGAGCGTTTCCATAGGTGACACTGAAAGGAATTTTAACGAGTTCAATAAATTGCGGCGTGAGAAAAACGGTATACAACGTGGCGATCATCAACCACTTTTGAAATTTCGTCCCTCTTGGGATCGAGCTATTCTTCCTGAAATCGGCATAATACATCTCAGTGAGGTAAGCCAGAAGAATCAGCATCATTACGGGATACTCGATGCCGTGAATATTGCACCACAGAACCCCTAAAACCGGCAGCAGCCAGATCTTCGCTCTTTTAACCTCGAGAATGTACAAAAAGACCACGATAAACAGGTACGAAAAAAGATGCGGGCGGATCAGAAGTTCCCGAAGGGTCAGCGCAAGAGGATAGGCGGCAAAGACGCACAGGCTGACGACCGTTGCCACTTGTCCCTGATGACGGCGATAGAAAAACATAAAAATGAACAAAGCCGTCAAAACGAACAAAATGCAGCGCAATACGATTAAGCCATAGTAGCCGCTCAATGAATGTATCGGATAGACGATAACTTGAAAAAGCCAGTAATAGTTATACCAGTCTTTTTGAGGAAACACATACGAGAAGAAAGCATCTCTCGCGATATGGGCATTTTCCCAGAAGTATCTTCCGCCGTTTAAATGGTACCAAAGATCGGTATCATAGGCGACAACCGGCCAGAAGATAAAATAAAGAAACAGTATTAAAAAAAAAATAAAAACAGAAAATATCTTGATGGATTTTATGTCGGTAAAAATTGCTTTATTTATCTTAAAAGTCATCCATATCATTCCGGAAGTTAAAATAATATGAAATAGCCGGCTCTAGAATTAAGAACCGGCTATTTCTTAAAACAATTTAATATTTTTCTCTTTATTTGTTGCGTCTGCTCCTTCAAACCATGGTGGTCCGATCGTCAGATTCAATGTTACATCGCCATTAGCATCCGCCTCACTGATCGTACCGTTAAAATCGCCGAGATTGACAGGATTCAAATTTCCTGAAGGCACATATCTTGTGGCATTGGCCGTGCCTTTCAGAAGCTGATGCGAATAATCCTGTGTCGCGGTGGCCTGCAAAGACGCCATGGCGCCGTCCAAGGCTTTCACCTGTGCTTCCGTTTGAATATCCAAGTATTTCGGAACAGCTACGGCTGCCAAAATGCCCAGAATGATCAGCACGGCGATAATTTCAATGAGCGTAAAGCCTTTTTCATTTTTTGTAATTTTCAACAACTTAGACCTCCCGTCAACGTGCTGATATTTTGTCTAAAGTTGCCAAGACACCGGTCGATTTGTTAGTCTCCAAAAAGTTTGAGTGTTTTTGTTTTATTATTGGCGTCGGCATTGGCAAACCAAGTGGGGCCGTTTGTCAGTGTCAAAGTAATATTACCGTTGACTCCGACTGTGATTTGACCCTGGAAATCACCTAATTCTACTCCATTTGCGGTCGCAAGAGGAGTTGAAGGGGTATACGATGTAGCGTTTGCGGTTCCTGACAACAACTGTTTTGCGTAATCCATAGATGCGGTAGACTGCAATGCTGCCATAGCCCCATCCAGTGCCTTGTTTTGAGCCTCTGTCTGCATATCAAAGTACCTCGGCACGGCCACGGCCGCCAGTATTCCCAGAATAACCAATACTGCAATGATTTCAATAAGGGTAAAACCTCTTTCATTCCTGATCATATTAACTTCCTCCTCAAATGGTTTAAAGCACTCTGTTAGATTTCTTTTTCATATTCACAACTTGTAACGACTAATTATAATCAAAAATCATGCCACATTTTAAAAAGCCCCTTCATGATTGCCACAGCGACACAAGTCTTTGTTATTGATCATAGTTATGTATTTTTTTGTTATTCTGCCGGTTTGCTTTTATCGCCTCCTTTCTACGTAAGCAACGGAAAACCGGGAAACATCTACAATTATTGTAGATGTTTTATCGTATTTACATCAATCTCGTGCTTCTTGATCCTGTGCCATAGGCTTCTTTGATTGATACCAAGTACAGACGCAGCCCTTACCTGAACACCGCCGCAATTTTTCAATGCGTCGATGATCATTTCTTTTTCCAGCAGTTTCATCCGCTCATCAATCGGCAGATCGGCGGAAAGAGAACGAAAGACTTTTTGATTTCCCTGACGGATGGTCTCCGGCAGATGGGCTACATCGATGATGCCGTCTTCCGACATGATCGAGGCGCGCTCGATCACATTTTTCAATTCACGGATGTTGCCCGCCCAGGAATAACCGATCAGCACCTGAAGGGCGGCGGCGGAAAGCTTCGCGGGCCTGGCCGCGGCTTCGAGAAAATGCCCGGCCAAAGCCGAAATGTCCTCCCGCCTTTCCCGAAGGGGCGGAACAAGGATGGAAAAAACATTCAATCGGAAATAGAGATCCTCCCGAAACCTGCCCTCCTGGATCATCTGCAGCAGATTTTTATTGGTAGCCGCGATAAACCGGACATCGACCCGGATGGGTGCCGTGCCTCCGACACGCTCGAATTCCTTCTCCTGAAGCGCCCGTAGCAGTTTGGCCTGCGTGGCCATCGGCATGTCGCCGATTTCGTCGAGAAACACGGTCCCGCCGTCAGCCATTTCAAATTTGCCCTTTTTCTGATGGGTCGCGCCGGTAAAAGATCCCTTCTCATGCCCGAACAGCTCACTTTCGAGCAGGCCTTCCGGAATCGCTACACAGTTGATCGCCACAAACGGTTTGCCCTTTCTTAAACTGTGCTCGTATATGCCCGCAGCGATGAGCTCCTTCCCTGTGCCACTTTCTCCCGTGATAAGCACGGTCGAGTCGGTGGGCGCCACCTTGACGATCTGGGTAAAAATATTGCGCATGGCGGCACTCGATCCGATGATATGAGGAAATAATTCCCTGGCTTCAACATTACTTAAAATATTGGCAACGTTTTTGAATACTTCGTTGATTTGACTGAAATCCTCGGTCACGCTCGCTTTTTTCTGATTTTTCCCCGCTGAAAAGATGGGCATATTTTTTGTTTTTTCGACAAAATCCACGAGTGGCTTCAGTAAAAGCCGCAGGATGAAGAAACTGACAAAAAACGAAATGCTTCCGATGGCCAAGGATAATGTAAAAATATTAATGTACTGCATCCGGGTGGTTTGCGTCGAGAGCTGATAGGTGATGATCACCCCCAGAAGCGTGATGCCGGTGAGAATAACCGGTATGAGGATATAAAGATTGACGTAAAAATTCTTTTTCTTCATATTGTTATGTCTATTTTCCCGTGGCGATTTTTGTCATGTCCCACATGGGCAAAAAGATCGCGAGTGCGAAAAAACCGACCACTGCCGCCAATCCCACAATCAACAAAGGACCGATAGCATCGGACAGGCCTTTGACGGCGTAAGCCACTTCATCATCATAATGCTTCGAGATTTCACGAAGCATTTCATCAATGTTGCCGGATTCTTCCCCAATGGCAATCATGTCGATGACCATCGGAGGAAAATACTTCGCTGATTTCAAAGGAGTAGCAATACCTGCCCCTTCTTCTATCCTGTCGCGAACATAGTCAAACTGCTTTGAGATGGCGGCGTTGCCGATGGTGCCCGATAAAATCGTCAGCGCCTGCATGACGGGCACGCCGCTGCTCTGCAAAATGGCAAAGATACTGGCGAACCGTGACATGGCGGCTTTCTGAAACAGCGTTCCCAGCACGGGAAGGCTCAAAAGAAAACTGTCCCTGACGACTTTCCCGCCGGGTGTCCGGAAATACATGGTGGTCGCGACAATGGCGGCCGCAATCACTCCGAGGATCAGAAACCAGTAGTTTTTGATGTAAAGATGCAGCGAAACGGCAATCTTGGTCGGCAGCGGCAGTTCAATGCCGGTTTTGCTGAAAATGGCGACAAACTGCGGAATGACAAAGGTCAGAAGGACGAAAAAAGCGATCCCGAGGGCGATCACGACAATAAGGGGATACTGCATGGCGGCCTTGATATCGGATTTAATCCTGGCCTCATGCTCAATAATATAGATCAGACGATCCAGTACGCTGGGAACGCTGCCGCTGATTTCTCCCGCCCGAAGCATGCTGCAATAGAGATTGGAAAAAATCCGGGGATATTTTTCAAAGGATTCGGAAATCGTTGAACCCTGTTTGATATCCTCGATAATGGCGGAAATCGCCTCCCTTAGAACCTTGCTTTCCGTCTGTGCTTCAAGCACCTGCATGATTCTTAATATTGGAATCCCCGCGTTGAGCATGGAACGGAACTGCTTTGTGAAAAGGATCAGATCGTTGGTTTTGACTGTGCCGGTCATGGCCTTGATTTTAACCCACATGTTGTCGCGGCTGTCGTCTTTTTTCAGGACGACTTTGGATGGAATCAAGCCGCGATCGGACAAAATGGCATTTGCGGTCTGGACGGAGTCTGCTTCCAGAGCACCCGATACGGTATGGCCCGATTCATTGATAGCGTCATAACGGTATGTCGGCATGTTTCATCTTTCCCGGATCGATCAGGTCATGACGGCGGAGGCCGCCTCTTCCAGTGTGGTGATTCCCAGCATGACTTTAGCGGCAGCATCTTCCTTCAGGGTCCGTAAATTGCCCGCCTCGATGGCGGCCCGGGCGATCTCCTGGCTCGATTTCTTCTTAATAATCATCTCCTGAATCATTTCATCATTGATGAGGACTTCAAAAAGACCGGTCCTGCCTTTATATCCGGTGTTTTTGCACTGATAACACCCCTTGCCCCGCTGAAAGTTTGCCCCCGCAGCCTGCTCGGGCGTGATGCCCATGGCCGCATAGGCCGTTTCGGCAGGCATGTAACTTTCTTTGCAGTAGGGACAAACGGTTCGGACGAGTCTCTGAGCGAATGAGGCAATCAGAACCGAGGATACTAAAAAAGGTTCAATGCCCATATCCACAAACCGGGTAATGGCACCCGCCGCATCATTGGTATGAACGGTGCTCAGCACGCGGTGACCGGTCTGGGCCGCCTGAACGGAAATGGCGGCTGTTTCCGGATCCCGGATTTCACCGACCATAATCACGTCCGGATCCTGCCGTAATACCGACCGCAAACCGCTTGCAAACGTCATTCCTGCCTTGCGGTTGAGCTGGACCTGACGAATGTTGCCGATCCGGTATTCGACGGGGTCTTCCAGGGTAATGATGTTGATGTCCGGCTTGTTGATCGTGTTTAAAATGGCGTATAGACTGGTGCTTTTCCCGCTGCCCGTAGGACCGGTGCTGAGGATCATGCCGTAGGGCTTATGGCTGACTTTTTCAATCTTTTCCATATCGCTCTTCACCATCCCCAAACGGTCGAGTGAATAGACGCCCCCGCTCGTGTCCAACAGGCGCAAGACCAGATTTTCTCCGTAGATGGTGGGCATGGACGACACGCGGACATTGATTTCCTTGCGGTCAAGCTTGAGCGTGAACCTTCCATCCTGGGGAATCCGCGAAACGGTGATGTCCATGTTGGACAGAATTTTCATGCGGGCGATAATCGGTAAAAACAACGATTTGGGAGGCGAAGGCACTTCGAGGAGCTTGCCGTCAATGCGAAACCGCATCTGCACGGTTTTCTGCTGCGGACTGATGTGAATGTCGCTGGCGCCGTCGCGGATGGCCTGGGCAAAAATGGAATTCGCCAGGCGGATGACCGGCGCCTCACCGGCCATATCCTGCAGGGACGCGATCTGTAATTCTTCCTTGTCCGAAACGGTTTCCGTCAGGCTGTCATCCTGGCTGGATATTTCCATGGTCTCCATGATGCCACCCAGACCCGACTGCATGCCGTACAAAGAGTTGATGAGCTGATTGACTTCCCTCTCCGAACAAACCACCGGCTCGACTTCCGAGTTGGTCAGCACCTCGATGTAGTCAAGCGCGTTGATGTCCAGGGGATCGACGATCGCGATGGTGAGCAATCTCCCCTTCTTTCTCAGAGGGGCTATCTGATATTTCTGGGCCACTTCAATCGGAATCTGACGCGACAGGTCGATATCCAGCGGATATTCATCGGGGTGAAACTTGGCGATTTTCAGCTGCCGGCTTAATAAATCAATGATCTGCTGCTCGCTGACAATCCCCTGGCGGGTAAGAAACTGACCGAGCTTCAAGCCCGCCTTCTTCTGGTCGATCAGGGCCTGCTTGAGACGGTCTTCTGTAATTAAGCCGTCTTCCACCAGGATTTCACCCAAACGTTTTTTAAATTTCATCTGACCTCCGGTCCCCTTGACGGCTCATTACCGCGCGGTTGAAAAATTGAGTCTCTGGCGTCCAGCCGGATAAGATTTCCGCGCCTGCCGCCGCCTCGGGCGGAAGGGATGCCAGCGCTCTGCGGGCCTCCCCGTCATCCGTGAATATTTTCTTCAGCGACAGGGTGTGAATGATTTCTCCGGAACCGCTCCAGTAGGAAAATATCATGGTATTGCCGCTAAAACCCGCCGGGGATTCTTCCAGGTAATAACGATAGATCTTTTGAAGATCCTTCCCGCTTCGAAGCGTGACCAGGGTGAAATTGTAAGGACGCGCACTTTTCGCACGGATAGCGGGCATGCGGATTGTCAACCCCTCGGTGATCAGGTCAACATCCCTTACATGGGGATTGGCTTCCACCACTTTTCCGATGAGTTCCGGTCCCGCGTAACCGTAGATGCTTTCGAGTATCCGCCACAGGGTCATGTTTCTTTGAAAGGTGATCGTGCCCAGCGTGTCCGGCATGCTGAGTTTCAGGGCTGTTTCGGGAGATTCATCGCTTTGAGGAACATGAACATCAGAAGCGGTTTGATGGACCGCGACGGCCTGATCGCTTTCGGCCATGGCGATGTCATTTCGATCAAACGCCGTCAGTGAAAAGGCGCCGGCGGCCAGAATCGCGACGAGTCCTAAAGCCGCCCATCGCAGTTTTCTGAAAACGGGCCTGGACATTCCTCCCACGCAACCCAAAACGAAAAAAAACCCGGCCTTGCTTCTTCCGCGGATAATCATCTTTAAGACAACCTGATGACACAGGGAAACAATCTTCCGGGGATACCCGCCCGTGGCCCGGTAGACGGCCAGCAGTCCTCCGAAGCTGAAAAGTCGGCTTTGAACCAGTTCGGATTCCCTGGCGACGCGGACGCGGTATTGGATCATGTCGCGGGTCTGCCGAAAGGTCAGGGCTTTGAGAGGATAAAGTACATTGACCCGGTCCAGCAGATTGGCATGCGCCATGAGCGTTTTTTCAATTTCCTTCTGGGCGAAGATGACAATTTGAAGCAGCTTGAAGCTGTTGGTCTCGTAGTTGAGAAATTCACGAAGGATCTCGAGACATTCGGGCGGCAATTTCTGGCCCTCATCGATGATCAAGGCGACAATCTTTTCTTCTTCAACGCCTTTGAGAAAAAGGGCGTCTTTGATTTTTTCCTTAAGCTGCCACTCCGTATCATCCCCTGAAGGGCCGATTCCTCCCAGAAGAGCATAAACGGTCCGAAGAAATTCCATCGTGGCGCCGAGTGCCGGATCGAGAAGCAAATGCGTTTCAATTTCAGGGCTGCCCGCCGGTCCTGCGGCCGAGAGATTCTGAATGAGCTTGCGGCACAGGGTGGTTTTCCCGGTTCCCACATCCCCGATGACGATGTTGAGGCCCCGCCTTAACCGGACCGCCAGCTCCAGCATCTGCAGACATTCACTGTGCTGCAAAGAAGCGAAGAGAAACTCCGGCTCCGGAGAATTGGAAAACGGTTCTTTTTTAATATGAAGAAGATTGTAATAGTCCATGTTTAAACGCGCAATCCTTTTTATCAGCCCGCTACTGGACTAGGTTACTCCCTTGGGTATCCGCCGCGGGAACCCTGTTTTCCGCTGCGGCAACCTGCAGAATATGCGGTGTAATAAATATCAGCACTTCTTCCATGGCGTCGCTTTTGCTGTCCGATTTAAAAAGGTATCCCAAAACAGGGATGTTCTTGACCAACGGCCATCCCGCGTCTCCTTTTGCCAGCCTTTGCTTGGTCAACCCCGAAATCACGATGGTTTCGCCGTCCTGAACAATCAGGGAGGTCTGTGTCTGCTTTTTGATGATGAAAGGATTGCCGTCAACGTTTCTTAAGCTGTCGACTTCGTCTTTCTTCACTAAAATATTCATTTTAAGATTCTTTCCGTCAATGACATGGGGTGTGATTTCAAGCCGCAGCACGACGTCTTCAAATTTAACGGTTCTTGTTTCATTGCCGCTTGAATCCACCTCACGGGTAATATAGGGCACCCGTTCCCCGTTTTCCGTAAACGCTTTCTGGTTGTCGAGCGTTGTGATCGACGGACTCGACAGGATATTGAGTTTGTTGTCCTTTTGCAAAGCCTGCAACTGGATTTCCAGAATGTTGCCGCCGATGGTGCCGAAAAGAAGTGCGAGAGACCCGGACGCCACACCAGTCAAATTGGAAGCCTGAAAATTCGAAGCCATCGGCCAGTTGCCGATTCCCACGGGACCGGCGGCGGTGGGATTAATAGCCGCTCCCGATGCCGTACGCGACCCGCCTCCCAATACCGTATGATCCCCCGTGTTGTATCTGCCGCCCCACATGATTCCCAGATCACGCGCAACGGATTTGGTCGTCTCCACAATATTGGCCCGAATCAATATCTGCGGCGTGGGACGGTCCACATCCCGAATCACGGCGAGAATCCTGTCCAAATCTTCGCGGATGGCTGATATGATCAGAGCATTGTTGTGATCGTCCACCTTTATTGACCCGCGCGGCTTTCCGTCTTTATCCTTCGTGAGGAACTCTACGAGGTTCTCACTGAGCTTTTTCGTGTCTGCGAAATTAATCTTAACGAACTGGGGATGGAGCAGAGGCTCCACCCATTGTGTATCGCGAATGCTGACTTTCTGCCGTAAATCCTGCTCGATGTCGTCGAGTGTCATCACCCGCAGAATTTCGCCTTCCCAGCGGTAAGACAGGCCGTAGGTCTGCAGAAGTCCGGTAAACGCCTGATCCCATGACACGTCGCGGAAATCCACGTTAATTTCAGCCTGCAGGGTGTTTTTAACCAGAATGTTGATGTCCACAGATCTGGCCAGCGCCCTTAACACGGCCTTGATGTCGGCCTGTCGCATCATCAGATTGATGCGTTTCTGGGGGAGCTGTTTCGTTTCCTCGCCGATGAGCGCGGCTGTTTGGCGCTTTGCGTCCTGCCGGTCGGCAATGTCGATGGTCCTCGGCGCAGCTGTCGGAGAATGACCTTTGGATTCTTCGGCCAGTGTGTGCCATTTTTCAAAGAAAGGATCGTCTTTCAGACTTTTTTTATCTCCGGCACAGCCGAAACAGATGACCAGTATCAGCATGATCATCAATGACTTCATTTTTGAAATATTGCTCAAAAAACATCTCAAGGCGATAACCTCCCTCGCTTAAGTTTCAATCCTGAATGGGAACGGCCAGTTCGCTTCCCGTGTTTTTATTGAAAATTACAACGCGTGAAGGCGTAATACTTTTCACAATATACCCTTCCATTTCCAGTTGCTCCCCTACCGTGTATTCCCAGCCGTTGATCACGGCCATTTTCCTTTTTCCCGCGTCCACAAAACCCGAATAGATGATTCTCGCGGCGGAACTACCGGACGCATCGCGTCCCCCTGCCGACCAATCGCGATAGGAAGCCCTGTCCCAGAATGGTCCCTTCGACCAATCCGTTTCGGCTCTGCGAATCGTATAGGCGTCTTTTGATGCGACGGTATTCAGGATCAGCTGAGTGTTGATATCGTTCACGAAAGACGAAATCTCCACCGGTTTGGCTTCTGTCACGGATTTCCGGGACGACGGACGCGCGACCAGAAGGTCATAGACGGCGTACAACACGAATATGGCCGCCACGGCCAGAATGATGATTTGTCTTTTGTTGAGTTTCGTCATATTCACCTGCTGCGGCTTACCCCTTGAGGGCAATCCATATTTTCAAACGAAATTCCATGGAATCGCTGTACTGCCGGATATAAATTTCTTCAATCCGGTCGACATAGGAAACGGATCCCAGTCCAATCAGCATTCTTCGGAAATTGGAAAACTCTCCTTTGACAACGGCATGGTATAGAAGGGCATTGGCTGTTTTGGAAAATCCGCCAAGATCCGGCATGAGCGAAACCGTCATCAGACCCGATTTCCCGGCGATTGTCCGAAACGCATCTGAAAACTCCTCGGCATTTTCAAATGCGATGGCGGTTCCGGCGGGATTGGGAAGGCTACCCGATTCTTTCTTTGCCGTCGCTTCATTTAAAACCAGATAAATGGGACTCAACCCCTTGTGTTCTTCAATCTGGTATTGCAGCTTTTTGATCTGATCATTGGTCCTGGCGTTATAGCGGGACAAGGGAAGAATGCCGATTATAATAATCACCACAATGATTCCAAGGCTGATCATCAGGTAGCCGAGTGTTTTTGCCGGCAGTGCTTTCTTGGTGGTTTGCGGCATATTTATCCTATCTTCGCGCTTAATGTGAATTGAAGGATTTCGCCCTTCCGATAAACGACCACACTGCTTTTTTGTAGCTTGACAGAGTTCATAAGCGGAGAGGTTTCCAGTTTCATGAGATACTGCGCCATCATCGTATCGAGCATATTGCGTTCTCCAAGCACGACGCCTTCGATGGTCAGGCCGTCGGATGTTTCCTTTACAGTCGCCGCGGGTTTGTCCTGACCTGCTTCGCCGGTATTAATTCGTACGGATATCAGCCGGACATTGTCCGGCGTCAGAGCGGACAGTTCACCGATCAGAGCCATCCCCAGATATTTGCGTGCATACTGGCGCTGGCGCTGATGCTGAGCCTTGAGATCGCCGGCAATCTGCGTGACTGTCTGCGTCGATAAAATCGGCTGATATAAAGACAATTCCTTCTCCAGCTTCGTTTTCACACTTCTGGAATGCTTCGCATCCAACCCCTGGTAAGTCAGGACGCCCAGGCAAATCAGCAATGCCGCCGCGAATGTTCCGAAGATGACCCGGTTGATTCGTTTTTCCGAAGTCTCCTCGTTCTTATCATGATAGGTGAAGACGAGATTCGGCGTATGCGACCGGTCGGACAATGACAAGCCCAGCGCGGGTACCAGGGAAACCCGTTCGTCTTGCGACAGCGCCACCGTGGACTTTGAAGCGGCCGGACCGCTGAACGGATCAAACAGTTCCGCTTTGGTGCCAAGCTGCTCTCTTAAGTAATCCATCAGGGGCCGATAGATGTTCACCGTCGATGACACAAATATTTTTTCTATCCGCTCATAACCGACGGATGTGGTGTAATATTCCAGCGTACGTTCGATTTGTCGTGTCAGGCGCTCCAGCACCGGAGCGATCATCGCCATGATCTCTTCCTGAGGATAACTTGTCTGCGTCGTATGATCTTTTTCAGAATTCTCCTGCAAGACAAACGCCGTAAGCAATTCGCGCGATTCTTCCGGACTCAGCTTCGGACGCGTCTGGTTTTCCGCCGTAGATTCTGAAATGGCTTCCACCATGCTGTTGATGCCGGTTTTAATCCCCCGTGTCATGACAAGATTGTTTTTACTGTATATGTCGATGCGGGAAAAATCACTCCCGATGAAAAGACTGGCAAATGCAGTTTCGGAAACGGCCAGCCATTTGGCGCGGAATATGTTCTGGATGGCAAACGGCGCAATCGTAATTCCTGCGGGATTCACGCCAATGGATAAAAATAATTCCCGGATGGATTCCAATTCATGCTTCGGGGCCGAATAAACCATGACCGAATATTTCGGAATCCCCTGATCGGTAATCTCGCCTTGCATCTCATAATCGAAAATTACCTCTTTTTCATCAATGGGATTTTCTTTTTTCGCGGTCCAGTATATGACGGTTTCAAGTTGCTTTTTCGGAACACGGGGAATCTTGATGTGATGAATGTTGACTTCCGCGGCGGGGATCATCGCCCAGATACTGCACAAAGAAAGATTGCCGGCAAAATCCGTCAATGCCCCCTTTAAAAAATCCGGAAATGACGCCGAATCTCTTGAGTGGAGGTGTGGATAGGGAATGATTTTCTGGTCGACGAGCGCCGGTTTCCCGTCTGAAGTCCTTGCCGTTTTCACCAGATTCACGCTTTCCTGACCAATATCCACCCCAATGGTCAGGCGACGCTTGTCTGTAAATAAAGCCGGCAAACCTCTTTTCGGCGCAGGCGCTTGATTTTCCTTTTTTAAAAGGGTGCCGTCCTGATCGGCAGTCGATGGAGAATCCTGCTGATTACCCCGAATCAAACTGAGAAGCTTTTCCGTTGAGTTGATATCCCTTGTTTTGACCAATAGTCCTCTCCTGAAAAAAGCTGCCTTTTTCTCCTAATCGGGCTTCTTTTACCAATAAACATTGCTGATTGCAACATAATTAGACGGGTATCTCCAAATATTGTTGCCCGCTTTCAAAATGAAATGCCTTGAATCTTCAGTCGTTTTTTGTTATGAAAACAACCAAAAGTTAAGGACCTTCGTGTAATATGATCACAAGAGTTTCCTTCTGTTTGTTGTCTTTAGTCGCCGTGATATTGGCTTTTTTCCTATTGTGGCCTTCGGACTCCCCTTCTTCCGTCTCCGGCCGGGTTGAAAAAATTCCGGATTCGATTATATCCCTGACCTCCGGCTATGTGATCGTGGTGGACAAACAGCAGCAGAAGATTTACGTGTTTAAGAAGAATGGCGCGTTCACCAAAGTTTTCGAAGCCCCCTGCTCAACCGGGAAAAATTCCGGCGGCAAGCAGATCGAAGGCGACGCGAAAACGCCGGTGGGAATCTTTTTTGTGACCAGAATCGCCCGCAACCCCGGTCCTCCCGAAACCTACGGTTCACTTGCGTTGCCGCTGGATTTTCCGAATCTGACGGATCAGAGCGCCGGTCGTCAGGGGACCAACATCTGGATTCACGGCACCACAAATCCTCTTTTGCCATTCCAGTCCAACGGATGTGTGGTCCTGCGTGATCAGGATATTATTGATCTGGAAAAATTCATCCATTTACAAAAAACACCGGTGATTATCTCAGAATCCGTCAACTGGGTTTTCGAAAACGAACAGACTCAGGTACACAAAGATGAATTAAAGAGTGTTTTGCAAGCCTGGAATCAAGCCTTCAGAAAGGGAGACCTCGAAGCCCTGGATGCCCTGTACCTCGCCGGTACGGAAATTAAAAATAAAAAACGAAGCGATCTGGTCAGAAGAATCAACCAGATGCAAAAAGCGGTTCCGCATTTCACTTTAGAACCGCGTGATGTGTCCATTCTTCAACACAACGACAGCGCCGTGATCCTGTTTGATCAGATCACGGCGATCCAGCCGGATAATTCATTTTCGGGATTCTACAACCGGCTGACGCTTCAGAAAGTTAACAACCGCTGGCATATCATCGACGAAGTTCCGCAGGTTCAAATCGCCAAAGTCGATTCTCCGCCAACGGAGGCGTTGCGGCCTCCGGTTCAGGAAAAACCGGATTTCAGTGTCGAGCGTGAAAAAATCGGGCAGTTAATCACCCGCTGGACGACAAGCTGGGAAAAAGGCGACATGAATACCTATCGCGATTGTTACGCAACCAGTTTCCGCTCACGGGGCATGAACTTGAATGCCTGGGTTCAAAATAAAACCGATATCCGCAACCGCAGCAAAAACATCCGCATTCGCGTTGATCGAATCCGGATCAAAGCCGGGGCAAATTCTGCCGAAGCGACATTTACGCAGCATTACAGTTCTTCGCTTCTCAAGAATAGCGTCAACAAGAAACTTGAGTTGAGAAAAATCAACGGGGAATGGAAAATATACCGAGAAGGGATACAGCCGTAAATCGCCCGCGCGTTTTGTTGAAAGCAGGCGGTTTCGCACTCTTCCTGCCCGTAGCTACCTTCCGGACAACAAGTCGATTTCGGCTTTGGCGATCAAGTCGGTAAGCGCGTCACTATCCGTAATGATGTATTGCGAATCGTCGTCGTCCATACCTGTCAATTCCTGTCCAGGGCGGAATTTCTTCTTGACCGCCGACTCGCCGGGCAATGGCTTCGCAGGAGGCGACGGATCGGTTGTCGGGTTTGTCCAAACCTCTGTGTGATCCGCTTCGACATCGAAAAGCATTGTGGTTACGGCGGCATCGGCCGCCGCTTCCGCCGACGGTTTGAAATTGATGCCGGGGTTGGAATACTGTTTGCCGACATCCAGAACTTCTTTCAGATAACGTTCCTGGGTGAACATGCCGTCGTTTTTGCCTGTATGCAGGGCATTTTCGATCTGATGCAGTTTTTTATCACGAATGATGCCCTTGATTTGCGAGGTCCCCCGAAGAATACCCAAAAGCGGCACGCGAAATCCCGCCTTTTCATGATAAACCAGTTTCTGAAGGATAATCCAGGAAAGTGTTGAGGCCAGTTGATAGCGAACATATTCTTCCGCTTCCGGCGGTACGGAATTAATGATCCGGTACAGCGCGTCTTCCATATTGGTCGCGTGAAGCGTGGCGATAACCAGATGCCCGGATTCGGCGGCATTGAGGGTCAGGCGGATGGTCACCGGGTCACGCAGTTCACCGACCATGATCACGTCCGGATCCGCGCGCATCACGTCAATGAGCCCCCTTTCCACCGACGGCACGTGCGTTCCGACTTCCCTTTGCTCGACGAACGATTTTACAGATTTGATCCGGTATTCAATAGGATCCTCCAGGGTAACGACATGAGCCGAACGCTGCTGATTGAGATTGTCCAGGATGGAGGCGATGGTGGTGGTTTTCCCGCATCCAGTGGTTCCGCAGATCAACACCAAACCGGATTTCAGTGAACTGATCTCCCGGACGGATGGGTGAAGATTGAGTTTATCAATGGTCGGAACGATACCCGGCAGCAACCGAACAGCGATGCTGGGCCCCAGATCCGTATTGAAGATGCTGATCCGGACACGGATATTACCAACGGAAATGGCCAGATCAACCGACCAGCGCCGCCTCAGAATTTCATACTGCCTTTTATTCAGAATCGCTCTGATCAGGGTTTCAACATCCGCTTGCCGCCACTGGATATCCGGGTTGAAGTTGATCTTCCCTTCTTTGCGGTAAACGATCGGCTGACCGCCACAGATATGCAGGTCCGAATAGCCCCGCTGAGCACCGGAAACAATGAGTTGGTTGAATTTCTTAAACATGGGCTTGTTTTCCACAACCCGCCGCAAATAAAAAAAGGAGCTCTTTTCCTAAAAGACTACTCCTCAATCATACTGGAGGCGGCATCCGGATTTGAACCGGAGAATAACGGTTTTGCAGACCGCTGCCTTAGCCACTTGGCTATGCCGCCATAAAAAAATGGAGCGGGCGAACGGATTTGAACCGTCGACGTCTACCTTGGCAAGGTAGCACTCTACCGCTGAGTTACGCCCGCTCAGTTTGAAGGTGGCTAGTTACACCAGTTGGGTCGTTTTTGTCAATAAAAAAATGAACCCGAACTTTTTTCACCTCATCGCGGTAAACCGATTCCGCGGAAAAATTTTATGAAGTAATCAATTCCCGAATACAGCGTTAAAAACAAAGCCACATACAGAACGATCGTCCCGATAAAATGCGCGTCGAGTCCCAAAAACGGATAATGGATCATCAATGCGGTCACCGCTATAATCTGCGCCAGCGTTTTTTGCTTTCCCAGAATACTGGCCTGAATGTAGATACCTTCTGCCGAGGCCATGGAGCGGATACCGTCCACAATGAGATCTCGCATGATAATGATCACGACAATCCAGGCATCGATGCGGCCGATGGGTATCATCAGGATCATGGCGGAATTCACGATCAATTTATCGGCCAGCGGATCGAGAAACTTTCCCAGGGTGGTGATCATGTTGTAACGGCGCGCGATGAACCCGTCGAGAAGATCGGTGACGGAAGCCAACACGAACAGCCCGGCCAGCATTAAACTCCAGAAGGGACCGGGTGACCAGAGAAGCACGAACAAAAAAGGCACCACGCTGATGCGCACCAATGTGATCGTGTTAGGCAGGTTGAATGCATCGCGTAGTTTTTTCATGTGGGATCACTCCGTCTGTCTGCGTCCGATATGCGGCCCGCATTCCTGGAATCTTATTTTTTTGGAACTTTTTTCCAGTCTTCCATAAACAGACTGATGCCTTTATCGGTCAAAGGATGCTGCGCCAGCTGCGCAATCACCTTAAACGGAATCGTCGCGATGTCCGCGCCCATTAACGCGGCGTCTAAAACATGCATCGGGTGACGGACGCTGGCCACGATGACTTCGCTCTCATACCCGTAATTGTCATAAATGTCTAGAATCTGGCGGGCGAGATCCATGCCGTCGGCGGCAATATCATCCAGACGTCCCACAAAAGGACTGACGTAGGCCGCGCCGGCTTTGGCGGCCATCAACGCCTGAAGCGGCGAAAAAATCAATGTCATGTTCACATCAATTCCCGTATCGGCGAGGATCTTGGTTGCCTTCAAACCGTCGGTCGTCATGGGCACCTTTACGACGACCTGTTCGCCCAGTTTCGCGAGTCTCTTTCCTTCAGTGACCATGCCTTTCGCGTCGAGACTGACGACTTCAAGGCTGACTGGTCCTTCGACCACCTCTAAAATTTCCTTGACCACCGCATCAAACGGTTTTTTTTCCCTGGCGATGAGCGTAGGATTCGTCGTCACACCATCCACCATGCCCAACGCGATGCCTTCCCTGATTTCGGTGATATTGGCCGTATCGATAAAGAATTTCATACTCCCCCCTAACTAATTATTTTTTTTAGAAATGTACTGATCAATGCATTCCCTGCTGCAAAAATAATGAACATGCCCGTTGATCTCTTTGACCATCGCCTGACTTTTGGGAACGTATATCTTGCAAAATGGATCCTGAACCAGGTCTTCTCCCCTGGATGTCACAGCGTCCGCACGGGACCCTTTTACGGATCCGGTTGACCCCGCACGCAGCATTCGGACGACTCTGTATCCCACGTAGAGCAATATTAAAACGATGATGATTTTTGCAATATTCATAAACACCTTCTTAAACCTCAGGTCTGTAGATGTCGACCTGGTTTTGATCGTCCAACCTGTCTTTCAGTCCCCGCATGGATACGCCGTAAGACGGATGAATGAAATAGGAGGCGATTTCGCACATCGGTTCCAGAACAAATCTCCTACGGTGCGCCTCGGGATGTGGAATACTTAAACCCGTTACCTCAATAACATCCTGTCCGTAAAAGAGCAAATCCATATCGATGATCCGGGATCCTCCCTTAAGGGTGCGCTTTCGCCCCATCGACGCTTCGATTTGAAGTAATTCGTCCAAGATCTTGCGGGCGCGCAGCGTTGTTCTGATTTCAACGACCGCATTGACGAACCAATCCTGGTTTTCCAGCTGCCTTATTTCTTCGGGTGAACGCCCGCCTGTCATCTCCGGAATTACCGGTTGTGTTTTGTAAAACGATGAGGCGCAAACCACCTTCACCCCCTCGACCTGCGACAAGAGGATGATCGCCTGGCGGCAGTTTCGGGCCGCATCACCCATGTTTGAACCAATACCGACATAACAGATTACGCCTTCCAAAAAAACACCGCCTGCGTCAGTTTCTGAGCCCCAGCACGTCGCGCATATCATACAAACCGTTTTTCTGGTTTACAATCCACTGCGCTGCGCGTATCGCTCCTTTGGCAAAATTATCACGGCTGTGTGCGCGATGGGTAAATTCCAGTCTTTCCCCAATGCCGCCGAAGATGACAGTATGCTCACCGACAATATCGCCTGCGCGGATGGTCTGAATGCCGATTTCCGTCCGTGTGCGTTCTCCGATGAGTCCCTGGCGTTTGTAGACGGCTTCCTTTGCAAGATCGCGGCCCAGTGCTGTGGCAATAACCTCTGCCATCTGCATCGCTGTTCCGCTGGGCGCGTCTTTTTTTAAATGATGATGGGCTTCAATGATCTCCACATCGTAATCCTCTTTGAGAATGACCGCGCAGTCCTCCAGGACTTTGAGCATAACGTTCACACCTACGCTCATATTCGGAGAGAGCATGCAGCGGGTTTTTACGGCCAATTGACGAATCTTCAGCATTTCTTCCGTTGTGAATCCGGTTGACCCGATGACGATCGAACGGTTATGCTCACTTGCAACTTTCAGATAATTCAGGGAGGCTTCATGATTGGTGAAGTCGATCACCACATCCGCCTGTTCAATGCAGTCGGCAAGCTTGTCGCTGACAAGTGCGCCGGTTTTTCCAAGGCCCAGTGAATGACCGACGTCGCGGCCGATAATGGGATGTCCCGGCACCTCAATGGCACCGACAACTTCAATGTCATCCATGGAAGACATCAGACTGATGATCCTGCCTCCCATCTTGCCTCCCGCTCCCGTAACGATAGCCTTCACCATAATTACCTTCTCCTCGAATCCCTATTGATCGTCTAACAATTAAATCAAACCGTAATCAGACATGACCTTTTTTAATTTTTCGTGTCCGGGCTGAGCCATTTTGCAAAGCGGCAGCCGGTATTCGTATTCGATTTTCCCCATCAGAGCCAGCGCCGCTTTTATAGGCGTTGGATTCACTTCGATAAAAAGGACATCAAAAAGAGGGCTCATCTTCTGATGCAAAGCCCTGGCTTTGGCCAGATCGCCCGCCTCGGCCGCGTCCACCAAAGCCGCTACATCCGCGGGTACGATATTGGATGTAACGGATATGACGCCCTTACCGCCAATCGCCATTAAAGGCAGGGTGAATCCGTCGTCTCCGGACAATACGTCGAAATCCGGGCCGCACAGGTCCAGCACGTCATTCATCTGTTTGAGTGAACCGGAGGCTTCCTTCACCCCTACAATGTTGTCAATCTTCGCCAGTCGGCAAATGAGTTCCGGAGACATGTTGACCCCGGTCCGGCCTGGAATATTGTATGGGATGATCGGGATAGGCACATTTTGGGCAATCGACTGATAATGCAGATAAAGCCCTTCCTGGGTCGGTTTATTATAATAAGGGCAGGCAATGAGCGCGCCGTCGGCGCCTGCTTCATAGGCATGCCGGGTCAAACGCAGCGCTTCCGACGTGCTGTTCGAACCCGTTCCGGCGATGACCGGCACCCTTTTTTTGGCGGCGTCGATCGTGATTTCAATGACGCGATCATGTTCATCATGCGTCAGCGTTGGCGATTCTCCGGTGGTTCCACACGGGACAAGACCGTCGATCCCGTTTTCAATCTGATATTCGATCAGCTCCCGCAGGGCTTTTTCATCCACTTTACCGTTTTTAAAAGGCGTCACCAAAGCGGTAATAGCTCCCTTGAACATAAATCATGCCTCCTGAAATTGTGTTTTATTTCAATTCTATTTCCACAACCGACGATTCCATACAAGCACCGGTGTCATCACATAATTTCAGCCGATAGCTGTATACGATTCCCGCCTCGACGTCAGAATCGGCAAACTGGTATTGCGGTTCTTTCTCTACGGTCAACTGGCCGATTTTATCGAATGTGCGCGGACATTCCGGACAAAGGTTTCCCCTGGTTCCCAATTCGCTCTTCTCGATATCGATATGACTGATCCGGCCGTCCGCGTTTTGAAACCGCCATGACAGCATGACGCTCTTTGAGACCGCCTTCGCGGAAATCTCCAACACGCCCTGTGCATCGGATGTGACCCGCATCGGCGGTACGGGATCCCCCTTCAAACCGCATCCGGCAAGAATCATCATCAAAGCTAAAGCACAGATTATCTTATTTTTTTTTAAGACTTTTTTCAAACGCCCGAATCCTTTCTCTGACGGCCGTCCCGGCCGTTCCGCCCAGTGCCTTTCTGGCATTGACGGAGTTTTCCAGTTGAATTCTGTATGAGATGTCCGCCTCAAACCCCGCGTAATGCTTCTTAAACTCACTTAGCGTCAGGTCTGCGAGTGTCTTTTTGCTTTGAATGCAATCCGCGACGATATGGCCGACAATTTCATGCGCCTGGCGGAAAGGAAGTCCTTTTTCCACCAGATACTCCGCCACATCGGTGGCCGTGGAAAAACCGCCGCTTGCCGCGTCATACATTCTTTCCGCGTTGAAGACGGTATGCTCCAGCATTTCGGTGAATATCGACAGACAGTCTTTGACCGTATCCACCGCGTCAAACAGCGGTTCCTTGTCTTCCTGCAGATCGCGGTTGTAGGTCATGGGCAACCCTTTGAGAAGCGTCAGGATCGCGAACAGGTCGCCGTAGACACGCGCGGATTTCCCCCGGATCAGCTCGGCGATATCCGGATTTTTCTTCTGGGGCATGATGCTGCTGCCGGTGGTATAGGCATCTGAAATTTGCACAAAGCCGAATTCATCGGATGACCATAAAATCAGATCCTCGCAAAAACGGCTCAGATGGGTCATGCAAAGCGCTGCGGTAAAAATGAATTCCGCGACATAATCGCGGTCCGCCACCGTGTCCATGCTGTTTTGGCTTACCGCCGGAAAATTCAGCAGCTGTGCCGTGCGACTGCGGTCGATGGGCAGTCCCGTCCCGGCAAGCGCCGCAACACCGAGCGGCAGCACGTTGAGTCTGCACCTGCAATCCGAGAGGCGCTGTTCGTCGCGCCCGAACATTTCCGCAAACGCCAGCAAATAGTGCGACAAGAGCACCGGCTGGGCTTTTTGCATATGCGTGTAGCCTGGCATAATGGTCCTGATCTCGCTTTTGGCCAGTTTTACCAACTGTTTTCGCAGATCCAGAAGCCGCCGGACGATGTTGTCGATTTCCACGCGCAGATAAAGCCTCACATCCAGAGCGATCTGATCATTGCGGCTGCGTGCGGTATGAAGCTTACCGCCCGCCTGTCCGACACGGCGAATCAGCTCCTTTTCAATGGCCATGTGAATGTCTTCATCGGCAGGGTCAAAAACAAATTCGCCTTGATCCATATCCTTCAGAATGCTTTTGAGCCCCCGGATGATTGCAGCCGAATCCTTACGGGAGATGATCCCCGCGTCTGCCAGCATGGTCGCGTGGGCGACGGAGCCTTCAATGTCGTATCGATAAAGCCTGGCGTCGACATGCAGGGAGCATGTAAACCTCTCTACACTCTTTGCCGTGGCTTCCTTGAAGCGTCCCGCCCATGGTTTTTTTTCGTTGGCCATGAAATCAATCCTTGCAAGACTAGCGTTTATTTTTCAGCAAGTGCTGTATCCTCAGGCGCAGGCCATTGAGACGGATGAAGCCGGTCGCGTCTTTCTGATTATAGACCTGATCCTTTTCAAACGTGGCAAACGCTTCGCTATACAATGATTTCGGCGATTTGCGTCCAACGACAATACAGTTGCCTTTGTAGAGCTTCATCCGGGCCGTCCCGGTGACGTTTTCCTGTGTGGC
Source organism: Syntrophaceae bacterium UBA2280 (assembly GCA_002347685.1). Lineage (GTDB taxonomy): Bacteria > Desulfobacterota > Syntrophia > Syntrophales > Smithellaceae > UBA8904. Next base: position 61,686 of record DDWS01000046.1, read on the forward strand.
GTCAATGTAGGCCTGAAGCGATTTCATCTCGGGGGAATACCAGAAGCCATTGTATACCAGCTGTGCGTACTTCGGAATCAATGAATCGCGCATCAGCATCATTTCACGGTCCATCGTGATGGACTCCACCGCGCGGTGCGCGGCCCACAAAACGGTCCCGCCGGGCGTTTCATAAACGCCGCGCGATTTCATTCCGACAAAACGGTTTTCCACCATATCCATCCGGCCGATACCGTTTTTTCCTGCAACCCCGTTGATATGCTCCATCAGTTTCGCCGGCGACATTTTCTTCCCGTTCACGGCAACCGGATTTCCCTTCACAAAATCGATCTCGACATACGTCGGTTTGTCCGGCGCCGCTTCCGGAGACTTCGTCAGCACAAAAATATCTTCCGGCGGTTCCGCCCATGTGTCTTCCAGGATGCCGCCTTCGTGCGAAATATGCAGAAGGTTGCGATCGGAACTATAGGGCTTGGCCTTGGTCAGCGGAATGGGAATTTTGAATTTTTCCGCGTAATCGATCATCGACTCACGGGAGTCAAACGACCAGTTTTCATCCCGCCAGGTGGCAATAATATTGATGGACGGGTTCAGAGCAAGATAAGTGAGTTCAAAACGCACCTGATCATTGCCTTTGCCGGTTGCGCCATGGGAAACCGAGTCCGCCTTTTCCTTTTTGGCAATCTCGATTTGTTTTTTAGCAATCAGCGGCCGGGCCAGTGATGTGCCCAGCAGATAGGTACCTTCGTAAATGGCGTTGGCGCGCAACGCGGGAAAAACGAAATCGCGGGCGAATTCTTCCCGCAGATCTTCAATGTATATTTTGCTCGCGCCGGTGTTGATTGCTTTTTTCTTCAGGCCGGTGAGCTCCTCCTTCTGTCCCAGATCGGCGGCAAAACAGACGACTTCACACTGGTAGGTTTCAATCAGCCACCTGACAATCACGGACGTATCCAATCCACCGGAATAGGCCAAGACAACTTTTTTCACTTTCTTCGACACGGTATTTCCTCCTAAATCAATATTTCCAAGACGGCCTTTTGCACATGCAGGCGGTTTTCCGCTTCCTCAATCACAACGGACTGCGGCCCGTCAATGACGGAAGCGGTGATCTCCTCGCCGCGGTGAGCTGGCAGGCAGTGCATCACGATGGCATCTTTCTTCGCCACTTCCAAAAGCTTCTCGTTGATCTGATAACTCTTAAATATTCGTACTCTCTCCCGTGATTCGGCTTCCTGCCCCATGCTGGTCCACACGTCCGTGTAAAGGACATCCGATCCCTGCGCTGCATCAAACGGATCGCGATACAGCTGAATGCGCCCATTGGCTTCTTTACGACTTTCTTCCAGAATCCCGACGTCCGGCTCGTAGCCTTCCGGACAGGCCAAAGACAGGTTAAAAGGCAGACATGAGGCTGCTTCAATCCAGCTGTTGGCCACATTGTTGCCGTCTCCGATATAGGCCACTTTCACGCCGTCATAGGATCCTTTCTTTTCCTTGATCGTAAACAGATCGGCCAGGATCTGGCAGGGATGCAGGAGGTCTGTCAGCCCGTTGATGACTGGTATGGAAGCATAGCGTGCCAGTTCTTCCACACTTTCCTGCGCGAACGTACGGATCATAATAGCATTGAGATAACAGGACATCATCCGGGCCGAATCGGCCAGCGTTTCACCACGCCCGATTTGCGTGTCGCGTGAATTTAAAAAAAGCGCGATGCCGCCTAACTGATACATCCCGACTTCAAATGATATCCTCGTCCGGGTGGACGATTTGTCAAAGATCATCCCCAGCGTCTTGCCTTTCAGCGAGGCATGGTTCCGGTCTTCCTGGAGATCTTTTTTTAGCCGCACGGTTCTTTGCCAAATTTCTTCGAAATCCGCGGGCGTCATACCGGCGAAACTCAACAGGTCTTTTTTCATTTCGCCTCCAGAGCCGAATCCAATATCGCAACGGCCTCATCGATATCTTTCGTTGTAACAATCAACGGCGGAACAAATCGCAGTGTTTTGCCGCCAGTGCAGTTGATGAGCAAACCTTTTTCCTGACAGGCCTTCACAATGTCCGCACCTTCAACCGAAAGCGCGCAGGCCAGCATGAGCCCCCTGCCCCGGACTTCTGAAATAATCTTGTGTTTGGCCATCATAGCCTGAAGCCTGGACAGGAAGTAGTCTCCCATTTTCCGGCAATTCTCCAATACGCCCTCATCTATGATGGTCTTGAGTGTGGCTTCAGCCGCCGCCATCGCAAGCAGATTGCCTCCGAAAGTGGATGCGTGATTGCCCGGTTCAAACGCCCGGGCGACCTCCCCGGTTGCCAGCATCGCTCCTACCGGAAAACCGTTGCCGAGGGCTTTGGCCAGCGTCATAATATCCGGCTGGATATCTGAATATTCATAGGCGAATAATTTTCCCGTGCGTCCGATACCGGTCTGCACCTCATCGAGAATCATTAATATTTTATGCCGGTTACAAATATCCCTGACCTTGGCCAGATATGAAACGTCCGGAATGATCACCCCGCCTTCCCCCTGAATCGGTTCCAGCATGATGCCACAGGTTTTCTTCGTGATGGAAGCCTCCAGCGCTTCCGCATCATTGAACGGTGCGTAGATAAAACCATCGAGCAGAGGTGTGAAGCCGAATTGGAATTTTTCCTGACCGGTGGCGGTAATGGTCGCCATCGTCCTGCCGTGAAAGGAATCCTTCATCGTGATGAGCTCGAATTTATCCGGACCCATATTTTCATGGGCGTACTTGCGCGCAAGCTTAATGGCCGCCTCATTGGCTTCCGCACCGCTGTTGCAGAAGAAGGCCTTCTGGGCAAACGAGTGTCCGACCAGAAGCGCCGCAACCTCAGCCTGCGGTTGTGTGTAATAAATATTGGATACATGGGTCAGGTTTTCCGCCTGTTTTTGTATCGCGGCCACTACCTTCGGATGTGAATGCCCCAGATTGCACACGGCAATGCCGGCGACAAAATCCAGATACTCTTTTCCGTTTGCGTCGTAAACCCAGACGCCCTTACCCTTCACCAGGGCAATCGGCACCCGGCGATAGGTATTCATAATATGTTCATCGGCCAGCGCCATGATTTCATTTTGAGTCATCATTATTCTTCTTTCCATTTTTACAATACGATTTCCGTACCGATCCCTTTATCCGTGAACACTTCCAGCAAAATGGCGTGTTTGAGCCGTCCGTCGATGATATGCGCCTTTTTCACGCCGGCGCGAAGCGCCTTGAGGCAGCATTTTACCTTCGGAAACATGCCGCCTTCAACGGTTCCGTCATCGATCAGATTCAGTGCACCCTGATTCGTCATCGTGTGAATCAATTTTTTATCAGCGTCGAGCACGCCCGCAACGTCGGTGAGCAACAGAAGCTTTTCCGCCTTCAGTGCGGCTGCGATCTCTCCTGCGACGATATCGGCATTGATGTTGTACGTCTCGCCGTTTTCACCCATGCCGGTGGGGGCGATCACCGGAATAAAATTGCTCTGCGTCAATGAAACAATTAATTCGGTGTTGACCGCTTTGACCTTGCCGACCAGGCCGATATCAATAATCTCCGAAGGCGTGCTTTTCGCCTTTTCGTCGTTTAGATAATACTTTTCCGCTTCAATCAGATTGCCATCCTTACCGCTCAACCCCACGGCTTTCCCGCCGTGACGATTGATCAAGCCGACAATTTGCTTGTTGACCATACCAACGAGCACCATCTCGACGATGTTCATGGTCTCCTCATCCGTCACCCGCATGCCCTGGATAAATTTGGATTCCTTGCCCAGTTTTTTCAGAAAACTCCCGATCTGGGGTCCTCCGCCGTGCACGACCACCGGATGTATGCCGATATATTTCATCATGACCAGGTCGCGGGCGAACTTATCTTTCAAATCCTCGTCAACCATCGCATGGCCGCCGTATTTAATGACTATGGTCTTGTTGGAAAACCGCCTTATGTACGGCAAGGCCTCGAGCAGAATATCCGCCCGCTCCATTGAAGCTTGAATATGTTCCATCTTCCTCTCCGTCTATAAAATGTACCTGCTCAAATCCTCGTCCTCAACGATGTTGTCGAGTTTTTCTTCCACGTACCTGGCATCGATGACGATCTTCTTTTCCTCCAGATCCGGCGCGTCAAAGGAAATATCCTCCAGCAGCGTCTCCATGATCGTGTAGAGCCTGCGCGCTCCGATGTTTTCCGTTCTCTCGTTGACAACGGTTGCGACTTCGGCGATCTGTTCCACTGCGTCTTCGGTGAATGACAGATCAATCTCTTCGGTCGCCATCATTTCCGTGTACTGTTTGACCAGTGCGTTATTCGGTTCGGTCAGAATCCGGATGAAATCCTCCTTGCCCAGTGAATCAAGTTCCACACGGATCGGGAAACGACCCTGCAATTCAGGAATCAGATCGGAAGGTTTTGTTCCGGAAAAGGCGCCTGCCGCAATAAACAGAATGTGATCGGTCTTGACCATGCCGTAACGTGTGTTGACATTCGATCCTTCGACAATCGGCAGCAAATCCCTCTGGACGCCTTCACGCGAAACATCCGGACCGTGCTGCGAATCGCCGCCGACAATCTTGTCTATTTCATCCAGAAAAATGATGCCGGACTGCTCGACGCGGTCGAGCGCCGTTCTGGTAACCTTGTCCATATCAATAAGTTTCTGTGCCTCCTCTGCGGCCACAATCTCGAGGGCTTCCGGAACTTTGACGTTTCTTTTCTTCTTTTTCTGCGGCATCATGTTGCCCAGCATATCCTTGAGATTGAGCCCCATGTCCTCCATGCCCGCCGCGGAAAAGATCTCGATCATCGGTCCGCCGCGCGTTTCCGAAACCTCAAGCTCCACGAACCGCTCGTCGAGCTTGCCTTCTTTGAGCAATTTCCTGAGCTTTTCGCGAGTCGCGTCGATCTTTTTGGTCTGATCTTCCGTCAAAGGCAAACTGATCTGAGTCTCATCCGGTTCGATAAGCATGTCGCCGACATTTTTTTCCGCCGGCCGCGGCGGCAACAGCAGATCGAGCAGTTTTTCCTCGGCAATTTCGGCAGCCCTGACTTGAACGCTTTCCTGCTCTTCGGCCTTGAGCATGTTGATCGACAATTCGACCAGATCGCGCACCATGGATTCCACGTCTCGACCCACATAACCGACTTCTGTAAACTTGGACGCTTCCACCTTCAGAAAAGGCGAGTTGTCCAGTTTGGCCAGACGGCGGGCAATTTCCGTTTTGCCGACACCCGTCGGCCCGATCATAATAATATTCTTCGGCGATATTTCCTCCGCCAGTTCCTCCGGCACATTCTGCCTGCGCCACCGGTTTCTAAGTGCGATAGCCACGGCCCGTTTGGCGTCTGCCTGCCCGATAATGTGACTGTCCAGCTTCTCTACAATCTGACGGGGTGTTAACCCGGAATTTTTCATTTTGAACTCCTTACTTTTTTGTCTTTTTGACTTCTTTAGGCTTCTCTTCGCTTAAATCTATTTCTTCAATGGTGACATGATCGTTGGTGAAAATACAGATTTCCGAGGCAATTCTCATCGCTTCTTTCGCAATGTCCGTTGCCGACAAATTGCTGTGACGCACGAGCGCACGCGCCGCCGCCTGGGCGTAAGCGCCACCCGAACCAATGGCCATGACATCATCATCCGATTCAATGACATCGCCGTTTCCGGAAATAATCAGGGAATACTCGCGGCTGACCGAGATCATCAACGCTTCGAGGTGGCGTAAAACGCGGTCGGTGCGCCAGTCTTTCGTCAGTTCCACCGCCGCTCTGAGCAGATTGCCGTTATATTGCTCCAGCTTCTGATCAAAGCGGTCAAACAGCGTGAAAGCATCGGCGGTCGCGCCCGCGAAACCGACAATCACCTCGTTGTTATAAAGTCTGCGAACCTTGCGCGCACCGTGTTTCAGGATGGTGGTATCGAGCGTCACCTGACCGTCGCCGGCCACGGTAATTTTATCATCTTTTTTTACCGCCAGTATGGTGGTGCCTTTGATGTGCATGTTTTCTCCTTTTACCGCTTTGCCCGCGGATGGGCTTTGTCGTAAACTTCCATCAAGCGGTGAATATCAACCGCCGTGTATTTCTGCGTGGTGGAAAGGCTTTCATGACCCAGCATTTCCTGGATCGACCGCAGATCCGCCCCGGCAATTAAAAGGTGCGTTGCGAAACTGTGCCGGAGCGCGTGGGGACTGATCTTGCGCCCGATGCCGCTTTGCAGCGTCACCGTATCCACTATTCGGGCAATGCTTCTGGTTGTAATTCTTGCACCCCGCGCGTTTAAAAAAAGCGCGCCTTTGGACAAATCTGCCAGAGCCGTTTTTCTCATCCCTTCCGTTTTCGACACATATTGTCTGATAGCTGCAAGAGCCGGCGCCCCCACCGGAACAATTCTCTCCTTCTTTCCCTTACCGCGAAGTTTAACCAGCGCCTCGCTGAAATTCACATCCTCCGTATTGAGTCCCGCCAGTTCACCGAGGCGCAGCCCGGAAGAATAGAAAAGCTCCAGCATCGCGCGATTTCGCAAACCGGACGGGGACGGATCGTTGCAAAGCGCGCCTAAAAGCTCATAGGCTTCATCAACCGACAGAAACGTGGGCAGGTACTTTTCCGGTTTCGGTGCCTGCACACCCAGGACCGGATTATTCTTTATTTCCCCCGCCCGCTGCAAGTACTTGTAAAACGCCCGGAGTGAAGAGACCTTGCGATTGATGGAAACTTTCTTCAATCTCCGGCCGTACAGGTCCGCCAGATACGCCCTGACAGCTTCGCTGTCGGCATCCAGAAGTGTTTTTTTCGCGGTGATATTTTCCCGACTTCTCAGGAAACCACTGAATTCTTCAACATCACCCAGATAGGCCGTTCGGGTATGTTCCGATACATTGCGCTGCACCTCCAGAAATGTTCGAAAATCCGCGATCAGATCTTTCATTTTTTACATCTTGTATTTTCCAAAATCTTCAGCAGACAAGTTTTCCAGAAATTCTTTTATCTTTTCTTCCTTAAATTTATCAATGTCGGTCAGCTTCATTCCAAAATCGATATTGCGGGTTTTTTCCAGAACCGCCTCCTCCACAAAGATCGACGCCTGCGCCCGAAGCGCCAATGCAATGGCGTCGCTGGGACGTGCGTCAATCGCGTAGGTCTGCCCCTTCCTGGTCAGATAGATACTGGCAAAAAAAGTGTTGTTGCGGATATCAACAATTTCAATCCGGTTGACGGTGACCTCCAGAGCCTTGATGCATTCGTGCAGCAAATCATGGGTCATCGGCCGGGAAAAAACGATATGTTCGAGTTCCGTCGCAATGGCGCTGGCTTCAAACAGGCCGATCCAGATCGGAATGGCTTTGTTCTCCTGCATGTCTTTCAAGATGACAATGGGCGTATTGGTGATCGGATCAATGGTCAACCCCGACACCTTCATCTCCAGCAGCATCACCTACCTCCTTCATGATTCAACAATTTTTCCTCGAAGCGAATGCAGATATCCGCGGGTGATTTCCACATTCACACGCTTGCCGATCAACTCCGTTGTGCCCTTAGAATTGACTATCCGCCACGACCTCGTCCGCCCCGTCATGTCGTGGACGGAATTCTTGCTGGGACCCTCCACGAGCACTTCCTGAATATTTCCTTCAAGCGCCGAATGCTTCTGCTGTGTGTGAAAATCCTGCAGCATCTGTAAATCCTTGAGCCGCTTCTTTTTTTCCGCCTCCGGCACTTTGTCGGAAAGGTTGCATGCGCTAGTGCCTTTGCGTTCAGAATACTTGAACGAAAAAAGTGAATCAAACCTGATTTTTTCCATCATGTCAATGGTTTCTTGATAATCTTTTTGTGTTTCTCCCGGAAAACCAACAATCATGTCGGACGTGATGCTGATTTCCGGACAGATCTTACGTAAACGGTCAACTTTTTCCAGATACTGCCCGATGGTATACCCGCGGTTCATCCGTTTTAAAATGCGGTCAGATCCGGATTGCACCGGCAGATGAATATGCTCGCATAATTTTGGAATCTCGGCAAAACAGTGAATCAATTCATCAGATAAATCCTTCGGATGAGACGTGGTGAAGCGGATTCTTTCAATTCCTTCAATTTCGTTAATGCGCCTGATCAACGAAACGAAGTTGCAGCCAAAGCCCGCTTTCCCCCCGTAGGAGTTTACATTCTGGCCCAGAAGCGTCACTTCTTTGATGCCGTACTGTGTCAGTTTGATGATTTCCTCGATGATGTCTTCAGGCCTCCGGCTCATTTCCGGCCCCCTCAGATAAGGAACTACGCAATAAGCACAGTGGTTGTCGCAACCCTGCATGATGGAGACAAAGGCGGTCAAAGCCCCGGGCAAAGGTGGTGCGAAGACATTGAGGGAACGAATTTCATTGGAAAAATTTGTTTTTGTGATCCTTCTTCGCTCTTTTTGAACCGATTCAACCATTTCGGGCAGCAGATGAATATTGTGCGTGCCGAAAACCAGATCGACAGCGCCCGCCCTGCTGTAAACCTTTTTGCCCATATGCTGCGCCAGACAGCCTCCGAAACCAATGATCATATCCGGATTGTGCTCTTTTAAAAGCATCAGGCGCCCCAGTTCACTAAACGCCTTTTGCTCCGCTTTTTCACGAATCGAACAGGTGTTCAAGAGAATTAAATCTGCCCTTTGCGGATCATCCGTTACCTGATATCCTGACCCGGCTAGCAAAACAGCCATTTGTTCGGAGTCATGCACATTCATCTGGCAGCCAAAAGTTGCAATATATAAATACTTATTTGTCATGTTCACCCCGTTGAATCCTATGGCGTGAGCATTAATATGTCAAAGGGGGTTCGTCAATCGATATTTTAAAACGTTGCTCAAATGACCATATTCCTCAACGGAAAGGGTTTCTCCCCTTCGCTTGCCGTCAATACCGGCTGCGTCCAATGCTTTTTTTAATTCGGCATCAGACCATCCTTCCAGGAATTTGGCGTTTTTCAGATTATTGGCAAGCATTTTACGGCGCTGAGCGAAAGAGGCTTTGACCAGCTGTCCGAAAAGCACTTCATCGGCCAGTTCAATGCGGGGTTGATCACGGAAGATTCCCCGTATAATGGAGGACTCCACTTTTGGACGGGGATGGAAGCAGGAAGCGGACACATCAAAGAGGCGTTCCACATCGGCATACATCTGCAACAGCACGGAAGGTACTCCGTAACTTTTATGATCCGGCTCAGAAACCAGCCTCTCTACCACTTCCTTTTGCAGCATCAATGTGAAACCGGTCAGAACGGATCGGTAGGACAACAGATGGAAAATAACCGGGCTGGAAATGTTGTAAGGAACATTACCTATTACTTTAATCTTAGACTTATAATATCTTGATATTAAAGAGTAATCAAATTTGAGTATGTCGCCGGAATGTACCTTCGCCCCCGGAAATGAGCCAAACTGGTCCTGGAGGGTTTTCACCAGACGAGGGTCAATTTCAACAGCTATGACCCGCCCGGTGATGTTTAGAATTTCTCTAGTCAGAACACCGATGCCCGCCCCGATCTCAACGACAACATCCTGTGGAAGAAGGCGTGCCGTCTGCGCAATTTTCTTAATGGTATTTAAATCGATCAAAAAGGACTGGCCTAATCTTTTTTTCGGCTTTATTTCATATTGATGAAGGATGTCTCTGGGTGTGGTCATGATTTTATGTATTCGCGACTAAAGGCCATCGCGATACGGCATTTAGATCCAACGAATCGGATTGCCCGTTTTTCAACAACATCTCACCTAACGCCGCGATCATGGCCGCATTGTCAGTGCATAAGACCATCGGCGGAATGAACAATTCCATATCAGCGGCAGCAGTGGCTTCGACAAATCTTTGACGCAGCCGGCTGTTGGCCGCCACACCGCCGCAGACAACCACCTGCTTGATGCAGTTTGCGCCTGCTGCCCGAATCGTTTTTTCAACCAGCACATCCATGATGGCTTCCTGGTAGCTGGCCACGACATCCGGTAATTCCTGATCACTGAAATTGCAGCCGCGCTTCTTGAGCATCACCAGAAGCGATGTTTTCAGGCCGCTGAAGCTGAAATCATCGGAATCCTTCATGGCACGGGGAAAGTTGAACGCTTTCGGATTGCCTGATTTCGCCATTTTGTCGATCACGACACCGCCCGGATAACCCAGATTGAGCAGCTTGGCCGCTTTGTCAAAGGCTTCGCCGGCCGCATCATCGCGCGTCTGACCAAGCAGCTGAAATTCGTGATATTTCTTTACCAGATAGATATTGGTATGACCTCCGGAGACAACCAGTGCCGCAAAGGGAAACTGCGGTTTTTTATCTTCGAGAAATGCCGCTATGATATGCCCTTCGAGGTGATTGACGCCGACAAAGGGAATCCCCAGTCCATAGGCAAGCGACTTGGCCGTGGATAAACCTACCAGAAGCGAGCCGATCAGTCCCGGTCCGCGGGTTACCGCAATACCCGCAATGTCTTTCATCGCTACGCCGGCTTGATGCAGTGCTGCCTTTATCACCGGCGAAATCGCTTCCATGTGCTTTCGCGATGCGATCTCGGGGACGACGCCGCCGTATTTTTCATGGTCTTTGATCTGCGACGCAATGATATTGGACAGCAGTCTGCCGTCATGAACAACGGCTGCCGCTGTTTCGTCACAGGAGGACTCAATCCCTAAAACCAACATTTTGTATATCCTTTTTCACAAATTACTTTACTAAAAACGAAAAAAGCTTATATAGAACCCCCGGTGTTTTGTAAACAAACATTTATCAGCGATCATTTTCAGGCTAAGAGATATGGAACGCACAACTGACTTTCTGATCATCGGCAGCGGCATTGCGGGCTTGAGCCTGGCCATCAAAGCCTCCTCGCTCGGCTCGGTCGCCATCGTCACCAAAAAAGAAAAATCGGAATCCAACACCAACTATGCCCAGGGCGGAATCGCCGCCGTCACGGACAAAACGGACAGCTTTGAAGAACATATCCAGGACACACTCAATTGCGGCGGAGGGCTTTGCCACGAGGATGTTGTTGAATTTGTGGTCAGGGAAGCCCCGCCGAGAATCCAGGAACTGATTGACTGGGGCGTGAATTTTACCCGATCAGAAACACTGCAGGATACCTACGATTTGGGACAGGAAGGCGGCCACCACCGCAGACGCGTTCTGCACGCCAAAGACCTGACGGGCCAGGAAATTGAACGGGCGCTTCACGAAAAAATCGCAGCGCTCAAAAACGTCACGATTTATGAAAACCATATCGGCATCGACCTTATTTTACAAAAAGACGCCGCAGGCAAGACCATCAACTGCCTGGGCGCCTATGTCCTCGACATCCAAAACGATGAAATCCACACCTGGCGGGCCAAATACACGATTCTTTCCACAGGCGGCGCGGGCAAGGTCTATCTGATCACAACCAATCCGGACATCGCCACCGGCGACGGCATCGCGATGGCGTTCCGCGCCGGCGCGAAGATCGCCAATATGGAATTTATCCAGTTCCATCCCACCTGCCTGTTTCATCCACAGGCAAAGGCTTTCTTAATCAGTGAAGCCGTCCGCGGTGAAGGCGGCATCCTCAAACTGAAAAACGGCGCGACATTTATGGAAAATTATCATCCCATGAAAAGTCTCGCGCCCCGTGACGTTGTCGCCAAGGCGATTGATACGGAAATCAAGAAGTCCGGCGATGAATATGTCCTGCTGGATATCACGCACCGCAGCCGTGAATTTCTGATCGACCGTTTTCCCAATATCTATCATAAGTGCCTGGGATACGGCATCGACATGGCCGTGGATCCCATTCCCATCGCGCCTGCCGCGCATTACATCTGCGGCGGCGTTGCCGTGGATCATTACGGCAAGACATCCATTGATAATCTTTTTGCATGCGGCGAGGTCTCCTGTACCGGCCTGCACGGCGCCAATCGCCTGGCCAGCAATTCACTTCTGGAAGCGCTGGTTTACTCGCACCGCGTATACACAAAAATCGCCAAATCGTTTCGACAGACAGAGATGTCCTCCGTCCCGATACGCCCCTGGGATCCCGGGAATACGTCTCAAAGCGATGATATGATCGTCGTCACCAATAATTGGGATGAAATCCGGCGCTGCATGTGGAATTATGTGGGTATTGTCCGATCGGACAAGCGCCTTGAACGGGCTGAACGCAGAATCGACCTCATCCGGAGAGAAATCAACGAATACTATTGGAATTACAAAGTCACAAAAGATCTCATCGAACTGCGAAACATCACGACCGTGGCCAAACTGATCGTCCGGAGTGCCCGTATGCGCAAGGAAAGCCGTGGACTGCATTTCACGATGGATTATCCGGAAACTCTCTCAGAACATCAAAAAGACACGCTCATCGTTCATGAGAAGGCCGTGCCGGAAACAAAGGGCGAATGCTGACACAACAGCTGACACAACAGAAGATACAGAGTCCGGAAAAGACGTCGCCACCTCTTCAGCTTGATGATTTTTTATGAAGAATAGTTTTAAAGAACTCATCCCGCTGCAAATCAGATATTGGCTTGCCGAACGTCACCGCAGAAAACTGAACCATGTCACTTTTATCGGAATCACGGGAAGCGCCGGAAAATCAACCACCACCGACCTGACAGCCGCGATCTTCTCCGTTTTCGGGTCCTGCCAGTACACGCGTGGTTTCAATAGAACGGCGGCTGTCATCGGCAGGATCTGGCATACCAACAAAGCTCATCGATACTGCGTCGCGGAAATAGCGGCATCCGGCCCCGGCACCCTGGAGATGTCTGCCCGGTTATTCAAGCCGGATATTGCCGTTGTCACCGTGATTGGACGGGATCATTACAGTGCCTTTAAAAGCCTGGAGGCGATAGCAGCGGAAAAGGAAAAATTGGTACTGGCGCTTTCACCGCAAGGCACCGCCGTACTGAACATGGATGACCCGCTGGTGCGATCGATGGGGGAGCGCTGCAACAGGCGGATCATCTGGTTCGGGGAAGACGCCAAAGCCACACTGCGCCTGCGCGAAGCCCATTCCCACTGGCCTGCACCATTGACCCTGCTTTTCGATTATCAAGGCAAAACCTTCGAAGTCCGGACGCAATTGCATGGCACCCACATGGCCACACCGGTGCTCGCTTCGCTGGGTGTTGCTCTGGCGGCTGATCTGCCGCTGGAAAAAGCAATCCGGGCGATCGCGAAAGTGCAGCCACCCGATGGACGCATGCAGGAGGTGACCGGTGACGATGGCGTTGTGTTTATTCGGGATGACTGGAAGGCGCCACACTGGTCACTCCATTCGCCGCTGGAATTCCTCCAAGCAGCAAGCGCAAATCGCAAGGTGGCCGTTATCGGAACGATTTCGGATTCATCCGGGGATGCTGCCAAGAAGTACAAAAAAGTCTGCAGGCAGATTCGCGACATAGCGGATCTTGTTGTTTTCGTCGGGCCTAATGCACACCGGGCGCTGCGCGCGCGGAAAGATGAAAGCGACACGACCATTCAGGGTTTTTCCAGCATTCGTGATGCGGCAGATTACCTGCAAAGCGAATTAAGGAGAGGCGATGTGGTGCTTCTGAAAGGTTCACACAGGGCTGATCATCTCGTCAGGCTGATTGTCAATAGATACAACCCCATTTTATGCTGGAAAGACAAATGCGATCTGCAAATATTTTGTGACACGTGTCCTGAGCTTTACAAACCATCGACACGTTTCCCGGGCAGTATGTTTAACCTCTCCAAAAGACCTTCCATAAACTCCGCCTCCGGAGATATTCGCCCTTCAGCAGGCCAATAACAAAAAAGGCTGCCTCCCTTTCTTTCGGGAAAGCAGCCTTTTTATACACATCCTTTCCGGATTCCGGTCTTCCTAGCCTGGAGGTCACGAAACGAAAATTGACCTTTTTTATCCCAGAATAGCTTTCAGATCTTCATCCGGCGTGGTGATCGGCTTGATTGCGAAATTCTTCACCAATACATCCAGAACATTCGGCGTAATGAAAGCGGGCAGTGTGGGACCGAGGCGAATGTCCCGGATACCGAGGTAAAACAGCGTCAGCAGAATCGCGACGGCTTTCTGCTCATACCACGACAGGATCATCGACAAGGGAAGATCATTGACGCCGCATTCAAACGCCTGCGATAAAGCCACTGCGATCTGGATGGCTGAATACGCGTCGTTGCACTGGCCGACATCCAGCAGCCGGGGAATGCCGCCGATATCTCCGAGCTCCTGGTCAAAGAACCGGAACTTCCCACAGGCCAGTGTCATCACGACTGTGTCTTTCGGGGCTTTTTCGACGAACTCGGTATAATAATTCCGGCCGGGTTTCGCGCCGTCGCATCCGGCCACCAAAAAGAAATGACGAATGTCCTTGCCTTTGACGGCGGCAATCACTTTATCAGCAACGCCCAAAACGGCATTGCGCGCAAATCCGACCATGACGGATTTTCCTTTTGTGTCCGCGGAAAATCCCGGCATTGCCAGCGCCCGCGAAATTACGGGTTCAAAATTTCCATCGTCAATGTGTTGTACACCGGGCCAACCGACCAGACCACAGGTAAAAATATTTGCCGTGTAGGATTCGCGCGGTTTTTGAATGCAGTTGGTCGTCATCAGGATCGCGCCGGGGAATTCGGCAAATTCTTTGGCCTGGTTTTGCCAGGCTGTTCCATAATGGCCGTAGAAGTGCGGATACTTCTTCAATTCGGGGTACCCGTGCGCCGGCAACATCTCACCGTGGGTGTAAATGTGAATGCCCTTCCCTTCCGTTTGCTTCAGAAGCCCGGCCAGATCCTTGAGGTCATGGCCGGAAATGAGGATGGCCTTTCCTTGCTTCTCGCCCAGCGGCACGGAGGTTGGCACGGGATGTCCGAAGGCGCCGGTGTTGCCCGCATCGAGAAGCTCCATCGTGCGCAGGTTGATTTCTCCGCATTTCAAAACCAGGCCGACCCATCCGTTCAAGTCCAGATTTTCACGTGCGATAGCGGCGAGGGCCTCATGCAGAAAGGCATAAACCTTATCGTCTTCCTGCCCCAGGATCTGCGCGTGATCGGCATAGGCCGCGACGCCTTTGATTCCGAACAGCAAGATATGTTTGAGCGATTCGATGTCCGCATTCGCCGTTGTATTCGTTTTGAGTGACGCAACCGGTGCCTGTCCGACTAACGCGTCAACCGTGGACTGCGGCTTGAAATTCACAGCGGCGTTTTTTTCATCCATGACGGCCCCTGCCTTTTTCGCTTTTTCCCTTAGCGTATCGCGCAGGCCGGCACATTGACCGATCAGTTCGACAAAACGCGCCGGATCGAAATCCACATTGGTCAGGGTTGAAAAAAGCGCCCTGGCGGTGAAGACATTGATAGCCGGATCGTTTATTCTCGCTTTGCGGGCGTCCACCGCGACGATCGACAGGCCCTGGAGCGCATAAACAAGAATGTCCTGCAGCGCGGACACATTCGCGTCCTTCCCGCACACACCCGCCTTTGTACATCCCTCCCCTTTTGCCGTCTGTTCGCACTGGTAACAAAACATTGCCAAGTTTTCCATGATCTTTCTCCTTTTGTTTTTGTTTTTCATTTTGAAGGAATACTAGCGGAAGTATATGAGTTGTACCTTGACTTAGGTCAAGCTTCAATGATATTTTTGACCAAAGGAATTCATCTATGGACATCACATCTATTATCGCATCCATCCCCCTTTTTGAAGGCCTGTCGCCTAAACAATGCGCCGATCTGGGAACCATCGCCGTACGAAAATATTATTCCAAGGGAGAATATTTTTTTTCAGAAGGAGACGATGCCGCCGGTTTTTACATCATCCTTTCCGGCAAAGTAAAAATTTTCAAACTCTCGCCCGACGGCAAGGAGCAGATTTTTCACATTCTGGAAGACCATGAACCGTTTGGCGAGGCGGCTGTCTTTGCAGGATCGCATTATCCCGCATCAGCTCAAGCCCTTTCCGAAACCCCGGTAATTTTCTTCCCGACACATAAATTCATCAGCCTCATCAGCCAGGAACCCTCGCTTGCGCTGTCCATGCTGGCACTTTTGTCCCTGCGGCTAAGAAAACTCACCATACTGGTCGAAAATCTTTCACTCAAGGAAGTGCCGGGCAGACTGTCGGCCTATCTTCTCCTCTTGAATGAAAACAATCGTTCGACACCGGTCATTGAATTGGGTGTCTCAAAAAATCAGATGGCAAGCCTTCTGGGTACGATTCCCGAAACGCTCTCGCGAATCTTAAAACGCATGAATGACGATAAGCTCATAAAAAGCGACGCACGTTCCATCACGATTCTTGATAAAGCGGGGCTCATTGAATTGGCGGAGGGACTCAGGAAACTGGGCTGAGAAACTTCCGGACGGGATCAACACCGTTAAACCATCACGACCGTTGGAGGAATCATGAGCGACGATCTCGATAGAAAAAAGATCCGGCAGGTCTTCCAAAACGTCCAGAAACATCGCCATATCGAACAGCTCATCCGTCAATTCTCCTCCAACAAGGCGGATATCCGTCTGACCGCCTTGAATCAGGTGAATGTGTCTTCCTGCCGTCAGGTTCTTGAACTGGGCTGCGCTTTCGGGGCATTTACCGAATCATTGAAAGGAAGGATTCACCCCGAAGCTCATGTCACCGGACTTGACATGATCGCCGAATACGAACCGTTTTTTCTGGAAGCATGTCACCGGGCCGGTTATCAGGGATCATTTTCGCCGGCCGGTATAGGCTCCATAAAAAGATACCCGCCCGCCTCGTATGATTTAATCGTTTGCAGTTACGCTCTCTATTTTTTTGTGGAGATGATTCCTGAAATCGCCCGTCTTCTGAAAAAGGATGCCTGCTTCATCACCATTACACACGATCAATGCAACATGCAGGAACTGATTCATATCACCCGGGCAACCCTCAAAGATCACAAGCTTCTGGAAAGCAATCATCTTCTCCCTGTTGAAGTTATTACGCGTCAATTCTCCGCGGACAACGGGAAAGATCTCCTGCGCCCATATTTCAATGACGTTCGAAAGATTGATTTTCCGAACACGCTTGTTTTCCAACCCTGGGATATTTCTTTTTTTGTTGATTATTATGAGTTTAAAAGCCCTTTTTTCCTCTCCGGCACCGGTGCCCTCAATGAAAGCGTCGTCAATAAGCTCCTTTACAAACTTCAGGATACAGGTGCCGTCGGAAAGGTGATTTCCATGTGCAAGGATGACGCTATTTTTATTTGCTCCAAACCTGCCACGCAAAAGGATAAGCGATGAGAAAAAAGCGAAAATTCTGCCCGCATTGCGGGGGACAAATCACGAAAAAAAAGGAAGACACGGTTTTGAGGGATTGCTGCTCGATCTGCCACAGCTATTTCTACGACAATCCCCTGCCGGTCGTATCCGCCATCGTGGAGGAATCGCGCGAAATCCTTCTGGTAAAGCGCGATCGCGCGCCGTTTAAGGGTTATTGGTGCCTGCCGACCGGTTTTGCCGAATCGGGTGAAAACATCGAAGCGGCGGCCCTGCGTGAATTGCAGGAAGAAACCGGCGTGAAAGGCCGGATCACCCGCCTTCTCGATGTGGATTCGTACAAAAGCCGTTTTTACGGCGACCTGCTGTTTCTGACCTTCGTCGTCAGAAGGGTCAGCGGAAAAATCATGGCGGGCGACGACAGCGCCCAGGCGCGCTTCTGGCCGATGAATGACCTCCCACGGCTGGCATTCCGATCCAACCGCCGGGCGCTTGCCGCTTACATGCATAGCAAAAAGGAATACTGGGCGATCATGGATTCCATCGAAAAACCGGCAGATCCATCGGGCGATCGGGCCGTCAATGAGTTGTCCCGCCGCCTGATCAATGTATTGATCAAAAACAAGGAGCTCATCGTTCTACGCTGGCTGGAAGATGTGACCGGCAACCCGTCCACCGCCGAGTATCACCAATATGACGAAAAAAATCTCATCAGCATCTGCGACAGGATTATCTCCCAGATCACGCTATGGCTCGGTCATGTCTATGATACCCCCCGCATCAGAAACTTCTATACCAAGCTCGGACGGGAGCGTAAAAAGGAAGGCGTCAGAATCAGTGTCTCTTTGAGCGCACTGAGCCTGATCAGGAAACACATCTGGGAAGTCGCGCTGGACCGCGGTTCTCTGCAAAGAAACCTGGACCTGTATATGACCTTTGAGATGCAAAGGCGTATCACGATCTTCTTTGATCTGGCCACGTATTACCTGACCCAGGGGTACGAAGAGAAATAAAAAAGGCAGGACCGGAATCAGCCCTGCCTGCGGAATAATCTGTTATTTAAAATTCCTTGAAATTTTCGTCCTGGTCAAACGGGATGATCTTTTCCGGACGAACACCTGCAGCTTTCGGAGGCATTGACGCGATGGCCTTCCGCTGGATGTTGTGCTTTGCAGCCAGGGGAGCGGAAACCCTGCTTACTGCACCTTTGCCTGATTCCGGGGCGTAAGACCTCCCCTTTTGCCTGTATGAGGAACCAACGGACGACGATGCCATCCCGACCGCCCCCAGGAGCCCCTCGATACTCTTTTTCAGACGGTTCACTTCCGAATTCATCGAGTCCGATGCGGCAGCGGACGATTCTGCGTTATAAGCCGCCTGTTGAACCACTTTATCCATTTCCGCCACCGCCCGGTTGATTTGAGAAATCCCATGCGCCTGCTCCTGGGAAGCTGTGGCGATTTCGTCAACCAGTTGACTGATTTTGATTGAAAAAGCGATATTGTCTTTAAATGCTTCCTGCGTTGAACTGGTCAGCTGATTGCCGTTTTTCACGGCCTGGATAGTATTTTCAATCAGTTCACTGGTGTTTTTGGCCGCTTCCGCGGAACGCATCGCGAGGTTTCGAACTTCATCGGCCACCACGGCAAAACCCGCACCCGCCTCGCCTGCCCTGGCCGCCTCCACCGCTGCATTGAGCGCCAGCAGGTTGGTCTGGAAAGCGATCTCATCGATGGTTTTGATGATTTTTCCCGTCTCTTCGGAGGATTTGGTAATCTCGGCGATGGCTTTGGCCATGTCGTCCATATGATGGTTGACTTTTTCGACAATCTGCCCCGCCTCCTTCATCATGGCTCTGGCCTGATTGGCATTGTCTGCATTTTGCTTGGTCATGGAAGATAATTCTTCCAGAGAAGAGGATGTTTCTTCCAGGGAAGACGCCTGTGAACTCGATCCATCAGCCAGCTGCTTGGCTGAAGAAAACACCTGGGCCGATCCTGACGAAACATTGGATATCGTCTCGGAAACATCCCGCAGTGCCTGCTCGATAGGACCTGTTAGGCGAGAGCTCACATAAGTACCCATGAATATGGCTGCGGCAGCGCTGATAACGGTTAGAACTCCGGTGATCCACATATACGTCTTTATGGCCGACGTGCCGGCGCTATCTGCATTGTAGATCTGATACAATGCAACGATTCCGATCAGAATCATCAAGGCGGCAATCATCAGATAACTTCCAATAATTCGTATATTCAACTTCATGGATGCCATGTTTCACCCCTAACGATCAATGATACCTAAATTATTGCTGTTTTTTCCAGAGCGGCAATTTCATCAACGTTCATAACCTGATCAATGTCCAGCAGAATCTTGATTTTTCCGCCGGACTTGGCCATACCTGAAATGAAGGCTGTATTCAATCGTGCCCCGAAATTCGGCGTATCTTCAATATCAGCGCCTTTGATATTTAAAACTTCGGATACGGAATCCACCAGGATTCCGATCAGGATATGGCTGTTATCTTTAGCTATTTCTATTACAATGATACAGGTACGCTCCGTATATTCCATTGGCGGAAGTCCGAATTTCAGCCGCAGGTCAATGACCGGTATGACCTTGCCCCGCAGATTGATAACCCCCTTCACATGAGGCGGGGTTTGCGGTATGGCGGTGATGGCGATGATGCCGATAATTTCCTTAACCTTCAGTATTCCGATCCCGTATTCCTCATCAGCCATGCTGAAGGTCAGGTATTTGCCTTCCCTCGCATGTCTTCTCCCTTCCCGCAATTCGGCAACAGCGGCTGTACTCATAAGATATTCCTCCGTTTAATTCAAAATCGATTGTTACAGATCGCATATATTAAATAGTTCTAAGTGTTATAACGGCTATAGGGGAAAATACTTGAGGAGGCATGTGTCGGATTATTTGAGTTGACAGGACCGATTGGTTTTCTTATACTGCCGGTCAGTAAAAAAGAAATTTCTGATCAGCACCTTACAGTGCATGAAATTTTTTTCTTTACTCATGGACGCTACGAAAATAACCGATCAAATCGGTTACGACAATACAAATGGAAGGACACATTGCAATGATTACAGTAAACATTGATGGAAAAGATTGTGTAACTGTCCCGGGCCTGACGATTATCGATGCGGCCCGCTCCCACGGAATTGATATTCCCTCCCTGGGATACGACCCGCGTGTCAGCCCGCCCAGTAACGTTGAAGCCGCGTTTGTGGAAGTGACCGGAGACGGTATAACCCGTTTTGTTTCGGCAACATCCACACCGGTGGAAGACCACATGGTCATCCGCACACAATCCGAGGCGCTCTACAGTTATCGAAAAATCTACCTTCAGGCCCTGCTGCGCAATCATTGGGGCGACTGCGTTGCCCCCTGCGTTTTACGCTGTCCGGCAAACATCGACATTCAAAAATACATCTACCATGTTGATTGCGGTAATTTCGCCGAAGCGCTCGAAGTGATCAAAGACAAAAACCCCCTGCCCGCGGTCTGCGGCCGGGTCTGTCCCCACCCCTGTGAAACCGATTGCCGCCGCAACGCCCTTGACAGTGCGGTTAACATTAACGGCATCAAACGTTTCGTCGCCGACTGGGACACATTCCAGATGGAGTCCTACAGGCCCGAATGTCTGCCGGATACGAAACACAAAATCGCCGTTATCGGTGCGGGGCCCGCGGGGCTCACAGCCGCCTGGTTTTTACGTCGCCTGGGTCATGGCGTCACGATTTTCGAAATGCAGGAAGCGGCCGGCGGTATGCTAAGATGGGGAATCCCTTATTATCGCCTGCCTGAAAAAGATCTGAATGCCGAAATTCAGACGATCCTCGATCTCGGAATCAATATTTCCTATAAAAAGAAGCTGGGCCGTGATTTCACACTCGAATCGCTCAAAAGAGACGGCTTCGAGGCGGTTTTTCTTGGCCTGGGCGCACAAAAGGCAACCGCCATGGGCGCGAAAGGCGAAGACACGAAAGGCGTCATGTCCGGCCTCGATTTCCTTGCCGGACTTGCGCGGGGGGAAAAACCCGTCCTGGGCAATCGTGTCATCGTCATCGGCGGGGGCAATACCGCCATGGACGCGGCACGCAGCGCTGTCCGCCTGGGGGTGAAGGACGTGACCGTGGCCTACCGCCGCACCCGTCACGAAATGCCCGCCCAGGACATCGAAATAGAAGAGGCGATTGAGGAAGGCGTCAACATGCAGTACCTCACCGCACCGGTTTCCATTTCACCTGCGGGCGACGCACTGGAAATGACCTGTGTGAAGATGGTTCTGGGCGAGCCGGACAAAAGCGGCAGACGGCGTCCCGTACCCCAGCAGGGTTCCGAATTTACGCTCATGGCCACAACGATTATTTCCGCTATCGGTCAGGCGGTGGATGGCTTCTGCATCGGCGATCAGACATTAATTGACAAATGGGGAAACGTGGTCGTCAATCCGCAAACCCTTCAAACGGCACTCCCCTGGGTTTTCTCCGGTGGCGACTGTGTAACCGGTCCCGACATCGCCATTGCCGCCATCGGCTCGGGCCGCCGCGCCGCCGAAGCAATGGATGAATTTGTGCGCACCGGCACCGTCACGCTTAAAGACGATCCTTACACCTGCACAAAAGGCGCATGGCAGAACCTGCCGCCGGACACGTTTAAAGAGATCGATAAAACGGATCGCCGTGAAGTACCGGCAATTGAGCCTGATATCCGAAAAGGGAATTTTAAAGAATCGACGGTCACATGGGATCAGGAAACCGCGATGGCGGAAGCATCCCGCTGTCTCGCGTGCGGCTGCACGGAGCGCTACGATTGCTCGCTTCGCAACTACGCCAGCGACTACGGCGTCGTGTACGATCACGCTTCGCCGGCTACGCCCCTGCCCATTGATCATAATCATCCCATCATCGCCCGGGACCCCGGCAAGTGTATCCTGTGCGGTCTGTGCCTGAAAGTATGCCGGGAAATGGAAGGTGTGTCCGCGCTGAGCTTCTATGAAACCAACGATATTTTAACCATCGGCCCCAATGATCACCGGCCGCTGGATATGACCGTCTGCGTGGCCTGCGGTCATTGCGCCATGGTCTGCCCCACCGGCGCCCTTACGCTGAAACCCGCTTTGCCCGACGTTTACCGCGCACTGAAAGATCCTCATTTGACCGTTGTTGCTCAGATCGCCCCGGCCGTGCGCGCCGCCTTCGGCGAACAATATGGCATTTCCGGCGCCGACGTCATGCCGGTTTTAAGCGCCTGCCTCAAACAACTGGGTTTCAATTTTGTTTTTGACACCTGCTGGGCGGCCGATCTGACCATTATGGAGGAAGGTACGGAATTTCTGTCGCGCCTGGCCGAAGGGGGTGTTCTGCCGCAGATCACCTCCTGCTGTCCGGCCTGGGTCAATTATTGCGAAAAAATGGCCCCCGATGTTTTACCACACCTGTCTTCGTGTAAATCGCCCCAGCAGATGTTCGGCGCGGTCATGAAGCAGTATTTCGCCAAAGAACTGAAAATTCACCCTGAATTGCTGTATTTTGTTTCCATTATGCCCTGCAATGCCAAAAAGTATGAAGCGATGCGCCCCGAGTTCAAAACGGATCATCTTCAGGATGTGGACAAAGTCCTGACCACCTGGGATGTCATGACCATGTTGGGAGAAAAAAATATCGATCCGCGCGGGATGACACCTGTGCCGGTGGATGCGTTCTTCGGCAAGGTTTCCGGCGCGGGCATTATTTTCGGAGCCAGCGGCGGTGTGGCTGAAGCGGCCCTTCGTCTGGCGGCGGAACGCGTCATGGGCCATCGCATGGAAAGCTTTAACTATGAAGGAGTCCGGGGGCTTCAGGGTGTAAAGGAAACCACCGTCACCCTGGGCGACTCCCGGGTGCGTCTGGCGGTGGTCAGCGGCCTTCAAAACGCTCAAGCCCTCATCGACCGGATGCGGGCCGGCGATGCCCCGTACGATCTGATTGAAATCATGGCCTGTCCCGGAGGCTGCATCAACGGCTCCGGCAATCCAGCTCCGCTTTTGAAAAGCGATACGGAACAGCGCCTGGACGTCCTGTACCGTCTGGACCAGGAAGCACCGATCCGCACCAGCCAGGACAACCCGTCCGTTCAGGCCATTTATGCCAACTGGCTGGGCGAACCGGACAGCGAAACGTCGCATCACGCCCTTCATACGACCTATAAACGCCGATCCATGCGCATGCAGGACATCAAAGAAGAAACAGCGGTATCCTCCGAACCCTTGGTGGATGTGGGCGTGTGTATCGGGACTAACTGTTATGTCAAAGGGTCATGGAAACTGCTCGAAGGCCTGGCCGCCGAATTAAGAAAACGGGGGCTTTCGGAGCGCTTCCGCGTCAAGGCACGCTTCTGCACCGGACAGTGCGAAGGCGGGCCCAATGTGGCGATCGGCAACAAAATTATTTCCGTGGAAAGTACAGATCAGGCCGGGGCCTTTATCGACACCCACCTGATGCCGCTGCTTCCCCCGGAAGAGTCAGGGAAATAACATGCTTTTAATAACCATTTGTGTCGGCAGTTCATGCAGCTTGCGCGGTTCAGACGAACTGGCAACGGAATTATTCCATCTGATTGAAAAAGAAAAACTCGAAGGCATGGTGGATATTGTCGGCGCTTTTTGCATGGACGCCTGTTCCAAAGGTGTTTCCGTGCGTGTGGGCGAACGGGAATTCAGCGGGATTCGACCCGAACAGGCGAAAACCTTTTTCTACAAGGAAGTCTTCGCGCGAATTGACAACAAACTTGCGTCGCACAGCCCCGAAGCGCAGGTTGCCCCGGCCTCTCCCGGAAAGGAAGGCGCGTCATGAATGAACCTATCATCAGCACCAATCCGGCGCGCTGCCGCGATTGCTACCGGTGTGTGAGATACTGCGATGTGAAAGCCATCCGGGTTCATGACGGCCAGGCCCATGTGGTGCCGGAATTGTGCATTTTTTGCGGGACGTGCATCCGTACTTGTCCACAGAAAGCCAAGGACGTGCAGAGCTCGGCGCCTGAAATCAGGCAAGCGCTGAATGACGGCCGCAAGCTCATCGCGTCGGTCGCCCCTTCCGCACCGGCGTATTTCAACTTCCGCCATTTCTCCGAAATGGAAGCGGCACTAAAGAGGTTGGGATTTTCCGTCGTGGAGGAAACCGCCCTCGGGGCGGAAATGGTCGGCCTGGCGCACCGGGAATACATCGAAAAGATGCCCCACAGCCACCCCGTGATCACATCGTCGTGCCCGGTCATCGTCAATCTGATCGAAAAATATCATCCTGACCTGATTCCCCATCTGGCGCCGATTGTCTCGCCGATGATCGCGCACGGCCGTGTGCTCGCACAAAAATATGGACCGGATGCCTATATGGTGTTCATCGGACCGTGCATTGCGAAAAAAATGGAAATCCACGACACGGCCTTAAAAGGCGCGGTATCGGCAGCCATGACGTTTCGTGGTCTGGCCAATTGGTTGAAGCAGGAGGGCATCGTCATAGAAAGCCGGGATACATCCGCAGAACCGTCATCCTCTGTGGACGCACGGTTGTTCCCTGTGGAAGGCGGCCTGATCGGCACGGCGGGTTTGAATACCGACATGCTCGACAGCACAATGGTTGTGGCCTCGGGACTCGAAACATGTCGTAATATCCTCGACGACATTCGGGCAGGCCAGCTGAAAGCTTCACTCGTCGAGCTTATGGCGTGTGCGGGCGGCTGCATCAATGGCCCGGCAATGGTCGATTTACCGGGGGGCATCTATGTTGCGCGTCAGAAAGTCATCGACTACCACCGGAATCGTCCCGCCTACCAAATGCCCCCCCGTGAGAGCTGGCCGGACTTATCGCACACCTATACCGACAAAAAAGAGCCCATTCCGGAATTCAGCGAGCGGGAAATTTCAGACGTCCTGCACAAAGTCAACAAATATACGAAGGATGATGAACTCAACTGCGGCGCCTGTGGCTATTCAAGCTGTCGGGAAAAAGCTGTTGCAACCCTGCGGGGCATGGCGGAAGTCACCATGTGCATTCCCTACATGCGCCGCCGTTCGGAATCCCTGAGGCAAGTCGTCATGGATGTTTCGCCCAATTCCATCCTGATTCTCGATCAACATCTGGGCATACAGGATATTTCACCCTCCGCGGAACACCTCTTCGGCTGTACGCTGGCCGACGTCAAAGGTAAGCATCTCTCCAGGCTGATCCCTATCTATGATGATTTCGTCACTGTGCGCGATACAGGCATACCGGTCATCGGGAAGGTCCGAAGGCTCAATGATCGTCTTGTGGCGGAACAAAACATTGTGAAGGTGGAAGGACAAGCGCTACTGGTAGCGATCATGCGCGATATTACCGAGCATGAAGCGGAAAAACAGAAGTTCCTGGAACTTCGTTCTGAAACCCTTGAAAAGACGCGGGAAGTGGTACGCAAACAAATGCGTGTCGCCCACGAAATCGCGCATCTTCTTGGCGAAACCACAGCGGAAAGCAAGATGATTGTCTCGCATCTGGCAAAACTGCTCGAAGAGGAAACAACGAAGTGAGGCAGCTGGTAGAATGTAACTGGAGCAGCTTAAACAAAACCGGTGAAGAGCTTTGCGGTGACGCGGTCATCATCCGCACCAAACCCGACTCTTTTGTTGCCGTTTTGTCCGACGGCCTGGGCAGTGGTGTCAAAGCCAGCATTTTGTCGTCGCTTACCGCCGAAATCGCCGCACGGATGTTCGAAGCGGATGGAACAGTGGAAGATGTGATGCAGACACTGGTCGAAACCCTTCCTGAATGCTCGGTGCGCAAATTGGCCTACGCCACTTTTGCGGTTATGATTGTCTATAGCGGTCGTGATGCTCATCTCGTCTTGTTTGATTCTCCGCCGTTGATTCTGATTCGCGACAACGCGATTCTCACGCTGCCTCTCGAAGAACGTGAAGTTAAAGGCAGAGTCATCCGGGAAGCACACTTTGAACTCCTGGAAAACGACTACATGGTTTTAATCAGCGACGGTTACACGCACGCCGGACTGGGAGGCATTTACCGCCTGGGCTGGGGATGGAAAAACGTAGCCGCAGCCGTGCAGCGTTTTGTCCACACCGGTGTGGATACGGTGAAGCTGACGGAGGCTTTGTCGAAAACCTGCATGAAACTCTACAGTGACAAACCGGGCGACGACGCCACTGTCATCTGTATGAAAGTCAGACCCGCGGTTTCCGTCAGCGTGTTGACCGGACCGCCCGCCAACAAGGACATGGATGAATTCGCGGTTGCCCGCCTCATGGCGGCAAAGGGGGATAAAATCATCTGCGGCGGCAGTACCGCGCAGTTGGCGGCTCGCGTTCTCAATGAACCGCTCGAAGTTGAATGGGTGCCGCCCTGGAAGCGCACCAGCGAAGAACCGAAGAAAAAAGGCTCGCCGCCGACAGCTTCCTTGAAGGGTATCAATCTGGTTACTGAAGGGATTCTCACCATCGGCCAGGCCCTCGAAATTATGCGTGGAACCAAAACCATTCACGATCTTCCGAGGGATAACGACGCAGCCACCCGTCTGGCCCGCTATTTTCTCGCCGCGGATGACATTCACCTCATTGTGGGAACGGCCATCAACCCAAACCAGGTGGCTGATCTTATTCGGGGGGAACCGATGCGGATGGTCTATATCCGTGAGCTGATGGCCGACCTCAAGGCCAGAAATAAAATCGTAACGGTCGAAAGAATTTAAAGTCTTTCAGGCTGTAGGCTGATCGCATTATTCTTCATGCAGGATGATGCTTCCTAAATCCTTTTGAAATGTCTGCTTTCTAGGCAGGATCATTCGGACCCTGGTTCCGGTCGGACCTTCTTTTAAATCCGCATTCGATTCAATGGAGATTTCACCGTGGTGGGCTTTAACGGCGGCGTAGGCTGACGGCAGCCCCAAACCCGTCCCATCGCCTACGGCCTTGGTGGTGAAAAAAGGAGTGAAAAGCAAAGGAATGTTTTCCAGGGGAATCCCCACGCCTTCGTCTGTCAGGGTGACAGACACCTGCCGATCGTCTCCTGCAACGTCGATCCTCAACATGCCGCCCTGTGGCATAGATTCCAGGGCGTTTCTTGTCAGATCCAATATAACATCCGCCATCTGTTGTTCGTCGAGCCAGACGGCGTCATCCTTCAGGGAAGAACTCAATACGACAGTAACGCCATCGGGCTTTGACACTTTCGCCAGACTCTCGTCGATGATTTTGTGAAGGCGGGTTTTTCTGAACTTCATACCGGACAATAGACATGACCCCTTTATCTGTAATTTGTCATGGTTTTATGAATATCACTTTCATGTCCAATTGACATCCTCCCCGGCCTGAGGCCGGGGATTCCCAAAACAGCTAGGCTGCTTCGAGGGTTCCTGCTTCATCGAGCGGCCTGACTGCGCCAATCTCTCCACAGGCTAACCGGGCGTGCCCCGCCCTTAAAATATTTACCGCCGCATTGACATCGGCATCATCGGCAAACCCACAGGCCACGCAAATGAAGTCCGCCTGAGTCAGCCGGTTCTCCTTTGCCGTGTGACCACACACCGGACATTTCCGGGATGTGTTTCTCGGATCGACAGCCACCACAACCCCGCCGGCCCATGCCACCTTGTACTCAAGCTGCCGCCGGAATTCTCCCCATGCGGCGTCCAGAATACTCCGGTTCAACCCGGACTTCTGCTTTACCATCCTGCCTGGGTTAGTCATCGTTCCTTTTGCCGATCTGCTCATCGCCTTAATCCGCAGATCCTCAAGGACAACCAGGCCGTGGTTTTTGGCAATTCCGGTTGTCGTCTTATGGATGAAATCCCTGCGGGTGTCGGCGATCTTGGTGTTCAACGCGGTGATCTTCGCTTTTGCTTTGTAGAAATTTCTCGAAAACTTAATCTTCCTGGCCATCCGCCTTTGGAGTTTGGCCAGTTTCTTCTTATGTTGTCCAAACACGACAGGATTCTCAATGACTGCGCCATCGGAAAGGGCGCACAGCTTTGCAATGCCCATGTCAATGCCAACAGCCTTGCTTTTGGGAACCGGGATGATTTGCTCATCCTCACAACAAATCGACACGAACCAGTGTTTACCCCTTCGGGAAACCGTCATGTGCTTCGGAGTACCTTGAATCTTCTGACTCTTGAAAAACCCGACCCATCCGATCTTCGGCAAAAACACCCGCCGGTTGTCGATTTTAAACCCTTGTGGAAAGCGGAAAGAATCAACAGCTTTGCCTTTCTTCTTTCGCTCAGGAAACTCCGCTCGCCCCTCAAAGAAGTTCCTGTAGCCAGCATCCAGATCACGAACTTTCTGCTGAAGCACCTGGGAAGGAACGGACTTAATCCATTCGTAGTCGTGACGAAGCAGTGTGACATCCGGGAGCTGGTTGTATGAATTCAGAGACATCCTCCGGGAAGAATAGACGGCTTTGCGCTGTTCAAGGCATAGGTTCCAAACAAGACGGCACACCCCGACAATCTGGGTAAATTGAGTGGATTGTTGCGGGGTGGCTTTTAATCGGAATTTGTATGCCTTATGAATAAGGCGCCTTGCTTTCTGCATGGGCATATGATACACTTGGCCCATGGAAAAGTCAAGCGATATTAGAACAGGCAGGCATTGTGTTTTCAATATTCATGTTCATTTGGTCTTTGTGACAAAATACCGGAAGCGTGTTTTCAAGAAAGCCCATTATATTACAATGGAGATGATCTTTAAAAAGGTCTGTAAGGACTTTAACGCTGAACTTATTGAAGTAGATGGTGAATCTGATCACGTCCATTTATTGATCTCGTACCCACCTAAAGTGCCTGTATCCAAGCTCGTCAACAGTCTCAAAGGGGTGTCAGCCAGGTTGCTGAAGAAACACCATCCAGACTTATGCCCCTGGTATCGGAAGAACGTCCTTTGGTCTCCGAGTTATTTTGCGGCAAGTTGCGGTGGCGCGCCGATAGCAATCATTCGCCAATATATTAAACAACAGGAAACACCGGGTTGAGGCGCTGTGCGCCTGGGCCTTGTATCCCCGCCCTGAAGAACGGGGTTTTACGGCCCTTTCTGATAAAAAGATCAAATCGTTTTATCTTATTGACATGAAATCATCGGGCATGCTAGAGATAGACCTGTAAGTTGACGGGGGTTTGCAAAGGAATTTGCAATAATCGATAATGTTTTATAACCACTTTTGTTGCTACATGAGGAATGGAATTTGAAACTGCGCGATGTAAAAGATATTCTTGATGCGGAAGTCTTTATTGGTGAAGATTGTCTGGATCTTGAAGTCAAAACGGCCTTTGGCGCGGATTTGATGAGTGATGTTCTGGCGTTCGCCAAAGCCGGCAGCATGCTGCTGACGGGTTTAACCAACACCCAGGTTGTCAGGACAGCAAACGTTCTGGATATTGCGGCGATTATCCTGGTCAGAGGCAAGAAGCCATCCTCCGATACCATCGAGTTGGCAAGACAGCTGAATATCCCCCTTCTATCAACCAAATACATCCTATTTGAAACCGCGGGGCGCCTTTACGAAAAAGGCATTGTCGGCTGCCTGCAAAAAGTTGAAACCAACAGTGTGCGAAACTAACGACAACCTTTATCAGGAATCTTTCACCATTGAAGGCGGAAACTTTAATAATGCCGGTATTGTTTCGACCAGCATCAAATCCATACTGAAGAAACTGGGAATCCCGAACGACATCGTCCGAAAGTCTGCCATCGTTTCTTATGAAGCGGAAATCAACGTTGTTTCATATGCCAAACAAGGCGTGGTGAATGTCACGGTCAAACCCGGCAGGGTCCAAATCGAGGTTATTGATGAGGGCCCGGGGATCCCCAACATTGAACTGGCCATGCAGGAGGGCTACTCGACCGCCGACCGGAGAATCCGTGAAATGGGTTTTGGCGCAGGCATGGGCCTTTGCAACATTAAAAATTATTCTGACGACTTCCACATCACGTCGGAAGTCGGCAAGGGCACTCATCTGATCATGACCATTCAGACGCCATAATATTATATAAGGGTTCAATCATGAAAGTTGAAACAATTGTTCAAGCGTTGGGGTTAGAGGTGAAATGCTGCCGGGATCAACTGGGAAAAGAAGTCACGGGCGGCTACACGGGGGATCTTTTAAGCGACGTCATGGGCAACTCCCGGGAAGGCTATATCTGGATCACCCGCCAGGTGCATCAGAACATCGTCGCCGTCGCCAGCCTCAAGGAACACGCGGGCATCATCCTGATCAACTCGAGTCAGCCGACCGACGATACGTTGGAAAAAGCCCGGACGGAGCAGATACCGATTATGGTATCCGACCTGCCCGCTTTTGAAATTTCGGGCAAAGTATTTAATTTACTGACTTCAAAGACCTGATCACCAAGAGGTTTTACACACGAGGATCATTGACGTCGTTTGATTGCCAGCGGTAAATTTCAATGCTGAAAGCATTTAATTGTGACCTCCACATTCACACCTGCCTTTCCCCCTGCGCCCAACTTGACATGCATCCGCAGGCGCTGGTGCAAAAGGCTCTGGACAGGCATCTGGATATGATCGCTGTTTGCGATCATAACGCCTCCGCCAATGCCCAGTATGTCATGGCGGCTGCCGAAGATCAATTAAGCATTATTCCAGGCATGGAGATCACCACCCTCGAAGAAGTCCACCTGCTGGCACTTTTTGATTCCCTGCCGCCCCTTCTGAAACTTCAGCAAATCATTGATGAACATCTGTTCGGCCAAAATGATGAAAAACGTTTCGGCGTTCAGGCAATCGTCAATGAACTGGGAGAAGTGGAAGGCATCAACAATCAGCTGCTCATCGGCGCAACGGATCTATCCATTGACATTCTTGTTGATACAATACATCAGTATGGCGGTCTCGCTATTCCCGCGCACATCGACCGGGAAAGCTTCAGTGTCTTGAGCCAGCTTGGGTTTATCGATGGAAATGCCGGTTTTGATGCACTGGAAATATCGAAAAGAACAGGGATTCAGCAGGGCCGCCTGCAGTACAGTGAACTGGCTCAATACCCGTTTCTGACATCTTCCGACGCACACTTTATCGGGGATATCGGCAAGTCCGTCACAAAAATCCTTATGCAGGAACCTACCTTTTCGGAATTGAAAATGGCGCTGAGTAAACAAAACGGTCGGCGCATCCTGGAGTAGAAATGCTTTCCCTTGCAGCCCACATACTCGATATCGTCGAAAATTCGGTCCGGGCGTCCGCAACACTCATCGAGATCCTCATCGAGGAAGACACAAATGATGATTGTCTTACCATTGAAATTATCGATAACGGGCATGGAATGGATGAAAAGACACTCAAGAAAGTACGCGACCCTTTCTACACAACCAAAACGGTTCGTCGTGTGGGTTTGGGGCTTCCGCTTCTGGCTGAGGCTGCCGAGCGATCCGGAGGAACGCTTCGAATGGAATCTATCGAAAATACGGGAACCAGGATCAAAGCCACGTTTGGTTTGAGGCATCTGGACCGCCAGCCGTTAGGCGATATCGTCGGTACGCTTATCATTTTGATCGTTGCCAATATTCATATTGATTTTTTTTATAAACACAGGCATAATGACCGGCAGTTTGAAATGGATACCCGAGTAATACGTAAAGAAATCGAGGATGTACCCATTAATCATCCCGAAATCATAAAATACATCCGGGGCGTCATTGAAGAGGGTCTAAGCGAGATCGGGTCTGAAGCATAGCCCGCCCCAAAGATCGAGGAGGAAGTAAATGAAAGCCGAAGACACAGAATTATTAAAAGAATTCACACCCGAACAAGTAGCCAAGCTAAACAGCATCATTGAAAACCATAAGGGCAAGGCAGGCGGCCTGATCCCCGTTCTGGAAGAAGCGCAGGTTTGTCTGGAATACCTGCCCCTGTCCGTCCAGAAGAAGATTGCCGCCGGTTTGAATCTGCCCTTAAGCCGTGTTTACGGCGTCGTCACCTTTTACTCGTTTTTCACCATGACCCCGCGCGGCAAACACACCATTCGCGTTTGCCTGGGCACAGCCTGTTACGTGCGTGGCGGCAAGGCGCTGACAGAAACACTCGAAAAGCAGTTCGGCATTAAAGAAGGCGAAACCACGGCAGACCGGCTATTTACACTGGAATCCGTTCGCTGCCTGGGGGCCTGCGGACTGGGACCGGTCATCGTGATTGACGAGGATGTTCATGGGCGTGTCAAACCCGGAAAAATCAAAGACATCCTGACCCAATATAATTAATCCAAAAAGGAATACGGAGGAAACGCCCATGGCGAAGCTGACGATTGATGATTTAAAGAAAATTAAAGAAAAGGTACACAAGGAAATGTCCTTACGAGACGGGGACCGGCGCGTCAAAGTCACTGTTCATATGGGAACCTGCGGGATTGCCTCCGGCGCGAAGGAAGTGATGGATACCCTGATGGAGGAAATCGAAACAGCCGCCGTCCACGACGTAGTGGTAACCACATCGGGCTGCATGGGTCTTTGCAGCCGTGAACCACTGGTGACTGTGGAAATGCTGAATTCTGATCCCATCAAATACGAATACGTCAATCCCAATAAAATGCGCCAGATTTTCAAAAGACATATCCTGGCCGGTGAAATACAGACGCCTTTCGTGCTGGCAAAAGGTTCTGAAAGCATTAAATAAAAATAATCGATCCGGCGGATGCCGTCATTCCGCGCGATGATCGTTTTTTAAGGAGGATATTGGATCAATGAAAGTTTTTCGTTCACACTTGTTACTTTGCGGAGGCACCGGTTGTCAGGCTTCCGGCAGCATCGGCGTTAAGAACGCCATTTTGGAAGAAATTGTCAGAAGAAAACTGGCCGAAGAAATAAAAGTCGTCGAAACGGGATGCAACGGTTTCTGCGCGCTGGGTCCTATCCTGGTCATCTATCCGGAAGGCGTGATTTACATTAACCTCAAGCCTGCCGATATCCCCGAACTGGTCGAAGAACACCTTATCAAGGGCCGTATCGTTGAGAAATTTCTCTATCGGGAGCCGGGCACAGACAAAATCATCCCGACGATGCAGGACATTCCCTTTTTCCATCTTCAGGAACTAAGGGTTTTAAAGAATCGCGGTTTGATCGACCCGGAAAAGATCGAAGAGTACATCGCCCGTGACGGGTATGCCGGCATGGCCAAAGCCCTCACGGAAATGACGCCCGAACAGATTGTTCAGGAAATGCTGGATTCGGGCCTCCGCGGCCGCGGTGGCGCTGGTTTCCCCACCGGGTTGAAATGGAAGTTTGCCGCGCAGTCCCAAAGTGATGTCAAATATGTCTTGTGCAACGCCGACGAAGGCGATCCCGGCGCGTTCATGGACCGCAGTGTTCTGGAAGCGGATCCGCATGCCGTTCTCGAGGGCATGGTCATTGCCGCCAAAGCCATCGGATCGGGCCACGGCTACATTTACTGTCGCGCGGAATACCCGCTGGCCATTCACCGTCTGAATGTGGCTATCTCCCAGGCCAAAGACGCGGGACTGCTGGGCAACGATATCTTGGGAACCGGTTTTAATTTTGACCTGGAAATTTACCAGGGCGCAGGAGCCTTTGTCTGCGGCGAAGAAACCGCTTTGATGACCTCCATCGAAGGCAAGCGCGGCATGCCCCGTCCCCGACCTCCCTTCCCTGCCGTCGCGGGATTGTGGCAGAAACCCAGTATCCTCAACAACGTTGAAACGCTGGCCAATGTCGGACAAATCATTCTGCGCGGCGCCAAGTGGTACGCCTCCGTCGGCACGGAAAAAAGCAAAGGAACAAAAGTTTTCGCCCTCACCGGGGATGTTAATAACGTCGGCCTGGTCGAAGTGCCCATGGGAACCAAGCTGGGCACTATCGTCTATGACATAGGCGGCGGAATTCCCAAAGGGAAAAAATTCAAGGCCGCTCAGTTGGGTGGTCCCTCAGGCGGTATGATTCCTATTCAGCACCTGAACGCCCCGGTTGATTATGAAAAAGTCATGGAACTGGGCGCCATCATGGGATCCGGCGGTCTGATCGTCATGAATGAAGACAAGTGCGCCGTCGATATGGCCCGTTTCTTCATGGACTTCTGCCAGGACGAATCCTGTGGCAAGTGCACCCCCTGCCGCGAAGGCACCAAGCGCATGCTGGATCTTTTAACCGACATCACCAAGGGCAAAGGTAAAGCCGGTGACATCGAACTTCTGGAAGACATGGCCTCCGTGATCAAGAATGCCGCGCTGTGCGGCCTGGGGCAAACCGCTCCGAATCCCGTTTTGAGCACGATCCGCTACTTCAAGAAGGAGTACGAAGAACATATCTATGAGCATCGCTGCCGAGCGACGGTCTGCCATGCCCTATACAAGTCCCCCTGCCAGCACACCTGCCCGATTGAAATGGATATTCCGTCCTACATCGCGCTGATTCGCGAAGGCCGGTTTGAAGACGCTTACAAAATTCTCCTTCAAACCAACCCCTTCCCGTCCGTCTGCGGCCGTGTGTGCGATCACAAATGTCAAAGCAAGTGCCGTCGCGGCAACATGGATGAAGCGATCGCCATCAAGTTTCTGAAACGCTTTATTACCGACAACGCGTCCCGACCCAGAACCGAACCGGTAGCGGTCACCCGCAAGGAAAGAATCGCCGTCATCGGCGGCGGTCCTGCAGGCCTCACGGCCGCGCGCGATCTGGCCTTGCGCGGCTACAAAGTGACTGTTTTCGAAGAACTGAGCAAAGCCGGCGGCATGCTCTATTGGGGTATTCCGTCCTATCGCCTGCCCCGCAATATTTTGCAGGCCGAAATTGATGACATCGCATCCCTGGGTGTGGATATCCGCCTGAACACGCGCATCGGAAAAGATATTTCCTTTGATCAAATCGAAAAAGATTTTGATTACTTCTATCTGGCCACCGGTGCGCACAAGAGCACGAAAATGGGCGTCGAAGGCGAAGATCTCAAAAACATGTTCGGCGGCGTGGAGTTCCTTCGCGACTTCAACAACAACGAGGACAAGTGGCTAAAAGGCGAAAAGACTCTGGGCAAGAAAGTGGCAGTTATTGGAGGCGGAAATTCCGCGATCGACGCAGCCCGCGTTGCACTGCGCCTGGGCTCTGAAGTCACCATTCTTTATCGGCGTCTCAGAGCGGATATGCCGGCGGCAGAGGAAGAAATCAAGGCAGCCGAAGACGAAGGGATCAAAATCGAATACCTGGTTGCCCCGCTGAAAATCGACGGAACGAAAGGCAAAGTCAGCTCCATCACCTGTCAGCGCATGACTCTGGGGGATTTCGATAACAGCGGACGCAAAAAACCGGTACCCGTGGCTGGTTCCGAATTCACCCTGGCGGTTGATGCCATTGTCGCCGCCATCGGCCAGGTGCCGGATATGAGCTTCATGGACAAAAAGACCGGCGTCGAAATCAACAAATGGGATTGCTACAATGTCGGCAAAGGATACAAGTCCCGCACGACGAACCCCCGCTACTTTGCGGGTGGTGACGCGGAAACGGGCCCCGATACGGTCATTGCCGCTATCGGTGCGGGTCACCAGGCAGCCGATGATATCGACGCGGCGATCCGCTTTGCCAACGGCGAGCCCGCCTATGTCAAGCCGGCTCTCGAAGATATCTTTGTGCCGCTGGTCATCGACGAAGATTCAGAAGAGGTCCCGCAGATGCTAATGCCCGAACTGCATCATGACACACGCAAGATGAGTTTCGCGGAAGTGGAACTGGGCTTTGCCCGCGAAGATGCGATTAAGGAAGCCTGCCGCTGCCTGCGCTGCGACGCGGCGGTCTAATGCTAAAATTTATGTTTTAAGGAGAAATAGTTCATGGCGGAAATGGTAAAAATAAATATTGATAATCGTGACGTGGAGGCACCGGTGGGAGCCACCATCCTGGAAGCGGCGCGCGCGGCCGGAATCAAAATTCCCACGCTTTGCGCCTGGCCGGAAATTCATCACACACCCGGCGCGTGTCGTGTTTGCATGACGGAAGTAGAAGGTCAGCGCAGCCTGATCGCCGCCTGTGTGTTTCCCGTGATGGAAGGTATGATCGTCCACACCAACACGGAAAAAGTACGCAAGGCCAGAAAGATGGTTGTGGAACTGCTTCTGGCCAATCATCCGCAGGAGTGCAATTACTGCGTCCGAAACGGCAGTTGCGAGCTGCAGAAAGTCGCTGAGTTTGTCGGCCTGAAAGAAGTACGCTTCCCCTATACGGACTTCCCGACGGAAGGCATGATCGACCGTTCCAGCCCATCGATCGTTCGCGACGGCCGTAAGTGTATAGAGTGCCATCGTTGTGTGTCGGTTTGTGAAAACATACAGACGGTGAGCGTTTTGACACCCGCCCATCGCGGCAGCGATGTAAAAGTCGTTCCGGCCATGGATCTGCCGCTGGTAGAATCCAACTGCGTCACCTGCGGCCAGTGCATTTTGGTCTGTCCCGTCGGCGCTCTGTATGAAAAAGACGACGTGGATCTGGTGTGGAAAGCCCTTCAGGACCCGACCAAGCACGTCATCGTTCAGGAAGCGCCGGCCATCCGCGCGGCACTCGGTGAAGAATTCGGCATGCCTCCCGGATCGCTCGTCACCGGCAAAATGATTGCCGCCCTGCGCCGTCTGGGGTTCGATAGAGTTTTCGACACCAACTTCACCGCCGACCTCACCATTATTGAGGAAGGCAACGAACTGCTCAAACGCGTGAAGGAAGGCGGCACGCTTCCGATGATCACTTCGTGCAGCCCCGGCTGGATTAAGTTCTGTGAACACTTTTATCCGGATTTGCTGCCGCACCTGTCCACCTGCAAGTCTCCACAGCAGATGTTCGGCGCGCTGGCCAAAACCTACTACGCCGAGAACGCGGGCATCGACCCAAAAGATATTGTCTCCGTGTCGATCATGCCCTGCACGGCCAAGAAGTTCGAGGCCCAACGGCCGGAAATGAACAGCAGCGGATACCGCGATGTGGATTATGTTCTGACCACCCGGGAACTGGGCCGCATGATCAAGGAAGCGGGCATCGATTTTGAAACGATCCCCGATGAAGACTA
Organism: Syntrophaceae bacterium UBA2280; assembly: GCA_002347685.1. Taxonomy (GTDB): domain Bacteria; phylum Desulfobacterota; class Syntrophia; order Syntrophales; family Smithellaceae; genus UBA8904. The sequence continues at coordinate 98,977 of DDWS01000046.1, forward strand.
TGACGCGCCCATGGGAGAATATACGGGCGCAGGCACCATTTTCGGCGCCACCGGCGGCGTCATGGAAGCGGCTCTTAGAACTGTTTACGCTGTTGTAACCGGAGAAAACCTGCCCAGCCTGGACATTACCCCCGTTCGGGGGCTGGAAGGGGTTAAGGAAGCTTCTGTGAAAGTCGGCGCGCTGGGAGATGTCAATATTGCCGTCGCTCACGGACTTGGCAACGCCCGCAAGCTGATGGACCGCATCCGCGAAGGCAAGGCAAATTACGCTTTCATTGAAGTAATGTGCTGCCCGGGCGGCTGCATCTCCGGCGGCGGTGAACCGATTCCCACAAACAATGAAATCCGCATGAAACGCTCGGCCGCCCTCTATGCCGACGACGGCCAGGTTCAGAAGAAGCGCCAGTCTCACGAAAATGAATCGGTCAAAAAACTATACGAGAATTTCCTCAAGGAACCGCTGGGGCACAAGTCTCATGAGCTTCTGCATACGCACTACACGAAGCGGGGCACCGAAATGCCTCACAAAAGCGATGAGTAGAATTATACCCGTTTAGTACCAACCCTCAAGAGGTTTGCCCATAGTCGGGCAAACCTCTTTTGCTTTTTTAGATGGTTAACGATCTCATGTCGGATTTCAGAAAAGAAAATGATCTCCTGGGTGAAGAAAACGTTCCCGCCGGCGCCTACTGGGGCATCCATACGCTTCGCGCGATTCGTAATTTTCGCGTAAGCGGCGCGACCGTCAACCCGTCACTGATCCGGGCACTGGCAATGGTCAAAAAAGCCTGCGCTGTGACTAACCGGGAAACCGGATTCCTCTCTGAGGAGAAAAGCGCCGCAATCATCCGTGCCTGTGAAGACATCGTATCGGGTCAATTCAGTGACCAGTTCCCGGTTGATGCCTTGCAGGGAGGAGCGGGAACCTCCACCAACATGAATCTCAATGAAGTGATCGCTAATCGCGCCATTGAAATCCTGGGCGGCACCAAAGGCGATTATTCGATGGTTCATCCCCTGGAAGATGTCAATCTGCATCAATCGACCAACGACGTCTATCCGACAGCCCTGAAGGTCGCAGCAATTCACCTTTTGCGGCATTTATCCCAGACGATCGTCGGCGTTCAGGGCGCTTTTCAGGAGAAGGAAAAAGAATTCGCTTCCATCGTTAAGCTGGGACGAACGGAATTGCAGGAAGCCGTGCCCATCACACTGGGAGCGGAATTTTCCGCGTTTGCCGAGGCCTTCGGACGCGACCGCTGGCGGACGTTTAAATGCGAAGAGCGTTTGCGTGTGGTAAACTTAGGCGGAACGGCCGTCGGCACCGGACTTGCCGCTCCGCGCACGTATATTTTTCTGGTTATTGAAAGACTCCGAGAGATCACAGGCCTGGGGCTTTCGCGGGGAGAGAATCTCATGGGAGAGACAGCCCATGCCGACACTTTCGTTGAAGTCTCGGCCATTCTCAAAGCGCATGCCGTTAATCTGGTCAAGATTTCAGGCGATTTACGTCTTATGAATTTTCTTGGCGAAATTCATCTACCGCAACTGCAGGCGGGTTCCTCTATCATGCCCGGCAAAGTGAATCCTGTTGTTGCTGAGGCCGCGATGCAGGTCGGAATGAAAGTCATGGCCAACGACACCGTTGTCGCCGATTGTGCCTCACGTGGCACACAGCAGATAAACGAATTCCTGCCGCTTCTGGCGCACGCGCTTCTGGAATCGCTGGACCTGCTAATCAACATCAACAAGCTGCTTTCCGGATACATTCGAGCTATCATGGCCGACACCGCAAAATGCGCCGAGTATTTTGACCAAAGCCCGATGATCATCACCGCTCTTTTACCCGCGATCGGCTATGAAAAGTCGACCGACTTGATGAAAGAATTCGCCGCCGGTCCGAACAAAAACATGAGATTATTTTTAGAGCAAAAAGTCGGGAAGGAGACAGTAGACAGGCACCTGACGCCGTTTGCTCTTACTGCTTTGGGGTATAAGGACCGTGGATAAAACACCAAAAGCGAACCGCTTGCACATCGCCCTGCTTGGGCGCACGAATGTCGGCAAATCGAGCCTGCTGAATCTCATTTTGGGCCAGGATATCGCCATTACCTCGCCTGTGGCCGGAACGACGACGGATGTCGTTGAAAAGGCGATGGAACTGCTTCCGATCGGTCCCGTGCTGTTTCTGGATACAGCAGGTCTTGATGACGTTTCAGAGCTTTCAGGCAAGCGTCTGGAGAAAACCGAGAAAGTCTTCGACCGCGCCGATGTCATCATTTTGGTCGGTGAAGCGGATGTTTGGACGGATTACGAAGAATCGGTTCTGGCCGAAACGTCGCAGCGCGGCATTCCCGTTCTGACCGTCATCAACAAAATCGACATCAAGGCCCCCTCACCCGATTATCTGAACCTTCTTGCACAAAAGGCTGGTCGCGTCGTGTCCGTATCTTGCAGCGACAAGACGACTCGCGATCGCTATCTCGATGATCTCAAGCGTCACCTTCTGGAAATGGCACCGGCTGATTTCATCGCCACGCCCTCTCTCATCAGCGACTTGCTTCCGCCTGGCGGTACGGCGGTTCTGGTGGTGCCAATAGACTTGCAGGCACCCAAAGGAAGACTCATCCTGCCGCAGGTGCAAACCATCCGCGATATCCTGGACAATGACGCACAGGCACTCGTCGTCAAAGAACGGGAACTCGCCGCGGCGCTTGCCAATCTCAAAACGCCGCCCTCTATCGTGGTGACCGATTCCCAGGCGATTTTAAAAGTCACGGCCGATGTCCCCAAAGAGATCTCGTTGACCACTTTCTCTATTTTGTTTGCGCGTCAGAAGGGAGATCTTTCCATGATGGCCGCTGGTGCGGCGGCCATCGATTCACTAAGACCGGGCGACCGCGTGCTCATTGCCGAGGCTTGTTCGCACCACGCGCTCGAAGACGATATCGGCCGCGTCAAGATTCCCCGCTGGCTTCGCCAGTTTGTGGGCGGTGATTTACAAATCGATACCGCCTGCGGACGCGACTATCCTGAAAACTTGAAAGACTATAAACTGATTTTCCATTGCGGCGCCTGCATGATCAATCGCCGTGAAATGCTCACAAGGCTTCGCAAAGCGGCTCAAGCCGGCATTCCCGTCACCAACTACGGCGTGGCCATATCCTTCTTGCAGGGCGTTTTAAAGAGAAGCCTCGCCCCCTTCCCCGCTGCGCTTGCGTCATTTGAAAAAGCAATGAAAGACAAGGAAAGATGAAGATCTATTTTGCCGGATCGATTCGCGCAGGACGAGATTACGTCGCGATCTACGAAATACTGATCGCTAAACTAAAATCTTTCGGAACCGTCCTCACCGAACATGTCGGCGACAAGACGCTTTCAGTACTTGGCGACGATGGCCCCGATGACCGCTTCATCCACAACAGGGATATGGCCTGGTTAAAATCCTGTGATTGCGTGGTGGCCGAGGTCACGATACCGTCCCTGGGAGTAGGCTACGAGCTGGGATGGGCCGTGGCGCTCGACAAGCCGATTTTATGTCTTTACCGCCCATTGCCGGAAAGACCCCTTTCCGCGATGATCGCCGGCAGCTATGCCATCACCACAATCGGCTATTCCTCCCTCGAAGACGTCTGGCCCCTTCTGGAGAATTTCATCAATCGGATCGTCGAAAAACGCGGCCTGTTGCCCGGAGCCTGAGAAATGCCCATTGCCCTGGAACTACTCGCACCTGCGGGAAACGCGGAAATCGGGATTGCGGCCATCGACCACGGCGCAGACGCTGTCTATATCGGTGCGCCGAAGTTTTCCGCGCGGGCTCAGGCCGGTTCTACCGCCGACGACATCGCCCGTCTCATCCGTCACGCGAATTTCTGGCGGGCAAAAGTCTATGTGGCGTTAAACACCATCCTCACGGATAACGAGCTGTCCGAAGCGCTCATAATCATCCGGAAAATCCACGACCTGGGCGCCGACGGTCTCATCATCCAGGATACGGGGCTGCTGGAGCTTGACCTACCCCCGATTCCGCTCATCGCCAGCACACAAATGCACAACGACACGCCCGAAAAAGTCCGTTTTCTCGAAGCCGTGGGCTTTCAGCGAGTGATTCTGGCAAGGGAGTTATCTCTCGAAGAGATTGAAGATATCCGCCGCCATACTCAAAACATCGAGCTGGAGGCCTTTGTCCACGGAGCTTTATGTGTTTCCTACAGCGGTCAGTGCTACATGAGTCAGGCCATAGCAAACCGCAGCGGCAACCGGGGCTTGTGCGCCTGACCCTGCCGTTCTTACTACTCGCTTTACGATGAAGAGGGACACCTTCTGGTGAAAAACCAGTATCTTCTGTCGCTCAAAGACATGAACCGGCTTGAGGCGCTTCCGGATTTGATTGCAGCGGGCATCACTTCTTTCAAAATCGAAGGCCGCTACAAAGGCATCGACTACGTCAAAAACGTTGCGGCCGCGTATCGCATGGCAATTGACCGGTTTATTTCAAAAAACGAAGGTTACATCCGGACATGTTCGGGAACCAATACCTTTACGTTTGAACCGGATGTGGAACGCACGTTCAATCGCGGATACACATCTTATTTTCTTTCAGGCAAACCCGAAAAGATCGCCTCATTGTCCACGCAAAAATCTCTCGGCAAACCCATTGGGGGGATCACTCATCTGGGAAATAATTATTTTGAGATGGGCAATAACGATTTGCAAAACGGCGACGGCCTGTGTTTTTTCACCCATCAGGGCGCACTCGCCGGATGCCGGGTAGAGCGCGTGGAAAAAGGAAAGATCATCCCCGGCAGCATGAAGGGTCTCGAAGCCGGTATCCTGCTGTATCGCAACGCGGATAAGGCCTTCGAGAAAATCCTGAAGCAATCGACCGGCGGCCATCGCATCTCCGTCCGGATGCATTTCAAGCAGGACCACACCCGCATCTGGCTTTCAGCTGAAGATGAAGATGGATACGTGGCTGAAGCTGTCAAAGAAATGGCTTATGAAAAGCCACTCAAACCCGTTCAAGCCCGCGAACAATTGGAAAAACAACTGAACCGCACCGGCAATACCCCTTACCGGATTGAAAAATTGACGATCGAACCGGCAAGACCCGGCTTTCTCACCGCCACTATTTTAAACGGCCTCCGACGCGATGTTTTGGATAGGCTCACAAAAATCCGGCAGGAAATGTATTCCCGCCACGAAATCCCGCTCAAACCCAACAACGCCCCCTACCCTGCAAAGTTGCTGAACTTTTCCGCCAACGTTTTTAACAAAAAGGCGCGGGCATTCTTTGAACGACACGGCGCAAGCGTCATTGAGCCTGCCTTTGAGTCGCTTGCGGATATCTCAGGTAAAACCGTTATGACTACCCGTTACTGCATCCGATATCAACTGGATTTGTGTCCCGTCCATCAGAAACCCGAACAAACCGCCAGGCAGCCCCTCCGGCTTAAAGACGGCCACCACACGTATCGCCTGGTGTTTGATTGCAAGCAGTGCAGAATGTTTGTGATTCTGGAAGAATAAGGAACCCTTTCATCCTCTGTACCCCTGAACGTGAGATTATTGCTATTTTGAGGAATTTTTCTTTCGGTCTTCATCCTGCCCGGACATGGCCAGACTCGCCTGCTCATTGGCCTGCTTCATTTCCTCCGGTGTGACGATTTTGGCAACCAGCGCATCGAAGACGGGATTCAAGAGGTCGTTGAGCCGACGAAACAAACCGGATTCCTCCTTGAGCGCAAGTTTATAAAAGCGCAGGCAGCCCCGGCACGCGGCCGTTTTGACATCGTATTGATCCGGATCGATCCGTAGGATAAAAGCCATGAGCTTCATCCCCCCTTTCAGCGGTTCGCGCACCAGGCGAAACCAGGGCGCTCGCCGATACGCTATTTCCATCAGCCGCACCGTGCAGGTGTTGCACACCGCTTTTCTCCGGACGACGTTTTTCATCTTTAAATCACCCCGGCCATCAGTCCCATACCGATCAATACCAGAAGCGCACCCACAAGCACCTGGATGGTCTTGAGGGTTATTTTTTCAACGAGACGCGAGCCGATGAAGGCGCCCGCGAAAGCGGCCAGCGTCGCGGCAAGCACCAGCCCCCAGATATCACTCACACCTGCGAAATGCGCGCTGTAAAAACCGACCCCGTAAACGAGCAGGCGCGCCGTGTCCACGATCACGGTGGAAACCGCCCCGGTTCCTATGAAGGCCTCTTTGGTCAGCCCCGCCTTGATGAGAAAGGCGGATCGCAACGCGCCCTGATTTCCGGATAGCCCACCGAAAAAACCGGACAGAAGCCCGCCTACCGGCAGATATTTGCGGTCGAATTGCAAAGCGTTGAAGGCGGGCCAAAGCTCTATGATGGCAAAAAGAACAATCACGCCGCCGATAATGAGTTTCAAAAGCGTCACGTCAAACATCCGCCCGGCCATCGCGTAGGTGACAAGCGGCTCGGCACCGGCAAAAACGTTCAGAAGCACCGCCCCGACGAAAGCCGCCAAAGCGGCCGGAATCGCAAACCGGACCACCACGCTCCAGTCGGCATTTCTTCCCACAAGCCCGACCTTAAAGAGGTTTCCGGCCAGATGCACCACCGCCGTGGCGGCAATCGCCACCGGTAGCGGAAAAAACAAGGCGAAAGCCGGCATCAGAACCGTTCCCAGGCCAAAGCCTGAAAAAAGCGTCATCCCCGAGGCCAGAAGCGCGACCAGACACACGACAAAATATTCCATGCGTTTTCTTTCCTTTTAGTCTGTTGATATTTCATTCATCAGTTCCCGGACCTTTTTGGTCGATCTTACGAGCGCCTTTTGACCTGCTTTGGTCAGCACATAGAGCTTGCGCGCTTTTCCGTCCACCACTTCTTTGTGCGACACCAGGTAACCATCCCGCTCCAGCCCGTGCAGTATGGGATACAAGGTGCCGGGGCTCAGTTCGTATCCGTGACGGGCCAGCTCACGGATCATGTCCAGACCGAACAGGGGTGCCTCGCCTGCATGATGCAGGATGTGCAGACGGATGAAGCCCGTGAAAAACGTCCGGGTTATATTATCGGCATTCGTTATCGTCATACGATATAGTAAATCTTTTTCGCAAAATGTCAATACCGAACGATTCGTCTTTTGCAAAACATTTTTGTTTTTTCTTGACAATGATGCGTTTCTTTAATATTGTGTTCGCAATCTAGTTGGAAAATGATCAGTTTCTTTTTCCGAAAGGATCCTTAATAAGTCTGAGCGTTTTACCGGGCCCCGGCAGTCGGGGATCGAAAGAAAAGTAAGGCTTGAATCTGTGCATGTCACGGGTTCAAGCCTTTTTTATTACCTGAAAGGCGATTCTATGATTGATAAACTGATATTACCCGGCGAGGTTGCCGCTTTGCTTGAGCAAGCGCCTCGGGTGGAGTACGCGAATGATATTTCAGCCCTCGAAGAGCTCTCCTGCAATGGAAAGGACGGGCAATCCTGGAATGTAAGCTACACCCTACCCGATGGAAGAACGATACATGAAGCCAGCGTCGCCCGGGTTAAGAACGGCATCAGCGCCAATTATACCGATCCATACATGCGTCGAAGAGACCCGGACTGCATGTTCATCGCCGATGGCGGACGCACCGACAAGCCTCTTTTTTCCGAACGCTTCGGCTATGACTTCGCCGGCCTTCGCCTCGAAACATTTCAATGGCTTGCGCAACAGCACCTTGCCGTTTTCGCCTTTGATATGGGCCGACCCGGGGCTGGCGCAACAGCACTGGCGATATGCCCGGCAAATGCCGGCTTCTTCGCTTTCGGTCTCGGCCTTCTCCAGGGCGTCCTGGATCTAGCAGCCCTTGACAAGCCTTACTGTCCCTCTACCATCTTGTTTATCGCGCCTCCTTTTCGTCACACCCATTTTCAAGGCAAGCAAGTCGTCGTGCACCACCGTGTGGATACGCATGAAATTTTTTCCTATAATTTGTATCCCGGACCAAGCGCCAAAAAGGGAGTTTATGGCGCTTTGATCAATGTCGGGGCGAATCAGGGATGGGTGACCGCGCATTGCTCGGCGGTGCAGGTGGTCACGCCCTATGACAACATCGTGACCTTCATGCACGAAGGGGCCAGCGGCGGCGGAAAGAGCGAAATGCTCCAGCAGCCGCACCGCCTCCCGGACGGCCGTCTGCCGATTGGAAGGAACATTATCTCGGGGGAAGAAAGACACATTGAAATTCAGCGAACCTGCGAACTCCATCCCGTCTGTGATGACATGGGTCTTTGCCATCCCGATTTCCAGGAAGACAACGGCAAGCTGTTTCTGACGGATGCCGAAGACGGATGGTTCATCCGGGTCAATCATATCACGTGCTATGGAACGGACCATGACATTGAAAAACTCTCGATCCACCCGGGCCGATCGCTGTTGTTTCTGAATATTAACGCAGCGCCTGGCGCCACGGCGCTGATCTGGGAACACATTGAAGACGCGCCGGGCAAACCGTGCCCCAATCCGCGCGTGATCATCCCCCGCGGCATCGTTCCCAACGCATTTCCCGACAAGGTTGCCGTGGATATCCGATCGTTCGGCGTGCGAACGCCCCCCTGCACGTCGGAGCGGCCCAGTTACGGCATTCTCGGATTGTTTCATGTTCTGCCGGCAGCACTGGCCTGGTTGTGGCGGCTGGTCGCGCCGCGCGGATATTCCAACCCAAGCATCGTGGGCGGCGACGCGCTGGAAAGCGAGGGTGTCGGCAGTTACTGGCCCTTTGCCACGGGACGCCGTGTTGATCAGGCCAATCTCCTTTTGCGCCAGTTTCAACAAACCCCCAGGACTCGCTACATCTTGATTCCCAATCAACACGTGGGCGCGTGGGAAACCGGATTCACACCGCAATGGCTGACGCGTGATTACCTCGCCAGGCGAGGTCATGCCCGCTTTTTGAGCGACCAGCTCACTCCCGCCCGCTCATCGCTTCTCGGATACGCGCTGAAAAGCATGCGGATTGAGGGGGCGCTGATTCCCGTCTGGCTTTTGCAGACCGAAACCCAGCCGGAAGTCGGGGCCATCGCCTACGATGAGGGCGCTCGCCAGCTGCGACAATTCTTTCATGAGCAGATCACAACCTTTCTCGAACCGGACCTGGACGCAATCGGGCGCCAAATCATAGAGTGTTGCCTGTCGGGCGGTAGTGTATATGATTACGAACAACTTCTCGGACTTTCCGATGGATAACCTAAAGCCGGCTGTCTTCCTGAATCGCGACGCCACAATCATCGATACGGTCGGTCTGGCCGCCGGCACGGATCAGATCCGTCTTTTTTCCGACACAATACCCGCTTTACAGATCCTGAGCCGGAATTATGACCTGTTCGTCCTCGCCCATGAATCCGGCATATCGGACAATCGGGTATCATGCCATCAGGTGGCCGGAGTCAATTTGGCCATTGACGATCTGCTGCGGAGAAAGTCGGTTCGGATCAAAAAGTGGTATGTGTGCCCCCACAGCGGGAATCATTCCTGCCGCTGCATGACTCCAAACTCCACTTTGATGCAGGAAGCAGCCGCCCGGTACGGCATCGATTTATCGCAGTCTTTCATGATCGGCAATCATCCCGATGATGTCCGCTGCGGTGAATCAATCGGTGTGTTCGGACTTTATCTGCTAAGCGGCGGAGGCGCCCGTCATCTCACAGATCTTCCTTCAGATCGCCTTGTCTTTCATTCTCTTCTGGACGCCGCCCACTGGATCGGCAGGCATCCGAAACCGGCGGAACAACTTGAGGCGTCCGTCAGGCGTGCCTCAGCCGTAGTCAAACAAGGCGGGCTTGTGGCCTTTCCCACGGAAACCGTTTACGGATTGGGCGCGGACGCCTTCAATCCTCAAGCTGTCGCGCGTATCTATGAAGCGAAAGGACGCCCGCTTCACAACCCGCTTATTGTTCACATCTCGGACATTGAACAATTGGAAAGTCTGGTCGACGACATTCCCCTGACCGCCCGGTCGCTCATCGACCGATTCTGGCCGGGCCCTCTTACACTGGTTTTTCGTAAAAAAAACTGCGTACCGGACATCGTCACTGCGGGACACCCGACCGTCGCCGTCCGTATGCCGATTCATCCGCTGGCTGCGAAGCTGATCCGTTTATCTGAAACGCCTATTGCCGCGCCAAGCGCCAACATTTTCGGTCGGACAAGCGCCACGTCTGCATCACATGTGCTCGAACAACTCCATAACGCCTGTGATGTCCTGATTGACGGAGGCGCCTGCCGTATCGGGCTGGAATCCACCGTGGTGTCCGTCGCCGGGCCAAAGCTTGTATTACTCAGACCCGGATCATTGAGCGTAGAAGAACTGGAAACGGCTGCAGGCACCGACATCTTTACCGGCGCCCCCGCAACCGATCCGGATAAGATGCAAAGTCCCGGCATGTTGACCTCCCATTATCAGACGGTAACCCCCCTGTATATCACCAGCGACGCCCATTTTTTTTCTGACCGTCCGGATGTTGGCGTCCTTCTGTTTGAAAATACCCACAGGGCTTTTGCCGGACCAGTCCGGACGCTCAGCCCATCAGGGGATCTGAAGGAGGCGGCGGTCAATCTCTACACAGCCATGCGCGGCCTCGACGCGCTGGACCTTTGCGCCATCGCCGCAGAGCTTCTGCCTGAAAGGGGTTTGGGTCTTGCCATCAACGACCGACTCCGAAAAGCTTCCGTTAAATCAAAGATTCTCCATCCAACGTCATGTGCCGCCATAACCCGGGGATATGAACCGCTATGAACAGTCCTTTCCTGAATCCGCCTGAAACATCTCCTATCGCCCCAGTTTTGACTGTGAAAGCAAGAGCCTGCGGCGTCGATTACCAATGGCTGCGCCTCAACGATGAAGGTGATCTTTTCGTGACGCCCCTGGGCATGCCATATCTGGACTATCTAATGCCCAAACGCTGGTATGAAAACGAAAAGTATATGAGGAATGGCACCCGTCAGCCGGATGGTATCGGGACAGTATATCGCGTAACGGTACAAAACGATAAAAAACGGAAGATGGACCTTGTCATCAAATTCAGCCGTTTCGCGCAAAGAACCCTGCTGTATACCGCAAGCCGCCTGCCGGAGGGTTTGTCATTCGGTTCAGCCGCCGGGGCACATATCAATAACCCGTTTGAGGAATTCGGCCTGTTGTTCAAATTGCGAAGCCACTCAAGACTTCGGGGCACTACGGCGCTTTTGACAAAACGACCTTTGGCCATCTTCTCTCCGTCGAAAAAATGGAGTCCCGATACTCTGGACCGTTCCCGGTGGCGCTTTGACCGTTCGCTGGAATCGATCAGGCGGGATCAACAGAATGCCGGCCGGGAGGCGGAGATTGATCTTGATATCTCTCGGGAGTATATTCTCTTGTTTCAATGGGTTAAGGGAGAAAATGCCTGGGATATGTACCAACGGGGACAGTTAACCGAAGAGCAGATGAACCATCTTACCGCCCGGGTTAAAAATGATCTTGCCCTGGCTTCTTTTCGCGTGCTGGATCACAAACCGCAACATATTATTCTCCGGTCACGAAGGAATGGTTTTGTTTCTCACAGCGGTGAGCCGGCCTACGCGCTTGTTGATTTTGAAATGCTGGAATTCAGACCCGAATTAGTATAGTCTTTCGGCTCAAGATCTTCAAACCAACGAGGCGTAAAGAACATGCAGAAAACGAAGGGACAAATCGAATCAGAAATCAGTGAAGCCGTCACCAAATTTGAAAAAGAATATATGGGCCGCGGACCGCTGGAAACCAAGTCGTACATCATTGAGGATATGGTTCTTGTCCGGTTGAAGAAAGTACTCACGCCCGCGGAACTGCGGTTGGCCGCACATTCCGACCGCAAGGACGGACGGGAACTTATCAAACGCGTGCGCATCGCGCTCATGGAGCAGGGCCGTCCTCTTCTGGAAGGCGCCGTGGAAAAGATTCTCGGCGTGAAAATCAAAAGTCTGCACACAGATATCAGCACCCTGACAGGAGAACGGGTAATCATTTTTTCGCTGGAACAATCGCCGGAATATTCCGACAAAGGCAGGGGTTAGAGAATTTCCGGTATCTTGATTTTCCTGGAATTTTCTTGACAGGGAAAAAAATTAGTATTAAAAGTGACAGTCAGTTCATTGGTGCATTTCCTTAAAGCAAAGCATCAGTAAAAGGGCTTCTTGCGGTGCCTTAGAGTTTTAACGGGCTCTTTATCCTCCGGGAAAAGAGAGCGGAAAAAATGTCAGGCCTGAAATGATTTTTAAAAGTCATTCCAGGCTTTTTTTTGATGCCGTTGGAAAGCAACGTGCAAAAGACACGGTAATGAATATCGGCTTGCGTTGATTGACGCTGGAAAGCATTTTTATAAGGAAATGATTTTATGGAACAACTCATCAGCAAGCACTGGCATCACTGCCCGGCGGATGAAGTCGCTACCCTGCTTAGCAGCAATACGACAAAAGGCTTATCCCTCTTCGAGGCCAAACGTCGTTTGGAAAAATTCGGCCCCAACATGGTCAGCGCCAAAAAACAAAAAAGCCGCATCGTGCAGTTTCTGCAGCAGTTTAACCAGCCGCTGGTTTATATTCTGCTCCTGGCCGGTTTCGTCACACTGTTTCTTCGCGAATGGGTCGATTCCTCCGTAATTTTCGGTGTGGTGATCCTCAATGCAATCATCGGCTACGTTCAGGAAGCCAAAGCCGAACGCGCCATTGAATCGCTCAAACAGATGATGACGACCCAGGCCACCGTGCTTCGGGACGGAAAATGGACGTCCTGGGACTCGACACAGCTTGTCGTCGGCGATATCATCAAGCTCCAGTCCGGCGACAAGGTGCCGGCCGACGCAAGGTTGTTCAACTGCCGTGAACTGCAGGTTGATGAATCCGCCCTCACCGGGGAATCCGTCCCCGTTCTTAAAAAAGCGGAAACGCTCCCGCCGGAAACCGTTCTCGCCGACCGGCATAACATGGTGTACGCGGGCACGCTGGTGACTTACGGACAGGCCCAGGCGCTCGTCGCCAGCACGGGCGACAAGACGGAAACCGGCCGGATCAGCAAGATGCTGGCTTCCGCGGCGGATCTCGCCACACCGCTGACCATAAAAATTGCGGCCTTCAGCAAGGTCCTGCTGATCGTCATTATGGCGCTGGCCGCCGTGACATTCGCCGTCGGCATGATCCGGGGCGAGACGGCAATCGACATGTTCATGGCCGCCGTCGCTCTGGCCGTGGGCGCCATCCCGGAAGGGCTCCCCGCTGCCGTGACCATCACACTGGCCATCGGCGTCAACCGTCTGGCCAGAAAAAAAGCCATCATCCGGAAACTGCCCGCCGTGGAAACGCTGGGCAGCACGACCGTGATCTGCTCGGATAAAACAGGAACGCTCACCGAAAACCAGATGACCGTGCGCAAGGTCTATGCGGGCAAATCGGTTTACGGCGTTGAAGGCAACGGTTATGCCCCCACAGGCGATATTCTTTCCGGAAAAGCGCCGTTAAAAACACTTCCTGCCGCGCTTTACGAAACGCTTTTGGCCGGGCTTCTGTGCAACGATTCGCGTCTGGTCAACGCCGGCAATCTCTGGAGAGTGGAAGGCGATCCGACCGAGGGGGCTCTTCTTTCCGCCGCCGGAAAGGCGGGCCTGGATTCCAATGCCCTCCATGCAACGCTGCCGCGCATGGATGTCGTGCCTTTCGAGTCCGAGCGGCAGTTCATGGCGACGCTGCATCAATCGGCAAGCGGCGAAAACGTCATTTATGTGAAGGGCGCGCTTGAAAAAGTATTGGAGGCCTGCTCTGACGCCATGTCGGAAGACGGCGGCATCGCTTTGCTCGACAGGGCCGCCGTTCTTGCGGAGGCGACCCGGCTTGCCTCCGAAGGCCTGCGCGTGCTGATTTTCGCCCGCAAGACATGCAGAAAGGATCACATCTACGCCGAGGACTGTTATTCCGGACTGACGTTTTTAGGCCTGCAGGGCATGATCGACCCGCCGCGAAAGGAAGCCATCCGCGCCGTCAGCGTTTGCCGCGAAGCGGGCGTGAAAGTTAAAATGATCACCGGCGACCACGCCGCTACAGCTTCAGAAATCGCCCGGCAGCTGGGCATCGGAATCCATCCCGATTCCCCGAATCAGAGGCCCGCCTCGATAACCGGCGCCCAGCTCGAAACCCTGACGGATGAAGAACTGATTGAAGCTGCTGAAAATACGAGCGTCTTCGCTCGCGTCGCGCCGGAGCAAAAACTGCGTCTGGTGGAAGCCCTTCAGTCCCGGAATCATATCGTGGCGATGACCGGCGACGGCGTCAATGACGCACCAGCTCTGAAGCAGGCCAATATCGGCATCGCCATGGGCATCACCGGCACGGATGTTGCCAAGGAGGCTGCGGATATGGTTCTCACCGACGACAATTTTGCATCCATTACCGCCGCCGTGGAAGAGGGGCGCCGGATATTCGACAATCTCGTCAAGTTCATCGCCTGGACGCTGCCGACCAACGGCGGCCAGGGGTTGGTCATCCTTGCCTCCATTTTCAGCGGCACAACGCTTCCCATCCTGCCGGTGCAAATTCTCTGGATCAACATGACGACAGCCGTGTTTCTGGGGCTGATGCTGGCCTTCGAGCCGGGCGAAACGGACACCATGAAATATCCGCCGCGCCATCCGGACAGCCCGATCCTGTCAGGCGTCGTGGTCGGCCGGATCATTCTTGTCTCCGTGCTGCTGCTGATGGCGGTATTCTCTGTCTTCGCATGGCAGAAAGCCGGCGGGTATCCCCTGGAGGTCGCGCGAACGGTTGCGGTCAACATATTCGTCATGGCAAGTCTCGCCTACCTGTTCAATTCCAGGTCTTTGACCAAGTCCATGTTCAGACTTGGCGTGTTTTCCAATCCCTGGTTGCTTCTGGGCTGCGGACTGATGATCGTCTTGCAGATTCTTTTCACTTACGCGCCCTTTATGAACAGGCTTTTTTCCAGCGCGCCGATTTCCGGGAAGGACTGGATCATCGTCATTGTCGTCTCTCTGGCGCTTTACGGTGTGATCGGAACGGAGAAGTGGCTGCGCCAGCGCGTTTTTATCCGTGAAGGAAAATAATTCATGCGGTGTAAGATCTTTGTATAAAATGAAATGATAACAAATAATCTTTGATATAGGAGGACCCAATGGATCCGAACCAACTGTTCAAACAAATGATCGCGTTCAATAAAGCAGTCTCTGACAATAACTTCCGAACGCTGACCGCCGCGCACGAACAAACGGAAAGAACGGTCAAGCAGTTCTGGGAAAAGTCGCCCCTGTTCCCGGAGGAGGGTAAAAAAGCGGTTGCCGACTGGATGAAGGCCTATAAAGAATTCTGCGACGGTTTAAAAAGCCGCGTCGATCATATTTTTCAGGAAGCCGAAAAATACATCGGCAATTCGAAACCAACCGATAAACAACCATAAGGAGGTATTCCCATGATTCCAAGTGACAAAGAAGCAGAATATTTTGCGAGACAGGAGTATGAAAAGCAGCAGAAAATCGAACGTGAAAAACACGAAATACTCAAAACCGCAGAACGCGCAAAATTGAAGGAACTTCATTTCATGCGTTGTCCGAAATGCGGCATGGAATTGATTGAAATCGATTACAAAGGAACAAAAATCGATAAATGCTCAGAATGCGAAGGCGTCTGGCTGGATGCGGGCGAATTGGAAACAGTGGCCAGAATGGAGAAATCCGGTATGGATAAATTCTTCATTGCATTCAAAAGACAGCCGTAACGTAAAGGGTGTCTGAAAAACTTCAGATTTTTTTTGCTTGACAGGAAGAAGAAAAATCTGTAGTTTGACCGAAAGTCAGTTCAAAGGTGTCATGATAAAATCTAACACCGGCGAAAGGACCCGCCGCAACCGGCAAGCCTGAGAGTTTGAACAGGCCCTTTTCGTTCAAGAAAAGGGTGTGGAAGAAAAGTGAGGCTGGGAGCGATCTTAAACGAGATCGTTCCCAGCCTTTTTTTATCCCCGAAAGGACAAATGATGAAAGATATTGCCCATAGCTATCCGTTTCTTCGTCAAGGCAAAGTGCGCGATGTTTACGCAGCGCCGGATCACACACTTCTTCTGATTGTGGCAAGCGACAGGATATCCGCCTTCGATCATATTCTTCCCAACACCATTCCGGAAAAGGGGCGAATTTTAACAAAACTTTCCAATTTCTGGTTCAACATGACGAAGGATATCATCGCCAATCATCTTGTGGACGCAGATCCCCGAATCGACAATTGGACGGACCCCGTGCGCTGGAGCCAAAGCGATCTTAGGGGCCGTAGCGTGATGGTCAGGAAAGCCCAACCGCTCAAGATTGAAGCCATCGTCCGCGGATACCTGGCCGGGTCGGGATGGAAGGATTATTTAACGAACGGCCGCGTCTGCAGTATTTCTCTTCCAGAAGGACTCCTCGAAGGAGATAAGCTGCCGGAAGCCATCTTCACGCCTTCAACCAAGGCGGATACTGGAGCTCATGACGAAAACATATCCTTTGAGGAGGCACGGAATCTCGTGGGCTCTGACATCGCTTCACAAGTCCGGGACGTCTCCCTTAAACTTTACAATTTCGCGGAGGCTTACGCCAGACAGCGCGGCATCATCATTGCCGACACCAAATTCGAATTCGGTCTGACCGATGACGGGCTGATTCTGATCGATGAACTCTTCACGCCCGACTCGTCGCGTTTCTGGCCTGCAAACTCCTACCGGCCAGGATCGTCGCCGCCAAGTTTCGACAAGCAGTTTGTCCGCGATTACCTGGAAAACACCCATTGGAACAAGCAACCCCCCGCACCCCCGCTGCCTGTGCACATCGTCTTTAAGACGGCGGAAAAGTATAAAGAGGCGCTCAGACGCCTGACGGATTATTCTCAGGAGGCAAAAGCATGACAGCACCAAATCTGACCCTAACACCCCTTGTGTCCGTTGTGATGGGAAGCGCGTCTGACTACAGTGTAATGAGAAGCGCCGCTTCCGTTCTGTCTGATTTTAGTGTACCGCACGAGGTTCGTGTGATCTCGGCACATCGCACGCCTGACGTCGCGCATGCGTTCTGCGCGGGCGTAAAAGAAAGGGGGCTGAAGCTGATCATCGCCGCCGCCGGAAAGGCGGCACACCTGGCGGGTGTTCTGGCCGCCTCTACCACAATCCCGGTGATCGGTGTGCCGATGAAAACATCCGATCTTGGAGGTCTGGATTCCCTGTTGTCAATGGTTCAAATGCCGGCCGGCATCCCGGTGGGCACGGTGGCTATCGGCGAGGCGGGCGCGAAAAACGCCGCTTACTTCGCGGTAGCGATTCTGGCGCTGTCCGACATGGCGCTGGCCTGCAAACTTGAGGATTACCGGTGCAAAATGGCCGATGAAGTTAAACAGGCGGACGAAAGAATCCGGGAAGGCCGCGAATCCTGATGGCACTGAGGCATCCTGTCAACGATTAAGCATAAAGAGAAATGATCATGTCACTGACCAACAACATCCGTCCCAATCCGGCAGGCGACGCGCCGCGGATTCACCCCGACGCCTTCATTGATCCCTCCGCCCAGATTATCGGGAATGTGAGGATTGAACGAGACGTTTTCATTGGACCGCTCTGCGTCATTCGAGCCGATGAACGCGGCATGGACGGCATGGTTCAGCAGATTATCATCGCCCGTGATGTCAACATCCAAGATGGCGTGATTATGCACAGCCACGGCGGCTCGTCCGTCACCGTCGGCCCTTCTACATCCATCGCCCATGGCGTCATCATTCACGGACCTTGCTCCATTGATGAGGGCTGCTTTCTTTCCATGCGCAGCACAATCTACAGCGCAACACTGGAAGCGGGCGTCTGGGTAGGCATGGGCGCAATTATCATGCGCGCCACCCTGTCCGCTCACACCTACGTCCCCCCCGGCAGTGTCATCCGCAATAATGCAGGCGCCATGAGCATGCACTTCGTCAATACAAAGGAACAGCGCTATATGGAGGAAGCCATGGATGCTGCACGAAGGCTTCGGGAGAATTATCTGACGGCCGAAAGATACTCAGGATCGCTCGTCAATTCCAACACAGAAAAAGAAAGCCGGTGAAGGCCATGATGGACACATACGCCAAAGCGCACGAAACCCTTGACCGCCTACGGGAGGAATCTTTCGAAGGAGGCGGCCGGGAAAAAAAAGAACTCCAGCATGAACTGGGCAAACTCACTGCGCGTGAGCGTATCGATTTACTGCTCGACGAGGATTCCTTTGAAGAGTTTGACGTGCTGAAACGGGGCCGCGGCGGAATCGGCGGTGAAGAACCCAGCTATGCGGGAGACGGCGTGGTGACCGGCCACGGCACGATCGACGGACGGCAGGTATTTGTTTTCAGCCAGGACTTTACGGTGGTCGGCGGATCGCTGGGCGAGGCGCACTCGCAAAAAATCTGCAAGGTCATGGATATGGCCGTCAAGGTCGGTGTGCCTATCATTGGACTTAATGATTCCGGTGGTGCGCGAGTTCAGGAGGGCGTCGATGCCCTGGCCGCCTACGGGGAAATTTTCCACCGTAATGTGCGAGCAAGCGGTGTGGTGCCGCAGATTTCATGCATCATGGGTCCCTGCGCCGGCGGCGCCGTCTATAGCCCGTCGATCACGGATTTCCTCTTCATGGTGCGCGAATCCTCCTTCATGTTCGTTACCGGCCCCAAGATCGTCAAAACCGTCACCCATCAGGACATCACGACGGAAGAGCTTGGCGGCGCGTCTATTCATGCCGAAAAAAGCGGATCCGCACACTTTATCGCATCCAACGACATTCTGTGCCTGCGCGATGTCCGACGGCTGATGAGCTTTCTGCCCTCAAACCGTAATCAAAAGCCGCCGCTTCTGGATCTTCTGGATCCTGCCGACCGTACAGATGCCTCACTTGATTATATTGTTCCGGACAACCCCCAGGAATCCTATGACATGAACACGCTCATCTACAGCATCCTTGACGGCGCGGAGTTCATGGAAGTGCATGCCTCCTTCGCCCGAAACATTATTTGCGGGTTCGGCCGTCTGGCCGGTCAAACCGTGGGACTGGTTGCCAATCAGCCTGCAGTGCTGGCGGGCGCACTGGACAGCGACGCCTCCGCCAAGGCCGGTCGCTTCGTTCGCTTCTGCGATGCCTTCAATATTCCGCTGGTCACTCTCGTCGATGTGCCAGGATTCATGCCCGGTCCGCAACAGGAACATGGCGGCATTATCCGACACGGAGCAAAACTCCTTTACGCATTCACCGAAGCCACGGTGCCGCGCGTCAGCGTGATCGTCCGCAAAGCCTATGGCGGTGCCTATCTCGTGATGAACTCCAAACACATTCACGCCGATGTGAACTACGCCTGGCCGACGGCGGAAATTGCCGTTATGGGACCCAAGGGGGCGGCGGAACTCATTTACCGCCGCGATATCCAGTCCGCCCAGAATCCCGAGGCAATGCTCAATGAAAAAATGTCCCAGTACCGGCAAAACCACGTGAACCCGTTTCTCGCCGCCAAACGAGGTTATCTGGACGACGTCATTTACCCCCGGGACACGAGGCGTCATCTCATTCGCGCTCTGCGCATGCTCGAGGGCAAGACCGTCAGCGGTCCAACGCGCAAGCACGGAAACATCCCGCTTTGAGGTCTGTCATGATTGATAAAATTCTTATAGCCAACCGCGGGGAGATTGCCGTTCGTATTCTTCGCACCTGCAGGCGTCTGAACATCGCCGCTGTTGCGGTGTACTCCGAAGCCGACCGTCACAGCCTGCACGTACAGCTGGCTGATCGGGCGATCTGTATCGGCCCGGCTTCCGCGCGGGAATCCTATCTCAACCAGGACAAGATAATCGAAGCTGCCTTGAACGCAGGATGCAGCGCCATTCATCCGGGTTACGGTTTCCTTTCCGAAAACGCGGAATTCGCCCGACGGGTCCTGAGCGCCGGATTAATTTTTATCGGCCCGCCCCCCGCAGCCATTTCCCTTATGGGAGACAAGCTATCCGCCAAGGAACTGTCGATCTCTGCCGGCATCCCGGTTATTCCCGGGCACATGGAAGCCGTTGCCAATGAAGAAGATGCTTTCACCATTGCCGAAACTATCGGTTATCCTCTTTTATTTAAAGCAGCCGCTGGGGGGGGTGGCAAAGGAATGCGCATCGTGCGGCAGGCAGGCGAGGTGGAAACAGCATTTGCCGTCTGCCGCCAGGAAGCCCGCAAAGCATTCGGGGACGGCCGGATATTCATTGAGAGGTACATTGAAAGACCGCGCCATATCGAAGTCCAAATCCTGGCAGATGCGGAAGGCAATATCGTTCATCTAGGGGAGCGGGAGTGCTCCATCCAGCGCAGACATCAGAAAATTCTCGAAGAATCGCCCTCACCGGCACTAACGCCTGAAAGCCGCAGTGCCATGTATCAGGCGGCATGCAGTCTGGCAAGTAAGGCCGGCTATGTCAATGCGGGGACCGTGGAATTCATCTATGACACAAACGGCTCGTTTTATTTCCTGGAAATGAACACTCGCCTCCAGGTCGAACATCCTGTCACGGAAGCAGTAACGGGCCTGGACCTGGTCGAGCTGCAAATTCGGATTGCTTCAGGCGAGCCGCTTCCTTTTTCGCAAGATGAGGTTCAGATCAAAGGCTGGGCGATGGAGGCACGTATCTGCGCGGAAGATCCCGAGCGGAATTTCCTGCCCGCCACGGGCATGATCACGCGCTATGCAGAACCGCGAGGACCCAGCACCCGCGTGGACAGCGGCATTCAGACCGGATCGCGAGTCGGCATCTATTACGATTCGCTTCTGTCAAAAGTCATTGCGCACGGAACCACTCGCGAGGAGGCCAGGGTTTCACTGATCGAAGCCCTCAATGGTTACCACATCGAGGGGGTCGTCAATACACTTGATTTTACCACATCCGTTCTTTGCCAGCCCGCGTTTGAACGCGCCGAATTGTCCACCCGTTTTCTCGAAGAGCATTTCGATGGCGCTCGGCAGAAAACCCCACCCGACCCAGAGCATCTGTCGCTGACCGCCATTGCCGCCGCAATCATCTACCATGTCCGGAATATCGCCTTACGTGAATCGGCACGGCCCGCCTTACGCGCTCCCGGACTGTCCCGACCCGAACAGGCTTCCGCCCGTTATAAGGTACGAGCCGAGGATGATGTTTTTGATGTGCGGCTCTGGGGCGCTATGAAAGACAGTCTTTGGAAGTTTCAGGTCAACGGCCGGACATACGAAGTGGAAACGCCGCCCTTCGAACTCTACCGGCGCAGATTGAAACTGAAGATCAACGGACGGACGCACCGTTTCCGCATCATAGTGGAATCTCCCTATCTGCGCGTCTCTTTCAGCGGCATCACCCGTCTTTTCGACGTGATGACGCCACGGGAATATTTTCTCATGCACTATATGCCTCGGCGTGATGAAAAATGCGTCCAAAACACGCTGACCTGTCCCATGCCCGGCATGGTGGTGAATATTCTCGTCTCCGCAGGAGAACGCGTCTTCCTCGGGCAAAACATGATCGTTCTGGAATCCATGAAAATGGAAAGCGGCGTGGCCTCTCCCGTGGATGGCATTGTTTCCGATATTTGCGTCAACACCGGTCAGACGGTTGAGGTGGGTGACGTTCTTATGAATTTTAAAACGTGAGGTTATGATGACACATCCCCTGCTGACCGACACCTCAGACCGAAAAATGCTGCTTTTAGGCAACGAAGCGATCGCGCGTGGCGCGCTGGAAGCCGGCGTGGCGTTCGCCAGCTCCTACCCCGGCACGCCGTCGTCTGAAATCGCCCTGCAATTTTTTCACATCGCCCGGGAACAAAGCGATCTGTATTTCGAATACAGCGCCAATGAAAAAGTAGCGCTTGAAGTGGCAGCGGGCGCCGCCATGTGCGGCCTGCGCGCTATCGTCAGCATGAAGCACGTAGGACTCAACGTCGCCTCCGACGCGCTTTTGACGCTTGCCTACACCGGAATCACGGGCGCGCTGGTTGTTGCCGTGTCGGATGATCCGTTCATGTACTCCAGCCAAAACGAACAAGACAGCCGCTACTACGCGAAACTTTCATCCCTGCCGATGCTGGAGCCCTCATCCGTGCAGGAAGCCAAGGATATGACCCGTTATGCCTTCGATCTTTCCACGATGCTGAAACTGCCGATCATCCTTCGCACGACAACGCGCGTCAACCATGCCAGCGGCGTTGTGGCACTTGGGCATCTGCGGCGAAGAATGTCTGCCGGATCATTCCACAAAGATCCTTTCTCCTACGTCTGCATTCCTTCGGTGTCGCGAAATCTCCACCCGAAACTTCTGAAAAAGGCAGCCGAAGCCGCCAGCATCTCCGATGAGTCGCACTGGAATTTTATTAAAGGCCGCGGATCATTCGGCGTCGTCTGCAACGGCGCAAGTTATGGATATGTGGTGGATGCGATCACTGAAAGCGGTTATGCGGATCGATTTAGAATCCTGCGTCTGGGTTTTTCGCATCCGATTCCGGAGAAACGAATCCTGGATTTTTTATATGGTTGCGAAAGAGCGCTGGTGGTCGAAGAGGGAGAACCGTATCTCGAGGAATCCGTCCGTGTCGTGGCTCATAAAAACGGTTTGACCGTGCCGGTTTTCGGCAAGGGCGAAGGTTTTTTTTCACGACTGTATGAATTCGACCCAGGCCTTGTCAAAAATGTTCTTGCGAAAGTTTTTGATACACCCTTTCCGGTCGCGTCACCCATCGATACGAGCGATTTTCCCGCAACGCCGCCCAGGCCGCCCAATCTTTGCGCCGGATGTCCGCACCGGGCGGCTTATCTGGCCGTACGCGAGGTTCTTGGCGATTCGGCGATCTATCCGACCGATATCGGATGTTACACGCTGGGACTGCACGCGCCGCTCAACATGGGCGATTTTCTCATCGCCATGGGTGCGGGCCTGGGGTCCGCGGGCGGCTTTGCCCGGGCGACCGGAAAAAAAGTGGTCGCCTTCATCGGCGATTCCACTTTTTTTCACAGCGGTCTGTCACCGCTGGCCAGCGCCGTATACAACCGGCATAACTTCCTTTTGGTGATTCTCGACAACGGCACCACGGGCATGACCGGGCATCAGCCTCATCCGGGCGTGGATGTATCTCATCTCGGTCTGGATAAAATCCATATCGACATAGAATCCGTTGTTCGTGGCCTGGGAGTACAATCCGTGGCAACAGTAAATCCCCTGCACTTTTCCAAAGCCGTGGAGGCGGTGAAGCGGACATCAGCCGGGTCCGGCGTTTCGGTTCTCATTATGAAAGCCCCCTGCCCGCTCTACGAAAAAACGCTTCCCGGATACAAAAGCAGACGCCCATACGAGGTCAGACCGGAGCGTTGCAAAAATCACCGGGTCTGCGTGGATAGAAGCGGTTGCCCGGCTTTCCACATTGAAGAAAATCGTGTCGAAATCGATTCGCACCGCTGCACGGGATGCGCACTATGCGCGCAACTTTGCCCGGAAAAAGCCATCCGGCCAGTGGCCAGGGAGGATAATAAAGGATGAAAACAACGCGCATCATGATTGTGGCCGTAGGCGGACAGGGAAATATTCTGGCGGCGAAACTTCTGGGCGAAGCCGCGCTGATGCGCGGACTGGACGTCCGCATGTCTGAATTCCACGGCATGGCGCAACGAGGCGGAGTCGTCGAATCGATGATCCTGCTTGGCGACGGCGACGGTTACTGCATCGCCGACGGAGAAGCTGACATTCTTCTGGGTTTTGAACCGGTCGAAACGATCCGGGCTGCGAAAAAATGCTCTTCCAACACTCTGGTGATCACCAACACAGCCCCTGTTTTTCCGTTTACCGTCGCGCTGGGGCATGCGGTTTATCCGGATATTCCTCAGGCCTTGCAGACTCTGGCTTCCCGGGTGGGCGGCCTGACAGCATTGGACGCGAACAGTCTGGCGCGCCGCGCCGGCACTGTCCAGTCGCTCAACGTTGTGATGCTTGGCGCGCTGGCAGCTTCCGCCCGCCTTCCGGAAATCGGCAAAGAACTTCTTGAAAGAGCCATCCGCGAAAAAATGAAACCTGCTGTCATGGACATCAACCTGCGGGCGCTGGAACTTGGTTTTGAAGCCGTTCAAAAAGGTGTCAGGGGGAATTCAGCATGCGCCGCGGATTGAATATGGATTACAAGCCCGCACTCCTGGCGCTGGAAGACGGAAGCCTCTATTCCTGCCGTTCGTTTACCGGACATGGCCAGGCCGAAGGCGAAATCGTCTTCAACACCGGAATGACGGGCTATCAGGAAATCCTGACCGATCCTTCCTACTCCGGGCAGATGGTGGTGATGACATATCCCCTCATCGGCAACTATGGCGTATCCGATCAAGACATGGAGTCCGGCCGCATCCAGCCGCAGGCGATTCTGGTTCGTGAATACACCGGCCATCCCAGCAATTTCCGAGCATCTTCTTCGCTTGCTGAATTCCTGGCGCCTCAGGGAATCATGGGCGTGTGCGAACTGGACACACGCGCGGTGACGTTGCGTATTCGTGAAGCAGGTGCGATGCGGGCAAAGCTTTCAACTCTGGAAACAAACGGGCGCATTCTCGTCGAACAGGCGCGGAGCCTGCCTTCCATGACGGGACTAAACCTGAGCGCCGCCGCTTCAACCGAACAACCTTACCGCTGGGCAAATGGGGAAACAGCCGAAGCGCGCATGCCACCTTTGAACATTGACGTCTGGCAATTCAGAGGTGTCAAGCCTTCCGTGGCTGTTCTGGATTTCGGCGTAAAACACAACATATTGCGGATGCTGGAGCACACAGGCTTTGAGGTCATTATTCTGCCCGTTTCCACGGATGCGGACGCCATTTTGTCTCTTTGCCCCGACGGCCTTCTGTTATCAAACGGGCCAGGCGATCCCGAACCGGTGGTTGAGGCCATTTTGACCATCCGGGCGCTTCTGGGTTCAATACCGATGTTCGGCATCTGTCTGGGACATCAACTGCTCGCGCTGGCGCTCGGCGCGAAAACCTACAAAATGAAATTCGGGCATCGCGGATCGAACCAGCCGGTACTCGACGTTCGGACCGGACGTGTTGAAATCACCTCCCAGAACCACGGGTTTGCCGTCGATGAGGAAAGCCTCCGGCGGACGGGCGCGGAGATAACCCATATCAACCTCAACGACCGCACCATCGAAGGATTCAGGCATGACAGATACCCGATTCTGTCCGTGCAGTATCATCCGGAAGCCGCGCCCGGTCCGAGGGATGCGGCGCATCTGTTTTCGGAATTTTACAAATTACTTAAGTAAGAAAACCGGCCGAAAAGGGCCTAACTATTAAACCATGAAAAGGAGATGAATATGAAAAACGATTTTACATCAAAACTGCTTTTGCTCATCCTGATCTGCTCACTGGGTCTTTTCGTTTCGGCCTGCGCGAAAAAATCAGCAACGCTGGACGCAAAGGACGCGGCGTCGAATGATAAACAAGCAGGCATTCAGGCCCGTCAGGTAAACGGAAGCGGATATGGCTCCGCGCAAGGGGATTCGGATCATAAAGCGGCAAAGGACAAAATCTCAACCATTTTGGATCACGTTTTCTTTGAATTCGACCGCTATCATTTAACCCCCGAGACAAGACAAATCATGGAGAAAGTCTCTGCGTATCTGAAAGACAATCCGTCCGTCAATATCCTCATTGAAGGACACTGTGATGAACGAGGAACCGCTGAATATAACTATGCGCTGGGACAAAGGAGAGCCGACGCGGCCAAGCGATTCCTGCTTGACACCGGAATTGACCCAAGGCGCCTGAAGACACTCAGCTACGGCAAGGACCGCCCTGTGGATCCCGCAAGCAACGAAGGCGCCTGGGCAAAAAATCGGCGCGCTTCTTTTGTGGTTTCCCAAACCCAGTAAATAAAGATTTCAGGAGTGACTATGTACCGAACCATTGAAATTCGCTGGCACGGACGCGGCGGTCAGGGAACCGTCACCGCGGCCAAAACGTTCGCCAACGCCTGCCTCCACAGCGGCAGATACGTTCAGGCCTTTCCCGAATACGGGCCGGAGCGATCCGGCGCCCCCCTTCAGGCCTACAACCGTATCAGCCCTAAAAAACTGTTGCGTCACTGCCCCGTGTCGAATCCGGATATCGTCGCCATCGTGGACGCAAGCCTGATCCAGTTGGTCAACGTCTGCGCGGGCTTGTGCAATGAGGGACTTTTTCTGGTGAACACCGACAATCACCATGAAGCCATCAAAAAGCGGATGAACCTGAAGCCCAAGCAGAAACTCTACTGCATTGACGCCACCGGCATCGCGCGGGATTGTTTCGGGCAGCCTTTTCCAAATTCCGCCATGGTCGGCGCGCTGGGAAATATTTCGGGACTTGTAAGTCTGGATGCACTTATGGCCGACGTCGAAAAAAGTTTCGGCAAGAAATTTTCGGCCAAGGTAGTGAACGGTAATCTGGAAGCCGTCAGACGAAGCTGGAACGAGGTGGCCCAGGCATGAAAACGCGCATCATCACAAGATCGACGTGCAAACCCGTTATTTGCGAGCCCGGAAATTCCGCCGCATTCAAAACCGGAACCTGGCGGTCACTCAAACCTGTTTTTGAACCCGCTCATTGCAGCAACTGCCTTTTATGCTGGCTTTACTGCCCGGACATGTCCGTTAACCTAACCGACGGGCGCGTATCGGGATTTAACTTCGACTACTGCAAGGGCTGCGGCATCTGCGCCCTGGAATGTCCGGGGAAAAAAGGCGCAAAGGCCATCCGGATGGAAAAAGAGGAGAACGCATGAAAAAGATGACCGCCGTCACCGGCAACGAAGCCCTGGCGGAAGCGCTGCGGCAGATCAATCCCGACGTGTGCGCCGCCTATCCCATCACCCCGCAGACGGATATGATGCAGCAGTTTTCCGATTTCGTGGCCGACGGCCTGGTGGATACGGAACTGATGCTCGTGGAAAGCGAGCACAGCGCCTTGAGCGCCTGCATCGGCGCCTCGGCGGGCGGCGGGCGCGTGGCCACCGCCACGAGCGGTCCGGGACTCGCGCTGATGTGGGAAATGCTCTATGTCGCCTCCGGTATGCGCTGCCCGATCGTCATGGCCGTGGTGAACCGGGCGCTTTCAGCGCCGCTCAACATTCACTGCGACCATTCCGACGCGATGGGTGCGCGCGATTCGGGCTGGATTCAGTTGTGGTCGGAAAACCAGCAGGAGGCTTACGACAACCTGATCATGGCGTTTCGTATCGCAGAACATCCGGACATCCAGCTGCCCGTCATGGTCTGCATGGACGGGTTCATCATCAGCCATTCCGTGGGCGTCATGGATTTTCTCTCCGACGACGCGGTGCAGCGCTTTGTCGGCGACTTTACCGCGCAGGACGCGCTTCTGGACATCGAGCGGCCGGCAAGCTACGGACCGCTTATTCTCACCGATCAGTATCACGAATACAAAAAGGAGCAAAATGAAATCATGGATTCCGTCTTTGCCGTGACTGAGGCGGTCGCCTCGGAGTTTGAATACCTCTCCGGGCGCCGTTACGGACTTCTCGAAAGCTACCGTCTGGAGGACGCGGAAATCGGCATCGTTGTGCTCAACTCCGCAGCGGGAACCTGCAAGGACATGATCGACGAGGCGCGCGAAAACGGCGTGAAAGTCGGTCTGCTCAAGCCCAGGCTTTTCCGTCCCTTTCCCTATGCCGCCGTCGCCTCAGCGCTTTCGCATCTGAAAGTCGTCTGCGTGCTGGACCGCTCCGACTCCTTCGGGGCTTTCGCACCCCTGTACGTCGAAATTGCGGCGAGCCTCTACCCCCTCGAGAACAAACCCGTGCTTATCAACCGGATTTACGGCCTCGGGGGGCGCGACTTCATGCCGGAGCATGTCGAAGCGGTCATCAACGAAATGGCGGACATCTTAAGCCGCAAGGCCGCCGCGCCGCCCAAAAAATACATCAGTCTTCGTCAATATGTGTAAAGGAGCCCCATGACATCAACGCTCAAGATCAAAAACCTCGCCTCCAAAGAAAACCGTCTGGCGCCGGGGCACCGCATGTGCCAGGGATGCGGCGCGGCCATCGTCGTCAAGATGGTTTTACTGGCTATCGACAAACCTGTGGTAGCCTGTTCGCCCACAGGTTGTTTGGAAGTTACCACCTGCATTTCCGACTACACGGCCTGGAAAATCCCCTGGATTCATTCGGCCTTCGAAAACGCCGCCGTTACGCTGGCCGGTGTGGAGACGATGTACCGAGCCCTCAAAAAGCGCGGCAAAATGTCGCACGACATGGCGTTTGTCGTTTTCGCGGGAGACGGTGGAACCTACGATATCGGCCTGCAGAGCCTCTCCGGCGTGATGGAACGCGGTCATGACCTGCTCTATATCTGCTATGACAACGGCGCCTACATGAACACCGGCACGCAGCGATCCGGCGCAACGCCGTTCGGCGCATCGACCACCACCTCGCCCGCGGGAAGCGCCGTGCCGGGTAAACTCCAAGTGCGTAAGGACATAACCAAAATCATGGCCGCACACAACATTCCCTATGCAGCGCAGGCCTCGCCCAGCCATCATCTTGATCTGATGCGCAAGGTTCAAAAAGCCGTCTCGATTCCCGGGCCGAAGTTCATCAACATTTTGTCGCCCTGTCACCGGGGCTGGCGCTCGAAAGCGGACGACGCCATTTCCATCTCGAGGCTGGCGGTCAACACCCGGTTCTGGCCTCTGTATGAAATTGAAAACGGCAAAACGAGGATGACGCATATCCCGAAGGAAAAGCTGCCTCTGGAGACCTTCCTTAGGCCACAGGGGCGCTTCGCGCATCTGTTCCGGCCGGAAAACGCATGGATGTTGGAAGATTCGCAGCGCCGTGTGGACACGGAATGGGAAGCACTGATCGCATCGGGACCGCCCCACACCTCTGAAAGGTAGCCATGCCGCGTAGAAACGACCTGCACACTATTATGATCGTCGGGGCCGGACCGATCGTTATCGGTCAGGCTTGCGAATTCGACTACTCGGGCGTTCAGGCCTGCAAGGCGCTCAAGTCCAACGGTTATCGCGTGGTGCTGGTCAACAGCAATCCCGCGACGATCATGACAGACCCGGAGATGGCCGACCGCACTTACATCGAGCCGGTCACGGCGGATGTCGTGGCGGACATTATCGCGCGTGAACGCCCGGACGCGCTTTTACCGACGATGGGCGGACAGACCGCGCTCAATGTGGCGGTCGAACTCGACCGCATGGGAACGCTCAAAGCCTTCGGCGTGGAATTGATCGGCGCGTCCCTTCCCGCCATCCACAAAGCTGAAGACCGCGAGCTCTTCCGCCAGGCCATGGAGCGCATCGGTTTATCGATGGCCGCAAGCGCCGTCGCCACCAATCTATCTGATGCGCGCACCGTGGCCGCAAAGCTCGGCTATCCCGTCATCATCCGCCCCGCCTTCACCCTGGGCGGCACGGGCGGCGGCGTGGCCTACAATCCCGAAGAGTTCGACGCCATTGCCGGCGCCGGTCTCGACGCGAGCCTCATCGGCCAGATCCTCGTGGAGGAATCCCTCCTGGGCTGGAAGGAGTTCGAACTGGAAGTCGTGCGTGACGCCCGGGACAACGTCATCATCGTCTGCTCGATTGAAAATCTCGATCCCATGGGTGTGCACACCGGCGACAGCATCACGGTCGCCCCGTCTCAAACACTTTCTGACCGGGAATATCAGACCATGCGCGATGCGGCTATCGCGATCATCCGCGAAATCGGCGTGGATACGGGCGGCTCCAACGTGCAGTTTGCCGTAAACCCCGAAAACGGCCGGCTGCTTGTCGTGGAGATGAATCCGCGCGTGTCGCGCAGCTCCGCGCTCGCCTCCAAAGCGACGGGGTTTCCCATCGCCAAGGTTGCAGCGCTGCTGGCCGTGGGCTACACGCTCGACGAAATCCAAAACGACATCACGGGTAAAACTCTGGCCGCCTTCGAACCGGCGCTCGACTACTGTGTGGTAAAAATCCCGCGCTTCGCATTTGAAAAATTTCCCGAATCACCCGACAGCCTGACCACTTCCATGAAATCGGTGGGTGAAGCCATGTCCATCGGACGCACCTTCAAGGAAGCCCTGCAAAAAGGCCTGCGGTCTCTCGAAACCGGTCGATTCGGCCTGGGCGCCGACGGCCGCCGTCCTTTATCGGAGCCGCCTCCCACACCGGAGACGATTCTTGAAAAGCTCGGCATCCCCCAGTCCCGGCGCATTTTCGCCTTGCGTGACGCCGTCAGGCTGGGACTGACCACGCAAAGGATTTGTGAACTTTCCGGCATCGACCCGTGGTTCATCGAGCAGATAAGGGAAATCGTCGCGGTGGAAGAAGAAATCGCTCAAGCTCCGCGACCTTTAAACGAAAATACGCTGCGTCTGGCCAAAACCTTCGGCTTTTCGGACCATCAGATCGCGCATCTTGCGGCGTCAACCGAAGAGGATGTGGCCAACCGCCGAAGTGACCTGGGAGTCACTCCCACCTATAAGCTGGTGGACACATGCGCAGGCGAGTTCGAGGCGCAAACCCCCTACTACTATTCCACCTATGAAACCGAATGCGAGGCCCGCCCTTCAGACCGGCCGAAAGTCATCGTCATCGGCGGCGGCCCCAACCGCATCGGCCAGGGCATCGAATTCGACTATTGCTGCGTCCACGCCTCTCAGGCCCTGCGCGAGGAGGGCGTGGAAAGCATCATGATCAACTCGAATCCGGAAACGGTGAGCACGGATTACGACACGTCCGACAAGCTCTACTTCGAACCTCTGACGCTTGAGGATGTCCTGCATATCGTCGCCGTGGAGAAACCCAGAGGCGTCATCGTTCAACTGGGTGGACAGACGCCTCTCAATCTGGCCAT
The DNA here is from genome assembly GCA_002347685.1 of Syntrophaceae bacterium UBA2280. GTDB lineage: Bacteria > Desulfobacterota > Syntrophia > Syntrophales > Smithellaceae > UBA8904. The sequence goes on from DDWS01000046.1 coordinate 129,890, forward strand.
GCCCCTTTCGCGCGCGGGCGTTCCCATCCTGGGCACGAAGCCCGATCAGATCGCCCGGGCGGAGGACCGGGGCCTGTTCCAGTCGCTTCTCCATAAGCTCAAGTTGCTCCAGCCGGCAAGCGACGCGGCGCTCTCGCTTCCTGAGGCGTTAAAAATAGCGGCGCGCATCGGCTATCCGGTGTTGGTTCGCCCCTCATTTGTCCTGGGCGGACGCGCCATGAAAATCGTTCAATCCCCCTCCGAGCTGGAACAATTCGCTGAGGCGGCATTTGAGGCGGCAGGCGGGCATCCGGTGCTGATCGACCAGTTTCTAGACGACGCGCTGGAAGTGGATGTGGATGGTCTGGCCGACGGAAGGCAAGCCATCGTGGCGGGCGTTATGGAGCATATCGAAGCGGCGGGCATTCACTCTGGCGATTCGGCCTGCGTGCTCCCACCGCAAACCATTGCCCCGGCCATGATCGCGCACATTGAGGCCGCCACCTGCGCCATTGCACTCGATCTACAAACCGTGGGTCTGATCAACATTCAGTTCGCCGTGCGCCGGGGCCGGCTTTATGTGCTGGAGGCCAATCCACGGGCTTCGCGCACCGTCCCGTTTGTCAGCAAGGCCACCGGCGTGCCGCTTTGCAAACTGGCCGTCAAAATCATGCTGGGCCGCACGATTGCCGATCTGGGACTCGCCCACGGAATCCCTGCCCCCAGGCATGTCAGTGTGAAGGAGGCAGTGCTCCCCTTCAAGAAATTCCCCGGCGTCGATCCCCTGCTGGGGCCTGAGATGAAATCCACCGGCGAAGTCATGGGGATTGCCGATAATTTCGGCCGGGCGTTTGCCAAGGCCCAGCTCGCCGCGGGACAAAGACTTCCCGTCTCCGGCCGTGTCTTTCTGTCGCTGGCAGACAAGGACAAGCGGCAGGCGGACATCATCGCCCGGTCGCTTACCGCCTCGGGATTCGATCTTGTGGCGACGGCGGGCACCGCCCGATATGTGAGCAGCCTGGGCATCGGCTGTCATGCTATTAAAAAAGTTTCCGAAGGCAGGCCCAATGTGGTGGACGCCGTCAAAAACAACGAGATCCGATTAATCATAAACACTGAACACGGACGCGATTCGTCCCGCGACGGTTACGCCATCCGCCGGGCGGCGCTGGCGCAGGACATCCCTTATGCCACAACGCTTTCCGCCGCTATAGCGATGTGTCTGGCCATTGAGAATCTCAAAAAAGAAAAACTTTCCGTTTGCAGTATTCAGGAATACCACACGTCAGCATGTATTCCGGTTTATAACCGAAATCAATAGATCACAAAAAGGAGAAAAAAATGAACGCAGTAGCAAAAACCTATCAAAAAGGGGAAATCCCCGGCTTGATCGCCATTCGGGCATCCGCCTGCAAGGGTTGCGACGCCTGCCAGCGGTACTGTCCGACGGGCGCCATCACGGGCTCGTTCGGCGCCACCCACGGCATTGACGTCGATCTTTGCCTGAGCTGCGGCCAGTGCCTCATCAGCTGTCCCTTCGACGCCGTTTACGAAACGGACGATGCGGTGGACCAGGTGATCGCCAACCTTCGGGACAAAAGCGTTTCGGTGGTCGGCATTATCGCACCGGCTGTGCGCGTGGCCATCGGCGAGGAGTTCGGCATGAAAACAGGTTCGCTGGTGACCGGCAAGCTCTACGGCTCGATGAAGAAAGCCGGTTTTGAAATCCTCGACAACAATTTTGCGGCAGACCTCACCATCATGGAAGAAGGTTCGGAGTTGATCTCCCGCGCGCGCCACGCCGTCTTCGGCGAAAAGAGCGCGCACGGCGAACCGATCGGCCCTCTGCCCCAGCTCACCTCCTGCTGCCCCGCCTGGGTTCGGTATGTGGAAACCCAGTGCCCGGCGCTGATTCCCCATCTGTCTTCAGCAAAATCCCCTCAGCAGATGGCCGGAACCGTCGCCAAAACCTACGGGACAAAAGTGTGGAACAAACCGGCTTCGCAGATTTTCACCGTCGGCATCATGCCCTGCACGGCCAAGAAGTTTGAAGCCTCGCGACCCGAGTTTACAAGCGCTTACGAATTCAACAAAAAGCAGAATCGTGAGACAGGCCCCGCCTACCCGGACGTGGATGTCGTGCTGACCACGCGCGATCTGGCGCGCCTGTTCAAGAAGATGAAGATTGATCTGGCCAAAGAAGCCGACTATTCCCCGGATATTCTGTTTGCGGAATATTCCGGCGCGGGCACGATCTTCGGCAACACCGGGGGCGTCATGGAAGCGGCGGTGCGCACCGCCTATGCGGTGCTGACCGGCGAAGAACTGGCAAACGTCGAGTTCAAACCCGTCCGTGGTCTGAAAGGGGTCAAAAGCGCCTCGGTCACGCTCAAAGACGCCAAGTACGGCAAGGATGTCACAATCAACCTGGCGGTCGTCCACGACATGGCGCGCAACATCAAGCCGATCGTCGATGACGTACTGGCCGGCAAATCTCCGTATCACTTCATCGAGGTGATGAACTGCCCCGCCGGCTGCATAAACGGCGGCGGCCAGCCGATTGACAAAAGCGGTTCATCCTGGGTAGAGGCGATCCGGCCTCTGTTTGCCTGGAAATAACATATCAATGAAAGGAGTCCTCTATGTCTGAACATAAATATCAATATACGGAAAATCCCTTTGCCGTCACAAGGCGGGAATTCATCACCATCACCGGTGTCATCACGGCATTTCTGGCCCTTCCAGCCATCTGGATCAAGTCGGTTGCTTCCTCGAACAACGCCTACATTCAAGCCAGAACCCAGGGACTGTATGTCGACGACGTCAAATCGACCATCCGGGTGAGTCACGCCAACATTGCCGTAAACCGCTATTACAAAGAATTCGGAGGAGAACCGCTGGGGCATCTCTCTCACAAACTTTTGCATACCCATTACATTAACCGGACCAAAGGTCTTGGCTGAGATAAGGAGGATAAACCATGAGCCACGATAAAATGATTTTAAAGCACCCGTTGAGCGTCCGCATGTTTCACTATTTTCTGATTCTAAGTTTTCTGCCGCTTGCCGTCACGGGCGTTCTTCTTTACTTCAAACCCCTGTCGGATGCCGCTATGCACCTGACCATGCAGATCCACGCTGCGGCGGGCGTCGCTTTGACCATTGCCTGCGCCTCGTTTTTCTTTCTGGCGTACGACCGCGTTGTGCTGTTCATCAAACGCGTTTTTTCGGTTTCCCTCGCGGATCTGAAATGGTTTGCCGTTCTTGGCGGCTACCCTCAGAAACTGATCCTTCGCAAAAAAGTACCCGTGCCGCCCATGGGAAAATACAATTCGGGCCAAAAACTCTTCGGCATTTTCGTTCTGATCGGAGGATCGCTCCTGATCCTCTCCGGCTGGATTCTCTGGGGATTCCCGCACGCCATGCCGCGAGGCTTTGTCTCCCTGATGGGGGACGTGCACCTGATCGCCGGGATCGTGCTGACGCTTTTCCTTTGCGTTCACCTCTTTTTGGGGGTTTACATGTTCGACGATTTCAAGGCGATGATCCTGCATGGCAAAATTCCCTATGAGGAAGCCAGGGAAATGTCGTCTCTGTGGGTGCGAAAAGAAGTCATCCCCATTTCCGAAAACAAGTGTTAGACGCACAGATGCAGCGTTCAACCTGAACTTCAGCCAGGCAAGTCTCTAAGAGAGAGGAACTTTCTGACCTCAAGGATATTTGTCGTTCTCTTTGCCGGAAGACGCCAACATGCACCCCATGCTTTACAATACGCCCCTGTTATGAAATACATCAGAGGCCTACCTCCAACTGACTGATATAAATGACAATATGATTTTGCAGTCATGCATGAAGAATGCATGATAGATTATTTCGCAGCAATCGATCACTGCGCGGATACGGTCATCCTGTTTACGGATTCAATGCTCACCGGAGATCCTACCAGCTAGAGACCGCCCGCTTCACGATGCGCCCCGGAAATCTTTCATATTGACAACCCATGCGGATTCACGGTTAAACAGACGTGCCAGGCCAACGTGTCAGGCAAGTACAATGACGCAAGGGGAACCGGATATGATTGCCATGGATATGACCGACAAAATTACGCTGATCACCGGGGCGGGCGGCGGTATTGGCGGAGGCATCGCCGATGTGTTCGCTAAAGCCGGCGCAACCGTTTATGTCGCGGATCTGGACGTAAACGACGCGAAGGCCAAAGCGGACCAGATCCGGCAGGAAGGGGGCCAGGCCTGTGCGGCCGGCCTCGATATCACAAGTAAAACCGACATCCAGGCGCTGGTCGGTCGCATCGTCGAGGAAAAGGGCGCCATCGATCACCTCATCAACTGCGCCGGCATCTCGATCAACAAACCCTATATGGAGTCCAGCGACGATGAATTTCGAAAAATTCTGGACGTGAATCTCATCGGCGTCCATAACTGCTGTCAGACTGTCCTGACGCAGATGATTCCCCGGAAATCCGGAAAGATCGTCAACATCCTGTCTGCGTCTTCCAGAATGGGCAGCGACTTTTTTTCACATTATTCGTCTTCCAAATTCGGCCTGATGGGCCTGACCCAAAGCATCGGTCTGGCGGTCGCACGGCACAACATCAATGTCAACGGAATTTGTCCCGGCATCATTGTCACCAAACTGGGCGAGAAACAGGGCGGCAGTCTGGTCCAGCAGATGTGCAGGTATTCCGGGAAACCCGAAGAAGTTCATCTCGAATCCCTCAGAAAATCCATTCCGCTCAGACGATTCCAAAGCGGAGAAGATATCGGGCACATGGCCTTGTTTCTATGTTCCGAGCTTTCCTCGAACATCACCTGCCAGGCGTTCAACGTCTGCGGCGGAATGAGGATGAATTGAGGCTATGAAGATCTACTTCGCCGGTTCGATTCGTGCGGGGCGTGATGACGTTTCCATCTACGAAGCCCTGATCACGGAGATGAAAAAATATGGGGATGTACTGACCGAGCACGTCGGCAATGCCGCTCTTTCCGTAAAGGGTGACGACGGCCCCACCGACCGTTACATCCACAACCGGGACATGGCCTGGCTTAAATCCTGCGACTGCGTGGTGGCAGAAGTGACCACACCGTCTTTGGGAGTGGGCTATGAGCTGGGATGGGCCACCGCGCTACACAAGCCGGTCTTATGCCTTCACCGGTCCACACCCAAGATACCTCTTTCCGCCATGATCGCCGGCAGCAGTGCCATCCAGACGGTTGCCTATTCATCCATCGATGAGGCCATCGAGGTGATAGAGAAATTCCTCAGGCATGCAGGGTACAGCCGCGACCGTTCCCCGCATTCACAGGACATCACATGATAACACCTCTGGAACTGCTGGCCCCCGCGGGCAATGCCGATATCGGAATGGCTGCTATCGATCACGGCGCGGACGCCGTGTATATCGGCGCGCCCAAGTTTTCCGCCAGAGCGCAGGCCACTGTCAGTATGGAAGACCTGGCCCGCCTGATCCGGCACGCGCATCTCTACCGGGCCAAAGTCTATGCCGCGCTCAATACCATCCTCACCGATTCAGAGCTTGCCGAATCGCTGACCATCATCCGTGACATTTACGATCTGGCCGCGGATGGGCTGATCATTCAGGATACGGGCCTTCTGGAGCTCGACCTGCCTCCGATACCACTGATCGCCAGCACGCAGATGCATAACGACACGCCTGAAAAAGTCCGGTTTCTCGAGGTCGTGGGATTTCAGCGCGTCATTCTGGCCAGAGAATTGTCGCTCGGAGAGATCGCCGCCATTCGGCGTCACTCAACCCACATTGAGCTCGAAGCGTTCGTCCACGGCGCCTTGTGCGTTTCGTACAGCGGGCAATGCTATATGAGCCAGGCCGTGGCTGGGCGAAGCGGCAACCGGGGCGTGTGTGCCCAACCCTGCCGGTCGCACTACACCCTCACAGACGGGGACGGCCATACCGTCTTGAAAAATAGATACCTGTTATCGCTCAAAGACCTCAACCGTCTTACTGCCATTCCCGACCTTATCGCGGCAGGCGTCACCTCGTTTAAAATTGAAGGCCGGTACAAGGGCATCGATTATGTCAAAAACGTCACGGCCGCCTACCGGCAGGTTTTGGATGCCTTCATAACCGACCATCCCGGGTACCTGCGTGCCAGTTCCGGCGTCCACTCCTTTTCCTTCGCGCCGGATGTCGAACGGACCTTCAACCGCGGCTACACGCCCTATTTCCTGTCCGGCATGCAGGACAAGGTCGCCTCCATCCACACCCAGAAGTCACTGGGCCAGCCGTTGGGCAAAATCACCGCCCTGGGATCCGATTATTTCCGGATGGACCGCGACGATCTGCAAAGCGGCGATGGCTTGTGTTTTTTCACACACCCCGGTGATCTTGACGGATTTCACGTGCAGCGTGTTGTGAACGGAAATATCTACCCCGGCAGCATGAAGGGGCTGGCTTGCGGCATCGAGCTATACCGAAACCATGACGCGGCGTTTCAAAAGGCACTCCATCAATCCTCCGGAGACAGGCGTATCGCCGTGGATCTGCAATTCACGCAGGACGCATCCATTATCCGGCTTTCAGCCCGTGATGAAGACGGCCACACCGTGGAAATATTCAAACCCTTTCCGTTCGAACCTGCAAATCATCCGGAGCAATCCAGGGCGCAAATTGAAAAACAACTGGTCCGCTCCGGCAACACACCCTATCGCGTCACAGCACTCACCATCAATTCGCCGGAGCCCGGTTTTCTTGCGGCAAGCGTGTTAAACGCCCTGAGGCGTGACGTGCTGGAAGCGCTCACGAAAGCCAGGCTGGATGGATATCTCCGACACGAAATCCCGTTTTTGCCCAATAACGCCCCTTATCCGATCCGGTCGCTTGACTATCGCGCAAACGTCACAAACGAGATGGCCCGACAGTTTTATAAGCGTCACGGTGCGACCGTGGTCGAGCCGGCCTTTGAGACACTTTCTAACATCGCCGGGAAAACCGTCATGACGACCCGTTACTGCATCCGGCATCAACTGGATGACTGCCCCAAAACGCATGCATCCGCGATACCGCGCAAAGAGCCCTTGAGGCTGAAAGACGCACATCATACCTACCGACTGGAATTTGATTGCCGGAATTGCCGGATGGCGGTCGTATTGGAAAAATGAACACCCAAAACGCGTGGGATTGACGCGTACCTCATTTGTCAAGAAAGGATCTCTGCCATGCAAAACACCGATAACCTCGATTTCCTGTTTCATCCCAGAACGATTGCCATCGCCGGCGTGTCCAACAAGGCCAACAAGTTCAACTTCGGCCTGAAGTTTCTGGAAGGTCTCACGCAGTACGGCTTTCCGGGGAAGATCTATCCGGTGAATCCCACCGGCGGCAAGATCAAGGGCATGACCATCTACCGAAGCGTCAAGGACATTCCCGGTCAGGTGGATTTCATCATCTCGGCCATCCCCGCCCCCTATACGCCGCAGCTCGTGGATGAGGCGGCTGAGAAAGACGTCCGGGCCATTCACTTTTTCACTTCGGGATTTGGCGAAATTGAAGATGACGAAGGCAGACGCCTCCAGGCGGAAATTATCGACCGAGCCAAAAGAGGCGGCATCCGCATCATCGGCCCCAACTGTCTGGGCCTGTATTGTCCGTCAGGCGGCCTTGCTTTTAACAGCGATTTTGAAAAGACCGGCGGGTCGGTGGCCATGATCTCTCAAAGCGGAGGCAATGCCGCGCACTGCATTCATGACGGCACGAGCCGCGGCATCTATTTCAGCAAAGTAATCAGCATGGGCAACGGAGCGGATCTTAACGAATCCGACTATCTGGACTATCTGGCGCAGGATCCGGAAACCCGAATCATCACAGCCTATCTCGAAGGCACACGGCAGGGCTCGCGATTTTTTGAGGCCCTCAAAACCGCGGCGCGTGCCAAGCCCACCATTATCCTGAAGGTCGGCACATCCGAATCCGGTGCCGAAGCAGCGGTTTCACACACAACGGCCCTGTCTGGTTCCGATCAGATCTGGAACGGTATCCTGCAACAGGCGGGTGCCATCCGCGCCGGCAGTATTGAAGAAATGATGGACATCGCGCTGGCCTTTGAGAAGTTACCCGCGCCCGCGGGAAACCGGATAGCCATTGTCGGCATCGGAGGCGGTGCGAGCGTTCTTCTGGCCGACGACTTCAGCCACGCGGGACTCGCGCTGCCGAAGATCAGCGACACCCTTCGCCACCGCCTGATGCGTGTTTTTTCCTCGGAGGCCGGACGGATTTTTAAAAATCCCATAGACCTCAATCATTTTGAAACACCTGAAAAATTTTTCAAGACGCTTTCCACCCTGGACCAATCCGATGAGGCCGACCTGCTCGTTATCCATGTGGCGCTTGATCATTTCGGTCTGGTATCAAGCCAGGAAAAGGAACTGTGGGTGGAAACCTATCTGCAGTTGATCACGCAGGCACAAAAGCAGCTTGTCAAACCGCTGGCGGTCGTCCTGCACAGCTATAGCTCCAAGGCCATGAACGCGCTCGCCCATAAAGCCCTCAAGGAAATGGCTCAAGCGGGAATCGCCGCCTTCCCGTCTATTCCCAGGGCAGCCGCGGCCCTGGGCAAGTTTACCCGTTACCATGATCGGCGCATGGCATGAGAATACCTCTTACCTTTCCGGCAAAAGGGCGGTGCTGATCATTCATGAGCGTGGTTTGTCGTCACCCGGTGGGGCGGTTCTTAAAACACGGTTTGGGAATGGCTTTCTCAAAGCTATTGGCAAAAACGGGTGATCGCTTGTGCGTGCGTCCAGTCGAATGACGGAGGCACGGGCGCGACCTATGTGCTGCTCCGAAGCCATCCGGTGTTGAAAAAGCTCGGCAAGTCAAAAGATCCTGACTGACTTTTCGCTTTGTCGTGCTTTTGATGATACGGAACCTTCTTTTCTGCCCGCATTTGCAATTCCCGATTGACAAAACCACGAGAATGCCGTTATTATGACTGCCAGTTTAGTATCGACCTGAGAGAAAGGACGTGTCTGATCTTGAGGGAAGTCTGAAGTCTTTGATTGTCTCGAAGGTTTGATGCTTCCACGGATCAAACCTTTTGTTTTTTATGGACAAACGCATCGGAACAATCACGATCATCATCACCGACCGGACCAATCAGGCGCTGAAGGTGAACCAGATTTTATGCGACTTCGGCGAAATGATCATTGGGCGCATGGGGCTGCCCCACGCACCCGGAGATCTGCACATCATCGCACTGATCGTGCATGCTTCGACCGATGAGATCGGCGCGCTGACCGGAAAACTAGGCGCTCTTTCCGGCGTCTCCGTTAAAGCATCTCTGACTAAAGTATAAGGATACTCATGAAAGATTTTATTGATGACAACGCTATTTTGGCCCTGCTGGACCGAGCAAAAAATCCCGATCCGCTGCACGTTCGCGAGATCATCGACAAGGCCTGTGAACTCAAAGGCCTCTCTCCCGAAGATGTGGCCGTGCTGCTTCAGACGGAAGACGAAGACCTTGTCGGCGCGATTCTTCAGTCCGCGCGTCAAATCAAGGAAGACATCTACGGCAACCGTCTGGTGCTCTTCGCGCCTTTGTATGTGGCCAACCACTGTTCCAACAATTGCCTGTACTGCGGTTTTCGCCGGGATAACCGTGAACTCAATCGCGTAGCCCTCTCGATGGATCAGATCCGAAACGAAGTGGAAGTACTCGAACGCGAGGGGCACAAGCGTCTGCTGATGCTGTGCGGTGAGCATCCGTCGAGATCGAGCCTGGACTACTTTATCGAAGCCATTGAAACGGCGTATGCCGTCAAAACGGAGCATGGCGGCGAAATTCGCAGGATCAACGTGGAGCTCGCGCCGCTCGAGGTGGATGAATTCCGTCGCGTGAAGAAAACGGGCATAGGTACCTACCTGCTTTTCCAGGAAACATATCATCACGAAACCTATAAAAAGATGCATCCGTCCGGCCCGAAAAAAGATTACACAAATCGCCTCACCGCCATGCACCGCGCCCAGGAAGGCGGCATCGACGATGTCGGCATCGGCGCGCTCTTCGGCCTGTATGATTATAAATTCGACGTGCTGGGTTTGCTTTTTCACGCGTTGCAACTGGAGAAAGACTGTGGCGTCGGGCCGCACACGATATCAATTCCGCGACTGGAACCCGCCTTCAACGCGCCCGCGGCCATCGCGCCGCCCATGCCGGTAACGGATACCGATTTCAAAAAGCTCGTCGCCATTTTGCGCCTGGCCGTTCCCTATACGGGTATCATTCTAACCACAAGGGAAAACGCGGCACTTCGCTCGGAAGTCTTTGCCTACGGCGTCTCGCAGATCAGCGCGGGCTCCCGCACGAATCCCGGCGGGTATTCGGACAAAACCAGCGACGCGTTTCGCGCCGCGCAGTTCAATCTTGGCGATACCCGCACGCTCGACGAAGTCATTCTGGACATCACCGAACGCGGACATATTCCCAGCTTTTGCACGGCCTGTTACCGCCTGGGCCGCACGGGAAAAGATTTTATGGACCTGGCCAAGCCCGGTCTGATTCGCAAATTCTGTCAGACCAACGCAGTTTTCTCCTTCAAGGAGTATCTGCTCGACTATGCCAGTCCCGAAACCTGCGAGGCCGGTGAAAAGCTCATCGCGGACATGCTGGAAAAATCGTTTAAAACCAAACGAAAAAAAATGGTGACCGACCGGCTGCAAACCATTTTGGATGGAAAACGTGATGTCTGTATCTGACCGGATTGAAAAGCTGCTTTTAAAAGCCGAAATCGGCAAACCGCTTTTGCGCGATGAAATCCTCGAGCTTCTGAAGATGCCCGGTGATTTCTCGCCGGATCTTTTCGATGCTGCCGACCGCGTGCGTAAAAACGATGTGGGGGATGAAATCTATCTGCGGGGTATCATCGAATTCTCAAATTTTTGTGAACGCAACTGCCTGTACTGCGGCCTTCGCAAAGGCAACACCCGGGTTGAGCGCTACCGCATGACCGGCGATGAAATCCTCAAAACAGCCGAAGACATCAGGAAAGCGGGAATTTCCACCTGTGTTTTGCAATCCGGCGAGGATTCCTTCTATACCGCAGATACCCTTTGCGCCCTGGTGGAATCGATCAAAAAAGAAACGGGGCTGGTCCTGACGCTGTCGATCGGCGAGCGGCCGATGGAAGATCTGCGCGCCTTCCAGCAGGCTGGCGCGAATCGCTATTTGCTCAAGCACGAAACCGCCTCACCCGAGCTTTACTCCTATCTGCGACCCGGCTGCAAGCTCAGCGAACGCGTCCGATGCCTGAAAACTCTCAAGGAACTGGGATTTGAAACGGGAACGGGAAACATGGTGGGCCTCCCCGGCCAGACAAATGAAATTCTGGCCGATGACCTCCAGCTGATGAAAATGCTCGATGCCGACATGCTGGGCATCGGCCCCTTCATCCCGCATCCATACACGCCGCTTAACGGCATCGACCACGATGACGTTGATCTGACGCTTCGTGTTTTGGCGATTGCCCGGTTGCTTACGCGCAATACGAACATTCCGGCCACCACCGCCATGGCCACACTTCATCCTCAGGGCAGGCTTCTGGCTCTCCAGGCCGGCGCCAATGTTGTCATGCCGGATTTCACACCGGAGATTTACAAAAGACGATATGACATCTATCCGGGAAGAAAGGATGTGGGCAATGCCGCCGACATCCTCAGACACCTGGAGAAAGAATTTACGTCCATCGGCCGGACGCTCCTGTATTCGATAGGCCATCGTCGCTTGAAGACGGATCAAGGCATCCTGCATTGAAACTCTGCCCCGGATAAAGGGCATACGCACTGTAAATTGAAATTACAATGACCCCATCGCAATGAGCTCCTTCACATCGATATGCCGTGATTCATCAACAGACAGTCCTTCCCGAATCAGATCCAAAACGCGAGGTTTTTCATCCGGGAATTGATACCCTTCATAATCCAGGGAGAAAAGAAGCCCTCCCTGACGATTTGTCCATGAATTCATGTTGTGGTCAAAACACACCCTGGAGGTAACATTCAGGTTTTCGATCATTAACCGAAGCTCTTCTAATCGTTCATGAGGTGATGAGATGTGCAGGCGTCCCTGTTCATAATCTTCGAATATTTCAGTCCCCTGCCTGGGCACGAAGGGACGTGAGCGGATATAGTTCGGATTGATTTCGTTTAGTACTCTCGCTGTATTTTCCGCGTGCTGCCTCCATCGTTCCCGACCACCCAGATCAGGCATCCAGTATTCGGAAAGCTGAAACCCGGCCGCCATGGCTTTTTTCCCGCCTTCGATCTGATCGGCACTTGTTACACCCTTGCGGATCAGTTCCAGAATTTCGTCATCACCCGTTTCCAGACCGACGTGGATCCGGTCGAGTCCCGCCTCCCGGATTGAAACGAGCTCTTCGAGCTTTCTTTGGGCCAATGTTTTTGATCGGGTGTAGGAGGTAACCCGGGTTAGCGTATCCAGCGTTTTACGCAAATGTCTCAGGATATCGACGAACTCATGCGGCCTCATAATCATACTGTTGGCATCCTGTAAAAATGCCGTTTTCCCTCCTGAATAAAGCCAGCTGAATACGGTCGAGAAACAATGATTCTCGTTCAGATAGGGATTGACGTTCAACAGTGCTCTTAAAACATCGCGATTGAGGTTCCCGGCATGGCCTAGCTTTCTGGAAACTTCCCGGATTTCATTAACCATCGCCCCGACAGTATCGATATCGGCCTTGATAGCCTCTGTGGAACGATAAACAAAGGGATGTCCTTTATACATCTCGCAAAAAGTGCACTTATTCCAAGGGCAATTCTCCGTTACACGCAATAAAAGCGACGAACTTCCCCCCTCGCTCGGAGGCCGGTAAACACCCACTGCAAACGACATTTTACTAAGTTTTTCAACGTTCTCCCGATATGAACCTTTTCCTGCGTCTGAGATCATAAACACTCCTTCTTTCGACTACTGAGATTATAATATAATACTTTACCGCCATTTGACAACAACAGTCCTACACTTGCCACTGCTTTCCATTCAGAAAACGCAATGGACATTTTCGACATATTCTTATGTCGTAATTGACATAATTGACAGTTCAGCTTTTTGGGACTATAGGCAATCGCATACTTAAAATGATTCTGATGCATTTTTGCAATGTCACCAGATCCCTATCTCGATAAGACTGGAGAATGACTATGGAAAAAAAAATTACAGTTACCATTGACGGACAGGAGATTTCTGCCAAACCCGGACAGACGATCCTGGAATGCGCAAGAAGTCTCGGGATTTACATCCCCACGCTGTGCCACTATCAAAATACCACCAATGTGGGCGCATGCCGCGTCTGTGTCGTGGAAGTGGAAAACGCACGCAGCCTGGTGGCGTCCTGCTGCATGCCGGTGAGTCCCGGCATGGTGATCCGCACCGACACCCCTGCCGTCCGCGCCGCACAGAAAATGATTGTCGAGTTGCTCTGGTCATCAGGCGACCACAACTGCCTCACATGCGAGCAAAACGGCCAGTGCGAACTGCAAAATCTGGTTTATTGGCTTAAAATTGATCAGCCCCGTTTCAAAATCGAACCTCCCGGCCATGCACTCGACGACAGCAACACCATGATTCACCGTGATCTGAACAAGTGCGTCCTTTGCGGCCGCTGCATCCGGGCCTGCAATGAAATTCAGGTCAATGAAGTTCTGGACTTCGCCCAGCGCGGGTCTTACGCCAAGGTCGGTCCCGCATTTGACGCGGATTACATTGATTCGGCATGTGTTTTCTGCGGCGAATGTCTCCAGGTCTGCCCCACCGGCGCCATTACCTTCAAGCAGGCGAAATTCGGCGGCCGTCCCTGGGAATTAAACAAAGTGCGCACCACCTGTACCTACTGCGGCGTCGGCTGTCAGATGGACTTGTACACCAAAGACAATCAAATCGTCAAAGTTTCGGGCAACCGCGAATACGGCCAGCCCAACGACGGCAGTTTGTGCGTCAAGGGACGCTTCGGGATGGACTTCGTCTCTCACCCCGACCGCCTGAAAAAACCGCTGATCCGCTACAAGAAGAATGAAGACTTCAAGGAAGCAAGCTGGGATGAAGCATTCAGCTTTATCGCCGACAAACTCAACGCGATCAAAAAAGATCACGGCTCCGACGCGATCGCCGGTCTGGCGTCCGCCCGCGTGACCAATGAAGAAAACTACCTTTTCCAGAAATTTTTCCGCGCGGCGGTCGGCACCAACAATGTCGATCACTGCGCAAGGCTCTGACACTCCGTCACGGTGGCCGGTCTGGCCGCCACATTCGGCAGTGGAGCAATGACCAACTCGATCGATGAAATCGAATACACCGATCTGATTCTGGCAACAGGAACCAACACGACGGAAAACCACCCCGTGATCGGTGCCAAAATCAAGCGTGCGGTCAAGCAGCAGGGCGCAAAGCTGATCGTCATCGATCCGCGCAAGATCGATCTGGTAAAATATGCGGATATCTGGCTGTGCCAGAAACCCGGAACGGACGTGGCCGTGTTCAACGGCATGATGAACGTGATCATTTCCGAAGGCCTGGAAGCCAAGGAATACATCGTTGAGCGAACCGAAGGCTTCGACGCTCTCAAAACCACAGTCGCCAAATATACGCCTGAATATGTTGAAAAGATTTCCGGCGTCCCGGCGGAGGATTTGAGAAAAGCCGCCCGCCTGTATGCAGGGGCCAAAAGCGCCAGCATCCTCTACGCGATGGGCATCACACAGCATATCAGCGGTACGGACAACGTGAAAAGCATCGCCAACCTTTCCATGATCTGCGGCAATGTCGGCATCGAAGGCGGCGGCGTCAACCCGCTTCGCGGCCAGAACAATGTTCAGGGTGCCTGCGACATGGGTGGCCTGCCCAACGTCTATCCGGCCTACCAGCAGGTGGCCAACGAAGACGCCCGCAAGAAATTTGAAACGGCCTGGGGCGCAATACTTTCCCCCAAACCCGGTCTCACTCTTATGGAAATGATGGCGGCAGCCGGCAGCGGCGCGGTCAAAGCCCTTTATATCATGGGCGAAAATCCGCTTCTTTCCGATCCGGATCTGCATCACGTGAAAAAAGAGCTGCAGAATCTGGAATTACTCGTGGTGCAGGATATTTTCATGACGGAAACAGCCGAAATTGCCGATGTCGTGCTGCCGGTGGCCAGTTTTGCTGAAAAGGACGGAACCTTCTCCAATACGGAACGGCGCGTTCAGCGCGTGCGCAAGGCGATTGAACCGCCCGGAGAGGCAATAACAGACTGGGAAGCCATCTGTGGCATTTCCAATAAATTCGGATATCCGATGCATTATTCATCCGCGAAGGAAATTTTCGAGGAAGTCGCCACTGTTACGCCCAGTTACGCGGGCATCACATACAAACGGATTGACAAAGAAGGAATCCAGTGGCCCTGCCCTACATCCGATCACAAGGGTACCAAATTTCTGCATAAGGATCGCTTCTCGCGTGGTTTGGGGCTCTTTTCAGCCATTGAGTTCATCGAGCCAAACGAATGGCCGGACAAGGAGTACCCGCTCATCCTCACCACCGGCCGCGTTCTTTACCACTATCACACCGGAACAATGACGACACGCGCCCAGGGCCCCTCCGAAAGATGCCCGGAAAGCCTTGTGGAAATCAATCCGGCCGATGCCGACAGATTGGGCATCTCCGACGGACAGATGGTTAAAGTCACATCCCGGCGCGGTTTTGTGGAAGCGAAGGCCCAGATTACGGATAAAAGCACGAAGGGAACGATTTTTATGAACTTCCACTTCGCTGCCGCACCGGTCAATCTTCTGACGAATCCGGCGCTCGATCCGACAGGCAAGATTCCTGAACTGAAAGTCTGCGCGGTAAAACTGGCAGCGGCTTAAGCATAAAGCGGCGATTAAAACATATGGTAAATCAAACATCATGAAAAACCGAATATGCCCCTTGCACGGGGCATATTTTTTATGTATAAGACGCACGTAATTTAGTGGATTCCGACAAGATTAAAAAACCATTTTCAAGACTGCAATGATGGTTTTTCAAATGTCACAAAATACATTTTTAGCCTTTTAAAAAGGCAAGGGAGGAATGAAAGTATGGCAAATGAGAATTTGGAAAGTAAGCGGTGGCTCATCGCTATCGCGGGTGTTATCATCATGCTGATTCTGGGCACCGTCTACGCATGGTCGGTTTTCGTAAAACCCATTGCTGAACTGCATGGTTGGGAAGTGAAGGTTGTATCACGTGTTTTCATGCTGATCATCGGCGTCATCGGCATATCGGCAGCCTTTGGCGGCATGCTGGTCGACAAAAAAGGTCCGAAGTTTGTCGCAACGCTTGGTGCCTGTTTTTACGGTGTCGGTGTTTTGCTGGGCGGTGTCGCCTTGCATACCGGTAATTTCTGGTTTCTTTTATTCGGTTACGGAGTCATCGCCGGTATCGGTAACGGTTTGACTTACGTCGTGCCCATTGCCACGTTGATCCGCTGGTTCCCGGATAAACGCGGTCTCATTACCGGTCTGGCCGTCATGGGCTTCGGATTCGGCGCCTTTTTCATCGGACTGATCATTCCCGGCATCATCAACAAATTTGGCGTTGTCAACGCATTTTTCATTCTGGGCGCCGTCTATCTGGTTCTTTGCGCTCTGGCAGCCCTTACGCTGAAAAATCCCCCCGCGGGCTGGCTCCCCAAAGGCTTCAAGCCGGCGGCCACCACCGTTAGCGCAGCCGATTCCTTCAGCTGGGCGGAGGCCAGGAAAACCCGCCAGTGGTACATGCTCTGGGGCATGCTCTTTTTGAACGTCACCGCCGGCATGGGCCTTTTATCCAAACTCTCTCCGATGGCTCAGGAAGTGATTTCTCTGGCCAGAAACATCAGTGATCCGGCCGAACTGGCCATTCTGGGTGGCGGCGTTCTTGCAACCGCTTCGATATTCAATGGCCTTGGTCGACTTTTCTGGGCTGCCGTGTCCGACAAAATCGGGCGAAAAGGCACCTACATGACCATGTTCCTCTCTCAGGCCGTTCTCTACATCCTGCTACCCCAGATCAGCAGCGTGCTCATCTTCACGATCATCGCCTGCTATCTTCTGTCGTGTCTGGGCGGCGGGTTCGCGGTTATGCCTTCCTTTACGGCCGACTCTTTCGGGCCAACTTACATTGGCAAGGTTTACGGTTTCCTGCTGACGGCCTGGGGCGCAGCAGGTGTTGTTGGCGGCTTTGTTTTCGCCGAATTCAACAAGCAGCAGTCGCTCTATACAGCAGCCGCATGCCTGGTCCTGGGGTTCATCATTGCCCTGATGTTCACCAGACCGAAAAATGTATCGGAATATCGATAATAGACGTCCGACATAAAACGATTTGATTCAGAAAACCCCGCGGTGACAAACATCGCGGGGTTTTTTATAAACTTAAAAATTGTATCAGATTTTACTATTCTCGCCGAGCCAGGGCCTTGTGTTATCCAGCATATAATCGTTACTGTTATCCATCATGCATTCCGGACAAAGATGAACCAGCATGTTACTATTAATATGCCGGACAATCAGGTATCTTTGCGAACTCTGACTACAGCAGAAGCATCTGTCCAAAACATCATTTTTATGAAAACGATAGCTTTCTTCGTCATTGTATTTCATAGAAATTGGCCTGATTCACTGAATAACACCATCCCAATATTATTTACATTTCAGATTGATTTATGAAATTTCCCCGGATCCGTTTCTTTTTGTATTTATCGGAACCGGAAATGTCAGCACAAACGTTGTTCCCTCACCTTCTCTGGATGAAACATCAATCATACCACTGTGTGATTCCATTATCTTTTTGCAGAAAGTTAATCCCAGACCAGACCCGCCGTGTTTTTCATTTTTTCCGGCGCATCGATAAAAAGGTTCAAAAATCAATGGCAGCTTTTCGGGAGGAATACCCGTACCGCTATCCGATATGCTGGCAGTGATATAATACTCATCATTTTTTTTAACGCTGACCGTTATTTTACCTCCCTGAGGAGTATATTTTGTTGCGTTACCGATGATATTGGTAAATACGCGCACCAGACTTTCCGTGTCTCCTGTTATGGGTGGTAAGCTTCGGGGACTATTTATTTCCAGGGCAATTCCCTTCTTCCTGCAGAGCGGTGCCATTTCCTCCACACTTCGTGAAATGATGGAATCCAAGTTTAAAGACACTTTCTGCTGTGTGAGGCTCCCATTCTCAATACGGCTGATGTCCAGCCAGTGCGCGATCATGTCTTCAAGATTGTGGACGCGTTTAGCGCATCTTTCAATGATTTCTTTGACATCCTGTTCAAAGCGGTCTCCCGCTATGGCGTTTAGCGCCTCAATATATTGCCGGATAACAACCAGTGGCGAACGCATTTCATGGCTGACAAAAGTGATGAAGTTTCTCTCCATCTGGTCTTTTTCTTCCCGGAGTCGCTTTGTCTCGATTTTGAGGTTGCGATGTTCCAACCCTCGCTTGGTTAGCGCCCGTAATTGATCGGGGTTGAATGGTTTTGGCAGATAATCATAAGCGCCTTTCTGCATGGCCTCCACGGCTGATACAATGGTCGCAAATCCCGTAATCATGACCAACACAATATCCGGTATGTCCCGGGAGAGAATCTCAATAATTTCCATACCCGACATATTAGGCATTTTAAGATCAATAAAAGCCATGTCCGGCGTGTATTTCCTTGCGAGCATGACGCCCTCGTTGCCCTGCCCGGCCGTAAGCACGCCATAACCGCATTTCTCCAGAACTTGCTTGCACCCGTCCCGGAGAACCTCTTCATCATCGATAATCAAAATGAGGCGTTTCTCGGATTTGCCGGTCATGATCATTTAACGCCCAGCGCCTGTCCGATGTATCTGAGCAGATCATCCGCTTTGATCGGCTTTTGCAATACCTTGTTCACCGTGGGAAATTCCGGAGGAGGTTCGAAGGACTGATAAGGACCCTGGAGATCGACTGCGCTCAGCATGAAAAGCGGCGTTTCTTTTCCCGTATCGGTGGCGCGGATTTTATTCAATACGGAGAAACCTTCACCCCAGGTTTCCATCATCATGTCGATGATGGCCAGATCCGGATTGATGGATTTCCACATCTCCACACCGGTCTTTCCATCTTCCGCCAAAAATACTTCGTATCCCCCTTTTTCCAGAATAAGTTTGGTTGCAAATAAAAAGTCTTTGTCGTCGTCTATTAGGAGTATTTTCTTTTTAACCGTCATGATCATACACCTCCATAGTTCTTTTGTTTTCTAATAACAGCAAAGATAATGCCAGATTTCAACATATTGATTTCTTAGATTAAATTATTAATGGTTGTTGCCGAAATTCACTTAAGGGGTAAAACACCCCATTGTTACTGCTCTGTCTTGATGTTGTAATTACGCATTTTGATTCTCAGGGTCTTTCGATCGATACCCAGAAATTCCGCTGTTTTGTTAATCTGAAAATGAAAGTGTTTAAGTGCTTTTTCAATGTGCTCTTTTTCTACATCAACCAGGGTTATTCTGCCGGAGGAGGAATCTACTACCGGTGCCTTTGCGCCTTCGTTTTGTCCATAATAAAAAATATCGGATAAATTGACTGTTTCGTGGTCGCTAAGAACACACAAACGTTCGATGGTGTTTTTGAGTTCCCGGACATTCCCGGGCCATTTATAGGACACGAGTGATTTCTTTGCTTCTTCAGACAGACGCCGCACCTTGCTTTTGTGCTTCTTCTGATAATAATTGAGATAATACTCGGCGATCGGAAGGATATCGGCCTTGCGCTCTCTCAATGGTTTTAAATCCAGTGGGACGACGGAAAGCCGGTAAAACAGGTCTTCCCTGAAATTTCCCGCATCGATTTCAACATGGATATCCTTGTTGGTCGCCGCGATGAGCCTGACATCCACCTTCTCCGGTGAAGATTTGCCGACCCTCGGAACTTCCTGTTCCTGAATGACCCGCAATAACTTGGCCTGAATATTGAGATTGATGTTGGAAATTTCATCGAGAAACAAGGTGCCTTTGTCCGCCATCTGAAAACGGCCTTCACGGGATTCCGTGGCGCCGCTGAATGCCCCTTTGACATGGCCGAACAGTTCACTCTCCATCAGGTTTTCCGCCAGCGATGAACAATCAACCGGAATGAAAGCCATGTCCGACCTTGGGCTTAATTGATGAATCATGCGTGCAACCAGCTCCTTACCCGTTCCGCTCAGTCCCGTAATCAGCACAGTGCTGTCGGTTTGGGCAATACGCCTGATGGACTCTTTAAGCTCTTTGATATAGTCGCTGGAGCCAATCAGCATGGAAATATGTTTTTCGTGACCATCCGGTGTATCCCCGTTCAACGCGCCGCTCACCGCCTCCTGGAGTTCCGCCGCGGAATATGGTTTTGTAAGAAAATTGAAGGCGCCGTGACGCATTGCCTCGACCGCCAGCGGGATTGTCCCGTATCCGGTAATGATGATAATCCTGGCCGAAATATTGTTTTCCTCTTTGAGCTTTTTCAGAATGTCCATCCCGCTGACTTCGGGCATCCTGATATCCAGTAGAATTAAATCGTAGGAATTACCGAGTGCCATTTTGAGGCCTTTAGTCGCCTCTCCGGTACCATCGACAAGATATCCCTTCCGGGTAAGAATTTGACGAGATCCGTCCCGGATGATTTCTTCATCATCAATGATAAGAATTGTCGTGCGCTTTTCTGCCGCTTCTTTCATTTGACCTCTCGGTTGGTCTTGATCAGCAAAAGTAGTAACATACTTTTTATTTGCCAGAAAGTTAATAATTTCATCAATATATGTCATTAATGACATAACATAAGCACACAACACCCTTGCTATGGCAGGCAGGCATACATACACATTGGCCGATGAAATATTTATCCCTTAAATGGCTCTGAGATATTGATCAAATGATTTAATAATAAATCTTATATGGAAAGATTGCCGGGCATTCAGAACAGAACACCCAAAACCGGTCATTTGGTATAATCAAGCTTGAAACATTGTATGCGCTCATATTACACGCAGGAGACATTATTGTTATCGCTCATATTTGTTTCTCCGTTGTAAACAGGCAGGTAGATCATGAAAGTTGTACCCTTTCCCGGTTTGCATTCCGCATCAATACTGCCATTGTGTTTTCTGATAATGCCGTAAGCGATGGAAAGCCCCAGGCCTGTCCCCTGCCCGGGGGCTTTTGTTGTGAAAAACGGCTCAAAGATGTGTGAAAGAAGTTCTTTATCTATTCCTTTACCCGTATCCGATATAGAAATGCTAAGGGTGTTGTTGGACCTCCTCCTAGTAATGATCCTCAGATTCCCGCCGCCTTTCATGGCGTCTGCCGCGTTGATGAACAGATTCAAGAAAACCTCTTCCAGCCTTGAACGGTCACCGATCGTTTCGGGAAGATCCTCGGCAAGTCTGGTTTCTATTTTTATCCCATGAAATATGGCCTGATCTTTTATCAGTTTTAAAGTGGTCATGATAACGTCATTAATTTGCAGGGGGAACATTTCACCGGTCGGCGTTCTGGCAAAATCCAGCAAACCCTGAACAATTTCCTTACAGCGGTTCGTCTGATAAATTATTTTCTGAAGGTTCTCCCGCAGCAAGGTCTTGTCTTCCGGAAGGTCCTCTAAAACAATATTACTGAATAGAAGGATCCCCCCAAGAGGGTTATTGATCTCATGAGCGACACTGGCCGCCATCTCTCCCAGTGCCGTCAGCTTTTCTATTTTAGTGAACTGCTGGTTCATTTTCTGCAATTGATCATTGTGGTCTTTCAGCGATCTGGCCATATCATTGAAAGCCTCATCCAGGATGTCGAAGCCTGATATTTTATCGGGTGATAGTTGATAGTCCAGGTCCCCTGCGGCAATGGCATCCGTAGCTTTTTTGAGAATGCGGATTCTCTTGATAATGCTATTGCCCAGACGAAGGGAAATGATAAACGCTATGAGCATTCCCAGGGTTGTGACCCCTATACTCGTCCAGATCAAATCCCATTTTATATCCCGATATTTGGCTTCCAGCATTCCGGTGTAGAGTACGCCAATGCGCTTTTCATCCATGTTGAAAATAGGCGTATAGGTGGTGATATACCAATCTTTCACAACGAAAGCCCTGCCTACCCAATCCTCCCCTTCTTTGACGACGCGATCATAAACTTCTTTGGAAAGAATAGTGCCAATGGCCCTTTTGTTATCCTTCGTCATAACATTGGTAGATATGCGCACTCCTCCCTGAAATATAGTAGCCACACCCATATTCTGGCCTTTGTATTTTTCACCATGATACACGGTCTCCTGTATCTTATCGACAATCGTATTGTCCTTGTTAACCAGAATGCCTCCTACCAAAACGCCCGCCAGAAGGTTAGTTTTTCTATCGATGATGGGATAGGCGGCTCTCATCACCATACCTTCCGAGAGAATATCTTCACTGATTTCGGCGGATAAAGGCGTTTTAATAATATCCGTCAGCGCCCGGTCTGAAAGCTCGGGGTTTTCCCGTAAGATATCTTCAATGGGCATGAGTTCGGTTGAAGTGATGGAAATTCTTTTTTCGATGCAGCTTCTCACTACGGGATCTTTAAGGAGACTGTCACCCCTGATTGCCGGATTAGACGCTCTGTACAATACCGTCCCTCCGGCATCCACAACCGCAAGCATATCGATGGAAAAATGGTCATTCCCCGGGGGTATCGCTGTCTGGCTGCGAATGAGTGATTTCAGTGATTCCATACTGGAAATATCACGTCTTTTAATAAGTTCCCGCAGGTCGTACCCCTCGGCGGTGAACTGAATCAGGGACGTCATTTTCTCCAGCGAATGATTGTAAATCAGTTGAGCAGTATTGATATCCAGACACACTCTGTTTTGCACCTCTGCAATGGTGCTCTTGTTTATCGTCCAGATACTGATAATGGTGGCAAAGATGCCCGTAAGGCAGGTGGCAATCAGAAACCCAAACACCAGACGGCTTTGCAAATCTAATTTGAAAAGACGCTGTATTCGTTCAGTGTTGATTTTCATGGCATCGGCCCGATGTTAGCAATGTGATTTGCATACTATCATGAATACCATGGCATTATCAAACATTCTTTAGATACACCGGGCGGTGGGATACTCCTCCAGCTTAGCCGATCAGTTTATTTACACGCAAAAGAAGTTCGGATGCAGGAACAGGCTTGGCCACATAATCGTCTGCCTGAAGGTATTCACCATCTGTTTCCGGAGAAAATTTAAATCCCGTTTTGTCGGTAACGGCGGTGACCATCAGAATGGGTATGTTCTTGAATTTCTCATCATGCTTCAAATTATAACACAAATCAAATCCATCCGTGTGTTTGTCCATCATGACGTCCAGAACAATTAATGCCGGCCTGTCGGTTTCGATTGATTTCCGGCCATCTGTTACGTTCAGGACATGATGTACCTGGAAACCCTTATTTCCCAAAATAATTTTGAGCGCTTCGCCATAGTCTTGATCATCATCAATAATCAGTATCTTCTTTTTCTCCAACATGGTGACCTCCGTTAGTGGATAAGTTGACGGCCGATTTATGATTCAGCAATCGCTTTTACAACCTCAAGCGTTCCAATGTGTACGGGGCAGTAATCGGAACAGCGCCCGCAGCCGACACAGCCGCATAAGCTTCCCTGGATATCAATTTCATTGTAATGAAGCAGTTTATGCTCATGACGCCTTTTGAGCCTTAAAGCCTGGCTGGCTCTGGGATTATGGCCGGACGCCTCTTTCGTAAAACCGCCGTAGAGACAAGCATCCCAAATCCTCGCGCGAAGGCCGTTACCCGGAGAAAACTGATGATCGTAGACACTGAAACAGGTGCAGGTAGGACACACAAAAGCGCAGCCGCCGCAGGTAATGCACTTCTGACCGAAGCTGTCCCAGATTTTTTCATCGGCTTTATCATCCTTTAGTTTTTTCATGGCTTTCGCAACCGACTTCACTTCAGGCAGGTGTCGGAGGGCCTTCTTTTGAAATTTCGCTATTTGCTGTTCAGCATGGGTGTCATCGATATCGGTAAGCGGAATGGCCGACAGCAAGGCTTCGCCTCCGGGTGTACCAATCTCAATCAGGAAGGTATCGCCCACGTCGTAGAACTGCAAATCAAAACCTTTTCGCGCGAATGGTCCACTATGAGTCGTGGTACAAAAACAGGTTTCATTCTGCGGGCCGGGGCAGGCCATGACAATCGTCATCCCCATGTTGCGCTTTGCGGAATAATAAATATCTTTCTGATCACGAGACATAAAACTTGTTGCCTGAAGAATTCCCATCATGTCACAGGCGCGAATTCCAAATATAAGCGTGTTTTTCGACGATACGACTTCCCGGTATTCGTTATTTTCAACTTTAAAGGTAATCTCGGAATGGGGAAAAAACACAGCCTTGGGGGAAAGCGGCGGCTTTTTGTAGTCAAGCGTAAATGTCTTTTCCCGAAACGTATCGAAGATACAGTCGCCCGGATCCGTCTGGGTGGGACACAAAACATCATGTTTTTGAGCCCAGATCGTCAGGGTCTCAATGAGGTCTTTTTTGGCCAATGTCTTCATACGCACCTCCTGATTTTCACGGCACATCCTTTGTATTCTGGAATCTTGGCAACAGGATCATACGCCGAGTTGGTCAACAGGTTGATGGGAGCTTCGTGAAAATGGAAGGTAGAAAATACCACGCTTTGCGGAACCCTTTTGGTTATCTCCGCCTTGAGTCTTACGGCCCCCCGGCGGGAAGTCACCTCAACCACGTCATTGTTTCTTATCCCCATTTTTTTGGCATCATCCGGATGAATTTCCAGGAGCGCCTCCGGCGCTTCTCTTTCCAGAATACTGATGCGGCGGGTCATGGTTCCGGTATGGTAGTGATAATAGATGCGTCCCGTGGTGAGCATAAAATCGTACTCTTCATCAGGCATCTCCGCAACCGGCTTGAATTCACACGGCAGAAATGTTCCCAACCCTTTGCTGAATTTATCTTTATGTAAAACCGGTGTTCCCGGATGTTCCACATTGGGACACGGCCACTGAAGTCCATAGCCGCCGGCCAACCTCTCATGCGTGATGCCCGCGTAGGAAGGCGTCACGGCATTAATCTCCTTCATGATGTCGGCCGGTGATGAATAATTCATCGGATATCCGGCAAGCGTGCTCAGTTCACAAATAATCCGCCAGTCCGGGCGGGCTTCTCCCGGAGGAGATATGGCCTTTCCCGACAATTGTACCCTTCTTTCCGTGTTCGTGTAAGTGCCCTCCTTTTCGGCAAATGAAGCGGCTGGAAGAACAACGTCGGCCTTAACAGCCGTCTCTGAAAGAAACATATCCTGCACAACAAGAAAATCCAGATTGGACAGGGCCTGTTCGATATGGGATGTATCCGGGTCACTCATCAGGGGATTTTCTCCCATAACGAAGAGAGCTTTAAGCTCACCTTTTTGCGCCGCGATCATCATATCGGTGATGGTCAGGCCCACCTTGTCGTCCAGCGCCGCCACGCCCCAGGCGTCCTCAAATTTCTTTTTCGCAGCAGCATCGATCACAGGTTGATAACCACTGTATACATTCGGCAAGCCTCCCATGTCACAGGCGCCCTGGACATTGCTTTGTCCGCGCAGGGGATTGACCCCCGTTGCCGGCCTGCCCAGATGGCCGGTCAGCATGGCCAGGTTGGCGCAAGATTTTACATTATCCACGCCCGTCGTATGCTGGGTGATGCCCATGGCATAAGCCAGCATGGCCTTGTCCGCTTTAGCATACATGTTCGCCGCCTTTTTAAGATCGCGGCTTGCGACACCGGAAATCTTTTCCACCACGTGCGGCGGATATTTTCTGACGATCTCCTTTAATTGCTCAAATCCTTCCGTTCTTGTTTCGACAAATTCCTTATCGTAGAGCTCTTCTTCTATAATGATGTTCATGATGCCATTGAGCACAGCTACGTCCGTACCGATATTCTGGCGCAGATGCAGATCGGCGAACTCAGCCAGTGGTATCTCTCTGGGATCAATCAATAGCAGTTTTGCTCCTCTTTTGACGGCATTGATGATGCGCGATCCGATCAGAGGATGCTGCGCTGTGGTGTTAGAACCCGTTACCAGAAAAAGATCGGCATCGTCAAAATCGTTAATCGAGTTTGTCATTGCTCCGGAACCGAATGTTGCGGCCAGACCGACCACGGTGGAGCTGTGTCAAAGCCTTGCACAGTGATCCACATTGTTTGTGCCGAATGTCGCCCGTGCCATTTTCATAAAGAGATAGTTTTCTTCATTGGTGACTTTGGCGGAGGCGAGAAAAGCCAGAGCACGAGGGCCGAATTGTTTCTTGATGTCCAATAATCTGTCCGCAACAAGCTTCAATGCCTCGTCCCATGTGCTCTCGACTTGCTCTCCATGCTTCCGGATCAGCGGCTTGGTCAGCCTTTCCGGAGAGTGTATAAATTCGTGCGCGTTCCATCCTTTTACACACAGCATGCCTTTATTGACCGGGTTTGACGGGCTGGGTTCTATGCCTGTCACCCTGTCTCTCTCGGATAAAAGATAGAAGCTGCATCCACATCCGCAAAATGGACATACGGTTCGCGTCCTGGTCATGATTAAATTGCCTCCTTCATCTTCTCGATCTCTGTAAAGGGGAAAACAGGTCCGTCAATGCAGCAATACTTATCTCCAAAAGCGCAGTGACCACATTTTCCGACGCCGCACTTCATCATCCTTTCCAGCGACATAAAGATGTGTTCTCTGGGAAAATTTAAGCTCAGAAGCTTCTGCAAAACAAAACGATACATAATGGGAGGGCCGCACAGCACCACCTGGGTTGCAAAGGGAAAGAGAACAGCTCTATCAAATAATCCCGTCACCACACCTACATATTGTTTCCAGATTCCTTCGTCATCGCGGTCCACGCTGTAATGATACTGGATGTCATCGCGGTCGAAAAAACTCAGCAGTTCATACTTGAACAGGACGTTTTCGGGATTATTGGTGCCGTACATCAGGATGATATCATCAAACTCCTTCCTTTTGTCCAGAGCATAGAGCAAGAGAGAACGCAGCGGGGCAAGCCCCAGACCGCCGGCAACAAAAAGCAGTTTCTGCCCCTTGAGTTGCTCCACGGGAAATCCTCTTCCATAGGGGCCACGGATGTGAAAGGTGGAACCTTTGCCCATTTCGAAAAGGGCATCTGTCACTTTGCCCGTGCGCCTGACACAAATTTCGAGTGTATCAGGCCTCGTTGGCGGGGAGGATATGCTGATGGGCGCTTCTCCCTTACCGAAGATGGATACTTCAATGAACTGTCCCGGCTGATGACCAAAGCTTTCCCATGTCCCTCCATCTTCCAACTTCAGTTGAAATAACCTGTGATCTTTGATTTGTGGCAAAGAACGGATTATAGAAACAGGTCGAAGATCATAGATATTACCGCAATCACCGCCCATAGCTCTACCTCCTTCATTCCGAGGATTCTTGATATGACTATTCAGAAACAGCAAGTTTAATACCAAAAGGAGATCCACTTGATATAACGACGATATTGGGAATACAACATGATGTATTATGAATGGATGGGGCAGGATACCCCGACTTCGGGGTAATATTACCCTTCTTTCTATATGGCTCCTGGTTTTCTCAATCAAGCTCTGTCAAGATATTTTTTTTTACGGCCTCCGGCGTAATATTTCCGCATACGAGTATAAGATAGGATAGGATAGAAAAACAGTTCCGTACACATTCTAATCCTTGACATGGTCACCCATCGTTTGTTATTGAATATATTATTCAGGCGATGGGGTTCGCCTTTAACCGCACACATTGCTGATAACTCCTACGACCTATCTTAGAACCGTGGGAGCTCTATGTGACATCATCAAATCCAATGCCCATCAATCAAATCCGAGAATTGCTCGATCTTCTGTCATCAACTGTGAACAGTTTTTCCATGGTATCTCTTGAAAAGCAACTGGCTGCCGCGCAGGATTTGCTTTTGGAAAATCCACCCATCGATGTGGCAGTTCTGGGACAGTTCAAGGCCGGAAAGAGTTCTTTTCTCAACAGCTTGCTCGGTCAGAACGTTTTGCCTGTCGGCGCTATTCCGGTCACCACCGCTGTTACCCGCCTGCAATATGGAGAACGTGAGCGTGCGCTGGTTCGTCATTTTAATGGGCACACCACGAAAGCGAAAGTGCCTCTGGCCGATATTGCAGAGTTTACCTCGGAGACCAGGAATCCCGGCAATGAGAAAAACGTCGCGATTGTGGACATTGAATTGCCGGCTATGGGAAAATATCCCGGCTTGCGATTGGTCGATACACCCGGACTAGGCAGTGTTTACAAATATCACCAGTCGGCGTCGGAAAATTGGCTTCCATCGGTCGGCACAGCCCTTTTGGCCGTAAGCTCCGACAGGCCCTTGTCGGAAAATGACCTGGAGCTGATTCGTGAACTAACCAGCCACACTCCAAACATTATTATTTTGTTGACCAAGGCCGATTTGCTTTCACCGGAACAGCAACAGGAAGTCATCTCGTTTTTTCAGCAGACCCTCCAGCGGGAGCTCCACCGGACGCTTCCGGTCTATCTTTATTCAACGAAAAGCGGAACCGAAGACTATAAACAGCTTATTGAACAAGACATTTTCCAGACCACTTGTACCAACCGGGATGATGAATTTTTAAGAATTCTGCGTTATAAGACTCGTTCGCTGTCACAAAGCACACTGAGCTATCTGAGTATTGCGCTGCGTTCATCTTTGCAGGCTGACTTGAATCGGGACAATCTGCGTGGGCAAATATTCAACGAAAAAATCAACGAAGATCTGATGAACGAGGAACTGGGCATCATCTCCCGTGAGCATCAACGGCAAACCCGCCCTCTAATTGAGGCTTATCTGGAACCGTTTTTGCCGCCCCTGATTAAAAAAGTTAAAGCCAAACTCGAAAGAGACATGCCGTCCTGGCAGGGCAATCTCTGGAAACTATCCCGGCGCTATGAGGCATGGGTATCTGAAACGCTCTCCGAGGAGATACGCGGCATTTCAAAAACCGAACACATCCATTTTCTAGGCACTCAGAAAAAAGCCCATGCGAGCTTTTCGAGAACGTTAGAGGTGTTTCGCAAATTTTTAGGCGACAATATTGAAAATGTGCTGGGCGTAAAGATGGCCGGGGTCGACTGGAAAATCGATGTGGTTGAACCCGATCACCCGGACATTGCCTTCACCAAATCTTTTGATGTTCATCTGGATCTGCTCTGGTTTCTGATTCCCCTGTTTGTATTCCGGCGGATCTTCGAACGGCATTTTATGAAAGGCTTGCCGAAAGAAGTCGGAATCAATCTGTCACGTCTGGCCTATCAATGGGAAAAAAGTGTGAATAACGCCATCGATGCAATGCGCATCCAGGCGACCGGCTATATCCATGAAGAACTCGCGACTATCGAAGCCCTGCTTTCACGGACACAGGGGCAGACGGATGACATTAAACAACTGATCGCTCGGATTGAAAAGTTAACGGATGATTTATCAAAATAGGACATACTCTTTTTCTAAAGAAAGAGTGGTGCACTTTGAACTGGAATTCACCATTTATATTCGATCTTGACAAGCACGTCTTGCTTTGATTAAAAGGTCACGCCGTTTAAGCATGTAACCTTAATCGCGCGGGCGATGGAGTTCGCCTTTAACCGCCTTTGCAGCTGATGACTCCTGAAAATGAATCTAAGGAGTCATCATATGGAAACGATCTATCTCGTCGCCGCGTTCTGGTTCTTTGCCGCCGTCTTATCCACTGTTTTAGCCAATCGCCTGAAAATCTCCATCGCGCTGATGGAAATCATGGTCGGCGCCATCGTTGGCTTTGCGGCCTTCCAGCTCGGCTATTTCGACAACCTCTCACTCAACGCTGAATGGATGAAATTCTGCACCGGCCTCGGTGCTATTCTGCTGACGTTTCTTGCGGGCGCGGAGCTTAACCCCGACGCCATGAAAGCAAAAATAAAGGAAGTCTCCATCATCGGCATGATTGGCTTTTCCGCCCCGTTTATCGGCTGCTTTCTGATTGCCTATTACCTCATCGGCTGGAGTATGCAGGCAAGCCTGTTATGCGGTATCGCTTTATCCACCACCTCCATGGCCGTGGTTTACGCGGTTATGCTGGAATACGGATTCAATAAAACAGAATTCGGTAAGGGCATCCTGGGCGCGTGTTTCGTCAATGACCTGGGCACCGTCATCGCACTGGGACTTATTTTCGCGCCTTTCACTTATAAAACCGTCATATTCATTGCGGCGACAATCATTCTGATGTTTACCTTGCGTCCAATGACGGATTACATCATCAAGCGTTTCGCATACAAAACGGCAGCCATCCGTGCCAAGTGGATCCTCTTCATCCTTCTGGCAATGGGTGTTCTTGCCGCTTGGTCAGGAAGTGAACCGGTCCTGCCGGCTTATATTCTGGGCATGGTTTTGGCCCGGACCATGGAGAAAGACGGCCATTTTGTCAGACGTTTAAGAACATTAACTGTCGGCTTTTTGACCCCGCTGTATTTTCTCAGGGCCGGAGCACTTGTCTCTATCCCGGCGCTTCTGTCTGGTTCGGGTGTTTTTCTTCTACTTTTCGGCGGGAAGGTCGTCTCTAAGATATTTGGCTTATACCCGGCTATTCATCATTTCCGGGAGGATAAGAAAGAAAAGTGGTACTATACCTTGCTGATGAGCACGGGGCTGACGTTCGGAACCATCTCGGCGCTCTATGGCCTGTCCAATAATATTATTTCTCAGGAACAGTATTCGCTGATTGTCGGTGCCGTGATTGCAAGCGCCGTGATCCCGACGCTGATTGCCAATAAGTTCTTCCTGCCCGGTCATCTGCTGGAACCGCCTATACTGGATGATCAGGTGCCGGATGAAAAAGATATTCACAATAAGTTGTAAAACCGACTACGCTGCCCAGCGGTAAAACGCGACGCCCAGAACCAGAATGCCCAGTCCGAAACGGTAAATTACAAAAGGCAGGAACGTGCGCGTCTGAACATAGCGCAGTAAAAATCCGATGGCGGCAAGCCCCGAAACACAGGCCACTGCGACACCGGTAAGAAATCCCGCATCGATCATCTCCGGGTTGGCCATCAGAACCGGAGCCTTGACTGCCGCCGCACCCAGAATGATCGGGGCGGAAAGCAAAAAGGAGAAGCGCGCCGCGCCTTCCCGAGTCATCCCTAAAGCCAGCGCCATCGTCATCGTTACGCCGGATCGCGACACACCGGGAATGATCGCCATCGCCTGGGAAAGACCGATGAGAAAACTGGTCTTGAGCGAGATATGCTGAAGATCAATTTGCTTTTTGCCCCTGCGGTCAACGATATAAAGAATAACGCCCATGAGAATCAGCATGCAGGCGATTAAAACCGGATTACGGAAAACCGTCTCAACAATATCCTCCAGCATGAATCCGATGAAAGCCCCGGGTATGGTCGCCAAAACCAGATACCAGAAGAGCTTCCCTTCCCTTTCTTTCGGCTTCGTGAAGCCTTTGGACAATAAAACCAGCCAGTCCTTCCAGAAATAAATCACCACGGCGATCAGTGTGCCGACATGCAAAGCGATATCGAAGGTCAGTCCATGGTCCACCCACTTCATGAGCCACGGCACTAAAATCAGGTGCGCGGAACTCGATATCGGGAGAAACTCGCCCAACCCCTGTACCAGTCCTAAAACAATTGCGTGCAGAATGTCCATTATATCTCTTTCCTTGTCTAATGATTTACGATGGTCGAGTAGCCTTACATGATAAATCCGTTTTTGTCCACTTCACTCGATCAATTCATCATCATTTCGTAATGATATAGGATACCGGCGATCTTCTTGACACCCTGACGTCTAACGCTTATACTAAAAGCGCTTGTCATTGCTTTCTTCATTCCCGGAGGACGGATCGTGGAACAAAATGCTTTTATGTCTTTGTACCAACAGCAGAAGGAATTTTTCCATTCCGGAAAGACACGCGACATCGCATTTCGCATCGCCGCACTCAAAACACTCAAGGATCTGATCCATACTCACGAAAAGGAAATTCTGTCCGCCGTTTATGACGATCTGCACAAAGAGGAAACAGATGCTTACGCCACGGAAATCTCCGGTGTCTATAATGAAATCAAAGTGGCGATTTCCAATGTCCGCGACTGGTCGGCGCGTGAAAAAGTATCCACACCCTTTTACATGCTGCCTGCAAAAAGTTACATCTACAAAGAGCCCTACGGGGTGACGCTGATTATCGCGCCCTGGAATTATCCTTTTTTGCTGATTATGATGCCGCTCATCGGCGCGATTGCAGCGGGAAACACCGCCATTGTCAAGCCCTCGGAGGTGTCGGTGCATACGGCAGCGGTTCTTGAAAAAATAATCAACAGCGCCTTTCCCATGGAATATATCCATGTCGTATCCGGCGTAGTCACGGAAACTCAGGCGCTTCTGGATCTGCCGGTGGATTATATTTTCTTTACCGGCTCTGTGCCTGTCGGCAAAGTGGTGATGGCCGCGGCGGCGAAGCACCTGACGCCTGTCACGTTGGAACTGGGGGGCAAAAGTCCTGCCATTGTGCATGAGAGCGCAAATCTTAAAACATCC
This sequence comes from Syntrophaceae bacterium UBA2280, assembly GCA_002347685.1. Taxonomy (GTDB): domain Bacteria; phylum Desulfobacterota; class Syntrophia; order Syntrophales; family Smithellaceae; genus UBA8904. The sequence goes on from DDWS01000046.1 coordinate 162,548, forward strand.
GCCAGCCGCATCTGTTGGGGAAAGTTTCAAAATGCCGGGCAAACCTGCATCGCACCGGATTATGTTCTGGTGCATGAATCTGTGAAGGACGCCTTTATCGATGAAGTCATCAAGGTGATCCTGAAGTTTTACGGAGAGGACGCCTCGGCCCATGCCCGCTATTGCCGGATCATCAATGACCGTCACTTCCAGCGCTTGCGTGCGCTCATGGATCCGCACAAGATCGTTTACGGCGGGAAAACAAATGCAGGCAACCGCTATATCGAACCCACTGTGCTTTATCCAGTTCACTGGGATGATCCGATCATGCAAGATGAAATCTTCGGCCCGCTACTGCCCGTGATTCCCTATGCCGACCTGGATGAAACCATCCGGAAAATCAACGAACGCCCTAAACCGCTTTCGTTGTATATGTTTGTCAATGACAAGGTCGTGCGCAGAAGAATCATCCATGAAATCTCGTTCGGCGGCGGCGCGGTGAATAACACGATCGTTCACATTGTCAATCACCTGCTGCCATTCGGCGGTGTCGGATCAAGCGGGATCGGTCAATACCACGGGAAATACAGCTTCGACACTTTCTCTCACAAAAAAAGCATTCTGCAAAGCTGCAGCCGGACCGACCCGGTGGACATCGTCCAGCCACACAAGGGCAGGCTTTTTAAGTTTACGTTAAAACTGATGAGATATTTCTCCTAAACAGAAAGGACCCTTCCATGAAAAAGACCATTGTGTTTTTGGCTGTCTTTGCAATTCTGCTTTTGAGCGCCTGCTCAGCTCCCCGGCTCAACCTTTTTGATACGACGCCCCGGGCTCTCCAGGAATACACCCTCGAAGGAACGGGCAAGGAAAAGATATTGCTGCTCTCCGTCAACGGGTTGATTTCCGACACACCGAAAAGAGGCATGTTCGGCACATCTCCCAGTCTCGTCGAACAAATCTCCGTCCAGCTCAACAAGGCAAAAACCGACCCGCAGATCAAAGCCGTGTTACTGAAAGTCAACTCCTCAGGCGGCACCATTACCGCAAGCGATATCCTTTATCAGGAATTGACGCTGTACAAATCCAAAAGCGGCAGCAAAATTGCCGTCATCATGATGGATGTCGCCGCCTCCGGGGCCTATTACCTGTCTTTGCCTGCGGACATGATCATGGCGCATCCCACCACAATCACCGGTTCTGTCGGTGTGATTCTGCTTCGGCCGAAAGTCAATACGCTGATGGAAAAAGTGGGCGCCAGTGTTGAAATCACCAAATTTGGAAGCCATAAAGACATGGGATCACCCTTTCGCCCGAGTACAGATGACGAGCGGAAACTGATCCAGAAAACCGTGGACACGATGGGTAAACGCTTTATCGATCTTGTTGCCAAACATCGTCAACTCGACGAGGCATCGCTCAAGGAAGTATCCACGGCCCGGGTTTTCGTGGCGGATGAGGCGTTGCAGCTTCGGCTCATCGATAAAATCGGCTACATTTCAGACGCGGTCAAAAACACCAGGGAACTGGCCGGCCTGAGCGCGGATGCGCGCGTCGTGGTATATCGACGCAAGGATATGCCGGAGGAAAACTATTACCGGGTATCCACATCGAGCGCCGAAGCCGTCAATCTTTCATTGATCAACATCACACTGCCGGACATCTTCACAACCGGCGCCGGCTATTATTATCTCTGGCCCGGATCCTTGAACTTCGAATAACCTGAAAACGGCGATCGGCTGCTATGGCAATAATTGAAACGCGCTCTCTGACCAAAACATTCGGTAAAATTCAAGCCGTCTGCGGAATTGATCTGGATATTGAAAAAGGCGAAATCTTCGGCCTGCTGGGCCCCAACGGCGCCGGCAAGACCACAACCATCGGGATGCTTTGCACCATCGTGCGCCCGACCTCCGGCAGCGGCACCATTGCGGGCTTTGATATCGCAAAACAGCCGACACAGGTCCGGCGCAAGGTCGGCATCGTTTTTCAGGACCCGACACTCGACACCATCCTGACCGGACGCGAAAATCTTCAGCTCCATGCCCGTCTCTACGGGTTACCACCCGTCCTGCGAAAGCAATGGATCGACGAAATGCTTGAGCTCGTTGACCTTACAAAGCGCGCCGACGACCTGACCCGAACCTATTCCGGCGGCATGAAACGCAGGCTGGAACTGGCTCGCGGCCTGCTGCACCGCCCTGCTGTTTTATTTCTGGATGAACCGACGCTGGGACTCGACCCGCAGACCCGTGCGCGCACATGGGAATACATTCGCAAGATGGCGCGCAAGGAAGAAACCACCGTGGTCCTCACTACGCACTACATGGAGGAGGCCCAGCAAATGTGCGACCGCATCGGGATCATCGACACAGGCCGGATCATCGCGCTCGATACCCCGGAAAACATGATCGACTCGATGGGAGGAGATATCGTCGCCCTGCGCGCGCCATCACCGCCGCTCGACATAATCCGCCTGCTGCCGTATGTCTCCGGGGTAAAAACCACGGACGGGTTATTTGAAATTACCATGAAATCCGCGCATCTGCATCTTGCTGAAATTCTGTCTTTGATTCCGGATGTCGCAAGCGTCGAGATGAGAAAACCCACACTCAACGATGTCTTCATTAAGCTCACCGGCCGCGATATCCGTCAGGACGCCGTTGAAAACGGTGAAGGGTGGGTGGAAACCGTCGCACGCTACCGCCAGAGAGGAAAGTGATTCGATGATTTCCGATTTGATCCGAAGAGAATTGATGGGGATTTCCGCCGTCTGGTGGCGGGAGTTCAAAGTCTTCTGGCGGGAGAAAAGCAGAATCGTTTCCAGCGTCGTCGCGCCCTTGATGTGGCTTTTTTTATTCGGCAGCGGTATCGGGGCATCCATGATGGTCGGCAACGTCAATTATCGGGACTACATTTATCCGGGTGTGTTGACCATGTCGGTTATTTTCGGGTCTGTTTTTTTTGGGCTGTATATCATCTGGGACCGGAAACTCGACGTGCTCAAAGCCGTCCTGGTGGCGCCTGTATCCCGCATCAGTATCTTTTTCGGTAAAGTGATCGGCGGCTGCACCGATGTTTTGCTGCAGGTGACGATTCTTTTTGTCTTTAGCTTTCTTTTTCCCTCGGTGAATCCATGGGGGATACCGCAGGCCTTATTGCTTCTGCTCGTCACCTCGATTGCCCTTGTGTCCCTGGGACTGGCGCTGGGCTCTCTGATGGAGAGCCTGGAGGGATTTCAGGTGATCTCGGCGTTTCTGATCTTCCCTCTGTTCTTTTTATCGGGAGCGCTTTTCCCCGTGGACGAACGCCTGCCTGCCTGGCTTTCAGGACTGGTCAAACTCAACCCGCTTAGCTACACGGTGGACGGCGTCCGAGGCGCGCTTCTGGGGATCAGTGTTCACCCTTTTTACGTCAACCTCGGAATCATCGGACTTTTCGCGTCGGTCATGCTGGTTTTGGGAAGCATACTCTTCAGCCGTATGAAATAGCCACGACTACAATGAGCAAAGGAAACAGCTATGAAAGATCATGGAATGAAGTCTCTTGTTTTTTTCATTTTATTCTTTATCTGCACGCCCGCGCAGGCCTGGCATGATCATACCCATGTAATGGTTGCCAAAGTCGCGGGCATGGCCTCCTGGTATAATGCCGCCGGCCCTGATCTTGCCAAAATCAAGGCGCGTAACATTGAATCCTATAATCACTGGTTCAACAATAATGCTGAAGTGGAAGTGACCGTGAAAATGGTCTTCGATCAGATCGGACGTTACAATCAAAGAAGGATAACGGATGCGGAAGGTCATCTCTACGGTGCGATCCTCGCTTCGCTTCGCGCCTACGATAAGACGGCGCGAGCCGGAAAATACGCCGAGTATCACCTGGCCTACTGCGCTCATTATATCGCCGATCTATCCCAGCCCCTGCACAACATTCCTCACGATGATTTCAACAAGGCCTTTCACCACGCCGCCGACGGCATTGTAGAGTCAACAATTTGGGACGAATCGCATAAGATCATGGAACATATGTACGACATCAAACTGGACCGGAACCATTTCGAAGCGGACCTCGCCCGGGAAATCGCGCGGATTGCCAATATCAGCCGAAAACTGGGGTACAAAATGCGCGCCCAAAAAAGAAACATCACCAGACAGGAAGCGTATATTCAACTCGGCCACAGCGCCTCGCTTTTAAAAGCTGTCTTGGTGCACTATCAAAAACCATAAAAACCCTGTCCTGAACGGATGCTTAATTGACAAATTTCCGGAATTATGCGCATGGAAATTTAAAGTTTAACACATGACTTCAGGGGAGGTATATTTTCAGTATGGAAAGTTTGAAGGATCTGCAGTCTCGTTATGAATCCCTCAAAGGGATGGGTTTGAAATTGAATATTGAGCGCGGCCAGCCCGGAGACGAAAATTTCAATCTCTCAAATCCTCTTTTGGGCATTGTGAGTGAAAATGACGTCATGACCCAAAGCGGTTTCGATATCCGCAATTATCCCGGGGGCGTTTTAGGCCTGCCCGAAGCGCGCGAGCTTTTTTCTTCCATTCTCGGCGCAAAACCGGAAGAGACCCTTGTCGGCAACAACGCCAGTCTGCTGATCCTCTCCAAGGTCCTGATGTGGGCGCTGCTTCGGGGTGTGGTCGGAAGCCCTTCACCCTGGTGTACAATCGACAAACCGAAAATGATCGTCACCGTGCCCGGATACGACCGGCATTTCCTGCTGCTGGCCGAAATGGGCTTTGAAATGATTCAGGTTCCAATGACCCCGAACGGTCCGGATATGGATGAAATTGAAAAAGTTTCCGGTGCGGATGCGTCCGTAAAGGGAATCCTCTTTGTTCCCACCTATTCCAATCCCACCGGGGATACGGTATCCGACGAGACGGTCAAAAGGCTCGCCGCCATGAAGACAGCCGCGCCTGATTTCACCATTTTCGCCGACGACGCCTACGTTGTCCATCACCTGGCTGAGAATCCCCGAAAACCAAAAAATCTGCTGCGTGCCTGCGAAGAGGCTGGAAATCCCAACAGGGTTTATCTGTTCAGCTCTACCTCCAAAATCACATTTGCCAGCGCGGGTCTCGGTTTCATGGCCACCAGCAAGGACAACCTCGCATATATTTCAAAGTTTTTCGGCACCATGTTTATCGGCCCCAATAAGGCCGAACAGCTCCGCCACGTGAAATTTTTGAAAGCTTTCCCAGGCGGTGTGGCTGGCCTGATGAAAGAACACGCCAAACTGCTCAAACCAAAATTCGACATATCGCAAAAAGTTCTGGAAAGAGAACTGGGCGGCACATCCCTGGCCTCCTGGAGCAAACCGGATGGCGGCTATTTTATCAGCCTCGACACAACAAAACCGGTCGCGAAGCGCGCGGTGGCGCTGTGCAAAGATGCGGGCGTTGCGATTACACCTGCCGGCGCGACGTTTCCCCTCGGCAAAGACCCCCGGGACGCCAATATCCGGATTTCACCGACACGTCCGCAGGTGGCCGAACTGGAAAAAGCCATTGAGATCCTGGCGGTGTGCGTCAAACTGGCTTCCCTGGAATATGGCTCATAGTAAAGAAGCCGTGGATGGTGGATGGTGGATAGGGAATGGGAAATAGCTCATAGCTCATAGTCAGCCCGGCGGTTTTCAACGGTCCGGGTTTTTTCAATTATCAACCTTCCTTCGTTCACCGATGTAACATGGTTTGCAAGAGCGAGGTTTGTGGAATTTTTCTCAGCTTCAGTTTGCTCCTGGCATATTTCCATGCTTTGCTAAGACTTTCAACACTTTGCATAAGCTTTAAGATTTTTTATAGAAATGCCGATGTCATGTGATAGGGGCTATATACAACCGTTGATTCGGCAGTCATGTTGTCTGCCGAATATCTGAACTTTATGCCAGCAAGAAAGGAATGGGAAATAAAAAATGCAGAATATGACATTGCGGGCAAAAATGCTTGCGGGGTTTGGCTGTGTGGCCATCATTGTCTTGCTAGTCGGTATCGTGGGATATTACGGGACGGTCAATGGCGCGAACGCCGTCAACGAAATCGGCACCGCACGTCTCCCCGGCATTGAAAACATGATGATCATCAGCGAGGCGCAGACGGCGATTAACAGCGCCGAAATCGTGCTGATGAGCAAGGACATGAGTGTATATGAAGGCATAATCATTAATCCTAATACCCGTGAGCCTGTTTATGATAAAATTACGTCCAGCTGGAAACGCATAGATGATGCGTGGGCGGTTTATGCGTCGCTGCCAAAAACGCCCGAAGAAGCTCAGCTTTGGGATCAATTTGCCCCGGCCTGGGAAAGTTGGAAAAATGATCATAAAAAGTTTATCGGCTTGAGCCTGGAATATGAGAGAAGCATACAGGATCCGGCCGTTTATGCCCTTATGTGGGATCAAGCGATCGCCAGTGGCGTGTCATTTGCGGCAGCCCGAAAGATCCTCAACCAGATTGTCGATATTAATCGAACTGTCGCATCCGACGTCGTGAAATCAACCACAACAACGGCAACGTTTCTGGAAATATTTAATCTGGTCTTTGCCATTGCTGGTATCCTGATCGCCTTGGTTATGGGATTTTTCCTTGCAAATTACATTACAAAACCCATTAATCGGGTGGTCACAGGGCTGACAGAAGGAGCCAGCCAGGTTGCTTCAGCCGCTTCTGAAGTATCTTCTGCCAGTCAGTCCCTGGCGGAAGGAGCATCCGAACAGGCGGCATCCCTGGAGGAAACCTCCTCGTCTATGGAAGAAATGTCGTCCATGACCAGGCAGAATGCCGATAACGCGCAAAGAGCCAATGACATGATGACAAAAGAAGCGGGTCCCAATTTCAAACTGATTGAAGAACGCATGGATATCATGAAAAAGGCGATGCAGGCATCCGTTACGGCAAGCGCAGAAACATCGAAAGTCATCAAAACCATCGATGAAATCGCGTTTCAGACCAATCTTCTCGCCCTCAATGCCGCAGTGGAAGCAGCGCGTGCAGGCGAAGCCGGCGCGGGCTTTGCCGTGGTGGCCGACGAGGTGAGAAACCTTGCCATGAAGGCGACCAATGCTGCCAAGAACACGCAGGGGCTTATATCAAACTCGTCCGACCGGATTAAAGAAGCCACGATCGTATATGATCAGATATCCGAAGCGATGCAAAAGAACGGGCAGATTGCCGGAAAGGTTACAGAGCTGATCGGACAGATCGCCATGGCCTCTCAGGAACAGGCCAAGGGCATCTCGGAAGTGGGCACCGCCATCAGCGGAATGAACGGCGTCACCCAGCAGACAGCAGCCAACGCCGAAGAATCGGCAAGTGCCTCTGAAGAGCTCAATGCCCAGGCGGAACAAATGAAAAGTTACGTGGCAGACTTAAGTGCCGTTGTGGGCGGGACATCGTCCGGTCAGTCTAATCAACCGGGTGAGCCTGAAGGCTACAGTCCAAAGGCATCCGGAACGCAACTGAAGCTCAAAGCTCTGAAAACCATTGCCGCCCCTCAGAAACAGTCGCGAGCGACATTTGCCAGGGCGAAGTCAGTAGACCCGAAACAGGTTATTCCCATGGAAAAGGGGGATTTCAAGGATTTCTGATGCATTTTTTTCATGCCCCGGTTTATTGTGCGATAAACCGGGGCATGAAAACAGCTTAAAGAATAGCAAATATCGGATCTTTGCCATCATCTCTCACTAAAAAAAGCAATATGCGCTGTCCGTACGCTCAACAGGGGGAACAGACATGCTGCCGTGCCTGATGAATAGGGTCGCAGTTTTATTCCACATCCAGTTTTGAGGGCATGTTGGCTTTTGTTTCTACTGAACCGCTGTCATTTGCGGTTTCAAGGCTAATGCCCATCGTCCTGGCACGCTCCTCCCACTGCTTCCGGGCCAACACACGCATATCTATGACTGTATCCGTTTCGTCTGCTATTTCCATTCCGATCAATGTTTCCACCAGATCCTCGAGGGTGACCAGACCGGTCGTTCCTCCATACTCGTCAACAACAATGGCAATATGCTGGCGGTCCTTAAGGAACATTTCCAGCAAAGCGGTCAGCGACACCGACTCGGGAACGACGAGGATATTGCGCTTCAGGGACTGGAGCGTTGCCTCACTTCCTACCTGAGCTTTTTTCGATAACACTTCATCTTTGAGAACAAAGCCGCATATATCGTCAATGTCCGTCTTGTAAACCGGCAGGCGCGAAAACGGTTTTTCTTCAATGTACTCCAAGCCATCCGCTACCGTCATATCCTCGGGAAGTGCTGAAATGACAGTGCGCGGTGTCATAATATCCGTCACTTCCATGGATCCGAACCTAAACAGATTTCGGATCATACGGGCCTCGTTATCAAGAATCTGTCCCGTCTGTTCGCCAATACGGGCCATAGCGATGAACTCATCTCTGCTGAAAACGTGTACGTTTTTCCCGTGCGAAATGAACTTCGTCATTCTCTCGGATACCCATACGATCGGGTAGAGTACGACGATCAAACTATTCACAAAAAATGCTGTGGGACCAGCAAGTTTCGACCAGTAGATGGCGCCGATGGTTTTAGGAATAATTTCAGATAGAAAGAGGATCATTAACGTCATCACGGCCGAGAACAGCCCAAACCATGCACTTCCAAATACGACGGTAGCCTGCGCCCCGGCGCCAATAGCGCCAACGGTGTGCGCGATCGTGTTCAGTGTAAGGATGGCGGCAAGTGATCGATCCACGTTTTCCTGTCTTAGTCGCGTAAGAAGCGCCGCGCGTTTCGGTTGTTTTTCTTTTTGTTCTTCAATATAGGAAGGTGTTAAACTCAGGAGTACTGATTCCGCTACCGAGCAAAGAAAAGAAAAGACCAGGGCCAACAGGACATAAACGATTAACAACACGACGGCTTCGTTCACATTTTCAACGGGGTTGATAAATGGACTGGCCGCATCGACAGACTTTATCAAAACCGTCATCACCATGGCTAAGACAACAAGTGAAACCCATTTCAATCTTTTCAATGGCAACCTCTCGGGAATTATGACGACTTTAAACTATATGATTTTCTGGATTCTGACAAGATCCCATTCATTTCGATGCGTCGCATACACGACTTGAATAACGTTCTACAAAAGCAGCTACTATACGCAACCCGATACATGGCATGTCTCGATACGGTTTTTCGCGACGGTGCCTGCATAAAGTTTCACGTCCGGCATCCGACGGATTACGCACTTTGCACTACAGCTCACGCTTTTTTCGCCAATCCAGCCACATGATGTAAACAATCATAAAGACGCTATAGACCGCCGACGGCAAAGCGGTTTCCCCGGTAAACAGCGTGATAGCCAACCCGCCCGCAATCCCCTGGTTTTTTAAAGTTCCCAAAAGCACCAGGCTGACGATATTCTTCCGGGCGACACCCAGCAGGGCGGCCGTTTTCCCTACAACAAATCCCAGAACAAACGTCGCGATGAAAACCACGGTCGCCACCGGCACCAAAAGCAGCGGCCTGGCAAATATCAGATCACGGTTGACGGCAATCATGGTGTAAACGACAATGAAAAATCCCCAATCCGTCAGCAGGCCGCGAACCGGTTCAATCCGCGCCTGAAGCTTGAACACGAGGATAAAACGCGACAGGATCAATGGCAGCATGATCAATAAAACAAGAATTTTGAGCAGATCATAAGGATCCCCTAAGCCCGACCCTAGCAGCAGTGCCAGCATCAACGGAGTGATGAACAAAGCTCCCAGATAGGCGGCAATCGTGCCGGACAGGGTATAGGACACGTTGCCATCGAGGATGCCGGTGAAGGGGATCACCGCCACGGCAGGCGGCACTGCGGCAATCAGGACAAACCCGATCCACATATTGGAATTCGAAATGATGAGGGCAGCCCCGATCAGGATGACGCCCCCCAAAATGACATAGGTCATCACGATGCCCCAAAGCGACGGCATCAGAATCTCCCGGGGATTTCGAAAATAGTTGTTGGGCACATTCATCGTCGCCAGGGTCATGATCATCGCCAGAGCCGGCAGCATCAGCAGTTTTGTCCAGACCGCCGGCTGCGGCAGGATCAGTCCCAGGCCGATGGCCAGAAGAAAAATAACATTGCGGTTTTTCAGGTGTCGAATCATCATCCATGCCCCCCTTGAGCAATCCATGTTGCACCTTAGTCTAAAATCACCAGGCGGGCAACGGGTTATCCTGTCAGGCCTCCATAATTCTTAAGGTTTTCGGATTGCTCTTGACAGGGGCGGATCTCTTCCTTATACTCCGCCCAACGCTAAGAAGGGCTATTCTAATAAAGGCAACAATATGGAATACTTGAGTGTGATTGTCGGTCTCGTCGGCGGGTTAGGCCTCTTTATTTACGGTATGTACCTTCTGAGCGATTCGCTCAAGAAATTGTCCCTCGGACTTCTGAAAAAACTGCTGGAAAAGATCACGTCCAACCGCATCAAGTCGATGTTTGTCGGGCTCGGCGTCACCGCGCTGATTCAGAGCTCGAGTGCCACCTCCGTCATCCTGATCGGCTTTCTCAACGCGGGTCTTCTTCCGCTGGCGGCCGCTATCGCCATCATGATCGGCGCCAATGTAGGAACAACGATCACGGCCCAGCTGATTGCCTTTAAGCTGACGGCAATTGCCCCGGTTTTTGTATTTTCCGGTGCCATTTACTTTTTCTTCGCAAAAAAGCAAAAGGAGAAAAACAAAGGACTCGTTGTTCTCGGTTTCGGCATGCTGTTTCTGGGACTGGCAATGATGAGCATGGCGGTTGCCCCGCTTGCAGGCAATGAAACAACCCGAAATGCGATTCTCGCCTTCGGCAAATATCCGCTGCTCGGCGTGCTGACGGGATTGCTCGTCACCGTCATTTTTCAGAGTTCCAGCACGACCACTGGTATGATCATCGCCTTTGCCTCAGCGGGACTTATGGATCTTCCCACATCCATTTATCTGATCTTCGGAACGAACATCGGCACCTGCATCACCGGCATTCTCGCCAGCATCGGGGGCAACCTGTCGAGCAAAAGACTCGCCTGGGGGAACACCATCTTCAATATAGCCGGAACCTTGATCGCCGTTGCAATGGTTCCAATCTACTTAAAATATATTCCCATGGCCTCCGCTGATGTCGCCCGTCAGGTCGCCAACACGCATACCCTTTTCAACGTGTTCAACACAATCGTTTTCCTTCCGGTTGTGTCTCTCTTCGTTTTACTGATGCATAAAATCATACCGGGAGAAGACTACGTCAGAAAAGGCATTAAGTACCTGGACAAGAACCTGCTGACCCTCCCGCATCTGGCCATCCGCGCGGTCATCGATGAAATGGTGGTGATGCTCGATACCTGCGCCGAAATGCTCAATAAGGCGAGAAAATGCACCGTCGCGTACGACCACAAGCTTCGCAATGAAATCGCCATCGACGAAGAATCCGTCGACGAAATGCAAAAAGAAATCACAGAATATCTTGTGGAAATCACGCAAAATGCACTCCAGGAAAAACATTCCCGGTTGATCCCCGCCCTGCTTCACAGCGTCAACGATCTGGAAAAAGTCGGCGACTATTGCGAGGCCATCGTGCTTTTGTCGCAGCGGGCGTATGAAAACGATCTGAAATTCTCCGATGATGCGGATCGGGAACTCATCAAGCTGTTTGATAAAACGGAAGCCATTATGAGGCAAACCCGAAAGGCCATGCAGAAAAACGATGAGAGAGCCGCGGCGATCACGCTCACTATCGAGGCCGAAATCGACGAACTGATCTCCCAGTATAAACTCAACCACATCAAACGTCTGGAAAACTCCGTCTGCATCAGCAACGCAGGTCTGGTATTCAACGACATTCTGACGGATATCGAAAGACTCAACAATCATCTTTGCAACATCACCAAGGGCATCCTGCATCTGGGCAAAAGATAGAACGTCCTTCCAGCCGCCGCATTGCCGGGAAATAACGGGCGTCCTTTTTCAGGGCATCGGAAAGAAAGATGTGCTAGGGTGTTTTGAATTCTCTGAAAAGAAGGTATCTTCTGATCCATGACCAGCTATCTGCTCATTATTTTCTGCCTCATGGTCCTCATGGCCTATATCTTTGATATTACGGCCAAGCACACCCGGATCCCCGGAGTGATTTTGCTGATTCTCAGCGGTATGGTCATGAACTACCTGGCTTTTGTCTTTGGCATCCGGATTCCAAACCTTTCGGTCCTTCTTCCCTTGATGGGAACGCTGGGCCTGATTCTCATTGTGCTTGAAAGCAGCATGGAATTGTCTATCTCCGCCGACAAACGTCGTCTCATCCTCAGCGCCATTGGTTCCGCTTTCTTGCTGTTGACCGTTTTTACAGGCGTTGTCACCTGGATCTGTGTTTATCATTTTCAACTGGACGTGAAAAGCTCCCTGATCAGCATCCTGCCGCTGGCCATCATCGGCAGCACGGTGGCCATCTCCGCGGCGGTCCACCTTAGCGAAACCGACAGGGAATTCATTGCCTATGAAAGTTCCTTATCCTGCATATTCGGCATTTTGATCTTTGATTTCATATTACTCGGCAACGGAGCGCTCGGGATCGGCATTGCGGGTTTCGCAGGCGAGCTTTTCATCACCATCGTCGGCGCCGTTGTGATTTCAACCGGGTTGGCCATCGTGCTTCACAAAATCACTCACCAGGTCAAATATATCGTGATCATGACGGTAATCGTTTTGGTCTATGCGGTGGCGAAACTCATCCACCTGCCATCGCTTCTGGTGGTTTTGATTTTCGGCCTTGTGATGAACAATACGCATTTCTTCAAAACCGAATGGTCTGAAAAGATCGTCAACTTTCAGGCTTTCGCAATGGAGCTGATTTCCTTTCGCGGGATTACCGGGGAATTGTCCTTTGTCGTTCGCTCCTTTTTCTTCATCCTGTTCGGCTACTATACGAACCTTTCCGACCTGATGAATCTTACAAACTTAAGCCTGTCGGCTCTGATCGTTCTTTGCATTCTGCTGATCCGGGGACTTTTCCTGCTTGCCTTGCGTCAACCGCTCATTCCTCTGTTGTTCTTCGCCCCTCGCGGACTGATCACCATTTTGCTGTTTTTGAGCATACCCGATCATCTGATGCTTCCCTTCATGAATGAGGGCGTCGTCACCCAGGTCATTTTTCTCTCGATCCTTGTGATGATGCTGGGAAACATTTTCTTTGGAAAACGTCATCTGCAGACACAAAACGGATCTTCCCAGAACACTTGATGTATTTATCTTTGCCGGTCCGTGAGGCATACAGCCTGGCCTCTGATTAAGCAACTTCAATGTTGACGAAAGCGATAAAACACGGCATAGTCGCCGCATCTTCATCTCAGAGGTTGATGTATGCTGCACATTGTCGGAATAGACATTGGTTCTGTCGCGCTTTCGGTTGTGATCACGGACGATTGCGGTTCTCTTATCAGCGCATCCTATCAGTTTCACAGGGGCGCCATCCCCGAAACACTGCGCGCAATCCTGAAAAATATTGACATCGGGGAAATCGGCGGTCTGGCCATGACAAGCTCCGGACCTGAGCTATTCTCGGACATCCTCCGTTTCGACACGCAGATCGCCATGATCGCGGCGGTGAAAAAACATCATCAGGATGTCGGCAGCATTCTGTTTGTCGGAGGAGAAAATTTCGGCCTGATCACATTCAACGAACAGGGAGACTATGAAAAATTCCGTTCTAACTCGTCTTGCGCTGCGGGCACCGGAAGTTTTCTGGATCAGCAGGCCAAGCGGCTCAATCTCAAATGCATCGAAACTCTCAGCACCGTTGCCTTTTGCAACCAAAGCGCAACGCCAAAGATCGCCACGCGCTGCGCCGTATTCGCCAAAACCGACCTGATTCACGCCCAGCAGGAAGGCTATTCGGTAGGCCAGATCAGCGACGGTCTTTGCGAAGGATTAGCCAGAAACGTCATCGACACCCTCGTCCCCGATTCGAGCATTCGCACACCGCTGATTCTCGCAGGCGGCGTTTCCATGAATGCCGCGGTTGTCAAGCACTTTACCCAACTGCTGCAGACACAACCCGTGATCGGCGAACACAGCCATCTCTATGGTGCAATCGGCGCTGCCCTGCTTTACCTGGAGGAAGCAAAACCAGCGCATCTTGACAAAAAGAGCTGGAATGACCTTTTCGTAGCGGAGAAGAAGGAGACAACTTACGGCTATCCGCCCCTTACGCTGACGCTCTCGCACTATCCTGAATTCACCACTGAATCCAGCCAGCTTTTCAACCCCGCAAACGGGCATGCCGCCGTGGAAGTTGACATCTACCAGCCCCTTTTACCGATCCAAAACGTGTATCTGGGCATCGACATCGGGTCGACCAGCACCAAGGCTGTTTTGATTAACAACCGCAATGAAGTGATCGCCGGCCTTTACACGCAGACCGCAGGCCAACCGGTTAAAGCCGTTCAGGCGCTCTTTGAGACCATCGATCACATCGGACGGCTGCAGGCCTGTGAATTTGTTTTTGACGGTGTCGGCGCCACCGGTTCCGGCCGGAAATTTATCGGCCGCATTATTAACGCTGATCTGATTATCGATGAAATCACCGCTCACGCCCGCGCCGCCTATGAGCTCAACCATGAGGTCGACACCATCATCGAAATCGGCGGTCAGGACGCCAAATTCACCACGCTGAAAAACGGCATGGTCACTTCCTCCATCATGAACAACGTCTGTGCCGCCGGCACCGGCAGTTTCATTGAGGAACAGGCTGTCAAACTCGGTGTCTCGCTTGGCGAATATGCCGGACGCGCCCTGAACACCCCTGCCCCCGTTTCCAGCGACCGCTGCACCGTTTTTATGGAACGCGACATCAACAATTACCTGACAGAGGGGTACACCGTTGATGAAGTGCTGGCAAGTGTTTTGCATTCCGTGTGTGAAAACTATCTGGCCAAGGTCGCCGTCGAAGCAGGCATCGGGCAAAGCGTCTGTTTTCAGGGTGCCACCGCACGCAACCAGGCGCTGGTGGCCGCCTTCGAACACCGTCTGAAAAAACCGATTTTTGTTTCCAAATTCTGCCACCTCACCGGCGCGCTTGGCAGCGCGCTCATTCTGGCCGAGACCGCCGTCAGAAATTCCACCTTCCGCGGTCTTTCACTTTACCGCGAGACAATTCCCGTCGAAAACGAAATTTGCGAACTGTGTCACAATAACTGCAAGATCAATAAAGTCACCGTCCAGGATGATACCGTGGCCTTCGGTTTTCTCTGCGGGCGCGACTACGATACCAAGCATTACGTCGGCAAAACCAAAAAACAATACGACCTGATCAAAGAACGAAGCTTCGCATTCCCTGTGGAAAAAAAGCAGAAACCTATCAGGAACAAGGTGAAGATCGGAATCCCCAACGCCCTTTATCTGACCGAAGAGATGCCCCTGTGGAAACATTTTTTCGCCACACTCGGCGTGGAAACGATCTCATCGGAAGGAATGAAAAATGCGATCAAGGCCGGCAAGAAGCTCTCCGGGGCGGAATTCTGCGCACCGATGAGCGCCTTCTTCGGTCATGTTCAGTATCTGGTGGATAAGTGCGATTATATTTTTCTGCCAATTTACCTGGAAGCCGCAAAGAATAAAGACGAAGAATTCCGCTACTACTGCTATTATACGCAGTTTGCGTCCACTCTCGCGGCGGGCATCAAAAGCCTGCGTGCAAAAAACAGAACCGTCATGCCGGTCATCGACCATTCCTCCTTTCAGTCGCGCATTGAGCTTTTTTCCATCTTGAAAACGATTCTGGGCACCGGCTACTGGGAAATATACAACGCGTACGAAGCGGCTCTTTCGTATTACAACGAAGGCCGCGGAAATCTTCAAAATGTCTATGAGAGAGAAAAACCCGCAGACGGTGAAATCAGTGTGGCACTTCTGGGCCGACCCTACTCCATCATGCAAAAGTCCATGAATAAGGGCATCCCGGATATCTTCAGCGCGCTTTCCGTCAAAACGTTTTATCAGGACATGCTGCCGGCCGATGCGGAGGATTTGTCGGAAATCACACCGCTGCTCAAGCGAATGCACTGGAACTATGCTGCAAGGATCCTGAAGTCTGCGCTTCACGTTGCCCGCACCCCCGGACTTTACCCGGTCTACGTCACCACGTTCAAATGCAGCCCCGATTCCTTCACACTGGATTATTTCAAGCGCATCATGGACAAATACGGAAAACCCTATCTGATCCTGGAACTCGATGAACATGACTCCAATGTCGGCTATGAAACCCGTATCGAGGCGGCTATCCGATCCTTTCATAATCACCATCTCAATAAAAATCTCCGACAGGCCTCAACCCGCGTTTTGCCGATCAATTCAGAAAGTACCGGTAAAATCAAAGGCAAAACCCTGCTCCTTCCCTGCTTTGATCCCATCAATTCCAAGCTTCTGGAAGCGGTGTTCATCAAAGAAGGCATCGACGCGCGAATGGTCCCCCTCACGGAAAAGATTATTCAGCGCGGTCTGCGCACCAATACCGGCCAGTGCCTGCCTGTAAACCTGATGGCGCAAAGCTATATGGATTATATCGAAGAAAACCTTCTGGACCCTTCCCAGACCGTAGGCTGGTGTTTTGACAGCCATGTTGCCTGTAACATCCGCCTGTATCCGCAATTCATGAAAGGCATCATGGAAGCGGCAGGACACGGCATGGAAAAGGTCGACATGTATGTCGGCAGTCTATCGCTTTCCGACATCTCCATACAGGCCTCCATTGAGGCATACTTCGCGCACATGCTCGGAGGCATGTTGCGTAAAATCGGCTGCAAGATTCGCCCCTATGAAAAAGAAAAAGGCATGACGGATAAGCTGATTACCCAGTCTGTAAACATCCTCTATAATACCCTGCTGGGCGGCAGAAACAAGGATGACGATCTGACCCGTGTGATCAACCTGTTCAAACATATCGAGACTACCTCGGGACACCGCCCGAAAGTCGCCATTTTCGGCGATATGTATGCCCGTGACAATGATGTGTTTAATCAGGATTTGATCCACTGCATTGAGGAATACGGAGGAGAAGTCATTACCACCCCGTTTAATGAATTCGCCAAACTCATCGCCGGCCCCTACATGCGCCGCTGGTTTCTGGAAGGCGAATTCATGGACGTCCTGTTTACCAAAACGATCATCACACTCGTCAGCCAGCTGGAGAAAAGCTATTATAAAATATTCAATGAACTTCTTGAGGAACCGGCGCCGGATGGCAACATGGATTATAAAATTTTATATGATCATTTTGATCTTACAGCGCAGCATTTTGGCGAATCGGCCGACAATCTGCTTAAAATTAACGCACTGATGCAGAAACACCCCGACATATCGCTCTTTGTGCAGACCAATCCCGCTTTCTGCTGCGCGGGTCTGGTCACCGAAGCCATGGCCGCCCGCATTGAAGAATACACAGGCGTTCCCGTCGTCACCCTCAATTACGACGGCACGGGAAAAAACATCAATTCCAGAATCAGTCCGTATATTCGATTTCCGCGAAACAAGAAAGGAAGTGCCAACGGATATCCGCCAGACAACGCGACTTCTGTCAACGGCAGGGGCACCGTACTGCAAAGGAAATGATGGATGTGTAAAGGTTCATGCCGGGCGCAAAGCGTTGCGCTTTTGTTTTTATATTTCAGCCCCAGTGCCAGGATACACCGCCTGCATCCTGCTGAACTTTTAAATAACCGCGGGCGATGAATTCGGAAACGGTGTCGCGGATCAGCCGCGTGTCACCGGAAATGCATTGAGCCATGTGATCGGCCAGCATTTTCGCCGCCGTGTCACTGTTGCCGTTTATTGAAACGGATTCAATCCTCCCCAGTTTTTCGACGAGGTCTTCTTTCAGCATGGAAAATACGATCTTCGTCCGGTGATGACCGATCACGCGCATCTCGTCGCGCGGCGTGTTTGCGCCTGTCCCGTAATCGTCGAGCGTTTTCTGCCAGCCTTCGTTTATTTCCGCGTCATAGAGGGCGACAAAATCGCGCATATCCTGAGGTGAAACCGCCGATGTTCTCACAATCGCGTCATTGGCGTCATATCGAGACCAGTTATCCGTCAGAATTTCCAAATCGTAGCGCTCTTTTTTCACACGTAAAGTCGTTCCGGGAAAGGGCGCCAGATAATGATATCCGAAAAAAAAGTCCAGTTCACGGGCAAATTTGTCCGTCTGCGCGAGAGTTTCCCGGGTTTCGCCCGGCAGGCCGACCATAAACGATCCGTGCGGTATCATGCCGGCATTTTTACACATCTGCACCGCGTTTCTTGCCTGTTCCAGCGTAATGCCCTTGCGGACCCTTTTGAGCATCTCAGGACTACCCGACTCGATTCCAAAACTGATGCTGTCGCAGCCTGCGGCCGCCATGACATCGAGCATTTCCTGTGTGACCGTGTCCACCCGCGCAAACGCGCTCCAGGATAATTTCAGACCCCGCTCATGAATCCCCCGGCAAATCAACTTCACCCGTTCGGTATCCGACGCGAACAAATCATCGGCGATGTTGATGCGTTCAAAACCTAAATTCAGTATTTGCTCCATCTCGTCGAGCACCCGCTGCGGATCCCTGCGGCGCACTTTCGCGCCCACCATCTTTCGACCCAGGCAGAAGATGCAGCCATGCGGACAGCCCCGTCCCGTGATCATGCTGACGGGATAACCCAGCGCCCGGTAGCGCGATATCGGCAGCAGATGACGCGCCGGCATGGGAAGGCGGTCGATATCGGCGATGAAATCCCGCCTGCCGCTCTGGAATACTTTTTCACCTTCCCGCCAGGCGATGCCGGGGATGTCCGGCCATTTTGCTTTGTCGTTTGCTGCCGGAACCCATTCGGCGATCGTGCCTTCCGCCTCACCGATGAAGATCAGATCAATTTCCGGATAGGTGTTCAGCGTCTCTTCGACCGTAAACGACACATGCGGCCCGCCCATCATGGTGAGAATATCCGGATTGATGCTTTTCACATCGCGCAAAATCTTCTGCGCCTCGTAAAAATTCATCGTGACGGAACCGGCGCCCACGGCGTCCGGCTGAAATTCCGCCAGTTGCGCTTCGAGTTTTTCTTTTGAATATCTGGAAATAATATAGTCGAAGATGCGCACTTCACAGCCCAACGCCTCGAACGCCGCGGCTACATACGATATGCCCAGCGGCGGCGATGGGAATTCTTCCAGCGGATAGGGTGCGGCAATGACGGCAACGCGCAATGTCAATCTCCTTTGCGCGGAAACAGGATGGATCTGATCCATCCGAACAGCGAGTTTTTTTCGCGCATCGACCGTTCAATCATATCGTAAAATTCAGCCATTTTCTTTGGATCGGCCATCCACTGAGATCGCGACTTAATCGGCCTGTCCACTTCGAGATATCTGACCACGGAAGCGGGATTCCCGGCGGCAATCGCGTTGGCGGGAATGTCCTTGACCACGATGGAACCCGCGCCAATGACCGCGTTTTCCCCGATATGAACCCCCTTGCAAACCATCGCGCTGTCTCCAATCCACACATTTTTGCCGATATGGACTTCTTGTGTGTTCCCGATGGATGCGCTTCGGTCATAAAGATCGTGCCAGTCAGCATCGGTAATGCAGACATTCTGGGCCAGCATGCAGTCATCGCCGATGATGACACCCGTGGCCGCCATGATTCTTGTCCCGGGGCAGATCAGGCAATGCCTGCCGATTTCAACCCTGCCGAACTGTTCATTCGCCGTCCAGGACGTTAGACGGATTCGCTTTTCCGGGGTAGCAATCAATGTCGTGTGATCCCCAATGGAGACCAACCCGCCGTAAATTTCCACTCCCCATGGCTTCATAAAGACCAGGTTGCGGCCGAAATATTCACATTGCGGGGCAAGGAAATGCTGGGCGTACCACTTTTCAAATTTGTAGCTTAATTTTTTAAGATAATATGGCCGATGATCATGTCTCAATGTGATAAACCCTGAAACCACTTCTTGCGTTGATTTGCAAAGACGCTGTAACCCATGTCCCTGATGTTTTATTCGCCGTCGTCATCTGTATTGCCGCGTCACTCACCTATATACAACGACGCTTGCTCCCGCCAATACTGATGGTTAAACAGGCCTGCGGCAGGCGTTATCTTGTTGATGGCGTCCCATGCCATGAGGACCGCCGCGGCCGTCCAGCTGGTTTTCTCTTCCGGCCAGATAACGCTGTCCGGAAATGTCACACCCATCCAGTAGGACCCGTCCGGGTAACGCTTATCGGACAGCCAGCTGAAGATGGTTCTCGCCCGGGTATCATCTCCAATCGCCGCAAGCGTCATGATGAGTTCGGATGATTCCGCCATCGTCACCCAGGGGCGATCGCTTACGCAGCGCACGCCCCAGTCAGGCACGACAAACTTCTCCCAAAGGTGACTGATTCGTTTTACGGCATCATCACCACTGAGGGCCCCGCACAAAACAGGGTAATACCAGTCCATCGAAAAACGGGATTTGATCATATTGAAAAGATCAGGACGGGTGCGAATCGCTGTTCCCAAACGTTCCTGGGCGGCCTGCCATGCGGACCGCTTCTTGCCCAGAATCCTGGCCACGGCAACCGCGCATTTGATGCTCATGTATATGGAACTGCACCCGGTCAGCAAAGACATCCGGTCTATGGCTCCTTCACGGTTTCTTGCCCAGTAGATTTCGCCGTTGGGCGTCTGCATGTTGATTGCGTACTGAATTCCCCGGGACAACACAGGCCACATGGTTTTTAGAAAATCAAGGTCACCCGTGATCAGATAGTGATGGTATACGCCTACCGCCAGATAAGCGGCAAAGTTCGTTTCCTTGTTGTGATTGATAATCTCCCCGTCTTTGGTTTCCGACCACCAGCTGCCGTCGGGCAGCTGCGAAGAGGCCATCCATTGATAGGCGCTCTCGGCCTGAGGATAATAACCGGCGATACTCAACCCCATGGCGCTTTCCACATGATCCCACGGATCGGTCTTCCCGCCGATCGACCAGGGAATCTCCCCGCTTTCCTTTTGCATCGATGTGATAAAATCAGCGATTTTTTCCACCTCAATGGGTTTGATCTGTTCACTCAATGATATATTCAATTCCATGGTCTTATCCTTTTTTCAGATAATAAACGATACTCTTACCCATCAGCGGGTTTAAGAGCTCTTCCAGCAGCCGCACCAAACGCGGTTTTTTCATAATATCCCATTCGAGAAACTTCTTATAAAGCCGAATCAGTATATTTCTTTCATTTTTCAGACCCACCAGGCACTTGAGCCACCAGTAGGGCGCATGCAGGGCATGCTTGTAGTTGATCTTCCAGCAGGTGGTGCCCTGTTTGGAGAGCATCTTTTGCAGCTTTTTCTTTTTGTAAATGCGGATATGGCCGCCTTCCTCATGGTAGTAGGCCGATGATATCAGCCAGCAGATTCTTTCTGAAAAATAGCGCGGCACACTGACGACCAGGTCGCCCTTCGGTTTTAATACGCGAACCAGTTCGGCAAGGGCCTTTTCGTGTTCGGGGATGTGTTCTAATACCTCCGAACAGATCACACAGTCAAATACCGCATCGTCAAACGGCAGGACATTGATATCGGCACAGGCAACATGAAAGTCATGAGACAATGCGTCCGGCATCGTTTTCAGGCCTTGAATCGCCTCTTTGACATCGGCTTCATTCCGGTCGATGCCGAATATTTTTAAATCCGGCAGCTTCGCCAGTGCGCGCAGATGCCTGCCGCTGCCGCAGCCGGCATCAAGCACCATGGAACCGGGCTTTAACTTCAGTTCATGAAAGTCGATGGTGACCATCTATTGCCTCACGATAAACTTCAACCACTTCCGCAGCGGCTTTGTTCCAGCTGAAAACCGATTGAACACGGGCAATGCCCGCCTGGGCGTATTTCTTTCGTTCTTCGGGAGAATTCAGCAGGTGCATAATCGCATGAGCCAGCGCCCCG
The DNA here is from genome assembly GCA_002347685.1 of Syntrophaceae bacterium UBA2280. Lineage (GTDB taxonomy): Bacteria > Desulfobacterota > Syntrophia > Syntrophales > Smithellaceae > UBA8904. The sequence goes on from DDWS01000046.1 coordinate 184,487, forward strand.
GCGTTTCCCGGAGGCACAATGATTCCCGCGTCGCCGACGACTTCCGGCAGTGCGCCGCCAGAGGTCGAAATCAGCGGCACTCCGCAGGCCATCGCCTCCGCCGCGGGGATACCGAACCCTTCATAAAGCGACGGAACAACGGCCACTGTTGACTTTGCGTAGTACTCGGCAAATTCCTCATTGGCAATTCGCCCGGTAAATTGCACGACGTCACTCACGCCCAATTTTGCGACAAGATTTTCAATGATGCCGTTTTTCTTCGGCTCTCCAATGACGGTCAGTTTGACTGACTGCTTCTTGCGAATTTGCGCCACCGCCTCCAGAAGGAAATTAAGCCCCTTCAACGGCGTATCCGCGCTGTTGGTGACAATAATGGTATTTTCAGGTCTCGGACCGTTTTGTACCGGATAAAAATATTCATGATTGATCCCGTTGTGGACCACCCGGAATTTATTTTCATCCAGCGAAAATTCTTTTGCGATATCTTTCTTGGTGAATTCAGATACCGTAATGATGTGGGAAAACTTTCTGGCCACCTTCAGTTGCATCCGGATGAATGAATACCAGCGTAAAACACGATACTTCTGATAAAGGTTTTTTGCCACCTTGAAATCCTCGTGCTTATCCACCGTGATCGGGTGATGGATGGTTACAACCGTCGGCATCACTTTTTGGGCGATTCTTCCGATCCCGTAGGACAGGCACTGGTTATCATGAACGATATCATAATCATTGCGATGTTTTTTCAGATACGAATAGACCCGCTCGCCAAAGGTGAAGGGCTCCGGGAAACTTCCCGTGCAAACATTTAAATATTCATACAGATTGAGCGGACGTACCAGATCTCTGATTTTTTCGGGAATAAAAAGATGTTCAGCATTGTACAGATCGAGACTGGGCAGCCGGATGAGGCGGACATTGTCGTCCAGGTGTGGGTAAGGCGGCCCGGAGATAACATCGACATGATGTCCGAGATCCGCCAGCGCCTTGCTTAAATGCTTGATATAAACACCCTGCCCGCCGCAGGTAGGATTACCACGATAGGTCAGCAGGCAGATTTTCAACGGTCTTGAATTGGAACCCTTTTTCACGCACAGGCCCTCTGGATAAGCTTATTTGAATTCTCAAACATGACGGAAATTTCTTCGTCGGACAAACCCGCGCCGCGGGCGATATTCATCGCCATTTTGGCGCCGACATAATCGCCGGGAGTGTGTGCGTCGTTGTTGAGAACCAGTTTTGCGTTATATTTTCTGGCCGCCTGGGCGACATGGCCGTTTGTGTAACTGTGCCCACGGCGCGTCGTAATCTCCAGACAGATGCCCTTTTCAGCTGCAAGCTTTACTTCAGAATCCTTGATTAACCCGGGATGGGCTAAAATATCGACGCCCGCCTCAATGGCCGCCAGATTCGTGCCGGCCGGTACGGGTTCTGTTAGCGTTTCGCCATGGACAATGACAATTTTCGCTCCGAGTTTACGGGCTTCGGCGGCAAGGGATGCAATATCGGAAGGATCGACATGCGTCAGTTCCACACCGGGAATCACCTGAATGTTCCCTTTCTGGGTGATCCTCGTGCAGGCCTTGACAATCCTTGGAATCATGAAATCCAAATTGGAGTAATCCCCGTGATCCGTGACGGCAATCGTTTTGTAACCGGCGGCAAACGCGCGCTGCGCGGATTCCGAAGGAACCAGCACCCCGTCACTGAAAATGGAATGTGTATGCAGATCAATCACTTGGAAAGCCCAACCCGGATATTTAACAATCTTGTGAAAACCTTTGGTCATTTAACAGATTTATAACCGGGAGTCAATAAAGATCATGATATTCCTGCATAATAAAAAACAAATAGACTTTCTGGATCATTGCCCATGCTGTCTTCGATGCGAGAATCCACATGTTTATCCCACGGCGCGTGATGTTCAACTTTGATATGTGCTTAAGTGTTTTAACACCTTGACAAATGTAGCATTTAGCTTTACATAAAGCTTGGTAATACCACCTGCCATATTGATAGAAATGAGGGAACCATGCTCGAAGATTTGCTCGAACCCATTAAGACAGAGAGCCTCAAAGATGTTTTTGTGCTTCGTTTCGAAGAACTGATTCTCTCGGGCAAATTGAAGATCGGGCAGAAGCTGCCGTCGGAAAGAGAGCTTGCCCTTCAGCTTGGTGTGAGCCGTCCTGTCGTGCACGAAGGTCTCGTTTTGCTCACAACGCGCGGCCTTGTCTCACTTAAACCCCGTTTCGGCGCGACGGTTAACGATTATCGGAAAGAAGGGTCCATTACCCTGCTCTCATCGCTGATACATTATCAAAAAGGAAAACTTGAGCCTGAACTTCTTGAGAGCCTGCTGCAAATGAGACTGCTTCTGGAACCACCGTTTGCCCGTTTAGCAGCAGAAAATCGAACACAGGAACAAGTCCGGGAATTCCAGAGGATCCTTGAGATGGAAGAATCCGCCGATGCCAGGAATACTCAAATGATAACCGATCTGGATTTTGATTTCCATCTTCTGATCGCCGTGGCTTCGGGCAATACGGTATACCCGCTTCTTTTAAATTCCTTCAGGCCTGTTTACACCAATCTCTCCGGCCAGTTTTTCAAAGACCCGCAGGTGATCGCCGCCGTTCATCAATATCATCGGAATATGATCAAAGCCATTGAAGCCGGGCACGGGGGAAAAGCAACGTCCGTCATGAAGGAGATCCTTTGCCACGGAGAAAAACATCTCCGGCGAATGATTGACCGGCAAGCATAACCGCGTCTTAACAAGGGAGGTTCAAATGAATACCCGTTCAGCACCCGAATATGACATCAAACAGCCCCGGGGGTTATCCGATCGTATCTCGTGGCTTCGGAATTACTATTTCAGGGGCAACGATCGGCCATGGAACAACGAATACACATCCTGGACGACAGGAACCCCCTGGGACATCATCTATAATGAACTGACTTTTTATATCGTGCCCGAAACCTATACGCTGCTCAACACACTGGGGGCTTCCTATCTTCAGGCCGCCCGCCCTGTCGTCCTTCATCCGGATTTCTGGCAGTGGCCGCTTGTGGAACGGCGTGCGTGGTTCGTCCGGGAGGCAATCGTGAATTATGTGCCTCAGGAAATTCTGCCGGGCGATCTGCTGGCTGGCGCAAGGTTTAATATTCAGACATCCATGTGCCTGACTCAGAAGGAAAGCAGCAAATGGGTAATGCAGGTGAAAGGCAAAAACGGAGCCCGGGCAAAAATGAAATGGTTTCATGACCATGGTTACGGCAATGCCGGTGCCACAAGCGGTCATCTGATCCCCGGCCATGAGCGCCTGCTCAAAATCGGCTGGAAGGGTGTGCACGCGGAACTCATGTCTTTCTACAACGCCCTCAGCAAAACCAAACGCTCCGGATCAAAAGGCTCTCAATTGAGAGCCATGATCACCGCTTCGACCATGGCACGCGATCTGGCTTCAAAATATAGAGGATTATGCGAGAACCTCGCATCAAACGAACCGGATGCTGTTCGCGCAGGCGAGCTTCGAAGCATGGCTGAAAACCTGAACAAAGTGCCGTGGGAACCGGCAAAAACGTTCTGGGAGGCCGTGCAGGCGCTGTGGATCAACCACATGCTTGTGATGACGGATGAAAATTATCCCGGCGCGGGCGTTTCATTCGGCCGAGTCGACCAGTATCTGTATCCTTATTATGAAAGGTCCATCCGCGACGGCATGAATCGGGAGTTCGCCAAAGAAATTCTTAAATGCTTCTGGATTCACGCCAACACGGCTTATGACGCGATGATCCGAAACGGCAATCAGGGAATTACCGCCGGATTCGGACAGCTCATCACGCTTTCCGGCCTCGGGGCGGAAGGCAGGGACATGACCAATGATCTCACCTATGTCATTCTTGAAGTGATAGACGAAATGTCGCCCATTTTGGAACCTAAACCCAATATACGACTGCACCATAACACCCCCGAAGAGCTGTATGACAGGATCGTCGATATGATCGAATCCAGTCAGGGAGCGCCCTTCCTGTTGAATTTTGACGAACGTTCCATGGCCGGCATGATGCTTGAGGCAAGAAAAGCCGGCCTGACCCATCTGATTCATAAGGATAATGTTCATGAATATGCGCCTGTCGGATGTCTGGAAAATACGATGGTCGGCAATGACCGATCCGGCACGGTGGACAATAATCTCAACCTGCTCAAAGCCGTGGAGCTTGCACTGACCGGTGGAAAAGATCTGCTGCCTTTTTGCGACCCCATGACGGGGAAAACCCATTCCGTCAGGCAGGACGGTCCCCGCACCCGGGATGCAGCGGCTTTTAAAACCTGGGAGGCATTCTGGAAAGCGTATACTCTACAAACACGATACATTATTCAAAAATGCGTTGATGTGTATGAAGCATCCGAATCCATACGCGCCCGCTTCTTTCCCACACCTTACCTTTCCTGCCTGGTCGAGGGCTGCGCCCAAACGGGTAAGGACGTCACCCAGGGCGGCGCTCAGATCAGTTTCACCACTCTTGAAGCGGTTACCTATGCCACAACCGTGGATTCACTGCTGGCTATCAAATACCTTGTCTTTGACAAAAAAGCCTGCACCATGTCTGAATTGGTTTGTGCTCTCACGGCGAACTGGCAGGGATTTGAGGTTCTTCAGGCCATGGCCAAAAATCGCGCCCCCAAATACGGCCGCGACGATGATGAAGCGGATGCTCTTGCCCGCCGGGTGATGCAACTGTGGTGCGATGAAACCTGGAGACACAGCACCCGGGCAACAGGACGCAGATACCGCCCGGGCATGCTGAGTTGGAACTACTGGGCCGGCGACGGGTACATCCTGCCTGCAAGCGCCGATGGAAGACAGAAGGGCCAGTTTCTATCCAATGCTATCTGTCCATCAAACGGGGCGGACACCAAGGGCCCCACTGCAAACGCAAACTCGGTGGGCAAGGTGCTTGGCGGGAAAGCGAAAGATACATCCGGAGACTGGCCAGACTACGTAAATGATCTCCCGAATGGCGCAAGCCACACGATCACGTTCAATCCTTCTATTCTGAAAGATCCGGTGCATAAAGATAAATTCAAAGCGTTTCTAAAGGGCTATACACATAACGGTGGCACAGCTTTACAGATCAACATCCTTGATCCCGGGATGCTCAAAGACGCGCAAGCGCATCCGCAGGACTACCGCCATCTTCTGGTGCGCATCACCGGTTATAATGCCTACTTTACAACCGTCGGACGGGAACTTCAGAATGAAGTGATTGAACGCGTCAGCCATCATAAATTTTAAGGCCGCTTAGCGATGATGCAACCTGAAACTAAAAAAGGCGTTATTCTGGAAATTCACCGCATGTCCACCGAAGACGGTCCCGGCATCAGAACGACTGTATTTTTTAAAGGATGTTCACTGGCCTGCCTTTGGTGTCATAATCCGGAGAGCATCAGCCCCAAACCACAGATCCAGTGGATGCAGACAAGCTGCATCGGATGTGGAATCTGTGCTGAAACCTGTCCCGAAAAAGCCCTGAAGAAAACCACAAGAGGGATCACGATCAATCGGCTGTTGTGCAACGGCTGCGGTTTATGTACGGAGGAATGCCCCACAACCGCCATGGAGCTTCTGGGAAAGAAATGGTCGGTGCACGACCTTGCGGACGAACTGGCAAAGGACCGTGTATATTTTGAACAGTCCGGCGGCGGCGTTACCCTGTCCGGTGGCGAGGCGGCCCTGCAGAGCGATTTTAGCCTTGCGCTTCTAAAAGATCTCCGCGGCAGAGGCATTCAAACCGCGCTGGATACCTGCGGTCAGGTACCGCAGGTGGTTCTGGCAAGCCTGTTGCCGTATGTGGATATTCTTCTGTATGACCTCAAAGAAATTGATTCTAAAAAACATAAGTCTTTTACCGGTTCAGGCAATAAAAAGATTCTGGCCAACGCCCGGTTCGTGGCCGATTACAGAAAATCGCACATCTTTCCCAAAACCATCTGGATTCGCACCCCGGTGATTCCGGACGCAACAGACACGCCTGAAAACATTCGGGGGCTTGGTGAATTTATCATGGACAACATGCAAGGCGCCATTGACCGCTGGGAGCTGTGCGCTTTTAACAACCTTTGTCGGGACAAGTACATCAGGCTGGGGCTGAGCTGGCCGTATGCGCATACAGCTCTTCTTGAGAAAAGGCGAATGGAAGAACTCACACAGATCGCCAAAAGCATTGTGACGCCCTCTGTGGTTTACTGGAGCGGGTCAACCAGGCTGCCTGCAGCCCCCCATCCTAAACCGGCGGAAAAGCAAAAAGTACCCGTTTCCCGGTGCTGATGATAACGGAAAGGAGCCGTGCCATGACCCAAATAAATCACTTCGCCGATGCCGATATGAAGGCTTTTGCGCCTTCCGAGAAAGTCGGCATCCTTGCAACAGTGACACCTGAAGGCCTGCCCCACCTGTCTCTTTTGACATCGATGATGGCGGCAGGTCCAAAACAGCTGATCATTGGTGAATTCTGCAAAGGCGTCAGCAAGGAATACATGCAGCGCACCCGGAAAACCGGCTTTGCCATTCTGACTCTGGATAAAATGCTCTGGCGCGGCAAAGCCATCTGGACGCACTTGCAAAAAGAAGGCGCGGAATACGAGATATACAACCAGCAACCCATGTTCCGGTACAACACCTATTTCGGCATCAATACGGTCCATTACCTCGATCTGCTTGAAACGACGAAGGGCAATCCGCTGCCTCTGGGATCTGTTGTGCGTTCAGCGCTCCTGACGAAAATGGCAAAGGGTGGAGCGTTGAAATCCGATCCTGAAAGGGTTCTTTCGTACTTCGGTGAAAAATTATTCAACGGACTCGATTCCCTTAAATTTTTATCCTTCATTGAGGAGGACGGTTTCCCGGTCATCATCCCCGTCATTCAATGTCAGGCGGCGGGCAGTGGACGTTTGGCCTTTCATCCCGGAGCTTTTCGACAGGAGCTGAAAATACTGAAACCGGGCATGACGGTATCTGTATTTTGTCTGACGATGCAGATGGAGGATGTTCTGACGCGTGGCATTTTTAACGGCTATAACCGATATCGGGGAGTCAGTCTGGGTACTTTGGATATTGACTGGGTCTATAACTCCATGCCCCCCAATCACGGACAGATTTATCCGCCCCTGCCCCTGGAGGCGGTCGTCAATTTCTAATTTTCTGGATTCGTGATTGGAATATTCTGCATCTGCGGCCAAACACAGGGATCCATACTTGACGGACTGGATCTGATCCCGTTTCCTTCTACACCGCCGTAGCCGTCAGCCGGCAAAGCAACAAAGAAGTTGAAGCCCAACAGCAGATTTCCTCTGCTCATGGCTTCAACACTCTTTCCCTATTACTTTTTTTTAAGCAGCATAAATGTGGCCGACACACGGCAGATTTGTTTGCCTTTGTCATCGGTTACCAGGCAATCGCCGATCATCAGGCTCTGGCCTTTCTTAAACACACCTGCCTCGGCGATCAGTTCACCACTGTTGACGCCTGAAAGAAAATCGCTTTTGAGTTCGATGGTGGTCAGACCTTCGTCAGGGCTAAGCTGTGTCATCATCGCGTGCGCGATGGTCTCATCAGCCAGCGCAACGATCAGACCGCCCTGCATGGCTTTGGCACCCTGCAGGTACTCTTGCCGCACCGGCATTTTAAACGAGGCACGCCCCGAGGCAAGATCCAATACCGTCACGTTAAAATAATCCAGATAGGGATTGAGCCCCTTCTTTCCCTCGCAAAGACCTTTCAGATAAAGAGGATAATTAAAAATAGCTCATCCCTCCTTTGAACGGATATGAGCTATTTGTATATGCGATTTTCAGATTTTTGCGAGCTTTTTATTCGCGGAGTTCGTTCTTATGAAGCGTATCTTTTCGTTTGCGGAAAACATCTCACTTACGTGCAGCCTCCGGCAGGCAGCAATTTTTCTTTCGCCTTGCTCCTGATTCGGGTTCCTCTTTTTTACGCACCGCTTTTTATCACATGTACGGCAGTGGCTTTGAATGATGCCTTCAGAAGACTGCCTTCACGGATATCCATCTCTTCGAAAGAAGGCAGTGTAATATAGGCGCCAATCCTGAAGCCGCAATCCAAGATGAGTTTATAGAAGTAAGCCTGTCGAACAATTTTCTCGACTCTGGCATCGAAGATATTGCGCGCGCTGGTTTTTCCGGTAACCGCCCGGGTCACAGTAATATGTTCAGGCCGCAGGCAGCAATGAACCTTTGTGCCTTGCGGGTAGTTTCCGGATGCTTCAATGATATGGCCATTCACCCCGATTTCCATCAACCCGGCAATGCTTTTCATTACCAAGCCTTCGAGGATGGTATCCGCTCCCACGAAGCCGGCGACAAATTCATCGGCAGGCTGATTAAAAACCTCTGCTGCCGTCCCGGCTTGAACGATTCTCCCTTCTTTCATCACGGCCACATCGTTCGCCAGACGCAGGGTTTCTTCACGGTCGTGCTGCGCCAGAATGGCTGTAACCTTCGTTTTTTGCAATGTCTTTTGCAAATCATCAATAATCGTTTCGCGCGTAGGCGGATCGAGTGAATTGAAAGATTCGTCCAGGAGAATCACGCCTGGCGAAATCGCGAATGCACGCGCCAGCGATACCCTCTTCGCCTCGCCACCTGAGAGCGTTTTCGCCGAACGTTTCGCCAGATGAGCGATGCCGAAATTGGTCATGGCCTCCTCCACACGCTCGGCTGTCTGTCTGGCGTCCATGTGCCTGAATTTCAGTCCCAGCGCCACGTTTTTATAAACCGTGTCATTGATGAGGAGCGGTTCCTGAAAGACGACAGCGACGTTTCGCCGCAGCATGTCCAACGATGATCGGTCGCCAATGGGTTTGGCGTGAAAGAACAACCCGCCGCTCGTCGCCGGAAGCAGACCTGCAAGCGTCAAAAGCAGGGTGGATTTTCCGGCACCGTTGGGTCCGATGAGCGCGAGCGTTCGCCCAGGCACGATGTCCAGCCGGTCTATGTCGAGCACTGTCACCTTGCCGCGCTTCACAATCAGACTTTGAACGGCTATAATAGGAAAATTGGTCATTGTGGACGTTGCCTCTGCTGAATCTGCGTGAGCATAAAGTTAATGATAAACGCCAGAAGCAGAAGGATGATGGACAGGGCAATGGCTATGTCAAAATTGCCTTTGCCGGTTTCCATGACCGTGGCGGTCGTTAACACGCGTGAATAGCCTTTAATGTTGCCTCCCACCATGATAGACGCGCCGACTTCGGAAATGACACCGCCGAATCCGGCCATGACCGCCGCAAGCAGCGGCAATCGGGATTCCTTCACCAGAACCCAGACCATCTGCAGGCGGCTGGCCCCGAGCGTCAGCATCTGCAAACGCAGATTGGGTGGCAGATTCTGAATGGCGGCAAGTGAAATCCCCATGACGATCGGTGTGGCAATAATCGCCTGAGCGATGATCATGGCATAGGGGGTATAGAGAATCTCCAGAAAACCGAACGGCCCGCTGCGCCAGATCATCATGGTTACAAACAGTCCCACGACCACCGGCGGCAGACCCATGCCCGTATTGATGATGCTGATGACTACCCTCTTGCCGAAAAAATCATTGAGTGCAACAGCGGTGCCGATAGAAACGCCGATGAAAAGACTGATGAACGTGGCCGTTCCTGATATTTTCAGCGACAGCCACGTAATCCCCAGCACTTCCGTGTCGAATGTAATCAGCAGCTCAATCGCTTTGATGATGCCTTGTAGAAATATATCCATAGTCCTTCTTATTTACCCAAATCTTCCACTTTCTTGCCGGCATCCGGAAAAAACAAAGGCGCGCCGAATTTATCCACACCGAACGTTTTGATCACATCCTGGGCTTCCTTTGAGACCATAAAATCGGCAAAGGCCCTGGCGCCTTCGCCATTCACTTTCGGCCATTTATCGGCCGGCACTTCCATCACATGGTAAATATTGAGGAGTGACGCGTCGCCTTCCACCAGAATCTCAAGTGCGATGTTTTTCTTCAGCGCCAGATACGTGCCGCGGTCGGCCAGCGTGTAGCCTTTCTTTTCAGAGGCGACGTTGAGCGTCTGCCCCATGCCCAGGCCCGTTTCCTGATACCATCTCTGTCCCGCAGGATCAATGCCGGTCTGCTTCCAAAGCGCTTTTTCCTTTGCGTGCGTACCGGAATTGTCGCCCCGGGAAATGAAAAGTGCGTTGCCCGCCGCGATGGTTTTTAGAGCGTCGGCCGAAGCTTTAATGCCTTTGATCTTGACCGGATCTTCCGCCGGACCGACGATAATGAAGTCGTTATGCATGATCAGCCTGCGGTTGACGGCAAAACCTTCTTCCACCATTTTAATTTCCGCGTCCGGTGAGTGCACCAGCATCACATCGGATTCGCCCTTTCTTCCCATCGCCATCGCCTGGCCGGAACCGACGGCAATCGTTTTAACGAAGTAACCCGTCTTTTTTTCAAAATTTGGAATCAACACATCAAGCAGACCGCTGTCCTGCGTGCTGGTGGTCGTCGTCAGAATAATGTTTTTCTGCGCGGGCGCTTTCTTTGCCGCCTGGGCCATTGACGCTCCCGATACCAAAAGCAGTGCGGCTGCGACAACCGCAAATACGGTTTTCATATTTCGCATTCTTTTCATTTGCTTTCTCCTTTATGATTTTTTGTTCTTTTTCTGCCATTCCACGGAATTGGGGAAAAACAGAGGGGCTCCGTATTTATCCTTTCCGAAATCCCGGATGATAATCTGACCATTTTTGGGTGAGGTCAACCATTTAACAAATGTCATCGTATCCTTATGATTGACTTTCGGAAATTTGGCGGGATTGACGGGTATAAGCGAAATGTAATTGAGAAGCGCTTCGTCCCCTTCAACCAAAATACCAATCTTGATGTCATCTTTAAGGGATAGATACGTGGCCCGGTCGATGACCGTGTAAGCCGACTGGCTGTCGGTGTATTTGAGCGTGACCGAATTGCCTTCCGTGCCTTTTTCATAGACCACATACCAGGCGCCTTCCGGTTTCAAACCGGCCGTTTCCCAAAGCACCATCTCGGCCACATGCGTACCGGACTTATCGCCCCGGCTGATAAATTTCACCTGCTTGTCCATCATTTTTTTCAGCGCGACCGTGACGGATTTCTCGCTCTTGATCCCTGCCGGATCTTCCGCAGGCCCAACGATTACGAAATCGTTATACATCAGTGGAAATCTTTCCGTGCCTAATCCGTCGGCAATGAACTTTTCCTCCAGTGATTTCGCGTGCGCCATCACCAGATCAATCTGACCATTCTCAGCCATTTTCAGCGCCGCGCCCGTTCCCGCGCCGACATGCCGCACGCGAATGCCTGTTTCTTTTTCAAAAGCGTCTTCTAGCGCCGCCACCACACCCGAATCAATCGGGCCAATCGTACTGGATAAAAAAACAAACCGATCCCCATCAGAGGCCAGCGCAGCACTGGACCAAATCAAAAAAAACAGCACCAGACATTTTCCAACAAATACTTTCATTGTCATATCTCCTTATAATAAATTATGCGGTTGACGTTTAAGAATACAGAATTCGTCCCGCATCCCTGAAATTATAATTTCCGATTTTCCCGACACGGGTTTTAAAGGTATCGGATTGAAGCGTTTCAATGAAAGCCTGGACAGGCGGCTGAAAAAAAGTGTTTTTGTCCAGGATCATATCAAAGCGTTCCAAAACGAGGGGCTGAAAATCGAGATCCAGAATTTTTGCGACGGCGGCGGAGGCGATGCCGACATCCGCTTCTCCGGAAACCAGCGACAGGCCGACTTCAAAGTGCGTATAGACCTCGTTTTCGTAACCGGTAATCCGCTGTGCCTCGATCCCTCTTCCGGCCAGTTCATGATCCAGAAGCACCCGAATGCCCGAACCCTTCTGGCGGTTGACCAGACGAAGTTTTTCATCCGCCAGACTTTCCCATCCCTTAAAAACACAGGACGCGGATTTTACCGTCAGAAAACCGATCTGACGGTAAAAGAGATTCACAACCACCGGTGAGTGATCCGGACAGTACTGATTTAAATAAGGCGTGTTGTAGTCGCCGGATTCAGGATCATACAAATGCGAAAACGCGATGTCCGTCAGTCCCGAATTGAGTGACGTCAACCCTTCGACACTTCCGGTATTGGCTGTGAAAATATTAAAGGCGGGGTGGTCCTTTTTCATGGCCGTCAAAAGCATGTCCAGCACTGGATCGTTGCTGCCGGATGCCAGAAGCGCGCCTTCCATTTGATTGATTCTTTTTCTGGCCTGCTGAAGGCCGTCGTGGGCACTGGATTCTATCCATTCATCAATGAGCTTGACGGGAAAAATCCACTTGCCTGTGACCCGCGTACAGGGAATCTTCCCCGCCTTAATAAGCAGATAAACCTGTTTTTCATGAATATCCAAATAATTGGCCACTTCCTTTGTGTTCATCAGTTCTTCAGACATGGCGCCTCCATAAAATTCACCTGCTGGATAAAACATTTTCTTCATTTTTTCAATCTAAAAATTACCTATTTATACTATTTATTACTTATTATTACTATTTATTACTTTTTATATTTACATGCGGACTAATTTCTGTTAAATGGCGGCAAACGAATAACAGATAAGGACAACCTTATTTTCAGTTCAATACATTTTGATTCAGGAGGAGACAATGAAAAGAGTATTGGTATGTATGTTGGCGCTGGGGCTGGTGGGAGCATTCAGCACAGTATCCTTCGCGCAGCTAACCGTGAAAAACAGCGGTGAGTTTTACGTCGCAGGCATGTACCTGGACCGGACATCTTTACAAAAAGATGTGGGTCCGTCTACCGCGTTTTATTTTCAGAGATTGAGAGTCCGGACTGATTTCACCGTAACGCCGGGCCTGACACTGACCACGCGCTTCGACGCGCTGGAGAGGTCATGGGGGGCGACCAGAAACAACTCTGCCACCACGACGCTGGCGTCCGATTCCGCCGGAACACGAGCGGAAAATGAAAATATCGCGTTTGACTGGGCTTATGTCACGTATAAGTCGCCCATCGGCGTGTTCGACGCGGGATATATGAATGACGGTGCCACCGGCACCATTTTCGGGAACAGTTATGGGCCCAAGGGAAGAATCAAATATTCCAATACGTTCGGTCCCGTGAAGATCGACCTCGCCTACACGAAGGAAAGAGAAGCCAGCCGCACGGCGATCAACACGGTTAACACAGCGGATGCGGACAATGATAAATACGGTATCGGGGCGATATACAGCTGGAAGGACGGAAGGGCCGGTATACAGGCGAATTACTACAACTTTGCTAATAACCGCCCGGCGGACAATTACCGCAGGAAGTATTTTCTCTTCACGCCTTATGCGATCGCCAAGTTCGGCCCCGTAGCGCTGCAGGCGGAACTCAATTACCTGACCGGTAAGCAGGAGTACGAGGCGCCTTCCATCACGGCCGACAGAGACCTTCAAAACATCACCGGCTGGGTGGACGCAACGGCAAGCTTCGGGCTGTTTTACGCGGGCGGCAGCATCGCGTATGTCTCCGGCGACAATCCCGGCAGCGACAAGATTGAAGGCGGCATCATCAACGGCGGCCGCGACTGGAATCCCTGTCTGATCATGTGGAACTACGACCGGACGAACTGGGCGGGAAATTTAAGAGGCTACAACAATGCCGCTCAGGATACGGCCATGTCCAACGCCTGGTTTTTCCAGGGAAGAGCCGGTGTGAAGCCGGTTGCGAATCTGGACGTGATGGCATCTGTGTCTTATGCCATGGCGGACAAGAAACCGTGGGCCACGGCGGGTGATCCCACCTCCGTCTATGTCGGTGATGTCTATGGATGGGAAGTGGACGTAACCGCAACATACAAGATCACGCAAAACCTGTATTACATGCTGGGCGTGGGTTACCTGTTTACCGGTGATTACTACAAGGGTGCATCCGATGTCAACCAGCTGACAAATGATTACCTGGTGGTCAACAAGCTGACGCTCACATTCTAGAAAACACGAGAATCAAACCATACATCCCCGCGGGTTCTGCCCGCGGGGATCCTGCCTACAATGTATCCAGTCGCACCAACCAAATGGATACATAATGCCCATCTTTCCCTGGTTGCTCGCCTTCACCAAGCGCCACACTACATATCTTTATAAATAAAATCAGGATATTAAACATTTTCAAGAAAACTGGCATAATCATTGATAGGCATGCACTCAGATAGCGCAAACCCTATCACAAAGTATCCAATTGTAATGGTGAATCATGTTTGTGTTTGAGGAGCTTTAAACTTGTGATAAAAAGACAAATAAACCATCAGCAGGATATTGAAGCGAAATGAATACAAAAAAAGGGATTCTTCTATTATTGATTTTACTGGCTTCCCATACTCTCTGGGCGGCTGAACCCATATCGAAAGGCGACATTCTGACGCTGGACAGATCCCTGCAAATCGCCCTGAAAGATCACCCCGCGATCCATGCGGCCCAATCCGGCATCCTTCAGGCGGAAAGCAGAATCGGTCAGGCCAGATCCGGCTACTATCCTCAGGTCAATCTTCAATCCGGCTATTCGCGGGTTGGACCGGCGCCCACAGCGCTCAGAAGCGATCCCTACAACTATTATTCCAATGCGCTGCACCTGAACCAGACACTTTTCGATTTCGGCAAAACCTGGACACAGGTGGACATTTCCACCCTCAACAGGGAATCCGCCCGGGCGGATTTTCAAGACGTCTTAGCCTCTGTGGTTTTCGGCGTGAAGGAAGCCTATTACGCCGTTGTCAAAGCTCGAATGAGCGAGAAGGTTGCCGCCGAAACAGTGATCCAGTTCCAGCAGCACTACGAAATTGCGAAACTTTTTTTTGAAACGGGGAAAAGTTCGAAAATCGATGTGACAAGCGCCGAGGTGAATGTAAGCAACGCGCGCATTTCGCTGCTTTCCGCGCAAAACGGGCTGCGTATTGCCCGGGTTACACTCAACCGGGCGATGGGAATCTCGCAGGCCCCCGAATATAACATTCAGGAAGAATTCCAGATGGAGACGGAAGGGATATCTTTTCAAGACGCGCTTTTACTGGCTTATGAAAACAGGCCTGAGCTGATTTCCACCGCCCGGAAAAATGAAGCCCTTGAAAAGGGCGTTCTTTTGAATAAAAAAGGATACCTGCCGGTGCTCGCCGGCAGCGCGTCTTATGGGTATGCGGGCGACGACACCGCGATGGACAGGGCCTGGAATGTCGGTCTGACGTTAACTTTTCCCCTCCTCTCCGGCCTTTCCACCAAATACGCCGTTGAAGAAGCCCAAGCCGGCCTGGACATCGCCCGAGCCAATGAGGACGCACTCAGACAAATCATCCATCTGGAAGTAGAGTCTGCGTACCTCAACCGCAAAGAGGCCTTCGAGCGCATTGAAGCGGGAAGAATCATGATCCGCCAGGCAGAGGAAACCCTTGAACTCGCGCAAGGACGCTACAGGACCGGCGTGGGCAGTTCCATTGAGATCACGGATGCGATGATCAAACTCAATAACGCCAAAATGACCTATATCAGTGCAATGTCCGACTTCTCGGTCGCACAGGCCTTTCTGGAAAAAGCCATTGGAGCGAAACAATGAAAAAAATAATTCTCGCTTTCGTGATCTTGCTCATCATCGCCATTGGTCTTACAGTTTTTTTAAAAAAAGGTGATCCGGCACCTCAATACCTTACCCAAAAGGTCGACCGCGGCGACATCCGTGCAACTGTTTCCGCCACGGGCACCGTCAACGCGGTGACAACCGTTTTAGTCGGCACACAGGTTTCCGGGACCATCCAGGCACTTTTCGCAGATTTCAATTCACAGGTGAAACAAGGGCAACTGCTGGCACAGATCGATCCGTCCACCTTTGAAGCCCAGGTGCAGCAATCGCAGGCCAACTTGTCTTTGGCTCAGGCCAATCTGGAAAAAGCAAACGTGGCCCTGCGCGACACGGTCAACGTTTTCGAAAGAAACAAGATCCTCTTTGAAAGAAATTTCATCTCCCGGCATGATCTGGATGTTTCCGAAACCGGCTATCTTTCCGCGCTGGCCCAGATCAAAGGTTCCTTAGCCCAGGTACAACAGGCGCGCGCCTCGCTGCAGATCGCACAGACCAATCTGCGCTATACCCGGATTGTCTCGCCGGTCACCGGAACGGTGATTTCCCGCAGTGTGGACGTGGGACAGACAGTGGCTGCCAGCTTCCAGACGCCGACGCTTTTTACCATTGCCCAGGACCTGACCAAAATGCAGATCAACACCAGCGTTGATGAAGCGGATATCGGCAGAATCCGCAACGATCAACCCGTAACCTTCACGGTAGACGCCTATCCGGAAATGACATTTCAAGGCAGCGTATCGGAAATCCGCAACGCGCCGACCACCCTGCAAAACGTGGTAACCTATGATGTGATTGTGAACGTGGCCAATCCCGATCTCAAACTCAAACCCGGCATGACGGCCAATGTCTCCATCATTGTCGCCGACAAGAAGAACATCCTTCGCGTTCCCAACGCCGCACTTCGTTTGCGGATAACCGACACCGCGCTGACCGCCGATGCACCCAGGGGACCCGGAGTCTGGGTGCTGGATCATCAAACACCCAAGCGTGTCGTTCTATCGCTCGGCATCAGTGACAACCGTTTCACGGAAGTCCTCGCGGGTGACATCGCTGAAGCCGATGGAATCATCATCGAAGTTAAATCCAACCAGACAACCGCCGCCGGGCAACAGCCCAGGCCCCCCGGACCGGGTTTTTTAAGATAATGACGCTGATAAAAACAAACCAGCTTGAAAAAAAATACGACGTCGGCGATACCATTGTCCACGCACTCGACCGTGTATCCGTAAGGATTGACGCCGGAGAATTCGTCGCAGTGATGGGTCCCTCCGGCTCCGGAAAATCTACATTCATGAACGTCATCGGCTGCCTGGATAAATCGACCGCCGGACTGTACCTGCTCGATGGGATTGATGTGAGCCGGATGGAACGCGATGAGCTCGCGCGTATCCGCAATGAAAAAATCGGATTCGTTTTTCAGGGATTCAATCTCCTTTCCAGAACATCAGCGCTGGAAAACGTGGAAGTTCCCCTGCTTTACCAAAGAAACGGAGTCTCACCGAAAGAAAGAAAAGACAGGGCACGGCAGGTGCTTGCCATGCTGGGTCTGGAAGATCGCCAGCATCACCATCCCAACCAGCTTTCCGGCGGGCAGCAGCAGCGTGTTGCCATCGCCCGCGCGCTGGTCAACAACCCGCCTCTACTTCTGGCTGACGAACCCACCGGCAATCTGGACACGAAAACCAGCATTGAAATCATGGAATTGTTCGTCCGGCTCAACGAGGAAAAACACATTACGATTGTCCTGGTCACCCACGAACCGGACATCTCCGCCTACAGCAGGAGGATGATCCGCTTTCTGGACGGACAGGTCGTCAATGACGAGGTAAACCGGCCATGATTCATCTGCCCTCCATCATTAAAATTGCACTTCGGGCGCTGCGCGTCAACAAAATGCGCTCCGCTCTGACCATGCTGGGCATCATTATCGGCGTCGCGGCCGTGATTACGATGCTGGCGGTGGGAAAAGGAGCAAGCGACAAAATATCGGACCAGATCGCGACCGTGGGCAGCAATCTGATCATCGTCGTTCCCGGCTCAACCACCGCGGGCGGCGTCCGCATGGGATCCGGGTCGTTTCAAAGCCTGACTCGCGGGGATGCCGATGCCATCTCTTCGGAGTCTTCGGTAATGCTTGCCGCGCCCGTCATCAGCGGCGCATCTCAAGTTGTTTACGGCAACGCCAACTGGGCCACCTCCGTTGTCGGCACGACTCATGATATGCTGGGTGTGCGGGACTGGACGCTTGCCTCCGGCCGGAATTTCTATGAACAGGAAATCCGCAGTGCCGCTAAAGTCTGTCTTCTGGGCCAGACCGTCGCGGACAATCTTTTCGGCAATGCCAACCCTCTGGATCAAACCATCCGCATCCGCAAGGTACCCTTTACGGTGGTCGGCGTTTTGGGATCCAAGGGCCAGTCCATGATGGGACAGGACCAGGACGATATTATTTATGTGCCGGTGACCGCCGCGGAGCGAAACCTTTTCGGACGCCGCATCCCCGGCAGCGTCCATTACATTATGGTCAAAGCGGTCAACACGGAAGAACTCTCCCGCGCTGAAGAACAGATCCGGCAGCTTCTGCGCCAGCGTCATCGCATCGGCCCGGATCAGGACGACGATTTTACCGTTCGCAATCTCACGCAAATGCTGCAGCTGACCGAACAAGCCTCCCGTGTCATGTCGCTTCTGCTGGCCGCTATCGCCGGCGTGTCACTTCTGGTGGGCGGCATCGGGATTATGAACATCATGCTGGTCTCGGTCACGGAACGGACTCGCGAAATCGGTATCCGCATGGCCGTCGGAGCCAAAACCTGGGATATCCGGACGCAGTTCATCATTGAAGCACTCATTCTTTCAATGATCGGCGGCCTGATCGGGATCTTACTGGGTGTCGGGTTTGCTGAAATTCTTTCTCACTTTACCGGCTGGACCATCCTGATTTCGCCTTTCTCCATAGCCATGTCATTCGGATTCTCAGCCCTGATCGGTATTTTTTTCGGATTCTACCCTGCTTATAAGGCCTCCTTACTGGATCCGATTGATGCCCTGCGGCATGAATAGGCAGGCAACGCTTCCCCTACAAATTTGATTGACCTATCCATGCATTTACGGTAAAAAGCCGCGAAGTAATTCGGAACAAAGGTATGAACGCCTGTAGATTTTTAAGGCAAAGAATATCAGAATCAAAAATTATAACAAGGGAGGCAGCAGACAAAATCATGAGTATGGACATCACAGCCCCTATGCCGGGGAAAATCGCGAGCATTCCAATGAGTGTCGGAAGCAAGGTTACCGAAGATGACGAGGTCATCATCATGGACGCCATGAAGATGGAAATCCCGGTTTATGCAACGGGTTCGGGAACCCTCAAAGAGTTCAAGGTTAAAGTGGGCGATTCCGTTACTGAAGGCCAGGTACTGGCAATTATTGAATAACGTTTAACTGAAGCGATTCATTGAGAAAACCCCGTCGGCGTATAGAATCTTTGAAAAGCCGACGGGAGTTTTTTCGATATACCTTTAATTTTTTCCCGCGCTGTACGTGTCAAACTGCTGCATCATGAACCGATATTTCCGGATGGCTTCATTGCGGCGGCTGACTGCTCTATTGTATACTTCCACGTAATGCCGCTGATAACGCCTTTCGAGATATTCTTTTTCGGCCGACGTTAAAGTTCCATCATTGACAGATTTGTGCGGAAACATACTTCGGAAAAGACTTTCGCGATGATCTTCCAGATCGGCACGGGCTTCACGTTCCGGATCGATTGTGTCGGGATTGCCGCCGATTTGCTCGATGACCCACTTTTCGAACCGGCCGCGGTCCAGAGATCCGTCGGGGCGCGACACCTGCATTCCGGTTCGCCACTCTACAAAGGAAACCTTTCCGCTCGAATCGGCATAACAGTAAACGGGTTTTTCCTCCGGCGCAGAAAAATCGCCGGACGCGGATGAATCCCCGGACGGCCCCGCACCCGTGTGCAGACTGTTGACCCTGCCCGCTGCAACACAGAAATTCAGATTCTGTCCCTGCCTGAACTGAAAGGTTGCAACGCCGATGACTTCTCCCATCATATTCAGTAGCGGGCCGCCACTGTTACCCGGCGATACGGGCGCAGTCACCTGGATAAAATGCACGGATGCCTGATTCACGCGGATCGCCGATACGATACCGTCCGACACAGTCTGTTCGAGCCCCAGGGGATTTCCGATGACAATCACTTTTTCACCTACTTCAGGCAGCCGCGTATTGAGACTGACCGGAATCGATTCGCGGGGGGGTGCGCCCGTGGACGCGATCACCAGATCAGCCTGATGATCCTCTGAAATGATTTCTAGAATATTGTAAACATGCCCCGTGCTGGTCTTGATCGACGCCTGACCGGCGCCGGGAAGCACATGTTTGTTCGTTACGATATGTCCCCTGGTATTGATGAAAAAACCGGTTCCCACACCTGTCGGCGTTCGGACCAGAACAACGCTGTCACGCGTCTGACGAATAATATCGGCAATCGACAGCTCTCTTTTGCTTTCAATCGGCTGGAGCGGCCTGACTTCCCGGACACGCATGACCTGATCCGAAACAGACAGGCCTTTTTGATCCGGGAAAGAAACATCCCGGGCCTCGGCAACGGCAGGTTGCGTTTCTTTTGATGGCGACGCTTTTTTCACGAAAGGAATAATGAAAGAGTGAACCGCAACGATCGAGACAACCAACACGACGGCGACGATCAAGAGTCGTTCAATGGTTAATCGGTCTTTGAATCCCCCGCCGCCTGTATTCTGCGGAGACATGCCGGCCGAATCGGGTTTCGGAACCGGTCGAACTTCCGCAGACGTCCATTTGGAATAGACAATTCCGCATTTGGGGCATTGAGACGCATCAATAATCTCGTCGATTTCTTTTCTTTCATAACCGCAGGAAGGACATTTTGTCATGCAGCCTCTCCCATGAAATAAATCGTTTATAGTATTGTAGATGTGTATCGGTTTTTTTATCGTAAAGCATTAATGACCGGTTGTCAAAAAAAGGATCTGCCATCAGGAAAACAATTACGGCAGATCCTTTTTTGCAAATCTTGAATGCTTATTTGACACCGGCAATTTTTTTTGCCAGTTTCTTTTTTTGTTCCAGATTGCCCTGACGGGCAATCATAATGCGCTGGGCCTGGGGCGAACCCGCACCGTGCATCGATTCCGTCCGGTAACCGACAGCCGCCGTGCCGAGTGTGAGATTTTCGACCAGGCGCATGATCCGCGCACGATCCTCACAGGAAATGTCGGCGTTGCCTTTCATGTATTTCTCAATGATCTTGCCGATTTCCGGATGCTTCATGTCTTTTTCGGAAGGCATCGTCACCATCATGCCGCCCGCGATATCTTCGGCCAGACGGCATATTTCGTAAGGGAAGCGCGTTACATTCTGCTTGCAGACATTGGCCAGAAGCAAATCGATCAGATAGGTACCCGAAGCCGTTTTGTGGCCCTGCGCGGAACAGGCAAGACCGCAGGAAAACAGTGTTTCGTTCAGATGCGTCATCTCAATGAGCTTATCTTTGATGTGGGAAGCCTTGGCCGCGCCGTTGTATTCCGCCGCCAGCGCCGCCGCACCGATCAGAACGTCTCCCACGCCGACTTTGCAGCCGCCGTAGCTCTGACGGTGGTAACCGGCAAAGCGCTCGACCAGCATGCCGCTGAACTCCGTCTCCCCGCACATCAGAACATTTTCCCAGGGAATGAACACATTATCAAAAACCATCAGGGCTTCATGGCCGCCGAACTGATGGTTCCCCACATCAATCGTACCGCCTTCGAGTTTGCGTGTGTCGCAGGACTGGCGTCCGTAAATATAGAAAACACCTTTTTCATCCGCCGGACAGACAAACGAAACGGCATAGTCCGCGTCATCTTTGCCCATGGCAATCGTCGGCATGACTAAAATCCAATGGGAGTTCACCGCGCCGGTTTGATGAGCTTTCGCTCCCCGCACGACAATTCCTTTATCATTTTTTTCAACAACATGGACAAACATATCCGGATCGGCCTGCTGATGAGGGGCCAGGCCACGGTCTCCCTTCACGTCCGTCATCGCACCGTCCACGGTCAGGTCTTCTTCCTGGACCATCTTCAGAAATTTAATAAAGCGTTCATGGTATTGGGTGCCCAGTTTCTGATCCATCTCATAAGTGGTGCTGTCCACGGCGTTCATGGCGTCCATACCCACGCAACGCTGAAAGCATGACGCAGTCTGCTGGCCCAAAAGACGCTGCATTTTGACTTTTTTCATCAGATCATCCGTGCTCTGGTGGAGATGCGTAAAGCGATTAACCTTCGTGCCTGTCAAATGCGACTTGGCCGTCATCAGCTCCTCGTATTCCGGCTTTTGCGCCAAATCATAGGTCATTTTTACAGAATTCATGGACGGACGAATAATCGGATGATCCACCCAGTTGTCCACCAACTCACCCATCAGGTAAATTTTAAAATTCATTTTGCGTAAACTGTCTTCATACTGCTCGGGTGTTTTCATAGCCATGTTGATTCCTCCTGACATTGCGACTACAGGATGCCGCATTGTTCTTGATGTATTCACTAGTAATTTGCTTATGATTCTCCGGCTGTCAACAAATCGCAGCGGGATTTTCCCTTAAGGGATTAAATCCTTTTACATGAAAGCCGAATATTCCCTGCCATTCAATCTTTAGAGTGCCTCTACGATAAACGCGTGAGCGGGGCCGCCGCTGGCGCACAGCGACGCACAACCGTATCTCGCGCCGCGCCGTTTCATTTCATTGATCATCGTGATGATCAGGCGGGCGCCGGTGGCACCTACCGGATGACCCATGCTGATTCCGGAACCGACAGCATTGATCTTGTCGAGGGAAATATTTAATTCGCGATTGCAACCGATGACCTGCGCGGCAAAGGCTTCATTGAATTCCCAGTAATCAATCTCGTTTTGTTTCATCCCGGCGAATTTCAAAGTATTTTTGACCGCCGGCACAACGCCCATCCCCATAATACGGGGCTCGACGGAGCCGGGAGCGGACGCAACGACTTTGGCAATGGGCTTAACCCCCCATTTTTGTGCGGTTTCGGCGGCCATCATAATCATACAGGAGCCGGCATCATTCAAACCGGAAGCATTGCCGGCGGTGACGGTTCCATCTTTTTTAAAAGCGGGCCTCAGTTTACCCAGTGCTTCCATGTTTGTGTCAGCCCTTGGGTGCTCGTCTGTATCGAAGGTAGCCATACCCTTTCTGGTTTTGATTTCGACCGGAACGATTTCACTTTTGAACAAGCCTTTTTGGATGGCGTCGCAGGCTCTTTGATGGCTCATCAACGCCCATTCATCCTGCTCCTGACGTGATATTTTATAGTGATCGGCAATATTATCCGCCGTGATCCCCATGTGATAGCCCAGAAGCGCATCGACAAGACCGCCGATCATCAGACTGTCCTGAATTTTTTCTCCATCTGCCAACCGGTAGCCTTTACGCGCACCGAACAGTAAATATGGCGCATTGCTCATGCTTTCCACGCCGACGATCGCGCCGACATCAATCTTCCCCAGCATGATTTCCTGTGCAAGCAGCTCGGCGCCGCGCATGGATGAGGCGCACTGCTGATGAACGGTAAAGGCAAAAGACTCGATGGGCAGCTCGGCGCCCATTGCGATGTGACGTGCGGTGTTTCCCGGGGAACCTGCCTGGTTACACTGACCGCAGACGACCTCCTGAATCAGGCTCTTGTCGATGTTCGCTTTTTCAATTGCTCCCTTGAGTGCGGCTACACCGAGCTCAACCGGACTCCACCCCGAAAGAGACCCCATGTAATCCCCGATGGCCGTTCTGGCGCCGCTGACAATAACAACTTCTCTCATAATGGTCTACCTCTCTTTATATTATTATTTTTAATTATTTTTACTTTTTCGATAGGCTTTCATTCTTTGAATGAAACCATCGTTATAAAGGCCATTGCGGATCTGTCAGGCCAACGATTAAAATTACCATGGTTTTTTTGCCTACCAATTATTTTGCTTAGAGGCAAGTATTTACTGTCAAAGCGATTCATGCAAACGACATCTGACTTTCGGAGAACAACGGGTCTTGTGTAACCCCTCCGTTTCCAAATCTTTTCTTCGGTAACATCGGTTTATGAGTCAACGTACCTCTTTCATCTCCTCCTTAGGTAACATTATATTTGAAGCAATTCGCCTGTTACTTATCAGTTGTTGATATTTACGAAATATGCAATATTGCACATGTTGTCAGTATTAGCAGCGAATATAACGGCGCGCAAAAGGAAAGAAGGCAACCCATATGTTCTATATGGATTTAATTTTCAATTTATCCTTTCTGGTCGCCTTAAGCGTTGTCTCCGTTTTTATTGAAAAGCGCTGGTCACGCAATACACGGACGGGCGTTTTACTTCAGGGCTTTCTTTTCGGAAGCATGGCCATCATCGGCATGCTCAATCCGCTGGTTCTGGGGCCCGGCTTGATCTTTGACGGTCGTTCAGTCATACTCAGCCTGTGCGCGCTGTTCTTCGGCCCCCTGGCCATTTCCGTGGCCTGCGTGATGACAATCGCCTGCCGGGTTTTGCTGGGCGGGGCGGGGATGTTCATGGGCGTTTCCGTGATCCTGGCGTCTTCGCTCATCGGCCTGTGGGCTCATTACCGCTTCAGACCTTCCGTTCAAACACCATCCCTTCTTCGTCTCTATGCCCTGGGACTGGTAGTCCATCTGACCATGGTTGCCCTCATGTTCACTCTTCCCGGAGACCTGGCCATGGCTACATTCAAACGCCTGGGGCTGCTGGTTATCCTTTTGTACCCTCTGGCCACAATTCTTATCGGCAAGATCCTGTCGGATCAGGTGGATGCCTGGGGACGCGTGAAGGCACTGCAAGACAGTGAGGAAAGATACAGAATAGCCTTTCATACTCAGCAGGATGCCATCAATATCAATCGCGTCGACAATGGGAAATACATCCTGGTTAACGAAGGATTCACCAACATCACCGGCTATACGGAAGCGGAGATTATCGGCAAAACCTCACTGGAAATGAGCATCTGGGCAAACCCGACAGACAGGGACCGGATGCTGGAGATACTCAACCGTAACGGAAAGGTGGATAATCTCGAAGCGGTTTTTCGAAAAAAGGACGGAAATCTCATCAACGGACTCCTTTCTGTATCTTTGATCATCCACGATAGCGTTGCGCATATTTTCTGTGTCACCAAGGACATCACCGGGCGCAAGCAAAACGAAGAGGCGCTGCGATTGAGCGAGAAAAACCTGAGGGAATCACAGCGAATTGCCCATTTAGGCAGTTGGCATCTCGATCTGGCAACCAATCAGGTCGTATGGACGGAAGAACTGTACAAAATGTATGGTTTTGATCCGTCCCTTCCGCCGCCGCCCTACACGGAGCATATGAAGCTGTTTACGCCGGAAAGCTGGGAAATACTGTCTGCTTCTCTGGCCAGAACCAGAGAAACCGGAATCCCTTATGAGCTTGAGCTGGAAACCGTGAGGAAAGAGGGAAGCCATGGCTGGATGTGGGTGCGTGGAGAGGCCTTAAAGGATTCCGCAGGCAACACAACCGGCCTTTGGGGAGCAGCCCAGGATATCACCGAGCGTAAACAGGCTGAAGCGGAACGGGAGAAGCTCCTGACCCAGCTCACCCATGCCCAGAAGATGGAATCCGTGGGACGTCTGGCAGGTGGCGTGGCGCACGATTTCAACAACATGCTGGGAGTGATCCTCGGGCACACGGAGATGGCTATGGACAAACTCGACCCGTCGCAGCCTCTTTACAGGGATCTTCAGGAGATCCGGAAAGCCGCCGAGCGGTCCGCCGACCTGACCCGGCAACTGCTGGCTTTTGCCCGCAAGCAGACCATCGCCCCCAAAGTGCTCGACCTCAACGACACGGTAGAAGGCATGCTCAAGATGCTGAGGCGATTGATCGGCGAGGACATTGATCTGGCCTGGATGCCGGGCAAAAACCTCTGGCCGGTGAAGATGGATCCGTCCCAGATCGACCAGATCCTGGTCAACCTGTGCGTCAACGCCCGCGACGCTATTAAAGGCGTGGGGAAGATCACCATCGAAACGCAGGACATCACTTTCGACGAGGCCTATTGCGCCGTGCATACGGACTTTATCCCCGGGGAATATGTCCTGCTGGCCGTAAGCGACGACGGCTGCGGCATGGACAAGGAAACGCAGTCACATCTTTTTGAGCCTTTTTTCACCACCAAGGGCATGGGTCAAGGCACCGGCCTGGGACTGGCCACGGTGTACGGCATCGTCAGGCAGAACAATGGCTTCATCAACGTGTACAGCGAGCCGGGCCACGGCACGCGGTTTGCGATCTACCTGCCGAGGCATGCGGAATTAAAAGTATCCCTGACCGAACAGGCCCCGGCCCGGGAAACGAAACACGGCAGTGAAACCATCCTGCTGGTGGAGGACGAACCGACGATCCTGAGAATGACCGCAATGATGCTCGAAAGGCTCGGCTACAAGGTGCTTTCCGCGGACAGACCGGGCAAGGCAATGAGTCTGGCCAGGGAATACTCCGGCCGGATCGATCTGCTCATGACCGACGTGGTCATGCCCGGGATGAACGGCCGCGACCTGGCCGCAAACCTCCTGTCCATCTACCCGGACATCAAGTGTCTGTTCATGTCGGGTTACACGGCCAATGTGATCGCTCATCATGGCGTGCTGGAAGAAGGCGTGCAATTCATCCAGAAGCCGTTCTCACTGAAGGATTTATCGGAAAAACTGCGCGAGACGCTCGCCAGCGATTAGAATATGAGATCAATACAGGGTGGGAAATTCTTTGGACTTCTGACTCAACATTCTGGTCAAAATCATAGAGTGTTTTGTCCCATACATTACACACCGAATGACACAACCATTACTTCTTTGGCAATACAATAATATATAAACAACTGCCACGGATGTGATCTTCCCCCAGAATTGCCCCTCAATCCAGCAGTCTTTCCCGTATGAGCTTTCATACGCGTCAGGAATAATAAACTGCAATGATCTGACAGTTATTCCACCCAGTGAACAATTTCATCGAGTTTCGCTCTGTCCCTCGCGAAATTGTTGATAGGGAATGACGAATCCGGATACCCCAGAGCGATTCCCAGAACAATTTTCCTGTCATCAGGAATGGCAGCGATCCTTCTGATTTCAGCGGGGTAACGCGCGGCGGCGGCCAGCATGCAGGTGCCAAGCCTTTTGTCGTGAGCAACCAGGCAGATCGTCTGGGCGATGAGGCCTATGTCCAGCATCTGGTATTCAACGAGATTGTCACGGGAAATACACGCAAGAATCAGACAAGGCGCATCAAAGAAAGAGACCATCTCCTGATAGTATTTATCTCGACTTGCTTTGTCTTCCCTTTTTATGCCCTGCGCACTTAAAACGAGTTTGCCCAAATCCGCGTATCTTATTTTCATGGCATCCGGCCACTTCTCCAGCATGGGGACATCGGACGAAATTGCTTCAGCGGCCAGTGTTTTACGAAGATTCATTTCTTTAAATTTTGCCAGAGCATCGCCCGTTAACACATAGAAGTCCCAGGGCTGCGTGTTTCCCCAGGATGGCGACCAGCGAGCTTCTTCCATAATCTCCGTAATAATGTTTTTCGGTACATCCTGCGCTTTGAATTTTCGAACACTTCTTCTTTCCCTGATTGCAGTAACTAATTCCATGGCAACCTCCTTCGCGGATTCAATCCACCTGCTATTGACGTTATATTTGCGAAAATCATTTTATAATATCCGGGTTTCTTCCATCCGCCATTTCAGGCATGAAGGGCTATCCTTTCCCCGTTAATTTCAACCGATGTCTTGGAGTAGGTAAGCTTTTCGATAATTTTTCCATCCTTGAAATGGAGCAGATCAACCCCTCGCCGCCGTTCAGGCTTTCCCTCAAAACCTTTTTCAAATGATGGATTCTCCAACATCCAGCGGTAGAGTATTTTTTGATCCTGCTCGTCTATGAATATATCCTCTCCGGAAAAACGAAATCCGCCGTGGTTTACAAACCATGGCATCCAGGCCTTCCGGAGCGCCTCCTTTCCCTTAACTTTGGCGCCTGTCCAGTTTTCAAACAGGATGTCGTCGTCGAAAAGCGCAACAACACCATCCAGATCGTGATTATCCCAGGCCTGGTTCCAATCCTGCAGTACTCTGATCAACTCCTGCCGTGATAATTTCATGGTGCTCTCCTTTCATTCACCGATAGCCCTTTGATAAGGAACCCCATTCCGGGGTGAAGGAATTATAGGCAAGCCAAACTTTTATGTCAATTGTTTGTTAGAAACAATAAAATATTAGAAGCGAGATGTGAAGGGTGTTGTCGATTCCGATTTTCATACGTTTGACAGCATTTAAGGTGATGAGCACTCTGTGGACATCAGAGACAGGTGACAGGTTTTCTTTAGTGCAATCGATGGGCAAAAGATTTATAATCACAAACAAATCGTATAAACGGATTCAAATGCTCAAAGGATGCGCTAAGAAACATGAAGGCAACCTTATCGTTAACGTAAACAAGGTTTTTCTGAAGGACAAGATGAGGATTGATCATGAATGATCTCTTGATTGAAAAAGTGAAGGGTAAGGAAAAACCATATGTTGAATCTCTGCGAAAACTTTTAGGCCGATTCCGGTCGCCCTTTGTTTCCGGCGATAGCGTCGGGATCAAACTTCATTGGGGGGAGCGAGCCAACAAAGGCTATCTTCCGCCTGACTACGCCAAAGAAATCGCCGCCTGGCTGATCGCTGATGGAGCAAAACCCTTTCTATTTGATACAACGGTGCTCTATTCCGGCGGTAGACGCACAGCCGAAGATTCTCTGAAAACCGCTGCCAATCACGGGTATACAAGTGATTTTCTGAGGTGCCCGATCCTGATTGCTGACGGCATGGATGGGAGAGAAGTCGTTGATATTCCTTCTGGCTACAGGCACTTTAAAACTGTCCAGGTTGGATCGGTCTTCGATAAGGCAAGCGGTTTCGTTATTTTTTCTCATTTCAAGGGACACATGGTTTCAGGATTTGGCGGATCGATCAAGAATATTTCCATGGGTTTTGCATCCCGCGCGCAAAAACAGCGAATGCATGCCGATTATCATCCCGTTCTGGATCCGGGAAAATGCACTTGCTGCGGTATTTGCGTCAACGTCTGTCCGACAAAGGCGGCAGGGATTTCTGAGCATGATTATCCCGACTATGATCTAAAAAAGTGCATCGGCTGCGCCCAGTGTATTGCCATGTGCCCGGAATTAGCTCTCCGGATCTTCTGGAATTCGGATATAACGGTTTTTCAGGAAAAGCTTGTCGAGACAGCGGCTGCTGTCTGGAAAAAGATCCGGGGAAAAACCATCGTCATCAACGCCCTGCTTAATATCACCACGGAGTGCGATTGCCTGCCGGGCAAACATCCCATTATCGGCGAGGATTTCGGTTTTATTGGAGGATTTCATCCTGTGGTCTTGGATGAGGAATCCCTGGCAATGACGGGAACAGATATCTTTGAGAAAGCTCATCCCGGGGTTCCCTGGCAACGCCAGTTTTCCTACGCCCGGGAAATCGGATTTACAGACACGGCGAATAAAGAAAAGATTGAGTAGCAGGTTGGGCAGCGGGACCACTTATCTTCCCAAACACAAATTTTGTTTATATCTCGAACCGATCTGGCAAAAATGGACAGGGATATAAGTGGCAATTCTGCCCTACAGTTGCCACTTACAACCCCCTGTACACTGTCTAAAAACTCCAGAACACCCGTTACCAAAACCAATTCTTGTAAAACAACTACCTTTGTTGATGGCCCTGAGGTTGACCTTGCTGCCGGCCTTGGGGTTTCTTCTGTTGCTGACCCTGAGGCTGTATCTCCTGTTGTTGAACTCGGGGTCTCTGTCGCTGTTGAGACTGAGGTTGCCTTTGTTGTTGCACTTGAGGTTGGCTCGGCGGCTGTTGAACCTGAGGCTGTCTTTGCGGCTGATTAACGTCAGGTCGCCTCTGTGGTGGTTGTGCCTGGAGTCTCTGCCGCTGTTGCACCTGAGGTTGCCTCTGCTGTTGCACCTGAGGTTGGCTCTGTTGCTGCTGGCCCCATGTTCGTCTCTGTTGCTGATCAACCTGAGGCTGTCTTTGCGGCTGATAAACTTCAGGCCGCCTCTGTGGTGGTTGCACCTGAGGCTGTCTCTGTTGATATTGCTGTTGCCTTTGTTGCCTGATTTCTTGCCTCTGTTGTTGTGGCCGAGGCTGATAGTTCCGAATGCCCCAGATCTCTTGCCTTTCCCAATGCCGATCTTTTTGCCATCTTTTCCAGTTCTGTTGCAGTCGCTGGTGAGGAATCCGTTTGTAATCCCATCGGTGCCCATACCAATTACGGTCTCTGTAGTATACTCTCCAGCCTGGATCTACATCATAATAGAAAATTGGAATAGCGTTATAATATCCCCAACCATGGTTATAATACAGGGAACGATACCAATGGCCTCCCCATGGACGCCACCACCAGCCACTCCAGAAGAACAAGTCTACCTCTATACCAGGAACAACGTAAACATCGTTTGTATCGGGCATCACGATCACATCCGGAGGTGCGTCAAACGGAAGCGGCGGAGGTGGGGTGGCTTCAACAAAATCATTCACTACTAAAAAAGCATAACGGCCGGATACCAAGTAGCCGTAACGTCTATAGTTGTAATAAGCCCTCACCTCGTATTGTCCTGGAGAGGGAGGGTCAAAGATTAATACCCCCTGATACAATCCACCGGGTAAATATTTCCAGTCCCCGCCGTCAGTATCTGGAGAACCTGCCGGCACTATACATATCCAGTCATTGAAGTTGCCTGGCGCATTCGTAAAATTTACTCTGATTATCTCACCCTGATTATAGGTGTCCTTGTCAGTCCATACAACTGATGCGCCTTCAACAAAGTTTGGCTTGCAGAAGAAGGTCACTATAATCAAAAGGACAACGGAAACGATTGGTCTAATCTTGAGAATCTTTATATGCATCTGTTAACTCCTTTGGTCGCTAATATACCCAAACCTGAAAGCAAATGCAGTGACACTCAGGAGCAGGCCCACTGTAATTGCCATTTTCGACGTTATCTTTTCTTCACTCAAGTTACTATTACGCAAGGCTTATGCCAGTTGGAATTATTGCCGATAACATGCTGAAATCAAATGCTTGTTTCTTACGGAGTGAAAATATTTTGTGTAACATAATCTGAATAAATGGAGAAAATATATCCAGCCGCACTATCCAATTGAGTACTTATTATCCAACGATAATCTGACATTACTGACCATACGCCAACGCCTAATCATCGTTTGTCAGGATATTCTCCGCAGTCGCAATTTCCTGAATTCCGCGCTGTTCATCGCTTGTTGGCGTGTCTAGAGATATCGGATTTGGTAAACAGAGGGATGCGGACAGCGAAGGAAATGTTGCTGCCTGAATACATATCGCTACTTCGGAAATACCGAATAACAGATATATTAACAGTCTCATAATATTATTAACATCTGGAGCTATTCTGTTTTCAGTCGTCTTCACGGCGAAAGCCGGGAACCAGTTCAGCAATTCCTGGATACCGGCTTTCGCCGGCATGACAAATGTAAGTTCAATTATGAGACCGTTAATAACTCGCTCCAGCGGGTTTTTTTATAACGGGGTGGCCTTCAGGTCGCCTGCATGAAAAACCAAAACAATGGAAGCAAAAAAGCCGTTTCGCTAACTACCCGAAACGGCTTATGTTTTGGTGAGCCCTGTCGGGGTCGAACCGACAACCTACTGATTAAGAGTCAGTTGCTCTATCAATTGAGCTAACGGCCCATATTGCAACAAAG
>DDWS01000051.1 GCA_002347685.1 Syntrophaceae bacterium UBA2280
AAGTGATATGTCCCCAGAATTCACCCAGAATTCATTCCGATTACGCAATAAAAGTCTTAAAGAATGCACAAAACGTCATTTCGCGCAGTCTGGACCGGCCGAAAAAATCACGTCCGGCAACCGCAGAGGGATATGCAATATCTGACTGGAATCGGGGTGGAATCTTTCAGTCAGCACTCACCCTGAACCGTAAGCAAAGAAACACGGTCAAAAGAAGTCCGACTGCCACAAAGGGCAGATAACCGGAAATCAGCAGGAAGGAAAAGCCAATTAAAGGATAGAGTGCTACACGGACTACCGTTTTTGCCAAAGGATTGCCTTGGATGTAATTTGCGGCAACTGGACCATTGCGGTAGTACCAGGCAACAAACTTTTGTCCGGGATGATTGGTCAGCAAGTATCTGTCTCTAAGCTGCCGAAGGATTTCCACCTGGCCGGCCATGGGCGAACCGAATGCCGCAGTGGCGATAAAACAGTCGCCTTTGCTCCCGGACATGGGGTTTGCTGCTGTAAACGCTGTTAAATCCGAGGGTGAAGATACAACTCCCCGGTCATCTTGATAGATCACCTGCCAGTAATACGTTGTGTTCGCTTGCAGAGTGCCGGAAGGAACCGTGAAAGACGTTTTGTTGACCGCATCAAAGAAACCGAAATAGACGATGCCGCCGGAATCATTTTGGATGATCCACTGGCTGGTTGCGTGAGCATCGCCGTCAGCATCCACAAACGCTGATGCGAAAAGCTTTCCGGGTAATGGTATGGCAATAGCATCGGATGGCCACAGATTGGTCGGTTGATCCGGTCGGGTGTTTGTTTGGGCGGCAAGCGAACTTGTTCGCGTGATTCCGTCGGAAACCACATGGAGTTCTCCTGCGTCGGGGGTCTTCCCTGCCCGGGCGGTATAGGTCACCTGGATATCGGCTGAAGCCGCCGATTCCAGCGCGGAAATAGTGATGGGTAAGACCGAATACGACGGATGCGTCACCATGGAATAGATATTCATTAACGGCACCGATCCGTTATTCGTCATGGTGAAAGGAAGTGTTTGGGATGCTTGATCGGGAAGCACGAGCGTGCCGAAATCGGCACTGGCAGGGCTCAGAACAAACGAGGCGCCGGGCACGACAGCAAAGTGAATGGCATAAACATTGTTTTCAATATCGCACTCATTCGTACCGGATTTAATTCTGAAATACCCGTCTTCACCCCAATCCGGTCCCCAGCTGTTCTTGATGATCCAGGCCTGTTCCTCATCATCGTAACCGACGATAGCAACCATATGCCCTCCCTCGACCACACCGGATACGTGACTGTAAACTCCCGATTCGTAGTAAAGAAAGTCCGTATAGACGGTGAAGCCCGCTGCCAGTGGTCCATACTGTGTGATGGCGTTTTTGATGGCCTCTACGGATATGGAAACATCTTCAAAGCCTGTAACCCGATAAGTATTTTGCTGCATTGGGGTGGTACAAACGCCATCTGTTCCGGTTGTCCCGGAAATGTAGGGCGCGTCGGTTTCCAGTGGAATGCCGGCTGTCTGCAGGTAGGACATCGCAGAGTAAGGATAGCCGCCTAAGCACCCCGTGTTTTCGTCATCGCACGATACCATCGCTTGTTCTGAAAGGTCCAGATCCGTATCGGGCGTGTGGCTTGTAATGAGTATTCTGGATTCGAGGATCGCCGTGGTGGCAAAGGCCCAGCATGAACCGCAGTTCCCCTGGTCTCTCAGGCCTGTGATGTAATTGTGGCCATTGACGTTTCGCCAATCAAATTTAGTGGGGAGATTGTAGGTTTTTGCGGAATACCGATAGGATTTGTCCTGTGGGCCAGACTTTTTAAATTCTATCGGCATGAGACGGCGCCTTATTTCCTCGGGTGAGAGTTTCAGTGCAGACGTTTCCCCGGCAACCCAATGCGCGCCCTTATCACGAATGGCCTGATTGATATCGGTCGCTTCAAGCGCCAGGCCAGGCGAGGAAATGAGGATGACGAACAGGGATACAGTGAAATGAATGATCGTTTTCTTCATCTTGTTTATTTGCAACCCGGGAGATTGCTTCTCCTTATGATCCAAAGCTTATTACAGGCCCTAAACGGTTTCCAATTGAAATGCGAACAACTGACAACTGGTGGCAAATATTGGATAAAATCTCTACCGGCCTGCTAGTTGAATATGTATCGGTTCCCTCATCAGAAAACTATAACAGCAGCCACTGCGGATACAATCTCTTTTGTGTCAAGAAAATACTGGGCAGCAAAAGTGATTGGTTTATTATGGATTAAAAGATCGTATTCTTTTTCTCGTATTTGAGGGACATTTCATTTATCGCCGCTACAACACATTGGAATGACTCAATACCCGAGAAAGGCCTTGATCTGTTTGATTTCGCCCATGAGTTTTTCAAAGCCGGGAATTGTCGATGACTGGGGTCCGTCGGAGAGTGTCTTTCCCGGTTCAAGGTGCTCTTCGACCATGATGCCGTGGGCTCCGGCCACCAGGACCACTTTGGCCATTGGCGGAACCAGGCTGTGCTTGCCTGGCACAGGACATGGTCGGCGCCTTCCGATTGGAGTTTGCCACAGAAACAGAGCTGCGGTTAAGAGATTCCGATGTACGCCGATCAACATGCCTCAATGGAAAGAGCGTTATAGTATCCGTTCTGGAATCGAGGCGACTAATTCTGAGTTTAAGCGATCATATGGAACCGGGAAGCTCCGTGTCCGCAGAGTGGTTAAAGCTCTTTTGCCGTGTCCTGTAAACGGATTGCCTGCAATGTGAAGAGATGGGGCAAGGCCCATTTTGCCTTTTTCAAAGGTGTTTTTCGGTGGTTTATATACGTGCTGGAAACTCTTTTAGGAAATGCTCAGGCGTCTATGCTCGAAAATCATTTTTCATGCATGAATGTTTCCGTGACTTCAAAAAAGGGGAGCTTACCTCTCAGGAATCAAAATAGCAATCGGCAAAACATTAATGGATATTTCATCTTTGTGGGCTCTATAACACCGATCATGACATGTGCTTAAGATTGCCTTGACATACAAAACCATCTTTCCTATAGATTATAAATTAAAAAGGATGTTCTATCAATCTGCGGCCCGTCCGAATCTGAGCCGCACATTACCACACAGTCCTTTTCCCTCAGGAGCGCAACGCTGTCCTTAATCTTTGAGGCTATACCCTCAATAAGGAGGAATGCATGAAGATCAATGACGTTGAGCAGGATCCCGAAACCCATCTACCCGGGCCGCGCCTTACCTTCGCCATGGACGATACAGGACATTATCAGATCGTCGAGTCAGTGGGCAATCATCTGGGAACGCTAACCGTGAAAATGATGTGGGAGCACATCAATGAGCAGGTGGAAGCTGCAGCGGGGAAAGTCCGGTCCGGGCAGGAAAGCCCGTTGGCCTTCTTTATGGCCTGTAAAATCATGGATTGCGGGCTCATCGCGCAGTATGTCGGGATGGCCAGCTGGCGAATCAAAAGACATCTCAGGCCATCCGTGTTCAAGAAACTCAAGACCCCTGTCCTTCAAAGGTACGCTGATTTTTTCGGTGTGACGCTTGCGGAGTTCGTCAATCCCCAGTTGGACGGAATAGATCTTATTCTCGGAAAGAAGGAACGCTGATATGGATATTGATACCGGATACAAACACCGTGTCGGGGCTCATTGCGAAACCTGTGTAACAGCGGGGCTGATCAATCATCACGGCGGAGATGGTATGAACGTTACTGAGCCCCTGATCTTTGGAACCGGTTCTGGATTGAATTTTGTGCATATCCCCATGCTTAAGTTCATGGGGCTTCCCCTCACATCTTTTCGGTCCTCCGCCGGAAGCATTATGAAGAAATCGATGGAGCGTTTGGGTGTGCAGGCTCAAATCCGCTACTTCAAGGATCAGGACAAGGCCATGCAGGCCCTGGACCGCGAACTTGATAAAGGTATTCCCGTGGGACTCCAGGTGGGGGTATACTGGCTTCCCTTTATCCAGGAGGTTTTCCGAATTCATTTGAACCTTCACAACCTCGTGGTGACGGGAAAGAAGGGAAGCGACTATCTGGTTTCTGATTTTCTTACGAATGAAATTGCCCTCTGTCCGGAAAAGGACCTTCGGAAGGCCAGGTTTTCGAAGGGAGCAATGGCTCCGAGGGGAAGAATGGTCACCATTCAAAAGGTCCCCGATCGTCTGAGGCTTGCGCATGCTGCCTCCGCAGGAATCCGGGAGGTATGCAGCACCATGCTCCAGCCACTCTTTCCTATTGTCGGCATAAAAGGCATACGCTATTTCACCAACAGGATGGAAAAGTGGCCATCCACGCTTGGTGAATCAGGCAGCCGCCGCAACCTGGGCAATGTCATCATGATGCAGGAGGAGATCGGCACAGGGGGCTCGGGTTTTCGATACATGTTCGCAGCTTTTCTGGAAGACGCAGCCAGGATACTGAACGATGAAAAGCTCTTGCACATTTCCGGACAAATGACTCAGACCGGAGATAAGTGGCGAAGTTTCGCCGTCCAGGCTGCCCGGCACTGCAAGGGAAGGCCGCGGGATACAGAGGGATTTCCCTCCTATGCCGCTATCCTGCGAGAATGCGCAGACGAAGAGGAATCCATATTTCGGGAATTGAGAAAGATCGTTCCGAAGATTCCGCCCGGGAAAAATGTGTAGCATATCGAGGAAAGACAGAAGAAAACAGTAACAGTTTAGTCCTTTTAGCCGGGCATTACCAACGGCGGCTTCCTGTATTAATTAGTTCTTATTCATTCAAACATAACACTTAATTATTTTTTTTAAACCTGCCCTTCGTCTTTCTGGTCGGAGTGGCATTCCAGACGTCGTCCGAACAAGAATGCTTCCGGTAGAGACCTTAGAGTTTTTTCCTGCGGGTAACCGGATTGAGGGGTTGCTAAATCAAAAAGTGCGGAAGATTGTTGACACGACCCCAAAAGGAACAGTAGTGTTTGGATCAAATGTCATGATTAAAGATTTTACCCTTCTTCCGGGGCTGAATTAGAAACCCGGGCGCCCGTGCGGCGCGTTGTTGACCTGTGTCAGTATTTTTTTAACCGGATGGTAAATTCCAGCTTCTTCAAAAGAAGGACATGCAGATAAAAGCCTGACGCTTTTGCGCCCAGCTTCTTCTTGAACGCGACCGCCGGTCGGTTGAAGTATTCCGTGATGCTGTATATCTCGGTGCGCCCCATGTCCCGCAGGCGCCGATACAGCTCCTGCCTCAGATAGGGAGCAAGATTTTTACCCCTGAATTCCTCCAGCGTTCTCGCGTCAGTCAGATAGGCTTCGTTCTCCCGCAGGGGAAACCGTAGAAGCCTGGAGTCACAGGCATTGGGATTGTACCACATCCAGGCAATCATTCTGGAATGATGATTAAGGCCGAGACACAACCAGCCGTCGCGGAGCCTGTTGACCAGTTCCTGCTTTGTGTGCCGGACACCCGGTGTTTGCGAGATCGTTTTCATGTCTTCTGGTCCCGGGGAAACAACATCGATATGTTCTATTGCCGGCGCGCAACAGGTTTGCTCTTCAACATTCCCTGCGGGGCATTCCCAAAACCAGATAAAATGGTATGATTTGAATCACCAATCTGGATGCGTTATACAGGCTTTGCAACCGGGGTGTCCGATTGACGAGCTTCTTGATCTTATGAAGGATCAGCACGAAATATTTTCTCCTGAAAATGTAGTGGTGATTTCTTTGATCTGATTCATAATAGCGTTGCAAGAAAAAAAATGCAGTAAACGGGTCATGTTTCCACATGGCGCGGAGGATCAACGCTCCCTGCGTACAGTTACGAACAATTGGATCCCGGGTGATCGCGACCGGCCTCCGGGCGGGTAATAAAAGCCGGGAGAAGTCGTTTGGCCTGATCATCGGCAATGATTGTTTGAATGCCGGGTCGTGGCTTTCGTTACGAGGCATAGAGCGCCTCCTGCGTGGCAAGCATCGACCGTCGGCGATAGAGATTGCGTATAGCCTCTTTTTCTACAAGGTCAACCTCGCGGCCAAATATGGTCTCGAGTTCATCTTTCATATCGACAAGATCGTACAGGCTCCATGCGGAATTTTCTTTAAAACTCAGCAAAACATCGATATCGCTGTCCGACCGGAAATCTTAGCGAAGTACCGACCCAAACAACGAAAACTCAGCAACTTTCCACTTCACGCAAAAAGCCCTGATTTTCTCCATGGGAATGTCAACTCCGGGCCGGGCCATGCTATACACGGGTAACGTCTTTGGCATCAACGGTCGTACTTGAAAGCATTGCCCAGCAGATGGCCGTAAGTCTTTATGGCTTTGACGCCTTGCGCCATGCCGTCATGAGATTCGACGGGAGCGTCCATGTCGGCAACCTGCATCCGGCCCGCCTCGTCGAGTTTCCGGAAATCGGGCAGGGCGGCTTGCAGTGCGGCCAAATAGTCGGACACGAGGGCAAGATACTTCGGCGCATAGGTTTTGCAGTGACGAGCGCGCGCCGCCTTCAATTTTGAATCGAGCTTACCGACTTGTGCCTGCTGCTCGCGGGTCGTGACAATGTCGGGGATGGCGGAAAGTTCGCGCTCAACGGGGCCAACCTCTCCGGCATATGTGGCCGAGGCGGTCTTCTCCAGCGCGTCAATCTTTTTAAGGATGCCGTCGAGCAAGGCTTTCTGGGTGTCCACCTGTTCCTGCGCGGCCCGCTGAGCCGCCTGCTGATCGGCGAGAGATTTTATCTGCACCGTGGCGCCGGCATATTTCGGATCATTTTGCATTTTCTGCGATGCCGCCGAGCTGTTTTTTAACGCCCAGGCGGTCTTCTCTTCTTTCGTCATCGTTTTGAGTTTTTGGGTGTCTTCAGGAGAAATGCCATACTGGCGCATCATCTCTTCTTTGCGGGCTTTTTTCTCTTCCCGGGTCAATTTTCCGCTTTTGCGGGGTTTATCCATTGTCTGGGGCGTCAGGCTTTCTTCAATCTTGTCCGCATCGGTTTCCATGCGCGCCTTTGACGCCTTTTTTCTTTCGCGCAGGTCCTTCCCCATGGCGTCCTCGACGGTGCTGATGGCATCCCGAAAGGCAGCCTTATCCCGCTCGGCCACGCCGCAACATTGCTTCGGCTGCGCGGGCAGGCGGTTTAGATAGTCCTCAAGCGACGTTTGCGCGTCGGCTGTCGCTGCGGTAAAGACAAACAACAAAGCAATAAGAACGGTTTTCATCTGAAAATACACCTCTAATTTATTGTATTCATTACTTGCCGCGCTACCCAATGTCAGGCAACCTTCTGTAGTTCTACCTCATACCCAAGATCCCGCAACCGTTTGAGGTGATTCTTAACAATCTTGTCTGCCCTTCGGTGAAGCAAATAATCCTTGCCCAGCTCTTTATAGGGGACCCCGTTTCTTATCATGTGATAAGCCATGACCAAATTGATAACAAGCTGTATCACTCGGGAAAGTTGTGACTTCCTCGCCTTCCACCACAGAAGTAAACCATCAACAAGAAAGTCGCTGGTCTTGTAGTTTGTACCGAAAAACAAAAATGATTTGCCCGTAACCGGGTCCAAAATGCCGCCAGGAATCAACCTTTTCTTGGGCATCATATCATGATTACACGCCCGGACAGCCTTGATGCCGCGTGAACGTCCACCTCTGGAATATTCACCTATATTGATCACCGCTTT
Organism: Syntrophaceae bacterium UBA2280; assembly: GCA_002347685.1. Lineage (GTDB taxonomy): Bacteria > Desulfobacterota > Syntrophia > Syntrophales > Smithellaceae > UBA8904. The sequence goes on from DDWS01000051.1 coordinate 7,677, forward strand.
TGTATCCACACTGATCCTTAGCACATCCGGAGACGCATCCGCCATTGCATTTATTTCTCGGACATTTTCAAATATGGCGACGGGTTCTTTTGTTTTTTTTGAACCTTTGTCTTCTCAACCGTCCGCAATCGGTAATTCTGACGATTTAAAATATTGGAAATTGTTCGCAATCGTGGCTCTGCCTGAATGTGCGGTTCCATAATCTCCTTTATAGCAGCCAATGGATGTGGATATTTATCCTCTGATCTCGGCTTGTGACGGGTTGACCAATCATTTACGCAAGTGATGCCGCTTCGATGTTCATTCATCCCCATTTCTACCGCAGTTCTGCTCCAGCCAAACACATATTCGGCTACACGATGTTTCCCATCCAGCAGCGACAATGTTATGTCTCCCATTGCGCGCCGTCGATCAGACCAGGGAATTCAGTCAACTAATCGAGAAAACAATGCCACCCTCTGTGGGGTTATTCCATTGCGAACTAATGTTGATGTCTTCATACACATCGCCTCCTGCTGTAAAGTATGAAAACATTATATCAGGTATATTAGTGCTTTCCAGGTCCCTTATTATTTGACTTCTTTTCAACGTCAATCGATCGTAAATAGTCGACCAATGCCCGGTTGCCAAAGCGTCTGGCGACATCCAGAGCTGTTTTCCCGTCCTTGTTGACAGCATGAATATCCGCCCCCGCGGATACCAGGTATTGCACGCCCTCCAAATAGTTTGAATAGGCAAACCAGTGAAGCGGCGTGTTGCCGTCATGGCTGCGCGCGTTGACGTCAGCGCCTGCGGCGATAATCAGCCTGGCTGCCGGCACGTCCTGAAAAAAAAGAGGGGTCATGCCAGCCTGTTTGTCGGGCAGGTTGACGTTTGCGCCGTGCTTGATAAGGAATTTGACCAAAGCCGTGCCTTTGGCAAGATGCAGGGCGCTCTCGCCGATTTCGTTCTGCACGTTGATATCGATGCCCTGGGCGAGGGCGACTTGTACTTTCTGAATCGAACCGTTTCGCGCCGCAGCGAGAAACTGATCCGGCGTGATCACTTCCTGATGTGCGCGGTCTTTGCTGCCGGACGGACGACTGCGGCTATCGTCTGCGGCTTGCGCAGATAAAGGAGACGAAAACAGCATGAAGACCGCAATAAGGCAAAACGTGCAATGTCTGATGTTGGCCATGCGCAACCCCTCATGAAGTCTGTGGGATAAAATGTTTTGGAAATATGTAACTTCCTTTTAGCACAAATCGTCTACGGATGGAATCGGTTCTGTTTGGGTCAGGGAAAATTTTGCTCTTTTTATTGCGTGTTGAATGATGTATTTATCCTTCAGAAACGAAAGGTTTCGATAAACCGACGGGTGGTGGAGGCAATATGACGGCGCTTTTCTTGATTTCGGTCGGCGCTGCACTGGGCGCAATTGCGATGATGCTGCTGTTTAAAGATTGTTTTCAAGGTTATGGCAGCACCATGGGCGGTGAGATGTTCTCGGGTTTTATATGGATCTGCGCGGCTGTGTGCCTGGCTGCGGGTGTTTATTCGGCAGGCGGTGCGTCAATGATTCCGGCTGCTTTGTCTTTTGTGTTGTTGCTTCTGATCTGGGTGCCTTGCCGATGGCTGGTTGTCCGGCTGGGATCAAAGTATGGAAAGCCTGCACCCCGGAAGAAAGCGTCCGGTTTTGCCGGGCATATCCGGCGCGAAAGGGAGCTGCGCAGAAAAAAGATGGATACTTCTTCTTGATGCTTATCGTGCTTTGCTTGCCTCCAGGATGTCTATGCGGCCTGTGTTTTGACATGGGGTTCAATGTTCGGCCAGGTTGTTCGTTTGGCTACGCGTAAATCATAATCCATTTGCAGATTCAGTCAGGTTTCCGCCGGGCTCGATGATATCGAGTAAATTCGTTTTTCTATGCATTGGGAGCTCCTTCTATAAAGGGTAATCGACAATTTCTACATTGAAAGCGATTGAGGTCGTTTTTTCCTGAATGAGCGTGAGTCAGATCATCAACAGAAACTCCCTGACGAAATGCCTCACAGCGCTCATGCGTTTAGGCGCATGCCCGGTAAATAGCCGGAACAAAAATGTCGCTGATCAGGGGATGGGCGAAAAACGCAAAACCCTGCCACGCGAAAGCTAATCTTCCCCGGCCTGAAGTTTTAAAAGCTCCTGGCGGGCTGCCTGATTGCCGGCTGCCGCTGCTTTTTCATACCAGTGGATCGCTTGAGCCCCATCCTTGCGCATGCCGTTCCCATATTGATAAAGGCGGGCAAGATTGTACTGCGCCATAGGGTGTCCCTGATCGGCCGCCTTGCGGTACCAACGCGCGGCCGCCGCGTAATCCTGTTTAACTCCGTATCCCGCTGCATAAAGACGGGCAAGATTATTTTGCGCGTTGGCATGATCCTGATCAGCCGCCTTCCTGTACCAGACGAACGCTTCGGTATAGTTTTGGGAAACGCCCTGCCCGGTCTGGTACATCCAGCCGAGATTGTCCTGGGCCGCAGCAAAACCCTGATCGGCCGCCTTTTGATACCAAGATACGGCCTTTTTCAGGTCTTTTGCGATGCCAAATCCATTCTGATACGTCCAGCCAAGATTATTTATAGACGGCAGATGATTCTGATCGGCCGCCTTCCGGTACCAATAAAGCGCCCTGCCCTCGTTTTTTTCCACTCCCTGCCCGTTTTGATACATGTAGCCCAGGCGGTGTTGCGATTTAGCGTTTCCGGCGGACGCTTCTGCTTCAAGCTTTGTAACCAACTGCGTGTCCGTCTCTTGCGGCGATTCACGCAGGGCTTTAGCAGGCACAAGGGTCTCACCCTTCTCGCGGGGGGAGACCAAAGCCTTCATGCCTTTCCTCGGAGTTACTTTCTTAAGATGCACGGACGCGGTAACCTCGCTGTCCGAAACCCTGTCGACGATCCATGTTCCGGCTTCAATCTCCATGCCGCCGGCGGTAACATGGACAACGCGCACTCGATCGCCCTTACGCGCCTCCCCCTGCTCCATCCGGATAAACACCTGGTCCCCTTCCACCCGGCTTATCGTTCCCGCTCCCTGCGCAAAAGCGCAAGTTGCCGACACGAGACTGATAAACATCACCAACGTGAGATTTCTTCGAAGAGTGCCCCTCATCTTCCCCAATCCTCCTTTAAGGTCTTACGGATTGACACGGTAACCCGTTTTGTGTCTGCTGTTGTATTCCTGCGCGAGCCTGTAGCAATTGTCCCAGGTCCCGGTTGAAACGGCGGTGCAACTGACACCGGAAGGATACTTTCTTTTTCCGCCTGCAAATTCATAGTAATCTTTGTAGCGGACAACACGTCCTTTGCTGTCTTTAACCGGCATCTTGCATTTGATGACCCGATAAGTGTTGAACTGTGACATATCGGAATCAGGCCTGTGTGTGGATACGCCGCCGCGCATGCAATCCTCTATTTTCGCCTTGAATTTTTTCCGGCAATCGTTACACTGCTGGTTCACGGACACGCCCAGAAGGTCAACACTGCCTCCGGTCGCGCAAACGGGACAAAATTTCTTTTCGCAGTCCGTCCGGCTCATGCCGCCGCCGGTCGTCGGAGGCGGTTTCGTTGCCGACCCCGTATTGCCGGCTGGCTGAACCGATCGCGACGGCGGGGGCGGTCGCGGGGGCGCGGCTCTGCCAGTGTTTTGCTGATCCAGAGCCTGAACCATGCCGCCGACAAACGCGCTTAGGACCTGCATGTTTCTTTGGTTTTTCATGCCTTCGTAAATATCGCGTGCCTCATTATAGTATGAGCAGCCAGAGGCCTCGCCAAGCAATGACCCGTACACCGAGAGATCACCGCGTCGCTGGGCGTTATTCAGACGGTTGGCCAGATCATTGCAGAACCGGTTCTGACCGGCTTCAACCATGGCATTGTAATTGGCTTGCGCCTGATGATAGTGATTACACCTCTGATAGGCATTCAGGATGGATCGGTAGGTTTGAAGATCGCCCTTACGCTGTGCGTCATTCAATTTCGCCGTCAGATCGTTGCAGCGCCGATCCGTTGACAGCATATCGTTGTAAATGGCTTGCGCCTGGGCGTAGCCCGGACAGTCCGCGAAGTGCTGCAGCAGGCGCCCGTAGTTGTAAGAATCGCCCTGCCGCTTGGCGTCATTGAGAGCGCTGATGATTTCGTTGCATCGATCGCCTGTCCCCGCCGGGGGCATCGCGGTCGGCGCGGAGGTATTCTGCGCCGATTCCGCACACACATCCGCGTCAAGGGCGGCGGCCTCAATCTCAGACAGATCTTTTTCAACAGCCTTCCTCCCCCGCTGCTGAATGTCGAAATTCTTCGCCAGCTCCCCGGCGGCGGCCAGTGCCTGGCGCCGGTCCTGCAATATCGCGTCTATTTTTTCGTTGATTCGGCTGATGTCACCGCTCAAGGACTGGACGGCCCGGTTAATTTTCTCGACTTTACCCTCCAGGGAAGACACCAGCGAAACGGCGCTTTTATCCGCCCGCTCAATGCGCTCCATCAACTTGTCGAGACGGGACAGCTTCTTTGCGAACCCGCCCCCCCTGGGGCCCGCTTCAATAAAAGATTTTCCTTTTGCGTACTCAATTTTTGCGTCGGCGATAAGATCCTTAATGGTAGCGGCATTGTCCGCGGCGGCTTGAGCGGCGATATCGGCTTCAATGAGATGATCCAGAATACGCCCTTCATCAAGTCGGTCTTTCGGATCGATGATCCGGGAGATAGCGTCTTGTTTTCCCTCTATATCGCGAATGTCTTTTTCGGTCGGCCGGAGGGAAGAGACATAGTTGTTTTCGTGATTCCTCCCCTGATCCAAAAGAGACGCAAGCGTCTTGCGCCCCGCATGAATATTGCTGAGAATCGCGCTTCTTCTGGCGGGCTGCGCTTTGATATCCGCCAGGCCTCGACAAATCTCCCGGCTCAGTTCCCATGCCCGGAGCACAGAATGACGAAGGTCCTGCGCGCTTTGCAAAGCATCGGAAATCCGTCTTTGAGCCGATCCGATCCGGTCGCGGACCTCCTGCCCCAGACGGGCCGCCTCGGCAAGATTGCCGCTGACCCGGTCCTTGGAAGACGTCAAAGCCGTAAGGGCGGAAGATGCCCGGGAGATTCCGCCATTGGCCCTGTCTGAATTCAGCAGGGTTTCCTGAGCCATCTCTTCAGCCTTCTTTGCGAGCGCCTCCAGGCGGTCATAGACGTCTTCCAGGCTGCGTCCACCGGCATATTCGCTGGAGGCCATCTCACCCAGAATGGGAATGGTGACATCATGCTCGATGAACGGCCGGTTATTGGCGTCATAGGCGACGACGGTAACGGTAACGCTTTGGGGCAGTTGATCGGGGGTGTACTTTAATGAAAAGGCCCGGTTCTCGGAAAGATCTTCCGCGCTGTCGCCGGATTTGACTTTGAATCGGACAGAAAAGGGCGCGGGATGCTCTTCGGTATCGGACGCCTGGACTTTTGCGCGGAGGTTGAGCTTTTCGATGACCGGCACCGGCGCGCCCGCTTCGTCTTTCCCCAAAATTACCTGCGGCGAAGAAAGGATCTCAATCCGGGGATCAATACGCTCCGCTTCTTCGAGCTCCTCCGCCCAAAGCAGCGTGGCAGCGTCAAGATGAGCTAAGCGGATAGCGGTGGCTTGCAGATTGTACGTCTTGGAGTAAGAGTCGAAGTAGCCGGCCGAAACGGCAATGAGTTTTTTAAGGGATGCATACCACTCATTCTCTTGATTAACCAATTCGCCTTTTCCCGCGAAATAGTCCGCGATGAGCAAGTGCGTCAGCTTTGCCTTCATGTCATCGGCGTAGTACTCATCCATCATTCTCTTGACTGTCAGGGAGTCGTATTGGGCAAATGGCCCACTGCCTTCCCACCAATCATGAACATGCTTGTACATTATCTTCGGCAGAAATTCGGATTCCAGGGCCGTGTAAGTCTCGCGCTGATCCCTGATACTGGCCCCGCCCCCGAACCGCTGCATAAACAACGCCTCGATCTTTGGCTGGAAGTGTTCAAAGACGGCTCTGCGCCTTTCATCCAGGCTCATCTGCATTTCAGGATCGATGGGGTGAAGCACCGAGGGCCTGGGTGAATAGATGCGGTCTTTGCGGCCCGTGCTTTGTGTCCACCAGGCCAGGGCATTTTGCACGGCTTGGGTCCCCGTCTGTTCGAGCAGAAATTTATAAAACGAGCTGCCGGGCTCAATGTCGACCGGATCGAGATAGCCCTGGTAGGCCAGCTTCACCCGCTGATCTTTCAGAGGCGTAAAAACCAGCGTGCCGCCGAGATTCACCACGCCCTTGGTCGTATTGACCACCAGGATCACGGGGCCGTATCCCGGAATGAATTGGGACAAAACGATCTGACCCAGCCCGGAGCCGACGCTCACTTTGACCAGTCCGCTGAGATCCCCCTTATAATTCAGAAGCCCCGATACCGTTCCCCGGTAAATGTCCACGGGCATGCCGAACAAGGGTACGTGACTCCATGCTTCGACGACAGCTTCTTTGATGACCCGTTCAGACCATCCGTTATCCTGAACGTAGAGGGTCAGAATATGGACCACCGAGTTGGCCCGCGACAGGCGCGTCATCCATATGGGATCCATCAGCTGCTTATTGGCCTGCTCGGTTTTGAGCCTCATCTTTTCGAGCGCGGGACCGTATTTCCTGCCGCCAGTATAGATCACCGCCTGTGTGAGGTTCGAATACATATAGCTTTCAAGAGCCTGCGCCGTCACCCAGGCATCCCCGGCGTTTTGCAGCGATCGCACCCACAAGGACGATCCTGACGCCGTTTTGCCCATCTGCTCGAAGCTGTCAATAACCGACTCGGCCGCCTTTTGACGAAAAGTCATGGCAGTCCCGGGCGTTTGGGTTTCAGGCGCAACCATCATTTCGCGTTTCTTCCGGATGATGTTCTCAATGATTTCAATATCCCTTTTGAGAGCGGGATTCTGTTCTTTCAACTGATCAATCACATGCTGTTTTTCATCCTGCTGAAGCATTCCGATAGCGTCATGGAGTTCTCGAAACGCCGCGAACTGGAGTTTTTCAAGATCCGGTTTTTTTGCGACGGCGGATACGATGTTCCCGTCGTCATCCTCATAGGTTATGCGCTCTTTGAGGGTATGGGGTCTCAGCCAGTCTCTCGCGCGAGTTTTCGCCGTGCGGACAACATTGGCCGTGAGAATGAACTCACTGGTGCTGGCAAAAGTTTGCTTTGCCAGTTTCAGGGCTTGCGCGTTGTCGATTTCCACAAGCGAATGCTTTTTCATGTGGTCGATCAGACCTTCATAAACTGCCGATTCGCTCAGTTGCAAGCGCTTGTCTTTGGCGATGCGAACTTTTCTGCAGATTTCGTAAGTTTCAAATATTTCATCCCGCAGATCCTTCGAATATTTCATCTGCGGCGAATCATAGATATCTTCAATGATTTGCCTGCGTTCGCTTTTACCCACAGGATCGGGTTTCCCCTGTGTCACATCCGTATCCGAGCCGATATCCTGATAGTCTCCGCGCTTGCCGGTCATCAGAAGCCCCACCCCGTTATCCAGGCTTCGCAGAATGTACTTGGCGCGTCCGTCAAAATTGTCCGCGTGCGCGTGGTACATGTGCAAATTTCCGGCGGAGCCGCCGAACCCGAGACCCTTGCGGGCCTTCGGCGTATAAAAAAACTCGGGCACCTGCGAGGCGTTGACGCGGATCACTTTGACGCCGTTTTGCGCCGACGAATCTGGCGTGTACCAGGCAAAGGTCTTTTTACCGGCTTTGACGCTTCGGCTCATGACCTGCTGAAGATAGGCGCCTTCCAGAAAATACGCCTCGGGATTCGCCTTAAGAAGCGTCGTCCCCGTCCGCAACTTGATTTCAAAGTCCGCCAGACTCTCGCGCGTTCGCCAATCCGGGATCATGGCATCATTGCGGTGCGCCACGATGTCCATCTGCGCCGGTGAAACGTTCACGCCGTATTTTTTCCGGGCGAGGTCTCTGAAGTGCTTATCATATTGTTCAATCAGCCACTGGGCCTCAACCCCGTTGTTCTTCGCGTAAAGCGTAAAGTCAATATCTCCTATGGCGTTAATCTTGTCGGGATCGGCGCCAGAACCAAAGTCGTTCACGCCCAGACCTTTGGTCCTGGGCTCAACAGCTTTGGCAAGTTCGATCAGGACCTCTTCGTGAAATTTCTGCCGCCCCAGGCCCATTTCCCGGCTGATCGCCGGAGATATCTCCCCATCACCGTGGGAACCGTGAACCGCAAGGAATCCCGCCTCGCCGGCCGCGGCATACACCCTGAGCGTCTCACCGATCGAAAGCGGTTTTCCCTTCATGGCGCCAAGCGTTTTCCTGATATTTTCCTGGCCGATACGGATCTGTTCGGCCGTGGGCACGTGATGGGGGGAGGGAGCACTGTAAGCCCCTGTGCCCGTGGCGCGAAGAGAGATGTCCTTGATAAAATCAAAACGTATGAAATGTCGCTCAAGCCGTTTTTCTTCATCATCGTTGCCGCGGGAAAACAAAAGAGCGGGCGTGAGAAATACCAGGACCAGACAAAGAAATAGAACTGTTTTTTTTCTACCGGGTCGGACATGGAAATTGTTTTTCATTCAGGGCCTCCACTAGCCAAGTCCAAACCCGAACACAGGCGTTCGGTTTTGGATCGTTTCATCATGACGCGCCTCAGATATAAAAGAACGTTGATTAAAGCATAAGAAGAAATCGCAAGAAAAGAAAATCAAATACTGTCGGACACGATTCATCTGCTCGATCCTCTTTATCAGGTTGGAATCACCAGCTCAATCATCTTCGGCACAATCTCCTTCGCCGTCCTCCCCACTTCCAGCGTCGGTCCCACACACGAGGGGCAGCCGAACGCGCAGGGGCATTTTTCAATCAGGCTTTTGGCGGCAGCAAGCAGATTGGCGTGCTCACGGAATAGCAGCTCGGAAAAACCGATGCCGCCGCGACAAGCATCGAAAATACGATTACCGGATCGAACCTGTCAATTTATCAGGTTTTCCAGGTCTGATGTCTCTTTGGTTTTCCACCTCCTGCTTTCATCAACACCCAAATTTTTGCGGACATCGAAGATAAACCTTTAGATATCAGAACAAGAGATTTTCTTGGATTCAATGCCAGCAATATTCTCCATCTGTCTTTCCTATAAAAGAGGCTTTTCAAAAGACGCCGGGTTATATAGACATCTTCTTCGTTGATCATTTTGATCAGAGCACCAATCCCTTCTGCATTAACAAAAGCATCACTGACACACTCCTCGATCGAGGCGTCTTCGACGTGTGCGATAGAAAATAAAACATATACCCCCGCCACAGCCAGACCATGTTGCTCTTCTAAATAATCCCTGCTCTTCATGAAGGTAACGCCCCGATTCAACATGTCATCCACAAAGATAGCATTTTTAGCTTTGAAGCTTCTTCTTTTCTCTAACGTAAAGTATTTAGATGAGAAAATTTTGTTCCGTTCGTCAAATGTCCCTGCCGCATCGTAAGACTCCACATTTAACAAAGAATAATCATCCAGTCTGATATGCGCATAGGACAGCCCCAGGTTTTTTGCCGTAACCTGACCGAGGTATTGAGACGATCCTATGGACACAATCCCCCATTCACAGGGAGCCAAAGCTATTTGATTCCCCAGGGTGTCATTTATTCTTTCAGCCAAATCCTTGCTGAATTGTCGGGTTATGATCCCCGAGCCATGCTTTAACCTGGAAAACCTGAAAACATCTTCATCATTCATAATATCGTAGACAATGTGAACTCTGATACCGGCTATTTCCGGATACGAATGGCTCTTTGCATTGCCTATGATCTGTTTTTGTTTCTGGATCAACCGGCACCTCCACAATGAATGACACAGTTCAGATATTGCCTTTACGAACAGAAAAACAACGGACTTCGCTCATCAAACAATATAAAAGAAGCTCGAACGGCCCGCCGCCCCAAACTTCTAGTGTCCTCCAATCAAATCCATTATCTTCGGAACAATCTCCTTGGCGGTCTTGCCGACTTCCAGCGTAGGCCCCACGCACGACGGGCAGCCGAACGCGCAGGGGCATTTTTCGATCAGACTTTTGGCGGCAGCAAGGAGGTTTCCGTGTTCCCGGTAGAGCAGCTCGGAAAAACCGATGCCGCCGGGATAGGAATCGAAGATAAAAATCGTCGGGTCGAACTCGTCGATGCGCGGTCCTTCGGGGCCGCTTACCGGCTGGGGACGTCCGTTGGCAAAGGAGGTGATCACGCGGCCGGTCTTTCCCTGGCTGACAAACCACTCGCCGGACTTATCGCCCAGCGACCGGTCGATATCATGCGTGTCGGCCATCAAAAACATCGCCGACAGATGCTGCAGCGTGTAGGCCAGCGCCGAAAGTCCGTCGATGATTTCCGCGGGGGTGAAATCCAGCGTGCGCAGGCGGTCGCGCGGAATCGTGAACCAGTAACTGGTGGTGTGCATGTCTTTTTCCGGCAGGTTCACATCGCCGTAGCCCAAATTCTCGGAGGTGTAGAATTTAATTTTTTTGTAGCCCACCACCTTGCGCACGACCTGGACTTCGCCGTGTTCGACAATCGCGCCGCCCGCCCTTGAATCCTCAAACGAATCGATCACGCGCACGTTGGTGTAGGTCATCGCGTCGGTGTAGTAGTCGGCATCGACTTTGCGGACGTAGGCTTTCTTTCGATCCAGATCAAGCTTGTCCACATGGTACTGCTCGGAGGCGAGCATATAGATGGCTTCATCATGGACGGCGGTAAAGGCGCTGTCCCAATCCACTTCGGCAATCACCTTATGATTCCCCGCATCGGTCGTATCGACCACGACAACATTTTCCGGATTAATGGCGCGCAGGCTCACTTCGTCGGCCGGGTAGCTTTCCGCCGCCCAGTGCCAGCGGTCGTTCGTCCGGTGCAGGACACCTTTTTCTTCGAGATACTGCAAAAATTCCTCCAGATTTTCGCCGCCGAATTTTTCGCCTTTTTCAAACGGCAGTTCGAACGCCGCGCTCTTGATGTGATGCAGCAAAATCAGCAGATTGTCCGGGTTGATCCGGCAATGCTCGGGCGACAGCGCAAAAAAGTAATCCGGATTTTCCATGATGAACTGATCCAGCGGATGGCTGCGCGCAATGAGAATCGCCAGGCTGCGCCCCGCACGCCTGCCTGCTCTTCCTGCCTGTTGCCAGGTGCTGGCAATGGAGCCGGGGTAACCGGCCATGATGCAGGCCTCAAGATTGCCGATATCGATGCCCAGCTCGAGCGCGTTGGTACTGATTACACCCATCACCTCGCGCGTCCGCAACCCGCTTTCGATTTCACGCCGCAGGTTCGGAAGATACCCCCCGCGGTAGCCTGTCACGAAATGATCCGCCACCGGCCTGGTTTTGACGAATTTGTCCCTGAGATATTTCGTCAGCACCTCGACATTGAGGCGGCTGGTCGCAAATACAATCGTCTGAATGTTATTCCCGATAAGGTCGGAGGCGATCTTACGCGCGGGTGTCATGGCGCTCTGCCTGATGCCCAGTTCGCGGTTGACGATGGGCGGGTTATACAAAACAAAGGTTTTGGCCGCCGCGGGCGCGCCGCTTTTATCGAGCAGCGCAACGCTTCGCTCCAGAATTTTTTCCGCGTGTTCGCGCGGATTGGCGACCGTGGCCGAACAGCAGATAAAAACAGGATTTGCACCATAGAAACGGCAGATGCGAATCAGCCTTCGGATGACGTTGGCGAAGTGCGACCCGAAAATGCCGCGATAGATATGCAGCTCGTCGATGATGACGTATTTGAGATTCACAAAGAGCTTTTGCCATTTCGTGTGGTGCGGCAAAATGCCCGCGTGCAGCATGTCGGGATTGGTGACGACGATGTGACCCTGACGGCGGATGGCCTGACGCGCGTCGTCGGGCGTATCGCCATCGTAGGTGAAGGTTTTGATGTCGGCGCGCAAATCCGTAATCAGGCTGTGCGCCTCGTGCATCTGGTCCTGTGCGAGCGCCTTCGTGGGGAACAGATACAGGGCGCGGGTTTCCGGCTCATCGAGAATGCGCTGCATGACGGGCAGATTGTAGCACAGGGTCTTGCCGCTGGCCGTGGGCGTCACGAGAACCACAGACTGTCCGTTCATGATGAAACGCACCGCCTGCGCCTGATGCGAGTATAGCTTCTCCATGCCGCGTTTTTCCAAAACGTCCCGCAGGCGGGGATTCACCCAATCGGGGTAATCCTCCCAGTCGCCTTGTTTCGCGGGAATCTCGATGATTGCCGCCGCGTTGGCATTGAAGCTTTTGTTTTTTTTAAGTCGCGTGACCCACTCATCCAGTGTCAGATTGGCCATCGTTTTGATTACCTTCTTCATGTGATGACGCATTATAAACCATTGTCCGAATATCTCAACCGCTAATCATTCCCTCAATCAATTTAAAACTTCTATGCACCCGGTATTCATCTGACTTACCTTTTTTAGCTTGCCCGTTTCAAAACAATTGACAAAAAAAACGGGTTGCATTATCCTCTCATACAAGTAAGTCGCATTCGAGTATAAAACCGCCCATGAAGAAGACGGATTGCATTTTCTTCCAGTTTGCCAAAGCCAATCAGCTTGCCAGCCGGTTTTTAAGCCAGAAAGTCTCTGACCTGAATGTCACATCCGTGCAGGCCATGGTGCTGGGCTTTCTTAATGCTGAAGATAAAATCACCTCCAGCGAACTCGGAAGAAGAACGGAACTCGACAGCGCAACGCTCACGGGCATTCTCGACAGGCTGGAGGCCGCCGGATTCATTGAACGCCGGGGGACTCCCGACGACCGCCGGTCCATTCGCATTCATCTGACCAGACCGGGACAATCGATGAGCCGGGAAGCGTCCAGAATGATAACCGAAGCCAATTCGGAATTTCTCCAGGTATTAACCGACGGACAGGAACGCGAGCTGCACAATGTTAACGCGGAAAGCGAAAAAGCGGCGCTTACGATGGCCCCCGAATTCCCCCTGGTGCTCATGGCCGGAAGGCACGTCTCGACCAACGCCAACACGCTGATGCGCGATCCTGCCTGGAACGAGGGCAAACGCGCCTGCACCCTGGCCATGCACCCTGCTGACGCCGCATCCCTGAAGTTGACCGATGGACAGTCTGTCCGCGTCAAGACACAAGCCGGATCGGAAGCAATTGAACTGGAAGTGACGGACACGGCTCACATCGGCCAGGTGGTGATGCCGCATGGATTCGGCCTGGTTTATAACGGCAGGAAATGCGGCGCGAATGTGAACCGGTTGACGAAAACACCCACCGGGACCAGTTCGGCACCCCCATTCACCGTTATGTGCCCTGCCGGGTAGAAGCGCTATGATTCAAACGCAGCCGGGCCGGCTGTTCTAAATGGCAGATTGTGCCAATGATTCCTGCGGGATGATTGGGCCGAAGAACTGTCTGCGCTGTTTTGATAAAAAAATTGTCTGTAAATAAATTAAAGAACAAAGCCGGGCGAGCCGATATAGCGACTAAGAGAGGGGGTAGCGGACACTGTATTCGTTAGCCCAAAATAGTATGATGAATTTCGAGAGATGCTCATTTATTTTGTCCAGATCAGCAACCCAGACGCTCGTTGTATTTCTTAAGCACAATATCGCTTTCCATTCTGAATTGAAGCATCCGCATAAAAAAACACAAACGGAAGGGCGCCATCCATGAGACAGGTCTTATTGACTCCCGCCGCAGGGAAAAGGCTGATCGGCAAGGGCATCGCCAGACATCCCGACGTGATCACCGCGCTTAAAGGCGGAACCGTCGTGGTGATCGCCGGAACCACCAACGGCTATGTCGCCGAGGAATTGCTTGCCGTCATCGGACAAGCCGGGGATTTCCGGCGGGACTGTTTCTTCCGCGGCATCACCTTGCCGCCGGGGCGCCCGTCATCCGAAACAGGCAGACTTCCGGATGAAAGTGGTTTTCCCGGCGATGTCGTGATCAAAGACGGCGTGTGGAAAAAAGGTAAAACCATCTTCGATGTCGCGGCGGACCTCAGCAATACCGATGTGATTCTGAAAGGCGCCAACGCAGTGGATTTGGCAAGCCGGCGCGCAGCCATTCTAATCGGGCACCCGCAGGCCGGGAGCATCGGCGCCTCCCTGCCCGCTCATTTCGGCAGACGCGTGCGCCTGATCCTTCCGGTCGGCCTGGAAAAGCGCATCTCCGGAAACCTTGATGATCTGGCCGCTCAAATCAACGCACCGGGCGCCCACGGTCCGAGACTGATGCCCGTTCCCGGCGATATTTTCACAGAACTCGACGCCATCGCTTTGCTGACCGGCGCAAAAGCACAGCTGGCGGCCGCGGGCGGCGTGGCCGGCGCGGAAGGAAGCGTCTGGCTTGCAATCAGCGGCGAGGCGGCACAGGAAAACAACGCTGCCGCGGTGATACAATCTGTCGCTCAAGAGCCGGCGTTCGATCTTTAGTTCCCGCAAATGGAATGATGATGCGATCTAAAAAGATCCTTGATGAAAGCGGAAAAAAAGATTCAGGCACTCGGGAAAACCATCCGGATTTTGCCGAACAGAACCATATTGAGCATGCCATTATCGTGCAGAGGGATCTGGGCCTTGCCCTGGACAAGGCTTCCTCTCTTCAGGAGTCTCTGCAGTTATGCCTTCAGGCAGCCATGGCGGTGTCGGGACTGGATGCTGGCGGCATTTACATTCTGGATCAGGCCAGTGGGAACCTGAATTTGGTCTCTCATCTCGGTCTTTCTTCCGAGTTTATTGAAGTTAACAGCGTGTCGGAAGCCCGATCCCCAAGAACGGAAATGGTCTTGAGAGGCGGTAAGCCTCTGTATCTGAATGCGCAGGACATCAGCGATAGGCGCTCGGAGGACATTTCCCGGGAGAATATCCGATCGCTGGCGATTGTCCCCTTCAGCGGCAAAGGTCAAATCATTGGCTGTCTGAATGTCGCATCCCATATTCAAAGTGAAATCACTTCATACAGCCTTTACACGCTGGAATCAATCGCCCGGCAGATCGGCACCGCCGTTGCCCGCGCCCAGGCCGAGCAGAACTTGCGGCTGAGTGAGGAAAAGTACCGCGCCTTGTTCGAGAATGCCGCCGAAGGAATAGTTCAAACCACGCCGGAGGGTGATATTCTCAGCGTCAACCCGGCTATGGCGAAACTCTTCGGCTACAAAACGCCCGCCGCCTTTATGCGAACGATCGTCAATATCGCGCAAATATACGCCCACTCGGATGACCGGTTGTCTTTTCGACGGGAGATCGCAAAAAAAGGCACCGTGAGCAAATATGAAATTTCCTGCCTTCGCAAGGACGGACAGGAAATGCTGCTGGCCGTCAATGCCAGAGTGATCAGGGATAAGGAAGGCAAGATTATCCGTTATGACGGCTTTTATGAAGACATTACCCAGCGAAAAAAGATAGAAAAGTCTTTTAAGCAAAGTGAAGAACGCTACCGGATGATCGTGGAGAATATGCAGGATATCATCTGGGTGATGGATTTTAACTTCCAGTACAAATATCGCAGCCCTTCGAATCTTCGGATAACCGGTTATACCGCCGAAGAGATTATGACCAGACCCCCCCGGGAGCAAATCGTTCCGGAATCCTATGCCCTGGTGGAAAAGCATTTTGCTGAAGAGTTTGCAAAAGAATTCAGCGGGAAGCCTGTTGATCCGCGCCGGTCATTGACGATGGAGCTGGAAGTTTATCACAAGAACGGCGGTACGGTCTGGATAGAGGTCACCGCCTCGTTTGGCCGGGATGAAAACGGCAAGCCGTTTGAACTTCTGCTCGTCGGCAGAGATATTTCCGAGCGCAAGAAAATGCAAGGGGAAAGAGATCATCTCCAGAAGCAGTTAATTCAGTCACAGAAAATCGAAGCGATCGGCACGCTGGCAGGCGGTATTGCTCATGATTTTAATAATATCCTGGCGTCAATGATGGGCTTCACGGAAATGGCTGTCAAAGAAACCCGTGAGGACGTCAGACGGGATTACCTTGAGCAGGTTCTGCAGGCGTCCGGGCGGGCAAAGAATCTGGTCAACCAGATTCTCGCCTTCAGCCGTCAGCGGGAGCAGGAAGCAAAACCGGTGGACATCCGGTTCATCATTAAGGAAGCGTTAGCCTTGCTTCGCTCCACGCTGCCGACAACAATAGAGATGAGACAAAAAATTACGTCAGAACAGGCAACGGTGTTGACCGATCCGACACAGATTCACCAGATTGTGATGAATCTGTGTATGAACGCCGCGCAGGCTATGGCGGCAAACGGCGGCCTGCTGGAAGTTCATTTATCCCATCAGTCCATAGGGGCGAAAGCCCCGGCTCTGCATTCCGATTTGCAGCCCGGGGATTACGTTCAATTATCCGTGCGGGACACGGGTTGCGGGATTGATCCGGCAATCCGCGATAAAATATTCGATCCCTTCTTTACCACGAAAAAAACCAAAGGCGGAACCGGTCTGGGTTTGTCTGTCGTTTACGGAATTGTGAAAAGCTGCGGCGGCGGAATTGACGTTCAAAGCGACGTGGGGCAAGGCACGACCATTGCGGTCTACCTGCCGCTTACCCCGGTAGAAACGCAGGCTGAAGAACATAACCTGGATGATATCGACCTGCAAGGTGATGAGAGAATTCTTTTCGTGGATGACGAGGAAATGCTGGTGAAAATGGCCCGGAATTTTTTTCAGACGCTGGGATATCAGATTACGGCAACCACCAGCAGCCAGGAGGCGCTCGGGCTGTTTCAGAAAAATCCGAAGGGGTTCGATCTGGTCATCACCGATATGACGATGCCGCAGATCACCGGTTCTGAACTGGCCCGGGAGTTTCTCATGATTCGTCCGGACCTGCCGATTATTTTGTGCACCGGGTACAGCGATTTCCTGTCGATGAAGGAGGCCAGAAAACTCAAGATCCGGGAGTTTGTCATGAAGCCGCTTTTTTTGAAGGATTTAGGTTCGCGTGTGAGGAAAATATTGGACAATGAACGGGAAAAGGAGTGATGGAATGGCCAGAGTTTTAATTATCGACGACGATGAAATGTTTTGCCGATTATTGAACAGCGCTTTCAAGACAGACGGGCATGTCATATCCTGCGCGTATTGTCTGGAAGAGGGCCTGAAACTTGTTTCAACCGAATCTTTCGATGTCGTCTTCCTTGATGTCCGATTGCCGGACGGCAATGGCCTCGACAAATTGGCTGAGATCCGGGAAGCGGCGTCCGAGCCGGAAGTGATTATTATAACGGGAGCCGGAACGGCAAACGGCGCGGAATTGGCCATTAACAGCGGCGCCTGGGACTATATCCAAAAGCCGTCCTCAATCAGTTCAATGACGCTTCCCTTGCTGCGGGCGCTGCAATACCGGGAAGAAAAATTGAAGAAACAGCCGGTGGCCAATCTGAAACTCACCAGCCTGATCGGTAAAAGTTCGCAGATGAAGGCCTGCTATAATCTGGTTGCCCAGGCGGCATTCTGTGACGCCAATGTTTTAATTACCGGCGAGACGGGCACGGGCAAGGAACTCTTTGCCCAGGCGATTCATGAAAACAGTTCCCGCGCCGGCCAAAGCTTTGTCATTGTTGATTGCGCGGCGCTGACGCAAAATCTGACGGAAAGCGCTCTTTTCGGATATGAAAAAGGCGCTTTCACGGGCGCTGACCAACGTCGTGAGGGCCTGATCAAACAAGCGCACGGCGGGACGCTGTTTCTGGACGAGATCGGCGAGCTTCCGGTAATGATCCAGAAAAGTTTCCTGCGGGTTCTTCAGGAGCATCGGTTTCGTCCTCTGGGCGGCGCCAAGGAAATAGAAAGCGATTTCCGGTTAATCGCGGCCACCAACCGTAATCTGGAACAGCGGTCCGCAGAAGGGCTGTTTCGGAAAGATCTTCTTTTCCGTATCCGTTCGATAACGCTGGATGCGCCAGCGCTCCGGGATCATCTTGATGATTTGGTGGAAATTGCCATTTATCATACAGCAAGAATTTGCCAGCGCAGCCGGATCGAACCCAAAAAACTGTCAACGGACTTTCAGGAAGCACTGCTTTCCTATAGCTGGCCGGGCAATGTCCGGGAACTGGTCAACGCCATTGAAAGGGCCATTGCCGCCGCTCTGTCCGCGCCAACGCTTTTCCGTAAGCATCTCCCCAGCAGCATTCGCGTCAAATTGGCGCAGGACAAAAATTTGCCGGATAATCCGCCGGCAGCAGACGTTGCCGCCGCAAAATTTCCCAGGCTCAAAGATTTGCGGGAATCCACCTATGCCCAGGTCGAGAGAAAATATATGGAAGACCTGCTGAAGCATACCTTCGGCGATATTGAACAGGCCCGCCTGATTGCGGATCTCAGCCGGACACGGCTCTATGAGATTTTAAGAAAGCATCATATCCCCGTAAAAAGTTAAACCGCGTAAAGGCAATTTCTTCAGCGTTCAAATTTACGGAAAAACCATACAGCGGACGGTTTTTCCGTACGAATCCGCTATTCCCGCACTATTTTTTTCACTTCAGATGAGTCACGGCGAATCTAAATTATTGTAATTAAATGGGTATATCTCTAATTGGGTTTTGGCACGCTTGTTGGATTAAGACATAACGACAGTACGATGCTCAATACAGACAGTCTAGGTGGGATTTTTTATATGGGGTTGATTTTATATTCACGGGAAACAAAGGGATCGGGAAAGCACCTGCTGAAGATTATTCAAGAGGCCGTTCGCGGTTATCGTCTGGAAAAGTATGCTTCGATTGAAGACTTTACAGAACGGTTGAATCAACCCCTGATGGATGTCAGTGTTGCCGTTCTTTATGCGGCCACGCGTTCCGACCTCATGGATATCATTTTTCTGGGAGATCTTTTAGGTGAAATCAGGACGGTGCTGGTCTTGCCGGACAGTCAACCCGAAACTCTCAAGAAAGCGCATATTTTACGACCGCGGTTTATTGCCACGTCACAGAATGATTTTAAACACCTGGCCAGTGTTCTAAAAAGAATGATGGTCTTGTATGACAAGCCGCATTGAATGAGGAAGATAAAAAAGGAGGTAGTTATGAAAAATCGATCTTTACGTTTCAAAATGTTAGTGGGCGGTGTGATGGCCGTGCTTATTCCACTGCTGGCGGTGGGAGGATTCTCCGTCTACAGGGCCATGAACGCCCTGGAAGACGTATCCAAATCGCAGTCGCAGGAAGTAGCAAAGAGCCTTGCCAACATGGCGACTCTGGCCGTGCATGAGGAAATGAAAATCGTCACCCAGTTGGCCGCACGTGATGTGGTCATCAGCGCCGCCGCCGAGTATGCGGAAAGCCGGGCGATGGGAGGGGAACGTGCGGCAAAAGCCACGGCGGAAATGACCGCGATGGTTCAAAAAAGCGGCGGTGATTACGAAACAACCCTTGTGGTCGGCATGGATGGCAAGGTCATCGCGGATGGCGTAAGCGGAAAAAACCAGGGCATTGACTTATCCGACAGGGATTATTTCAAGGAGGCAAAGAACGGCAAGGTCAGTGTCGGATCCGTTGTCAAATCGAGGGCGACCGGAAATACTGTCATGACATTCGGGGCACCCATTTATTCGAGCGCCAATCAAGTCATCGGCGTTGTCGGAACCATCATCAATATTAATTTCCTCTCCGACAAGGTATCCGCCGCCAAACTGGGAAAGACAGGTTACGGTTTCGTCATCGATCAAACCGGTCTGATTATCGCCCACCCGAACAAAGAGCTGATTCTTGTCTTGAATACCATGGAACAAGAAGGGATGAGGGCGTTTACCACCAGAATGCTCGCCGGAGAAACCAGTGTCGATAATTATACCTTTAAAGGTGTGTATAAAGTAGCGGGCTTCGCCCCCGTTCCCCTGGCCAAATGGAGCGTCTGCGTCACCCAGGACTACAGTGAATTCATGGCGCCGGCCTACCACCTGCTTTGGGTTATCACTCTGATCGGCATCCTCTTTCTGGTCGTGGCTGTGGTGGGAGTTTCCTTCTTCGCCCGGAGCATTGCCCTGCCGATCGGCCATGTCGCCGATGATCTCAATGATGCCTCCCAGCAGGTCGCTTCGGCATCCAGCCAGGTCGCGTCCGCCAGTCAAAGCCTGGCCGAAGGCGCCTCCGAACAGGCGTCCGCCCTGGAAGAGACATCCTCTTCACTCGAGGAGATGTCCTCCATGACCAAGCAAAACGCCGACAATGCTTCTCAGGCCAAAGCCCTGATGGGCCAGGCACGGCAGATTGTTGATAAAGTGGACGGGCAGATGAAAAGCATGGTCACGGCGATTCAGGAAGTAACCAAGTCGAGCGAACAGACGGGAAACATCATCAAAACAATCGATGAAATTGCGTTCCAGACCAACCTGCTGGCTCTCAACGCTGCGGTGGAAGCAGCTCGGGCCGGTGAAGCCGGCGCGGGATTCGCTGTGGTGGCCGACGAGGTGCGCAATCTCGCCCTGCGGGCGGCGGAGGCGGCTAAAAACACTTCCGGTCTTATCGAAAACACCATCGTAACGGTCAAGAACAGCCGCGACCTGACCGAGCAGACCCAAAATGCCTTTAATGAAAACAGGGAAATCACCAACAAGGTGGGGCAGCTAATTGATGAGATCGCCGCCGCTTCGAACGAACAGGCCCAGGGAATCGGCCAGATCGGGAAGGCCGTGGCGGAAATGGACAAAGTAGTCCAGCAGACGGCCGCCAACGCGGAGGAATCGGCAAGTGCCGCTGAAGAGATGAACGCTCAAGCCGTGCAGATGGAAAACTATGTGGATAACCTCGTGTCGATCATCAATGGTGATCATGGCAAAGAGATTCCTGCCCAATCTCAACGGACTTCGGAGGGTAGTGGAAAACCTCCCGCACAGAAGACCGGCCAGCAGGGGACAAAAAAGTTGCTGACTGCCGGAACCGATGCCAAAAAGAAAAGCCGGCCGGTCCGTCCGCAGGATGTGATTCCGCTGGGCAAAAACGATTTTACTGATTTTTAGTTCACACTCTTTCCATGAAAAAAGCCGGCCGGGGAGGATTCCCCCGGCCGGCTTTTTTATTGAACCTGATTGCGGATGATGCCCTGAGCGGCAAGGATCCCGGAGATGGCCGCGCCCACAATGCCGCGACTCTTGCCTGTGCCGTCGCCGGCGACAAAAATCCCTTTGACATTTGTTTCCAGACAGGGGTCCGTCGGATACTGCGTATCGAAAAACTTGATTTCCGGCGCGTATAGCAGCGTGGATGGATGGAGAATGCCCGGAATGATTTTATCCAGAGATTTGAGCGACTCCCAGAGATTATCCATGATACGGGCGGGCATTGCCAGCGTGATGTCGCCGGGTGTCGCGGCACATGTGGCCTTGCAGACTTCGAAGTGACGCGTTTTGCTGTTAAATGTCTCAACTGAGCTTCTTCTCCCCTCCCGGAAATCCCCGATCCGCTGCACAATGGGTTTGCCACCGCCCAACAGGAAGAATTGCCGGGCAATGCTTTGCCCGTACCCGGTCGTATCGGATAACGGTTTGGTCAGGACAACGGTGTTAATCAGGGCAAAATTCGTGTTCCTGGTCTTTTTCCCGGAAAGGGCGTCTCCGTTCACCAGCCTGAAATCGCCGTAATTTTCCATCCGCACCCGCCCGCCGGGATTGGTGCAGAAGGTTCGCACCCTGTCGCCGTGACGCGCGGTTGTGAAGATAAATTTGGGATCGTAAACAATGTCGGTGATAAAATCGTAAAACTGCCGGTTGAGCTCCAGGCGAATCCCCACGTCAATCGGACCGAAATGATGATGCAGGCTCAGCTCATCGGCCACGTCGCGAAACCAGTAAGCGCCGCTTCGTCCCGGCGCGGCCAGAATCACCTGCGCCTGATAGCTGATACGCCTCTTGCCGCTTCGGCAATTCAGCCGAAAAAGGCTGTCCTTTTGTTTTTTGATGGTCACAACTTCCGTGCCCAGCAGAAATTCCGTTTTTTTCAGCCAGCCGCGTAAATAATCGACCAGCGCCTTGCCGTTGTCGGTTCCCCAGTGCCACTGCTCAGGCGCGATGAATTGAGCGCCGTGCTCGGAGGCCATCTCAGAGAGTGCCTGCAGCTTTTTGTTGTTATGAAGAAAGGTCACCTGCCGGCAGCGCGGGAACCGGACAAACACCTCTTTGACGTCCTGCATCATGGTTTCAGCCGTCGCGCGATCAATCTGCAGCGCATCGATATCCAGCCCGACACGGTAATCAAAGTTCAGTTTGCCGTCATTGAGAAGCCCGCCGGCCGGATAGGGATTGCGGTCGATGATGGCAATGTTACCCCATCCGAGTTTCTCCAGCCGGAGCGCGGCGAAAAGCCCGGCCGGACCTGAACCGATAATCGCAACATCATAGTTTTTCACTGTCACCTCCCCGGCTTGGTATTGCCTGCTGCCATCCATACTATAACGTATCCAATACTTTGCAAGATAAAATCCCGAAGGATGAATCCCTGCTGAAATCCGTCAATCAGGACATCCGGCGTTGACGCCTTGCACGAACATCTGCGTAAAGCGCTAAACCATGATTTTTCAGGATTCCCTTCACAGCCTCTATCCGTCAACTTTTCACATATTCTCCTTTTGACCCGTGCCGGTCTTGTGATATGTAACCCAAAGCACTACGGGAAGGAAGAGGCCTCTAAAATGGAGTCACTGAAGCTCGGCGCAAAAACGGTTGAAAAAACGATTGAAAGCACTCCGGAATATATGAGGAAGCTCTTCATCATGCCCGATTCGTCGGACAGGTTCGTGGAATTCGGCATTCATTTGCTCGACCTGATTCACGATTTTTTTAAAGAGAAAGGCGGGATCCACTCTTCCATCTCCATGGAGGATCTGGCCGAAATATTCAACACCATCGAGATGCCCGACCATCCCCGGCTCATCAAGGATGTCCTGGACGAAATCA
The DNA here is from genome assembly GCA_002347685.1 of Syntrophaceae bacterium UBA2280. GTDB lineage: Bacteria > Desulfobacterota > Syntrophia > Syntrophales > Smithellaceae > UBA8904. The sequence continues at coordinate 30,606 of DDWS01000051.1, forward strand.
AACACAATGTCGTCAAGCATTCGGTAAAAGTGGCCAACCCTTATTACATCGGCCACATGACCAGCGCTGTTCCCTATTTCATGATCCTGCTGGAAATGATTGCCGTAAGCCTCAACCAAAACCAGGTGAAGATCGAGAGCGCCAAGGCATCCTCCTTCGTAGAAAGGGAGTTTTTGTGCTGGATTCACCGGCTCATCTACAACGGCACACCGGATTTTTATTCCAAACATATCCAGAACCCGAAAATCGCCCTGGGCAACATCACCTCGGACGGAACGCTCGCCAATATGACAGGCCTGACGCTTGCCATGGCCAAGGCGTTTCCACCCGATCACAGGGGCTTTAAGGGGATCCGGAAGGAAGGACTCGTAAGAGCCCTTGATCACTACGGCTACAGACAGGCGCTCATCCTCGTTTCCATGCGCGGGCACTACTCCATCAGCAAGGCGGGCACCCTTCTCGGCATCGGCGATCAGGGGGTCATCCGGATTCCTGTCCAACCCTGCATCAATAAAATTGATATCCATAAACTTCAGCGCACAGTGGCAAAGATCAGAAAAGAAGACCGGATCGCCGGGAAACCGACAAAATTTGTTGCCGTCGTCGGCATCGCCGGAACCACAGAGACAGGCAACATTGACGATCTGGATTCCCTGGCCGCCATCGCGCACGAGCTTGGCGCCCATTTCCATGTGGACGCGGCATGGGGCGGCGGGGCCCTGCTCATGGACGGCGCGCGGGAAATGATGCGGGGAATCGAGAAGGCCGATTCCGTGACCATGGACGGCCATAAGCTCCTTTTTGCGCCAAACAGCCTGGGAATCTGTGTGTTCAGGAATGTGGATGATTCCAGATTCCTCTACCACACATCCAACTACATCATCCGCAAAGGTTCCGTGGACCAGGGCAGATTTACCATTGAAGGTTCCCGGCCGTTTGCCTGCCTCAAATCATGGGCGTCCATCAAGATCCTCGGTAAAACCGGCTACAAAATCCTGTTTGACCACGCGCGCGATCTGCAAAACACCTTCGTGAGATTTATCGAACGGGATCCTCTTTTCGAACTGCTCAATACCCCCGAGCTCTTTATCATTATATACCGGTTCATTCCTGAAGAGTTAAGATCGCAGCTCAACACGTTGATGAAGAACCCAAAAAAGCACCCGGAGCGCATCACCGCCGTCAACAAGCTGATCAACACCCTCAACATTGAGCTGCACAAAACCATCCGCGATCATGACATGTCTTTCGTCTCCCGCACCCAGATTGAGTCGACCCGATACGCGCCGAGAAAGACCGTCGTGCTGAGGGCCATCACCATCAACCCCAACACGGAACGCAAAATGCTCAGGCAGATCCTGGGCGAGCACCGGCGCATGGGCATCCGGTTGTGGCGGAGCATGAGGAAGAATTGTCTGGACGAAAACGGACAGCTCAAGACAGCATGGTAATCGCTGGATCATCCCACGTACTTCCCTTCCGCTTTTAATCTGGCGATTTCTTCTTTTTCCAGCACATTGAAAGCGACTTTGCCGACCAGGGTTTTGGGGAGATCCTTGCGGAATTCTATGGACCGCGGGCAGCTCCACTTAATCAGATGCTCGCGGCAATGATCAATCAGTTCCTGCTTCATTTCCGGACGCTCATCGGTCGGATCTTTCAAAACGACAAACGCCTTCACCACCTGCACCTGTGCTTCATCGGGGACACCGACCACGCAGGCATCCTGCACTTTCGGATGCCGGTAGAGGATATCCTCCACCTGCGCCGGGTAAACATTCATGCCCGAGGACTTGATCATCCTTTTTTGCCGCAGCTTGAAGTAAAAAAATCCGTCTTCATCCATCGTGCCGATATCCCCGGTGTGCAGCCAGATCCGGCCGTCGGTGTGGCGCTTGAGCGTATCGGCGGTTTCTTCCGGCTGGTCCAGGTAGCCCATCATCACGGCGGGGCCGGAAACACAGATTTCTCCCTCTTCGCTAGGCGGCACTTCATCCGTGGTTTCAATCCGGACGATCTTGGCCAGCATATCCGGGAAAGGCACGCCGATGCTGCCTTCGCGGTAATAACCAATCGGCATGGCCATAATGGCGGTGACCGCTTCGGTAAGCCCGTAGCCTTCCAGAAGCTGAATGTTTCCGCCCTGCTTTTTAACCAGCTGCTCGAACCGTTCTTTGACGGGCCGTGGCAATGCATCCGCGCCGGAAAATGTCGCCCGCAGACAGGACAAATCCGCCTTGTGCATTTTGGGATTGCGCGACAGCGCGTCATAGAGCGTGGGCACACCGACCACAAAAGAAGGTTTGCGCGAACGGATCAAATCGGCAACCGTCTCCGGCGTGAAGATTGGCACCAATATGCTTTTGCCGCCCCCCATAAAGCAGGCATTGATGCACACGCCCAGGCCAAAGCCATGAAAGATCGGTAAAATGGCCAGAATGGAATCGGCCCCGGAAAGGTTTCCCCATTCCGACACCTGCTTGCCTTCAGAGATGAAATTCATATTGGAAAGCATGATGCCCTTGGGCACACCTGTGGTGCCGCCGCTGTAAAGAATCACAGCCAGATCATCCGTGTCCATCGGGGCCTGCGGTGCCGGCGTGTATCCGTCCTTCATCAGATCAGCCCACCATCGGACCATCGGGTCTTTTGGTACCTTCGGGATCAACCGGCTCTTGGTCAGATGAAAACCGATGCGTTTGACAAACGGCAGGTAATCCGGAATCCGCGCCAGAATTAATGTCTCCAAAGGCGTTGTTTTTTGAGCTTCCTTGAATTTGGCGTAGAAGGCATCGATGGTCAGGGCGAAACGGCTTTTGGCGACATTGATATAAAATTCAATTTCTTTGGCGGTTGACAGGGGATGAATCATGCTGGAGACGGCGCCCAGTTTGTTGGCGGCGTAAAAACAGATAATCCCCTGCGGGGTGGTGGGCATCGAGATGGTGATGCGTTCATCTTTTTGAAGCCCCAGTGCCGCCAGCGCGTCGGCACATTGGTCGATCTCTGAAACAAACTGATTGTACGTGGATGTGTAGCCGAGAAAATCATAGGCAATGCCGTCCGGTTTTTCCCGCGCCGTCTGCAACAGCGCCTCGTACATCGTGACACGAGGGTAATCAATGGTGTGCGGAACATGTTGATAAAACTTCAACCAGGGTTTGAGCTCATACATGGTGGCACCTCCCGGAACTACCGTTAACAGTTATCAGCCTTACGCCTTACTTCCCTGAAACCATTTCTCTTCCACGCCGGCGGTGGGAGAGTCGGAGACAGTCACTCTGAAACCGGCCGCCGACATCAGCCCGATCATTTCGTCGGATCTGCGGAAGCGCTCCTGCATGCCTGCCATCCTTAAACGGGTCGACTCCACCCAGCGCTTCCAGGGAACTTTTCTGCCGGATGGAACCGTCGCGCGGATGAGCAGTGTGCCGCCCGAATCCAGTTTATCGTAAATCCGCCGTAAAATAAGCCGGACTTCCTCATCGGATATCAGATGGATCATGTCCAGCATCATCACATGATCCACGGTCCCCTCCACGTCCGGCAGATCAGGAGCAAGACCTGCTTTCACCCGGCCGCGGTCTCCGATGACCCGATTGGCAATGAACACCCTTTCCTCATCCGGCTCCAGGCCGAACACGCGCGCCTGCGGATAGAGCTCCAGAAGCCAGGCGGCCGGAACGCCGAATCCGCAGCCGATATCTATAATCCGGCGGGGATTCTGAACATACCGGTGCAGCTCGGAAAACATCGGGTCCATTTTCAGCTTCATGCGCGCGAAGATGCGCGGATGACCGGGCAGGTGACGAAAACGCAATACCGTCCTTCGCGCATGTTCAGGAGAACCTGCCTCCACAGGGCCGCCGGGAAAATCAAACGGCGCGAAAATCTTCTGCATCAGTGTCGGCAAAATGAAATACGTGCCCAAAAGCGAATAGGCGATGCCGAAAAGAGACGTCAGCCCGATGCTGCGCAAAAGCGAATGCTCCGCAAGCGCCAGCACGCCGAAGCCGATAAACGTGGTCGCGGCTGCCAGAAATACCGACAGCTTGATACGGTCCATCGCCGGATGACGCTCGTCGGGGTAGCGCTGATACATGCAGACATAGTAAATCGCATAATCGATTCCCATGCCCATGATGACGATCCACAACATGATGCCGGGAATGTCCAGCGGATGGCCGATCAGTTTCAGCGTGCCGAGCGTGGCTACCAGCGCGAAGGTAATCGGCGCCAGCACAGCCAGAGACAAACGCCAGTCCAGGAAAAACAGAAAAACGACCAGGATAATTCCGATGCTGACGATGAGAGCGATCTCGATAAAAATATGCGTCAGGAATTCGCCCAGTCTGGTATTGAACAAATCCGCATCAAACATTTTTGCCGAACCCGCCTCGGTCAGCCGGTCAAAAAAGGATTGCGCATTGTAATTTTTCCCGGTCGTAAGCAGACTCAACTGAACGTATCCTGCCGCGGTTTTCGTGATCCCGAACAGGTCAAAGTATGAAACGGGAATCTCCATGAAACCGGGATACCCGGACGAAAGGGTTCGAAAGAAGGGATCGAAGGCCTCCACGGTAAAACCGTTTTGGACCGCAGCCTTGCTGATCAGGCTTTTCACCATGAGCCTTCGCTCAAGCGTCCAGAAGGCCCGCCAGGCTGCAAAATTCTGCCTGCCGGTTTCTTCCGACGGAAACAGCGCCGAAGGCAGAAACGCGCCCGCCAGTCTCCCGTTTTGGACATCCGAGTCCAGAAGCGGTTGCAGACGGTCGCCGGACTGCTGCAATTCCTTCATGGTCGGGGCTTCCAGATATAGATAGCACTTGCCGGACAAATCCCCCCAGACGCTCTGAATTTTTTCTTCCGCGGCGAGTGTCTCCGGACGGACGGAATTCATCGCCTGGAGGTTCACGTCGAAAACCGGCTTGGCAAATATCAGCATGACCAGGCCGAAAATCAGGGCAGCCATCCACTTCCAGCGCGCGGGCGCGGCGAGTTTCCTGACCATCGATTGCAGCCGGGGATTGCCCGGACGCTTCGCGGGCGGCATGACCGGAAAAATCACCGGAAAAATGTAATGAACGAAAAGCAGGGCAAAGGTCGCGCCCAGCGCGGCAAAAACACCAATTTGCGCCAGAATTTTAAAATCGCTCACCAGCAGCAGTAAAAAAGCCCCCAGTGTAGTCAACACGGATAGAAGCTCCGCTGTCCACAGCTGTCTGGCGACGCTCCGGCCGTACGTCTTGATCGGCTGGTCCAGAAACAACAGGTAGGTCAGCCCCAGGTCCACGGTAAACGCCATAATCGCGCCGCCGAACCCAATGGCCAGAATGGATATGGATGAAAATAAAAAGGAACAGACAAATAGCGCGACCATCGCACCGACAGTGGAGGGAATGAGCGCCAGAAGACCGATCAGCGGACGGGGAAATGTAAAAAGCAAAAGCAGGGCGATGGCGAGCGTGGTCAGAATGATCGCCAGGCGCGTGTCACGTTTGGCGATGGTTTCGTTATCGATCGCCGCGCGGTAAGCCCCTGTGGAAAAGAATACATAGCCCCCGGATGAAAATTCCTGATCGGATCGCAACTGAGCTTCGATCCGGTTCACAAGCGACGAGATCGAGGCGGCCAGAGTCGAGTCCGTTCCCGATCCGTCGATGTGGGCGACAACCAGCGCGTGCCGGCCGTCTGCCGATAGCAACTGGCCGCGATAAAATTGCGCGCCGGAGGCGGGCAGCATGGCCGATAGCGGCTTGAGGACAATTCCCGAAAAACCAAGCGGGTCTTTCGCGATGCGCTCGGCGCTGCCGATGCCCTCGAGTTGCTCTAAACTGCGCCGGGTTTCGGTAAACACCCCGGATATATTTTCCGGCGTCAGAAGCGGCCGGATTTTTTCCTCCAGTGCGGCATCATCAAACAAAACAGGCAGCCGCTCCATAACAAGCCCCATGAGCTCAGGGAAAAACCGGGCATGGTCGCTTATCCCGACCTGAGTAAAATAACCGCTCTGGCGGAGGCGTTCCTCAACAAAAAGGGCGGCTCTCACAAGGCGTTCCCTGTCGGCCGAAGCCTGTTCCAGATGGATGATCACTCTGTCTTGAACCGGTAAATGCTCGATGATCAGACGCGCGTCGGCCAGCACCGGATCGGTCTGCGGCATGGACTGCAAAATGTCCGTCTCAACCTTAAGAAAACGGTTCCCCCAGAAAAAAAGCGAGACGAGAAGCAGGATAATCGCCAGGATCAGGGGCCATTTGATCGGGTATTTACCAGGAAACATGCAAGCCTTTAAATTAACACGTTTATTTTTTCATTTCCCCGTGAAGTTTTTAAACCATATTTCACGCATGCTGGCAAGGGAAAACCCTGTGGCGACTGCAATAAATTATTCAAATAAAACCGAAATCTTACCTGCCTGCGTCCTTTTCAAAAGAATCTAAAGAATTTTTCGGCGGATGCCGATAATAAGATCGAATGCGCTTCTGGGGTGCAGGTAGATCGCTTAAGGATGGCGGAATCGAACAAAATGATAGTTACAGCGGCCTGAAAAGGGTTTGCCAAATGAGGCCGAAACAATTCTTAAAGCGATTCCAGCCGAATTGACGTAAAACGGCACATCTGGGGCACAAATACCCTCCGAGACCCCCTCCCGGGGGGTATTCTTTTATTGATTTTTTATTGCCGTTATTAATGGATTCAGGACATGTTAAAGTGAATAAGGAAGATAAAACAAACGTCAATCTGAAAATGAAAAAAGTCCTGGTGGTCGACGACTTTTTTAATTTTCGCCTGACCATGAAAAACATGCTGCGTTCGTTAGGCATCATGTACATCGACGACGCAGCCACCGGTGAGGAAGCCATTAAGAAACTCGGCGTGCGCAAGTTCGACATTGTTTTGTGCGACTATAATCTGGGAACGGGAAAATCCGGGCAGCAGGTTCTCGAAGAGGCCAAACACCGCGGTTACATCAACTTTTCGAGTATCTTCATCATGGTCACGGCTGAAAATACGCTGGAGATGATCATGGGCGCGGTGGAATACGAACCCGACGACTATCTGATGAAACCCTTTGCCAAGGAAGTTCTGGAAAAAAAAATCAGAAACATTGCCGCTAAAAAGGAAAATATCCGGGATATCGAAAAAGCCCTCACAGACAACGACTTAGAACACGCCATCCGCATTTGCGACGAACTGCTCGCGCAAACACCCAGCAACCTGTCTGAAATCATGAAGCTCAAAGGAGAGATCCTGCTGAAAACAGGCGACTACCAGCAGGCGGTGGATTTCTACGACAAAGTGCTGGAAATGGGCAACCTGACCTGGGCCCGAATCGGGCGAGGGCGGGCGGATTATCTGATGGGGCGCTATCATGAAGCGAAGGACACTTTTGAAGGCATTCTCGCCCAGAACAACAAAATCGTGACAGCCTATGACTACCTGGCCAAAACGCTTCTGAAAATGAACAATCCTCAAGAGGCGCAGCAGGTTCTGATGAAGGCCATCGCCATTTCGCCGCGGGCGCTTTTGAGGCAAAAAAATCTGGGCGGCCTCGCTTACCGCAACGCGGATTTCGCAACCGCCGAGACCTCTTTCAAAGCTGCCGTGGAGCACGGAAAGCATTCCTGTTTCAAAAGCTCGTCGGACTACACAAAACTGGCGAAAACACTCGTGCATCGCGACGCCGCACAGGAGGGCCTGCTGGTTTTGGGAAGCGCACTCAAGGAATTCCCTCAAAGCAGCGACACCCGTATGCATGTCCTGGCAGCGGAAAGTTATGTGTACACAAAAATGAACAAACCCGCCGAGGCGAAGCGAGCCCTGGAAGACGCTCAAAAATTCGCTGCGGAACTCGAAGGCGAACTGCCCGCCGACATCGCGCTGGATATGGCCGAGGCCTGTCTGATGGCCGGAGATGTGGAAAAAGGCACGCTGCTGATTACGAACATCATCGGCGCCAACCATGACAACCAGGAAGTTCTCGACAACATCCGGACCGTCTTCACGGAAACCGGCATGGCACAAAAAGGTGAGCAAATTATTCAAAAAACGACCGGCGATATTATCCGGCTCAACAATGAAGGCGTCGGGCTTGCCCGGGATGGTAGACTCGAAGAGGCCATTGAGTATTTCGAAAAGGCGGCCGCTTCGCTGCCGGACAACAAGATCATCCATGCTAATGCCGCGCAGGTTCTGATGCTGTATATGAAAGAGCACGGCAAAACTGAAGAACAGCTTGCGCGGGCCAAAACCTACCTGGACCACGTCCGCAAGATCGATGAAACCTACAGCGATATCCCGCTGCTTTTAACCATGTATCGCGAACTGGCCGCCGAGGAGGCGTCGACATGAATACCAAAATGACTTTTTCCGACATCCTGGCCTCAACACTGCACGACACAAAAAATTCGCTGGGCATTTTGTTTAGCAACCTCGAAGACATGATCGCCCATTGCCGGCAGAAGAACTGCGAACAGCACAAGGAATTCTATCTGCTGCAATATGAAATCAAGCGACTCAACCACAGCCTGATCCGCCTGCTCTCGTTGTACAAGGCTGAAAAATCGCAACTTTCCATAAACATTGATTTTCATTCCGTTTGCGAACTCATCGAAGACGTTGCCGTTGAACATGAGATCCTGCTTAGCTCGCGCGGCATTCGCCTGACGACGGAATGCGACGGGGGGCTTTTCAAAGCCTTCGACCGCAATCTGGTCGTGGGCGTTTTGGACAACATCATCAACAACGCATTCCGTTACGCACGCTCGACGGTCAAAATCAGCGCGCTTACCGAAAACGGTTATCTCGTCATCCGGATTGAAGACGACGGAGAAGGCTATCCACAGGCGATGCTCTTCAATGAAAACAAGGAACCCGATTTCAAAAAGAACATTGATTTCAACACTGGTTCGACGGGACTGGGACTGTATTTTTCCACCATGATCGCCGTGATGCACACAAACAACTCCAAAAGCGGTTTCATATCCATATACAACGGCGGCGCCATGGGCGGAGGCGTTTTTTCCATGTATCTGCCATAAAAGCGAGGAAGAGAAATGGCGGCCAAAATATCTACCATCACTGAACTGTTTCATCGTTTTCACATCTGTGAAATGCAGCTCAAGCAGGGCAAGATTGCCGCGTGCCTGATCGCCTTTCGGGAGATCATCGAGAAAATGCCCGCCATCCCCAAAACGGAAAAGGAAAAAGGCGAGCTGCACGCGGGCATTGAACTTTTCTTAAAAAACCTCTCGGGGCAAAAAAAGTTTCTCGAACTCTTCGGCGAAGTGAATTTCGGCGACACGGATCTGGAAACCAACCTGGAGTTTGTCAAAAGCATGATTATCGCCCAGGAAGAAGAGATCATCGAACGCGTCAGAAAGGATGAGGAAACGGCCGAATTTCAGCGGCTGGAAATCGACCGGGAAGCGCAAAGAAAGGTGGAAGAAACACAAAAGAAAATCGCGCAGATCATCGCCTTGATCGACGCGGAGGACCTGCTGGCGGCGACAGAAATCCTTAAGGAAGACAGCGGCCTGCCCGAAGCCGTCGTTTCTCACTACAATGATCTGGGCATGCAAAAACGCCGAGACGGCGTCTTTCCCGAAGCCATCAGCCATTACACCAAGGCGCTTGGGGTCGCGCCCGACGACGAAAATCTGCACTACAACATGGCCCGGGCGAACTTCGAGGCCGGCGACACCTTTAAGGCCGAGGATGTTCTGGGCAAAGCCATGAAGCTCAATCCTGAATTCGAAGAAGGAAAATTGTTTTACATGTACCTTCTGAAACTCAACCGGCAAAACGGCCATTCCCCGGAAGAAACTCAACCCGCTGAAGGCTTCTTCGGAAAGATCCTGAAAAAAGTTCAAAATCTGAAAAAAATGGCCCTCGACAGAAAAGCAAAGATCGACAACGGAGAGGCGGATGATCAGTTAAAAGTTGAAAGTTAAAAGTTGAAAGTTTCAATGATGCCGAAGGCACCCATTGTCTATCGCCGATAGCCCATCGCCTATCGCCTTTCTTTACCAATACTTCCTGTTGTGCATTTTCATCTCAACGACCAGTTTGAATAGCTCGCCGGAAGTCAGGATTTTTTCTTCGATGAAATATCTGCCGATTTGCGGCTGAATGATTCTTTGTTTGTCCAGCAGGCGCAAAAGCTCATCTTTAGACAAAAGCCCCAGCCGAATCGCGCATTCGCCGAATTTTTCTCCGTAGCGCCGGTTGCGCAGGATGGTGAGAACATCGCCGCCCCCGATCCAGCCCCAGCTCACGGCAATCGAGCCTACGGAAGGCCGCTGAATCCTCTGCCAGACAATCGCCTTGATCAGTTTTGAAAGAGAAATGTTCCCCGAATAGTAGAGATACTGGCCGAACAGCAGACGGCGTGAAGGCATGCGACCTGCGTAAAGGGGTTCGGCAGGCGGTCTTGTTTTGGTGTGTCGGGCCGACGCCCCCGCTGCGGTTCTCGCCCCGGGACGGGCGCCTGTTCTCGCCGCCGCCGGGCGGTGCGTTTCGCGGCGCTGGTAAAGAGCACCTTTTTCATCCAGGGAATATTTCCAGGGCGCGGTGAGAAATTCCTGCAGCAGTTGATAGGCCAGGCTGATCTCTTTGAAACGGTCCGCCATAAAATCGGCCCTGCCGTCCATCGTGACCGCGCGGTCGGGGTGCGTCTCCATCGCCTTTTTCCGGTAGGCCGCCTTGACACCCGCAGGCTTCAGATAACGCAGGAATTCAACCGACACGTCGATGTCGGTTCCGAAAAGAGACTCACAGGCTTTAAACAGATCCTGGCGGGATGCTTCCGCAGTGGACAATAACCATCTCCTCTCGCCGTTTCGTTTGAAGGCAATTTAGCATACTGCCGAAAGAAAACACAAGCGGCAATTGCCGGAAGACCGTAAGACGGCCTGTCACATGGAAGACCACTTTGGCACAATATCCGCCTTGACAAACAGTCCGGGGATCATTTAAAGTTGCGGCCATAAAATCATCCCTTTGGAGGACCTTATGAAACGAATCCCGATGTATGCTTTTCTTTTTCTCATGGTGATGTTCATCTCGCTTCCGGCACACGCCCAGTCCATCACCTGGAACACCGATCAGATGCTTTCCGTCTCAACGGAAATACACACTCACCACAATGTCGCCGTTTCCGGGGATCGGGCGGTCGCCGTCTGGGTGAATAGGATCGACGGTTTCACTCGTATTTTTGCCAGCTACTCGACCGACCGGGGTGAAACCTGGAGCGCACCCCAGTTGATCGAAAATCGGACTGCTCATGCAAGAAATCCCCGGGTGGCCATGTCAGGCAGCAAAGTTGTCGTGATCTGGGAGCAGATGACCCCCACCATTTATAAGGTCTATGCCAATTACTCCACCAATGGCGGCGCCACCTGGCTGGCCACGGCAAGCCCCCTCGTGCTCAGTGAAACCACCGGTTGGGACGTGTCACAAACAAGCGTCGCCATTTCGGGCGACCGGGTGGTCGTCGTCTGGAGGCAATCGCCTGACGGCACCTACGAAGGCATCTATGCAAACCGATCCTCCGACAGCGGCGCAACCTGGGGAACATCGTTCCAGATCAGCGATTATACCAGTGCCGATGTACCTCAAGTCGCCATCTCCGGCAGCAACGTTGTCGCCGTCTGGCGGCAGAGCGCTCCGGCGAATGACAACTATTTTCTCGTCCGCACCAACTACTCGACGAATGGCGGCGCAACCTGGCAAGACGCCGCATGGATTGAAAATCCGACCGCGGAAGAGTCGTCGCGTCCTCAAGTCGCGGTGTCCGGAAACAATGTCGTGGCTGTCTGGGATACCTGGGACGGAAGCTATTTGCACATCCATTCCAACCGCGCGGCCTTTTCCGGCGGGGCGCTGGCCTGGAATACGGCAAACGTTCAGCTTCTGGAAGAGGACGAAACCGACTATTATGATTATGACGCCAAAATCGCCATGTCCGGAAACGACGTCATTGTCCTGTGGCAGCGGGAGGACATCGGCGGCAATTTGTGGCTTCAAACCGTCCGGTCGGGAAACGCCGGCTCAAGCTGGAGCAGCCCGGCAACCCTCGACAGCAACGCTGCATCCTTTCAGCCACTACATCAACTGATCATGACGGATCGTTACGCGGTGGCAATCTGGCAATACCGTGATGTCTTTATCGGAAAAATCCGCGTAAGCTCCTCTTTTGACAGAGGAGAAAACTGGACCGATCCCGAAACGATCGAAAACAGCACAATCTATGATAGCGGCAATCCGCAAATTGCCGCATCCGGAAACAATATCGTCAGCGTCTATAGCACATGGGACTCCGACGAGTCGGAAAGCATCATCTATGCCAATTCTGCCAGCTACTCAGGCGGCGGTTTTATCGTGCTTGCCGACGGTGGTGGCGGGGGATGCTTTATCGCCACAACGGCGTTCGGCTCACCGATGGCCGGACAGGTGGATATTCTGCGCAAGTTCCGCGACGGCTATCTGCTCACCAACGGCCCCGGCCGGAAATTTGTGGACTGGTACTATCAAAACGGCCCGGCCGCGGCAAAATTCATCGAGAACAAACCGCTGGCGAAAGCCTTTGTGCAGGCGTCGCTCTATCCACTTGTCGGTTTCTCCTTCCTGCTCATCAACGGCTACCTGCCGTTTGTGATGATCGGACTGATGCTGGCGGCCCTCATATTCTTCCGCTTCCGTCCGGGTAAATCAGGAGCACGGTAACCGTCCATCCTTTTTATCACGAAAACCCCGGCGCGCATTTGCCGCGCCGGGGTTTTTTATCGGGAAAAGCCCTCTTTCAATCCGATCATCCTATCTTGAATACTACCGTCGCCTGAGATTCTTTTCCGTCCGCCGCAGCATCGAAGAGCCATCCTTTCACCTGATCCAGAATGCACTGACGCAAGGTTTTGTTTTTGACATACCGGGTTTCAAGTTTGGCACTCTTCACCGTACCGTCGGGGTTGATGGTGAGAAGCACCACGGCCTGCCCGGATATTTTCATTCCGGCGTTACACTTTCCCATTTCGGTCAAATGGTTTTGCGCCGTGCGAAGGACCTGCTCGCGGCTCAATCCCTTTGAAACGGTCACGGACAGAATCTGAATCCCTCCGGCTTCCTCCTTCTTTTCTCCTTGTGCCGAATTCGGGAGGACCGCCAGGTCAACGCTTTCCAGGCTCTGCGCCTTGGTCCGGTAAACGGGTCCCCTGCCCATGACCGGCGCGCCCACCGCGGAATCCGACACGCCTTCAGGCAGAGGCAGGGGCTGCGAAACAGAGGTCCATTTGCCGTCGATGTTGCGCACTTCAGAATCCACGGCGACAAACGACGTGTAGGCCGTCAAAAGATGGTATGCAAACCCCAGTTTGGTGACTTCTTCCACACGGCGGTCATCATGACGCAGACTGTTGTAATCGGACAAAAGCGCAATACGGTGCCTGGCCCAGAGATATTTCAGCGCCGCATGGTCCTTTGAAGGCGAATAATGTTCCACGCTCAAAGATTCTTCATATCGCCCTGCGCCGGAAATGCCGCTGATCGTGATTTTTCCCGCGGGCCTGCCTCTCCACTTTCCGTACACCATGACGGGACGATCGGCCAGCACATCGGGAATGGCCATAGGTTCGACGTCATAGACGTCAAATCCCTCGAAGCGGACTTTCACCCGTGTCAGCACCGGCTGCGCGATCATCGCGCGGAAACGCGAGGCTTCGACCCCGGCCCTGTCCGGATTCGTCAGCACAAAAGGCTCGCCCATGCCGATCCGGGCCATGCCTTCGATAAGATGGCGGTTGACAGCCGAACCGATGCCGAAGGCAAACAGGTTGGCCTCTCCCAGGTTTTTGCGGATCAGGTCAAAAGCCTCTTCCTCCACAGTGACATACCCGTCGGTCACGACCACGATGCTGCGGGAATATTCCTCCGGCCTTTTGAGCGCCAGGGCGCGCTTCAAAGCGGGCAGAAGCTCCGTTTGGCCTCCGCCCTGCTGACGGTCAATCACGGAAATCGCCTGACGGATGTTGGCCTGCGTCGCAGGCAGCGATTCTTCAGCCAGCAGGCTTGAGCTTCCGGAAAACAGCAGAACATTGAAACGGTCGGTGGAACGCAGGTTGCCGATCAGATCGGCCAGGAGCTTTTTGGAGACGGTCAGCGGAAATCCGTGCATGGAGCCGGACACATCCACAATGAAGATATACTCGCGCCCCGGAATATCGGCCGTGGCAATCTTTTTCGGAGGCTGCATCATGAGCACAAAGAAATTTTCTTTTTCGCCCTGCGAAAGCAAAAGGCCGCCTGCGATTTGATCACCGGCCAGACGGTAGCGCAGAATATAATCCCGGTTTCCCCCATGTGCTTCGGTCTGATCCAATGAAATGCGGGCTTCGGAGTCGCTCGTAAAAGTCGTATTCACTTTGTGCGAAGGACAAATGACGTCTTTGAGCGGCATACCGGCATGGATGGACACCGTGATATTCAATATCGTCGCGGAGGGCTCGCCCTGGCGCAGGTAGGGATTTGAGGCCCACCCGGATGCGCTTGCCGAATCCTGCGTTTTTGAATTGGCATAGCGCGGCCCCACCACTGTCGGATAAACAAATTCATAGACCCGGTCGGTCGGAACCAGAAGCTCCGTGTATTTGAGTTCCACCCGGACATCGTCTCCGGGCATGATATTGGCGACATTCATCTGAAAGACATTGGGACGATGCTGCTCAAGCAGCGAGGCGTTCTTCCCGGCATCCCGCGCCTGCTCATAAATCCTTCGTGCCTCATCGCGACGGGAGATTTTTGCCTCGACCACCCGCCTGCCGATGGTCATCTTCATGCCGTAAACGGCGGCGCGCGTGGAGGCGGGAAAAATGTAGACCGCCTCGATCGGACGGATCCCTTCATTTTTATATATCTGCGTGACGGTCACATCCGCCATGACACCCACGATCGTCACAGCAGCCAAAGTCGATTTGAGCGGCATCCGGTCCGTCGCCTCATCATCACTGTGAACAAAAAAATAGGGGGACAACGAACGGTGATCCCCATTCTGTGCCGCAGCCGTGCCGCTCATCCACAAAAATACCGCCAAGAGCGCGCTTACCATCCAAAACCATTGCTTCATTTCTTTCATCATGGAACCTCCCTCAAAGAATTTTGAATGTTAGACAAAAGACCCATGAGAAAAGTTCCCGAATTTTTCATATTTCGTTTAACGGCTTTAACACTTCATATAAAGAGAGATGGAAAAGCAGGCCGGAAGGCGGATTTGCCTGCGTCTACAGATATATTATCTACTTTCATATTAAACACTTACGTATTTTTTCATTCATATTGGTTTTCTGGCACGATAATTTCATTAGTATAAAGGCAAATGAGACCAATACCCCAAAGGGAGGGAACAGATCATGAAAAAGACATTAGGAACAGTGGTAACGGCAGCGGCAGTAGTTCTTTTGACGGCAACCTTCGGATTCGCCGAATACGCAGCGGCGGGCGCAGCAAA
>DDWS01000043.1 GCA_002347685.1 Syntrophaceae bacterium UBA2280
ATCAATACTGTCCCAACGTTGGTCGAATAAATTCAGTTGGTTGTTGATTTGGGCACATTCTTCTTGCATGTCGATATCCGTAAGCGCTTGTAAAAGCGGTATTTTCTCGAAAACAGTTACGCTTATAATTTGTAAATTTGTGTAGAGACTTTGCTCCAGATTCAACTGCCTCTTGATAATTGCAACCAGTACGTAAACGGAGATGGCAATCCATATTTGTGTTTTGACCGCATTCTCGGATGTGCCATAAAACGCCTTGATTCGCAGATGCTGTTTGATCCACTTGAAGAATAACTCGATCTGCCAGCGTTTGCGGTAAATCTCTGTGATCGTTAGCGCCGGTAGCGTGAAATTGTTGGTCAAGAAAACCAGATTCTTGTTTTGCTTTTCGTCGTAATAAGCGATTCGCCGGAGTCTTTCGGGATAATCTTTCTTGGAATAATAACCATGCAGCGTAATGATCTGGTCGGATTTGAGTCCGGACGTTTTGTCGATCTTCTGATAATATCGCCGGTCGTACCTGGCGTTGTTCTTGGCGCGTGTAACAAAGTATGCTGCCAATTGATGCAGTTTGTAAAGGCGCGCGTAATCCAGATAACCGCGATCCATGATGTAAATGGCGCCGGATTCTATCGGCAGCTTGTCTAGGATATTGACTTCGTGAACTTTCCCGCTGGTAATAAAAGCTATCGTTGGAATGTTGCCTCTCAGATCGAGAAGCGTGTGCAGTTTCACCGCTCCCTTGTGTTTGCGGAATGTTGCCCATGGAAAGAGAGATAGGCAAAGGTCGATGGTTGTGGCATCCAGTGCGTAGATGGTTTGTTCCAACTCCATAACAAATGAATCGTTGGCATAAAGTTGTCTGGCTTTCTGAATGAGTGTTTGAGAAAAGTCGGCATAGATGCGCAAGTCCCTTGTCTGATTGGCGTGGGCTAATGTATTGCGGGAGATCTTTCCGCGAAGTAACCGTCCTGCCAACCCATATTGTCGATTATTTCCAGATGCGGTAGGATACAGCAACCGGTGGAAAGTGCCGGCATTGTGGTTGAGTTATGGCTCTTTGAAAATTTAAATGGATAAATGTGCGTTCAGTTGTTGTCGGGATAGTTTCGGTCGCGATCGTCACGCCGACTATCGAGCCAGCGGCTTCCACTGATCGGGCAGCAGCTCCCGGAGTTTGCTAACCGGATGACTCATAATCCGGCGGAGCATGTCATTGAGGTATTCCCAGGGATTGACATCGCAGTTTTTGCAGGATTGGATCAGACTCATGTAGACCGCCGCCGCGTGTCCGCCCCGCTCGCTGCCGACGAAGAGCCAGTTCTTGCGACCCAGGGCCACTGGCCGCATGGCGTTTTCCGCCGTATTGTTGTCCGGTTTGAGAAGACCATTTTCCAGATACCGGTAAAGCGCCACTTTCTGATTCAGACTGTAGTCGATGGCCTTTCTCAAAGGCTCCGATGGAATCGTCTTGCCTTTGAGATCATCCAGCGTTGCAAAAATATTATCCAGAATCGGTTTGGCCTTCTCCTGCCTTAACTGATAAAGCTCTTCGGGTTTCAGATGCTTCCCCGGCGTTTCCACCTCATGATACAGACGTGCGATTCTCGCCAGAATATCCGTCGCCTCCTTCAGACGGGACGACGACGCTTCATCGAACTTTCTTCGGGCATGCGCCCAGCAAGCAACTTCGATAATCCATGCCATTTTGAAAAGCTCGTCATATCCCCCATAGGCGTCGGCATGCACATAACCTCGGTAACCCTCCAGAAAATCCAGAGGCCGTTTCTTCCCGCGATCCATGGAAAAATCATACATCGTTAAAGGCGGCCCCGTCCCGCCCCGGACATACACCCATAATCGGGCTTTCTTAAACTTACCCGGATGATCTTGATGGTCCTGGAGCGCCACGGGGGTGTCATCGGTAAATAAGATCCCGTTTTCCAGAACCGCCTGTCTAAAAACCGGCTTGATAATCTTGATGCTTTCATACATCTGCATCAGCCATCCCGATTGTGTGCCTCGGGGAATCTCCACCTTTTCCCGCTGAAAGATGACATCCTGGCGATACAGTGGGAGATGATCGGCAAACTTGCTGACAATCACATGGGATAAAAGCCCCATATCCGCCTTGCATTTGGTAATGGGAGAATCCGGCATCGCAGCACAGACCACGCCTTCATTGTTTGGTAAAGCATATTGAGGACGCTTATAGACTTTGACGAACAGTTTGCCGGGGCGATATTCCAGCTTTTCTGAGACTTCCACGGAAATCACTTTCAAGGGTTCGCCTGTCTGGGGAGATACTTTCTTATCTTCCGGAGTATCGATGATAACTTCCACCCGTTCCAGATGTTCGGGAATAGGCAGGCGGCCATGCTGGACTCTTTCTTTTCGTTCTTTGCCAAGTTTGGTCACTGAGGCAACCAGCGCGTCGGCATCGGCCTTGGCTTCAGCTTCACTTTTGGCAATCATCGCTGTGCCTTGCGAGAGAGATTCCCGAAGGATGGAATCCAACATCATCTGGTTCGGGTCGATCTTTTCGGACTTTCGCCCGTAGATGCGACGAATTAACTGTTCGATCTGATGCTGAAGGGTGGATAATTGCCGCTGATTGGCTTCACATTTAAGGGTGAGTTATTCTATGTGCGCTTCCTTTTACGCGATCGGAGATGTCAGAGAAGCGATGATCTCGTCTTTTGATTGGGCGGCATATTGGGCCTGTGCTTCTGTGGATATCACGGGAAAAGTGAATAGCGCATAACTATAATTATGTCAAGTACTTATATTAACATTATGAACTTTTTTCTCACTTTTTTTACCTGACGAATGGGCTCCAACATAGCGCTTTTCGATCCGCTTCGGCACGATGCCTTCCAATAGCAGGGTCAGGTCACGCCGGTCGATACAACCGCTTCGGTCGGGCACAATGAACTTCCCTTCTTCCAGGCGTTTATACCACAGCGCCAGGCCGTCCTGATCCCAATACAGAAGTTTGACCATTTTACGGTTGCCGTTGACGAACACAAACAAGGAACCGGACAGAGGATCCATCTCCAGCTCGGAACGGATGATGCCGCACAGACCATCGAAGGATTTACGCATGTCGCAGGCACCCCGGTAAAGATAGATACGCGTCATGGCGCCAAATGAAATCATTGGGATTCAATACAGGCCAGAACGGATCGAAATGTTATGGGATCGAAGTTCCGCTGTACTTCAATGTAAAGATTGCCGGATACAATGCGGATGCCGGTGGCCGTGCCTGAAACTGAGGAACGAAGTTCGATAAATCCCTGCTGGTCCATTTGGCGTTTTGAAATCCGGCGACGCCAGGCATAAAATACGTTTGTTCGTATATCCCGACTCCGGCAATAATCGGCAATGCTCAGGCCACTTGTTTTTTGTGTTTCGATCACTTCCCGCCAATGGGTATATCGTTCTTCGATGGTCATGCTCCCGCCTCCAGTTGAAAAAGTATTTTCTCACTACTGGCGGAACTCATACCCCGGCTGGCAGAAAAGGGAAAGATGGGTGGGCAAGACGGTTACTCCGCGAATGCCCATGTGATAGAGTTTGTTGCTCTGGGCCCGAAGGCAGGCTTCGATGTCCCGAAGGCTCTCCCGATACGTCAGTTGTGCGAAAGCCATAATACGGAACTGATCCAGGCGAGTGATATTCTTGACACTGAAGTTGCCTTGGTACTTCTCCACGCAGTGCTGAAAGGTTTTTAACGGCATGAAGTCCATGATCTGGGTAAATATGAGCGGGCCTGTATACATGAGTACTTTCCCGGAAATATTCTTCGGGAAGGTTTACAAATTCCGCTAGGCATTTTCAAGTCGAGGACAAGCATAAATGGCATCTTTCATGAAATATGTTAAGCTTTTACAAAATTTATCTACTAATTATTCCGGACAGTAGTGTTATCAGTTATTGAATGTGTAATTAAATGTGGAAAGGATCGTTTTTGGCCAGATGACGAATTTTATGGCGATTCAAAATTACGACACCGTCTCTTCGCCGACTGAAACTACAGTTGCAGTGGCGAATGCAACATTATTGTCTGGATAGATTTTAATGGGGCAAAGAAGGCCCGGCAGGAAAACCTGCTGGGCCTCGCTATGATCCTAACAGAATAACCGTCTAAAAACTTCTAGAAAGTCAGCGCCAGCTTGCTGATGACCAGGAAGTTGTTAGAAACTTCGTTGGCTGAGTTAGCACCTTTGTAATAATCACCCGTGAAGAGGTAACCCGCGCCCAGCATGTAGGACAGGTTATTGGTGATTTTGTACGTTGCGGTCAAGTCCACTTCATAACCGTATTCTCTGCTTAACCAAACGGCTTGCGGAGTGTACTGGGCTTTCGCCCAGGAAACAGAAGCCATGATATCCAGTTTGTCGACCGGTCGCACACCGGCGCGCAACTGGGCGAAATAAGCGTTGGTCATCGGACCAGCGTTAGCTGTTGTGCCTGTATGACCAGCCAGGGAACCTGCCCAGTATGTCAAATCATTGTTGAACATGAGCAAGCAGGGATTCCATTCGGTACCGCCGTTGATGACACCGCCTTCCATTTTATCCGTCGTACCGGGATCGTCACCACCCGAGTAAGCTAACGAACCACCGACATAGAACCTGCCGAAATCAGCCGTCGCGTCAATCCATCCCAACAGTTGGCCCACTGTCACATCCTGCTGGCCGATCAAACTAGGATTGCCTTCCCACGCTGCGGCTTTTCCAAATACATACAGCACTTCTGCCTGCAAGGCAACAGGACCAATCTTGGCTTTCGCGTAAGGTGTCGCGATATAGACATTCTGCGTAAAACCGGTATTGGGCACTAAAGCACCAAATGCGTTTCTGTTGGCTGCATTACGGATGTATTTAAAAAGAAATCCGGCCGCGCCGTCCTTCCATGAGTATATGACGGCCGCAGTATAGAAGCTGCTGTCTCTGTCTGAAGCGTTTGTGACGGCGCCACCGAAAGTTCCGGAACTCTTTTCACCATCATTATTTTTACCCATCTGGATGATGGCTCTCAAGCCTCCCTTTTGGAGAACATAGGCAATTTTGCCCGCTATAACAGCCTGGTTGGCAAAATCAGTACCCCACAAACCATCATACTGATAGCCGGCCATGATAGCGCCGATCGGGGATACGTACGTCAGATACAGCAGATCAAAGGCAATGTTTTCATTTTCCGCTCTGGTACCTTCTGACAGCGTGTCAAGGGCGGTTCCGGCAGTTGATCTGGTGGCGCCCCAAGCTCTCTCCATAATGTCCGCCTGAGAGGTCAGAGTAAGACCCGGAGAAACAACAAGGTCCGTTTTCAGGCGCAGTCTCTGGAAATAAAAAGCGGTGCTGGGACTAACATCCTTCACCAAGCTGGTTTTATCAAGATATAAACCAGCCACGTAGTACGAGCCGCTGAATTTCACATCAACGGCCATCGCTGACGTACTGAAGGCTACGATCAGCCCCAGTGACAGCAAAACCAACCAAAATCTCTTCATTTTTTCCTCCTAATTGATTAAAGAGTAAAAAAGTTTCCGCCTTTTTCTCACAACGGGCATTTCTTGATAAAGGCGCTCCTTACTTCTGCCGCGTAACTTGCCTATAAAAAACCTTCCGGCGAGACACACGGCGCGAAACCAGCATCGGCTCATCCGGCTAATGATTACGTAACAACTTGACTTCAAATTTTTTTATTCATTTCTCTCTTGGCCATTTCTTCTGCTCTTCGTTCCTTGCCGAGGATATTGGCCGTTTCCCCCGGTTTTCCATTATATTCGCGCATGACCTGGGGGCCTTTGACGACGAGTTCACCCCGTTCTCCGAAGGGTAAATCGGTGACCTCATCGTCGAGACTGACAATCCGGAACTGGGTATCGGGAACGGGAAGACCGATGCTGCCCACTTTACGCAGCCCGGGATAGGGATTAGCGTGGGTGTCCGGTGAGGTCTCCGTCACGCCGAAACCCTCTATGATAACGGCCCCCGAGATTTTCTCAAAATCATTAATCGTTTCCACCGCCAGCGGCGCACTTCCGGAGAAAGCCACCTTTATGCTACTCAAGTCCGTGGTTTTAAGATGGGGATAATTCAGTATCCCGATAATTATCGCCGTAACAAGGGGAGCAAAGGTCGGTTTGTAAGTTTTGATGGCTTCCATGAGCGGAGCCGCATGGGGACGGGGGATAAGCACCTGCGTCCATGCATAGGCAATAGACATATTCATGCAGGAGGTAACACCGTAGGCATGGAAGTAGGGCGGAGCGCCCAGCATGATTTCTTGCCCCTGCTTGCTGAGGTTCCCGTAGGTCAGGACAACGCCCTTGGAGACACCCGTCGTTCCTCTGGTATACTGGTACATGGCAACATCGTCGAAACTGAGCTTTACTTTGGGAGGGGTTGGGGCAATGCAGTCCAACCATTTGAAGACATTCTGTGCAGCTTTAACCGCCTTGGAAAGGCCTTTTTTCTTTGCCACCAAGGGGAAAAGATGATTCTTGGGGAAAGGCAGATAGTCACCCACCGTCATGTAAATAATCTGATTGATCTTCGTTTTCGGTCTCAGATCGATCATGCGATCACCTAAAAGCTCCATCGTAATCAATGCAATCGCGCCGGAGTCGTTGAACTGGTGCTCCAGTTCAACATCGGAGTAAAGCGGATTGTTCATGACGGTAATGGCGCCTATCTTCATAATGGCATAATAGACAATGACGCAGGGGATGGTGGTGGCAGCATGATGGCAACCGGATCGCCCTTTTTGATGCCGAAATCGGTCAAACATGTAGCAAAACGATCCACCGCATCCTGGAGTTGCCGGAAGGTCATTTTATACCCTTGGAAAATCAACGCTGTATTGTCGGGAAAATCTCTAACCGACCGTGCCAGAAAATCAGGGATACAAATCTTTTCATAAGTAACTGTTGCCGGAACACCTTTCTCATAATGCTTTAACCATGGACGATTCAGATAAGACGATGCTTGTTTCATGGGTTATTCTCCTTCTTTCAAATAAAGATCACGCTTTTTTGATGATGCAGGCCACGCCCTGACCCGCGCCGCAGCACATGCTGGCCGATCCGTAAGTGCCACCCTTTTCCTTGAGTATCCTGGCAAGCGTGCCGATCAATCTTACGCCGGAAGCGCCGAGCGGATGGCCGATCGCCAGCGCGCCGCCGTGAACATTGACCTTGTCGGGACTGATGCCTAACTCCTGCATGGCATACATAGGGACAAGACTGAAAGCTTCGTTGATCTCGAAATAATCGATATCGCCAATCTTCATGCCGGCGCTTTTTAATGCCTTCCTTGTGGCGGGGACAGGACCTTCGCCCATGAGGGAAGGTTCGACGCCGGCGACACCGAAGGAAACAAAGCTGGCCATCGGTTTGAGACCCAGTTGAGCAGCCTTCTCACGTGACATCACCAGCATGCAGGTGGCCCCCGCATTCATGGGGGAAGAATTTCCGGCGGTAATCTTTCCGTCAGGTTGCTTATAGGCCGGTTTAAGGGTGGCCAGCGTCTCCATGTTGGTATCGCCACGCACACAGGCATCATAATCAAAGACCTGTGTTGAGCCGTCGGCCAATTTGATGTCCACGGGATAAATCTCATCTTTGAAATAACCGTCTTTTTGCGCCTTGTCGACTTTTTGGTGCGATTGGACGGCAAACTGGTCCATAGCTTCCTTCGTGAACTTTGTCTTCAGCAGCAGCTTCTCGGCCGTCAAACCCATGCTGAGGATATTGTGCGGATCGAGATATTGATACTGTGGGTCGGTCCAAATTTCCATGGGCGGCCTGGTTGCCCCTCCGCCATCCATGGGAACATGGGTCATATGCTCGGTGCCGACGACAAATATCATATCGGCAAAACCGCTGGCGATGCTCATAACGGCAGTCCTGACACCGTTGAAAGAGGAACCGCAGGCTGTATCGACCTGCTGTGCCGCTATCGTGATCGGCAGTTTGGCCAAAAAGACAGGAAACCGGCCGCCAGCCGTGTAGGTCTCAAGGAACGGCTGGGAAGTGCCGACGATAAATTCATCGATCTCTTCAGGATTGATCTTGGTCCTCTTGATGATCTCATTCGCCAGGTTGCCGGCCAGCTTGTCCATGCGCCAGCTGTTTAATAAATCCTTGTCGGGCTCTTTGGGCTTGGACCGGGAAAACGGCGACCTCAGGTAGTCTACGAGGACAACTTCTCTTGCAAATGTCATTACAGTAACCTCCTTATCAAAATGAATTTTTGAACGCTTATGCTCTGATAATTTTTTATAGAACTCATAGTAAGCATCCACGCCCTTTGGATGCTGATGTTTAGACCCAGTGAGAAAAGTGTTGCGACATAGGCGTTGACGGCTGTCTCGAATTGCCGCCAGGTGATTTTTTTGCCAGTCTCATACATGATGAAAGCGACGGAGTCCGGCTTCTCCTTGGTGTACTGGGTGACACAATCGGCACAGTTGGTCATGTTTCCCGCTAAAAGGTTTCTTGCACGATCTAAAAGGTTTGCGGGAATTGGCAAGTTGTCAGTCTCCTTATTGGTTATATTCCGTACGCCTGTCTGAGCAAATGAATGGGATGTTGCACGCTCAATCCAGTGATTCCGGTTGAATGTTCAATTTGCATCTTACACCCTGGACAGTCGGTGATGACCAAGTCCGGTTTTGCCTCTCTAATCCCTTCGGCAAGGGCGCTGCCGATGGCCATCGAGATGGCGTAGTTTTTCTTCTTCATTCCAAATGTTCCGCCCATGCCGCAACATCCGCGATCGATCCGTTCCAAGTGAATCCCCGGGATAAGTTGTAAGAGCCGAAGCCGCCCGTCGATCAAATTCTGCCCGAGGCATTTCATATGGCAGGGGGCGTGATAGAGCACATGCAGATCCAGCCTTTGGAATGTGGTGGAGAGTAGCGACCTTTTCTGCATGAGTGCGAGGTACTCCATGATGTCATAGGTACGGGCCGCTATTTGTTGCGCCCTGGGACCAGCCGTGAGAGCAGGGTATTCTTCCTTCAGAACATGGGCACAACTGGTACAGGGCGTAACCGTATCGCAACCGGCGCTTTCCAATGATCGGATGTTGAACGCCGCTTTCCTCTCAAAACTCTTATTGTTCCCATAAGCCTTAAGCGGAACGCCGCAGCATTTCTGCCGGGGATAGAGCACCTCGATTCCATTGTGATTCAGCACGACAAGAGAATCCAGGCCGATTCCAGGGTCAATGAAATTGACGGTGCATCCCGTGAATAAAGCAACTTGTAGAGGCCGCGTATGTTCCATATCATTGACCTGATCCGGATTGTGATTCCCGGTAAATGCGTTCGAACGTTTTGGTCGCAAACGATGGTAAAGCACGCCGGCTGTCGATCCCGCAGGCAAGCTGTGATAATTGTTTGATCAGTCTGTTTTTTAAAAGGACATTGGCAATCGGAGCAAAAAGGCTTCCCATCCTTTCCACTTCTTCGGCATTGGCCAGCATCCAATCAGAAGGGGCAGGAAGCAACTGTTTGTTTCGGCTCAAGCGCAAATTCAGGATCATGCCGGGCAAATCGATATCCACCGGGCAGGCCGCACGGCAATTCTTGCACTGGAGGCAGCGATCCAACGGCCTGTCGATGTTGAGCAGGCTGAGGAATAAAAGTTCCCGGGGACTGATCAGGGTCTCCTCATCAAAGAACCTGCTGCCGGGGCATGTTTTGATGCAGGCCCGGCAGCCGATGCATAGGAGCAATTCCCGTGAGTCCCTTTCCATCATCTTCCGACGGCCGTTATCCAGTAAGATCAAGGTAAATTTAGAGGATAACCGATCCGGCGGGATGGTGAAGGGATAACTTTCAAGGCCGACATGGGGCGCGCTTTTTCTGCCGAGTCCCAATGCCAAGGAGTCCGTCCCGAACCAGGCCATCAATTTTGTCTGAAACACGGCGTCATCCATGGTCGACAAGACTTTGTCAATGCCGGCGACGAGAATAATCTCCCGGCACTCCATGAACATTTGACCGATATTTTGGCGATGCTGCAACAGCACCGCGCCGCCATCCGCAGCGGATACGGCATTGACGCCGATGACCGCTACGAGATCCCTGGCGCCCTTCTCATGAATGTTGATTTGGCGCTTTGCCAAGATGTCGTCTTCACGTTCGAAGGCATGGTATCTCATAGCAAAGGGAATCTCCGGCAGCTGCCAGCCTTCGGCAAACCGGACCTCTATGTCCGATAAGTCATCGTAATAGGGTGTAAGAACTTGGAAACCAGCCGCGGCAAGGATGGGGGCCAATTCCCCCGAGACAACGGCCGATTTGTTGATGGCGACTTTTCTTGTCTCACCGCAGATGCTACCGATGATATGAGTGGCATCAATAGCGCTTCCAGCATAAATAAAATCCCTAGAATCCTGATTTTCACAAACGGATTTCAGGCACTGAAGAGAAGCGTCCATATCTTCGAGCGCGGACGCGCGCAAGGATCGAAGCCTTGTTTTAACCTTTTCCCTATTACCATCCACAATCCGGGCCGGGTCATGCAATGCCTGTGCACAGGCCAAACGCTTCTGCATAGACGATGGTTCCATCAATATGATCGATTCCATGAAGACCTTCCACTCTGTACTACATGTCGGCGGCCAATGCCGGGGAATGCGATTCCGGTTCCCTTTGTGCTACAAAATTTCCGCTTTCACGGAGCTTTTCTTCCAGTTTCACAGCCATGTCCCGCAACCCCATCTTTTCCAACGTCTCTACCGTGGGGATGCCTGTCTGCGGGTCGTACCCCCTGATCTTGCAATACTCTTCCCCGATCTCCTGAAGCTTTTCTTTATCGACCTTGATTTTTTTTAGATATTTATCGTGGATCGTATCCTTCATCGGGACTTCTGCTGCTTCCGGCTTGAGTTCTTTATGGGTCATAAAACAGAGGGCGTTATAGGCATCGATCATGGTCCTGGTCATTTGCGCTACCTCTTCCAGATGTTTAACCGTGCATCCCCCTCCCTCCAAAGCATTAATCCAGTTGGAAGTCTCTTCATAGCCGCCGAAACAGCCGAAATGGAGCTCCCGTTCGCTGGGCAGCTCACAATGGCCGCTCAAATCGCAAAGCATGTTCTGATCTTCACTCATGACGGTAAGCTTGGCTTGCTTGATATCATAGACATCGGGCCGCCAGAGGTTCTCGTCGGCATCATCGCCAAGCCATTTTTTTACACCTTCGGCGCTCCATCCATCGATGATCTTCTCAACTTCCTGGACAGACCTGCCCATTTCCTCCGCAAAGATTTCAACGTTGGCATAGCCGTCGAACCAGAATGGATGGCAGCAGAGATCGCCGGTTCGGTACCGGATAGCCCTTCCCGTTTCGGCAAATCCCCGCATTTCTGAGTCCTGCATAGCAAATGACGGTCTGTTCCGGTTTTTGCTGACCCAATCTAAAAATTTAAAACCGACACCACCGGCCATTATTTTTGCTCCTTCGCCCAGTCCACCCGCGAACAATTCTCCGAAGCCTTCCCGGTTGCATATCTTGTCGATCACCGCCGTGATCGGTTCCACGGCATATTGGTCAATCTCGATGCCGTCGACGTCCGACGCCTTAATGGCTCCGGTTCGGTACATTCCCTGCAGCCATAAAATGATGTTCCAAGCCGCATATTGTTCGATGCCATACTTATGCATACTGTTTGTAGCCGCCCACCAGACTTTCTCATCGGGATAACTCATAAGCATGCCATGGTTTGAACAGACGGCGCCGCCACTGCCAATGCCGGGCATGAAATAGTTGATGTGGCATTGCAACGGGCAGAAGGAACAGCCCAGTGAACCCACCATGTATTTCTTGAGCATTTCCTTGGTCTCGTCACTGTAGATCCCGGACTCTTTCCGCCTTCGGTATTTATAGCCATTCACAACGTGGCGGGCAAACCCGCCTCTTTTCCAGGTATCGTAAAAGTGGTGGCCTCTTCCTTGGGTGTAATAATCGTAATATTGTTGCCAGAGGTCCCGGACCGCTTGCGGATCGGCCACCTTCAGACCTTTGGTTCCCCGGACGGCCAGGGCCTTGAGCTTCTTGTCTCCCATGACGGCCCCCAGACCGCCCCGGGAGGCCGTATGATCGATGTCATGCAGGATCAGCGCGTGGACAACGCGGTTTTCGCCCGCCGGGCCGATGCAGGCGACGCGCACATCTGGGTCCTTGCATTCCTTGCGGATGGCGGCCTGTGTCTTGTAAACGTCTAGACCCCAGAGATTACCGGCATCAACAAATTGGACGCTGTCGTTGTTGATTGATATATAAACGGGCTTTTCAGATTTACCTTTGATGAGAATATGATCGTATCCGGCAAATTTCATTTCCGAAGGGAGCTGGCCGCCCATGCCGGTGTGTACATAGGGATTGTTGGGTTGTTCCGGCGTTCGGGAAGCGATGTTCGATTTATTTCCAAAGAGTGTTCCCGTGAGCGGTCCCGTGCTGAAGACCAGCATATTGTCTTCATCGAAGGCCTTAGTTGTTGGTGATACATGTTCTGTAAACAGCCTGGCGCCGATACCGGCCATGCCGATGAATTTTTTCACATAACTGGATGTTGGTTCCCGTTCGATCTTCCGGGTGGTCAAATCGATGATTAATATGGTTCCTGCTGTACTCATATCAAGCCTCCGTCTTCTTCTGAAGTTCAAGGAATATTGCTGATTTTTCCCGGGCTCGCGCAATGCCTGCCCTCTCTTCCTCCATGAATCGCAACGCCCCGCCAAAGCAAAACTTGGCGCATTGCGGTTCATCGTATTTTGCGCAGAGATTGCATTTGATAGCCGCGTGCTTGTCCGATCTCACAGTGACCGCCCCGGCGGGGCAGGCAATTTCACACAACTTGCAGCCGATGCATTTTTTTTCATCTACGATATTAGCCTGCCGTTCATCACGACTAATGGCGGCGGCTGGACAAACCGCCTGGCAATAAGGCTCTTCGCACTGCATGCAGAAAACAGGATTTTTGTAGAGAATCCCCGCTTCAAATGTCCTGATGACCCGGATGCGCGCCTTTTCCGGATTAAACTCATTCTCGTTAGACAGGCTGCAAATCGCTTCACAAACCCGGCACCCGACACATTTCGACTGATCGAAAACGATCCTTTTCATTTTTCATCTCTCACAATTAGTCTATGCCGCAGCCATTATTATGATCCGACAGGTGCATAACATCATGCCGCGACAGCTTCGTATCATACCAGTTAGTATCATACCAGTTAGTATCATACTACTCAGTAGTTTTATTGTCGCCACTGTATTTAAGTTGTATGTAATTGTCAATAGGAATTTGCAAGTTTATTTAAGGGTAGTGAGGAGAAATGGCAGAAAAGATCTCACCAAATCATTTGTTCCATGAATTTTGCCTCGTCTTACAAAAAAAGGGAGGGGGGCTCGGAAATATCCGCCCCCACTTTTAATTAATAAAAGATATCAATACTGTCCCAACGTTGGTCG
>DDWS01000062.1 GCA_002347685.1 Syntrophaceae bacterium UBA2280
GAATCCCACGAAGGATCCCACCATCAAGCCCATGCCGACGGGTTCCTATAATGCAGAGTTGATGATCCCCTTAAGTCCGGCCATGAAAGCCAAACTGCAAAGTAAGTGAAGGAGCCTTTTGTGACTTATCTAAGAAGAATGCTGACGCTGATGGTTCTGTGCCTGCTGATTGCAGTATCATCCGTCGCGGCCAGTGATGTCAGAGAAGCGCCGCCGGTTCAGACGCTCAGGAACTTGTATGAAACGAACCAGGAATTTCGCCTTACCATGGACCGCGCTTTTGCAGCCATCGGGGACAAGGACAATCCCTGGCATCAAAAGAAGTTCGATGATCTGTGCCGGTTTTTTAACGACTGGTATTACCTGCTGCCGGTCAATAACAGCCCGAAATATGATGAATTCGAATACATTAAAAAATTTGCGTTCTTCTATTACAAAAATGAATTCGCGCAAAGGATCGTCGGCCACGAGCCGGGGCTTGGCTGGACCCGCCAATTCGTTTCAGCCCGCGGAAAATTCATGGACAGCAAAGCGTCAACGGGCAGTATTGCTCAATGGCTGGATGATCCTTCGATCGATATGAGCGAGTACATTGTTCCGCCCGATGGATTTCAGTCCTTCAATGAATTTTTCATCCGAGAGCTAAAGTCGGGCGCTAGAACCATTGCCAGTCCCGGCGATGATTCCGTCATGGTGGCCCCGACCGATTGTGTTTTAAACATGATTGATCCGATTACGGCGGAGGGTAAAATTCCGACCAAATTCAACCAGAAGCTCAATGTGAAGGAACTGCTGGCGGGTTCCGACTACGCGAAGTATTTCGAAAAAGGAACCGCCATCTCCTGCATTCTGCTGCCCGATACCTACCACCACTATCATGCGATTGTCTCGGGGAGGGTGGTGGAATCCCGCGAGGATGTGGCAGGCCGCTATTGGGGCATCGATGATTTCCCCGGATTTCTCAATGACGGCAATATCGGCTACGGCCAGAGCTACAGCGTCTTTGAACATTTCCGTCGCGGCTATTTTGTCATCGAAACCAACGGGTACGGCTACGTGGCCATGATTCCGGTCGGCCTCGACACGATCGGTTCCGTGGTCTTTGAAGATAAATGGAAAAAAGTGACCTCCGCAAATCCCGTGCCTGTCTATAAGGGTGAGCGCATCGGACATTTTGCCTACGGCGGCTCGATGGTGATTATGCTCATCGAACAGGGCGTCTCTTCCATCACGATTCCCCAGGGCCAGCAGATCGGCGTTTTCAAACAGAAAAAAGCGGCGCTGGTGAAGTGATGATGCAGGAAATGATCATGAACTATCTCCCAAGTTCCTGAGTATTCATAAAGATTAAAGTCATCAAGAATTATTCCCGATAGGTGTTCTAAGATCAGATGTATAAGGAAAGGTTTCCATGAAAGGATCAGACGTCCAGGATATGAACAAAGGGTGCTTTCTTTATACTATCCGGTCACTTGAAAGGATCGCTGTCCAACTTGCTCCTGACCTGTGCCAGGCCGGTCGGTCCTTATGAAAGGGTGTCCAGCTCTTCTTGACCATGTCCGGGGATGGGAACAATGGGGCCATCTCATTGAGCAATCATATCTATTATTTCTAAAAAAAACAGTCTCATTACAGGAAAGAAAGGTAATCCCTAAATGATTTCCATTGTGAACCTTGGTCGATTCTGTCTTTGCGTAGGCGTCATTGGATGGTTTTCAATGGCATCGGCTGCAAATCACCCCCCCACACCTTCCCAGATCCTCGCGCAGGCCGGCAGTGCGCCGGCGCCGGTCCAGTCAACCACACCCAGTATTGTCACCCAGGCTGCGGTACAAAAAGGGGTGCTCAACTGTGCCGGACGCATCAACCAGGTTGTCAATTTTCTTGGTTTCAACGCGAAGGCGGGAGCTGTGCTGATGATTCCGCCGGCTCAGCCCGACTCGCGGCTGATTCCGGTGGCCATGGAAATACCCTTCGAGGGCGGGGTTGCCTATGTCTCGGCCAGCTTCGCTCCCAACCAGGCCAATGGATGCGGCGCTACCTACGATTCTATCCTGTACTGGCCGCTATCGTGCGATAAAGTTCAAGTACAGCAGTTCAAAGCCCTGAAAGAGACAGGAAAGATGAGCAAGGAGATCACCATACTGGATGGCGGATCCGATCTGAAAGTGTTTCTCATGCCGGCCGGCAGCGGCTGCATATCCATAAAGAAGGAGGTGGTGCAGTAAGATGCATATTCATAAAGAAGGGTAGGGCCGTGCAAAAAATAAAAGTTACGCAATGCGCCGGGAAGAACTTTTACACTTAAATCATTTGAGATGAATGAGACAGAAAAAAGAAAAGGATTAAAATAAATGAATAAAAATATAATACTGCCTATGGCAGTGACCGTGATGATGTTTATGCTGATTTGCGCACCTCGGGTGGCAATGGCAGCGGATGCGCAAACGGCAGTAATCGGGTCAGCCGGAGCGTTGGTTTACAATACAGATGGTGTTCCTACGGCGGTACTCACGGGTGTTTCGGCCACAACGGCCGATAGCCTGAACACCGGCACCTCGACTGCAACCGCCGTTGGCAATCTAAGCGGCGCGACCAGCATTAACGGTTTCGGCAACACCGTTACGGCAACAACCGGCAACACCCTAACGGCAACGGCCGGCAGCAATACGTTCTCTGCCAATGCATCCGGCCAGTCCAATACCATCTCTGCAACAGGGGCGGGTGGCGTAAACACCATCACGGCGCCCACCAACAACATCGGCACCACCGCAGCCTTTGCCACGGCCAACAACATCGGCACCGGCGCCGGTATCAGCACCAACGCGGTTGGTAACGCGAACGCCGGTACGACCGTCGTAGCGACAGGCGGCAACGGTGTCCTGTCCATTGCCAATACCCAATCCAGCCTGACCGCCGGCTCGACACTGGCCACCAACGGCACCGCCGGCACGACATCGGGTGCCAACTCCGGCGGACTGACGGTTTACAACACCGCGCAAACCATCGGTCCCAACACCACCATTCAGACAGATTTGTCGCCGACGGGCATTCTGGACGGGAAAACCTTCCAGAACAAAGTGAACGGCAATCTGCTCGTAGACGGAAATGTTTACATCAACGGCACGTTGGACTATGTCTCCAGCAACTCGGCCAACACCACCGTGGTCGGAACCGCGGGCACCAGCAACCTGAGCAGCACGCATGGGACTACTGCCGGCACCGCCATTGTGATGAAGGGTTCTGCCGGAACTCAAACAGTTGTTGATTCCTATGGCAGGATAACCAACATCGTGACCGACAGCGCCGCCGAGTCCACTGCGGCACTGACCCTCACCAACGGCTATGGCAACACCCACGGTATCGTGGTGACGGAAAGCCAGACGACCATGTCCGGCGGGCGGAACTCAACGTCATTGACCTTGCATGACGATGGCGCCACCTTTGCGAACGCGCGCAACGGCGAACCAGTGCGGGTGCACGGAATCGACGACGGCACGGCGCCGCATGACGCCGTCAACGTGCGTCAACTGGGGTCCGGTCTGGCCATGGTCGCCGGTCTGGCCGCACTGCCCCAGGTGGATCCGGGCAAAAAATTTGCTATCGGCGTGGGTACCGGTGTCTATATGTCACATGCTTCTCTGGCTGCCGGTGTGAGCGCCCGCATCCGGGATAGAATACTGTTCAAAGCGGGAGGGGCCTTTGTCCCCGGCTACAATGGCAATTCACATACCGTGTGGAACGCCGGTGTCCAATATTCCTTCTAATCTCTGAAATTCAAGTATGCACGAGCAAGGCCGCTCTCTCACGATAGGGAGCGGCCTTTTTTACTGAATGGATAAGTTGGTGGTCATGCAATAAATCCCTGTGCGAATCGATAAACGCCTCTCCTTCCAAAAAAATCTGGTTCTGAATCTCTTCACATGGGGATTTTAATCCGATTCCCGCCCTGACATATTTCCAACCGAAAGAAATCTCCGTGTCCGGGCATACCCTTACTATGCCGGCCTGGACACGGAGATTGTCGTTTAATTGCTGAAATAATTCAAAGTGACACCCACGGTTGCTTCTTCATTTGCGACCGCCCGGCGGTCGCGTTCAAGAAGAAGCTGGGCGCAAAAGCGTCAGGCTTTTATCTGCATGTCCTTCTTTTGAAGAAGCTGGAATTTACCATCCGGTTAAAAAAAATACTGACACAGGTCAACAACGTGCCGCACGGTGCAGTTCCGGGGACATATTACTTAATGATAAGCCCATATCTCCACGCCATGGAAACGACAGGATGCAGACAGGAGTGAAATATATTCTCGATAGTCATCATCTTTAAAAAAGATTCCTGACGTCTATTTCCTCTTTGCGGAATGTGATGCGGTAATCCCGGAACAACTATTCTTACTATTCCGTCCATGGGAAGCGCTACAAAATGCATTTTCACATACCAATCATTAAGTATACTGTCCCCGGAACAGTCCGACTTGCGATGCGGGCGCAACTGGTTTTCCAGTATTTGTGCTCTAAATACTATGATGTGCTTTCCATTATCTTTCTGCACAAAGAGGTAAAGGGATGTACATTTTGCTGTTTGAGTAATCTTTCAAATGCGGGACGAAAAGGCTCCGACCGCCACAGGAAATAGCTCTGGTAGAGCTTTTCATCCTGCAATACGGCCATCATATATCGCGCCAGCGATTCAGGGCTGTCCCAATCAACAACATTGATGTAGCATTGGTCTCCCGGCGCAAAATCTTCGATATTCGGGGCACCCAGATAGATAGGAACGGAACCGGCAATCAATGGATCATAAAATTTTTCTGTGACATAATCTTTTGCAACGGCGTTTTCAAAGGCGATGGTGAACTTATACCTGGGAATGGTATCCATTTTGGATGACCGACCTGTATCATTTTCCAGTTTTTTATTGTGCAATACTTTCCCGTAGGAGTGCACCGTCAAATGCTTCATCAATGCCGCCAAATATTCCAGCCGGCCGCTTTCATGAAAAGGACTGGAGATAAACGCACAGACATCTTTCTTATCAGTCTTGTCCCGAACCGGCCCTCTCAGCAACTTGCTTAATCCGTGATGAAAGTATGTCGTCACAATATCTGAATCCATGCGGTAACTCATAATCAAATCAAAAACTTTCATAAAAGACGGATCTTTGAAATGAGGATAGTTGACCTCACATTCCATAAACCATGCAACCCACAACTGCCCTTTCTTCTTCACCAGACGTCTACAATCGAAAATAAGATTATGAATATAGGGAATGCGCCGAAACAGAACGCTCGCAAACGGAGGATAAAGAGACGGAAGATGAAAGACGACGGCTGCGGCATCCCGCATGAACTTCCTGTCCGTTGTGATGATGAAATTATCGGGAATATCCGCAGTGTTGAAGGAAAGCGGCATATCAAACATCGTATTATAAAAAAGAATAATGTTCGTTTTCTTCATTTTAATAATTTAGAAGCTTTGCTTTCGTCACCGGCAAATAATCCAGACATTGTCTGGCAATGCGAACCGGGTCAAAATACTGATGAACATACTCGCGCAGTTGAACCCCTTTCTGCGCGGCCTTATCGGGCTCCTCATACACGTGGCGCAGGCACTGCCGGGCCTGAGAAAGATCAGGCTCTGCCCATTTCTGATCGGGCGTGTAGGATCTCCAATGCTTATTGCAGCGTACCGGGATCAGATGATACTTCACGTGATATGACAAATGTCCCGGCAGATAATCAAGCACACCTCCGATAGCCGTTGTGATGACCGGTTTGCCCCACCAGGCCGCTTCAAATGATCCCATCCCCCAGCCTTCACCCCGGCTAAGCGCAACAAAGCAGTCTCCCCTTTGATGGAGCCTCGCAATATCATCATCCATCAGTTCTTCGTCCAGATGGATGATTTCGGGGCCGGGTGATGCGGATTTCAGGATGGCTCTGACAGCGTCTGCCGAACGCGACGATTCCATTTGCCAGGGTTTATGCCACTTTCGTCTGTACCGTGTAAAATCCTGCCTGCCCGTTTTCAAGACCAACACAACCAGTTCGTCCTGGCGAAACTCCGACAAAAAGGCTTCCATCAATAGCCATGGCGCTTTCCGGTCCATCCAGACGCCGATGTTGTAAAAAACAAAGCGCTCGCCTATACGATCGAAAACTTTTTTTACTGCCGGTGACGGGGTCCGTTCCGGAGCCTGTCCGTGAAACTGGGAAATATGCGGCAACACCTCGATTCTGGTTTGAACACCACAGGCGCGAAAAACGTCACGGTTCCATGTGCACGGCACGAAGATGCCGTCCATGGCGTTTAATAATTTTGTCCAGTGTCCCGGGATTTTATCCGTTTCCCAGGTTACATATCCCCATAACCTGGCGGGATTTGCGCTGAGGCTTCGCTCGAAGCTGAGCCATGCCGGATAATACTCCGGCACCATATGCAGAATGACGTTTTTATAGCCTTCCCGAACCTGCAGGAGGGAATTCGGATCATAGGCGGACGCGCCGGCAACGACTGGCGTCCAGTGCACGACGGCACCCGCCTGTCTTAAGGCACAAACAAGATTCTTCGCAGCAACAGCGTATCCGGTTGAATCATCGAATCCCACGTATTTGATGGATTCCAAGATATTAACCCCTTCGTTTCATGACTTGAGCAACAACAGATTATTGCATGTTTCCGGCAGCAAGCGCAGCGTCATGGCCTTTTCTTTTCTCTGTATATTCTTCCCAGATGCTTTCTGCAGGTCCACACAGCGTTTTCCCAATATGCCTTTGCGCTGTGCATTCCATAGCCTAGCCGGTCAGGCGATATATCCTGCGGCAGAAAAGGTCTGGCATATTCGGCGTAGGTCGAACGGGCAAAGCGCACATATGCAGGCGTCAGTCGTCCGGCGTGAAAAAAAGATGCGTCAATCCGCTTGCGGTCCCACCACATGTGACTCCAGAGATGAATACTGTAAACATCATCGAGATTCGGTGCAGGCTCTTCAAATATGCTGCGAATTCCCTCACTGTTCCAGTCATAATAAAAAAAGGACTCCCGGGGTTCCACATGAATCCAGTCCGGATGTTCACGGCTCAGTTGATACGGCAGAAAAGTGCTGTGTGCGCTCCATGTGCCGTCGAAGGATTCATACGTCCGGGCAAGCAGGCTTTTTGCAAAATCCGCACCCGGCTTCCCCATCATCCAGGCGTTGCACAAAGACCCTCCCGCAACACGTGCCGCCTTCGCGCTCCAGTCCACCTTTTCTTGGCCCATCACAAAAGGATAGTCATAGAAATGCTCTGGAAGCGCATGAATAAACAAGGTGTCAATATCGGCATAAATGCCGCCGTATTCAATCAGAATTTCCAGTCTGGCGATATCGGACAGGTGGGCGTAACGATAGGGTCTGATGCCGGGATCATCATATGCAAAGGAGGAAATGAAGCCATCCGGCTCGATGGGTCGAAGCTCAAGGAAGGGTGCTATCCGGTCCCACCAGGGTCCCCATGGCAGATGCTGGTAATGAAAAAGAATCCGATCCGGCTTGTTGACGGCCAGGCAGGAAGCGACGCACAGAAAATGCATCAGGTGGAAGGGCTCCGTTTGCGGGTGCAATCCGAACACAAAATGAAATATGCGAGGTGTCTTTATCACGTGATGGACTCCAGCGATTGTCCGGTCCAAGCAGTATGAACCGCCTGCGGAGAGTATCTGGTTTTCATAAGATCGAGCGCGCAACAAGATAACGCATCCGCCATCTCCGAATCGTTCATTAACTTAAGACAGGCCAGGGCAAAGCGCCGGGGATCATCTTCCATCAACAGATGCTCACCGTTTTCAACGTCCAACCCCTCAGCGCCCTTTACCGTGGATACGACGGGAATGCCGTGGGAAAATGCTTCAAGTATTTTGATCCGGGTTCCGCCGCCACCTCGTATCGGAGCCACAACAATATCCGTCGTGTCATACTCCGGGCCCAGGTCTTCGACCCAGCCTACAAATTTTATTTCGGGATGACTGGCGAATCGCCCGATCCAGGCCTGGTCGGACACGGTGCCGACCACCCGTAACTGCCAGGGCACGCGACTTTTATCTCGCAGAACGGGTGCGATCTGCTCTGCAAAAAAACAGACCGCATCGGCATTGGGATAGTATCCCATGGTTCCGACAAAGAGCAGGGTGAAAACCGAATTGGTTTTATGAATTCTGACTCTTTTCGTGAGGGGTATAACGTTCGGAAGCACAGAAATATCTTTGCCAGGAAATCGTTTTTTAAGAAGACTTTGGTCATGGTGAGAGCAGGTGAATATCTGGTGATATTCCGGAATTTTCCGGGCCTCCAGGGTGAAAAACACGGCGGAGTCCCTGCTCATGGCTGCTGCCTTCTTGACTTCTCCGTTGACGGAGAGCAAGGCGCTGATCGAGTGCCGCGTTTCTGATTCGATATCATCAATATCGATGGAGTAAAAAGCGTCCAGCCCCCGTTTTTTTAGAATTTCCGCTACGGGGAACAGATAGAAACGGAAGACATGCACCCGATCGAATTTTATCCGGTACAGCTTCGCTAACGTCGGATGATGTCGCAAATAATGCCTGTCACCCAGATCAACGGCAAAGCCTGGTGTATCGCCTCTGATCAGATGCGTTGCCTGATCGATCAGGCGGCAAACCCGATGCCACAGACTGAATTTCCAGCCGGAAAACCGGAGACGATCCATGTATTCGATCATATCGCAATAGGCCTCTATCTTGCCGTCAGTCGGAGGTTTTCCGGGCATCCGGTCCGCGACCACCAGCAGATGAATGGCATACGAACGGCTGAGGCTGACGATCTGGTAGTATGGACGCATGGCCAGTCCCGGTCCGTCCGGAGAGGGGAGGATGGGTGAGATGAACAGAAGTTTTGGTTTCATGATTGCGGCAGCCATGAAAAATCCGGTGGCTTTCTTTTTAAGATTTGGTAACTGAGCATCACCCGATAGCGGTAAAACCTCTTCCCGACCAGCAGAGCCATCATTCTGGCGCCATAAAGTGGATGGCTCATAAACCGCCTCAGCATGGGCATAGAATACCAGTAACCGTCGGCCACCCTCTGGAGAATGATTTTCAAGGTAAACGCATTCCAGGAATTTTTTTCTGCCATGGAATCCAGCATCATTCTGACGTATGTTTCTTTAATCAGAATCGCAGCCCCCTCCGCGTTATTTTTCCGGGTGAGTTGATCCCGGTGCTGCCGCACGCCGGAAAATGCGCGGTTGTTGATGGCAATCTTCTTTATTTTCTGCATGATGATGAACCAGAAAAGCGTATCTTCGCCGTGCCAGATATCCTCCCTGAAGCGCAGGGAGTCGATAATCGTTTTTTGGACAAGACACGAACCGATGGTAATGGTATTGATCAGCATGGCCGTCACCCGGTCATCTTTGTACCAGGCGAGGTTGACCGCTCCGATGGCGTCGCGGGGATAGCTGACAGGACGCCCCTTGGTAAAACAAAACGCCCGCGCAATGACCATCTCCGCGTTTTCTTCCCGTCGAATGCTTTCCATGCAGGTTTCGATATAATCGGGAGACAAGACATCATCGTCATCCATAAAAAGGAGCCAGTTTCCGCATGATTGCGATATCCCCGCATTGCGCGCATGTCCGGGACCCTTGTTGGTTTCCATACGAATAAGACGGATGAATGGGTGAAGATCGCCGATACGGGAAATAGCGTAGTTATGCTCGGGATCGGATGCGTTGTCAATAATGATGATTTCCATCGCCGGGCACGTTTGATTCAGGATGGATTGCACCGCTTCGGCAAGATACAAAGGCCGGTTAAACGTTGGAATGATCACGGATATGTGGATCTGCTGCATAATACATCTTCTCATACAATAGACTCGGGCCGCTCTTTTGAAGGCACCGGGGAATGATGATCTTCAGCGGTGCTGTCTTATCAAGGAATTAAATTTTGCCTTGGCGATCCTATATAGAAAACGCGGTTGTGGATGTCAAACAAATAATATCCGTAGCGGCCCCTTCCCCGACGATGAGCAATACCCGTTATGGAATGAGTGATCTTGGGTTCTGGCTTTCCTCTTTAGTGAACAGGGGGGGATAGAGCCCAAATCTATATTCTTGACATTTAATCCAAACACTACTGTTCCTTTTGAGGTAGCGTAAACAATGTTCCGCACTTTTTGATGTAGCAATCCATCAATCCTGTTACCCCGCAGAGCCAATGAGGGTAAGGCATTATACCTTTGAATATATTCCTATTAGTAATTTGACATATTCTTATCAATTCTATATAGGCGCGGTATCACGGCTGAGATCAACGGGGGTGCGTCTATGTCTGAAAATGTAGCGAACAAAGGGTGGGGACCGAAAATCGTTGCCGCTGATTCGGGAAAGCATCATTTATTTGATTGATTAACCCCCCAAAAAGTTTTATGCCCCTACCTTATCCGGTCAATACGGAAACATGATCAAAGAGATGAAGCTTTCGAATGCGTATTGCCGGACATTCACCCCGAATGCTGCATAGGGCGAAAAAGATAAGGCTATGAAATCGATTGAAAAGCTAAAACGCCTGACGGGCGAAGCAAGCCAGCCGAAAAAAGCGCAAGTGACCGCCGAGGCCTTCTCATCCGGGCGGCAGTCACAACTGAAGGATCTGCGCGAGCGG
Source organism: Syntrophaceae bacterium UBA2280 (assembly GCA_002347685.1). GTDB lineage: Bacteria > Desulfobacterota > Syntrophia > Syntrophales > Smithellaceae > UBA8904. The sequence continues at coordinate 10,663 of DDWS01000062.1, forward strand.
ATTGAAAGTGTCGTTTCCCGCACGCAGATCAGGAGTCAGGCCGTTTTGTCCGAAGCACAGGCGCGCGGAAACCGAGGGCTTGCCGATATTCTCTCCGGCGAAGAAATTGAAAACGAGCACGGCCGTTTCTTTTTGTCCTCAGGCAAACTCTCCGGGGCCAGCCGCCACGGGCATCGCAACATCCGCGAGGCATGGAATTTTGACATGAGCGCAGCGGCCATGCTGGCCAATAACCCCTGCATCAGTGAATATGTTTCCTCGGATGCCCTGTTCCTGGATACGGAAACCACAGGGCTTGCCGGCGGCACGGGCACCATGGCGTTTTTAATCGGCCTGGGCTGGTTTGAAGACGGTCATTTTCAGGTCCGGCAAATCCTCGCGCGCGATTTCGGCGAAGAAGCGGCGGCGCTGGCCTGCCTCAAAGACGTGGCGGCGCAAAAGAAGTTTCTGGTGACGTTTAACGGCAAAGCCTTTGATGTGAATCTGCTGACGACGCGGTTTATTTTAAACCGGATGCAAAGCGACCTGGCGGGCCTGCCGCATCTGGATTTGCTGCATCCGTCGCGCCGCATTCTGGGGCATCGTCTGGAAAACTGCCGACTGGTCACGCTGGAGGCGGATATCCTGGGCGTTGTGCGGGAAGGCGATATGCCCGGTTGGGAAATTCCGCAGCGCTATTTCGACTGGCTCAGACGCCGCGATCCCCGATTGCTGATCGATATCTTTGAGCACAACCGTCTGGATGTGATTTCCATGGCGACGCTGACCGCGCACCTGGTCGACATCCTCACCGCGCAGTCTGCCAAACAACACGCGCATGCCGACGACTATCTGGCCGCCGCCCGACTTTTATTGCAGCGTTCCAACGCGCAGGGTGTCGAAAACATCCTGGACATTTTTCAGGAAAACAGCTGCACGGATTTTTCCATCGGGTCGAAAAAGAAACTGGCGCAACTCTACAAGCGAACCGGCCACGCAGACGAAGCCTTGCTCCTTTGGCAGCAAATGGCCGCCTGCGAGCCGGTGGATTTCTACGCTGTATCGGAGCTGGCCAAATACCTGGAGCACCGCGCGTGCGATTATCCGCAGGCCAAAGCACTCATCGAAGACGCCCTGAACCGGCCAAACCGTTTTTCCGAAGAGGAAACCCGGTCGCTTTCGCACCGCCTGAAACGGCTTTCCTTAAAAAAAGTCCGCCGCGGCTGAATCCTGACAGGCCGCGCCAGGAAGCCGGGCCTGCGGCTTCGGGCCTCAACTTTTGGTTTGCACGATTCGCTTCTTCATGCTTTGCTCCCTGACAGATTAACTTAAAAAAGAAAGGAATAAAAATGGAAACTTTTCCCTGGTGGAGTGAATCTCAAATTCAACTGGCAAATGACGCAAAAAAAATTGTCGATGAAGTGCTTATTCCGATCGGCACACGCAGTGCCCTGGAGAACACCTTCAGCCGGGAGGCCGTGAAGCTGATGGCCGGTCAGGGTTGGTTCGGCGCGCTGGTTCCGAAAAAATACGGCGGCCATTTTGAACAATGGGGTGTCACGGGCGCCGCAATTCTCAATGAGGAGGTTGCCCGTGCGGGTGTCGCAGGCCCGCTGGGGACAACGATGTTCGGAAGCGCCGCCCAGCTGCTCCACAGCGGAAACGACGCGCAAAAAGATAAATGGCTTCCGTCGATGGCGCACGGCGAATTGCTCGGATGCATCACCATGACGGAACCTTACGCCGGGTCTGATATCGCGTCCATCGAATCAACAGCGGTTCGTGAAGGCGACCACTACGTTATCAACGGCAAAAAAAGGTTCCAAACCACGGTAGCTGCCGCTGATCTGTACCTGTGTTATTTTCAGACGAGTAATAAACCTGAGGATCGGGCGGCTTATCGGCATCTCAGCGCATTTGTCGTGGAGAAAGGGGCCCCCGGTTTCCATGTGGAGAAGATCAATGACATGATCGGCATGTTTGGCAATTACAACGGCAATCTGTCGTTTGACGATGCGCGCGTGCCCGTCTTCAACCGCCTGGGGCAGGAGGGGGATGGATGGAAGATCATGATGGGCGGCCTCAATGTGGAGAGAATTCTTAACGGCGCTCCCGTCCTGGGAGCGATGCGTGAGTGCATCCGGTACGCGCAGCAGCATCTGGAACGCCGCCTTCAGTTTGGCCGTCCCGTAGGCGATATCGCCACCAACCAGTTCAAAATCTCCGACATGATTTCGAAGCTCTACTTAAGCAGGCTCATGGTTTATTATGCTTCCTATTGCGCCGACCTGGGGCGTGATGTACCCATTGAAGCGGCCGTGTCCAAGCTTTTCGCAGCCGATTCACTGATGGAAACGGTGCTGGAAGCCATCCAGTGCATGGGGGGGAATGGCGTTCTGAAAATGTACCCCGTGCAGCGCATCATGCAGGATGCCAAGCTGTCGCAAATTGCAGCGGGAACATCGGAAGTGCTCAAGTTGCTCATCTACCGTCAGGGGACGAAGAGGATGAAGGAGGATTTGAAGGTTCCTCAACGAATCATCGATGAAGACCTGAACGTTCCGTTGCCCTTAGGAAAACCTCCGGTTAAAATGACCGTGAAAAGTGAAATGGACGTTCTTAACGTTCTGGCTGAAAATTACCTTGTGAATCCGGGGTTGCATATGAACATGGATGACATCAGGGAGTGGATCGAAGTCAGCGATGCTGATCTGGCAACCTGCCTGGAGGGTCTGGAGGCGAAGGGAAACGCCGGCTTGTACCGCACCCGCCATGGGATCGCCCTGGCCAGGATTACCCTGTCGGGACTCCAGGCCGCGCACCCGCCTGAATATTACAGGCATATCCCTAAATGGGCTGATCCGAAGGATATGTTTTAGTCCAAGGTTGAAATGCTTGAGCATGGAGAAGATTAAGCGAGGGGAAGGCCGTTATTTCAAGTCTTTTCTTCAGATTTCGTCAGTCGTGCCGATAACCTTTCAGGTGTGGGCGAATTCCCGCCAAAAACCCGGAGGCAATCGTTCGAATGACTTCATCGCTAAAACCATCATGGCGGCAAAAGAGTAAAAGGTTCCTGTGGGTCATTGTCCTTTTTCTGGCGGTGGCCTGTACGGGCGGAAACGATCCGGGTTACGCCCCTTATACACTGACGCTGGTCCACATGAATGATACCCACTCGCATCTGGAGGCGGCGGCGGTCAATCTATGGATCGACGATGTCAAAACAACCGTGCAGGCAGGCGGTTTTGCGCGCCTTAAAACCGCGCTCGACGAGATGCGGGCGCGCCATCCCCATCTTCTTTTGCTCCACGGGGGCGACGCCGTACAGGGGACACTTTACTTTACGTTGTTCAACGGTGATGTCGAATTTGATTTTCTCAACCTGTTGGGCATCGACGCAATGACTTTCGGCAATCACGAGTTCGACCGAGGCTGCGGCCCGATCCCCGGATGGATTGCGCGCAGCGAATTTCCCTGGCTTTCCGCGAACATCGACTTTTCGGGCGAGCCGGCCATCGCAGCGCTGGTCGCCCCCTACCTGATCAAAATGATTCAGGGCGAGCGGGTGGCCATTATCGGGCTGACCACCGAGACGACGCCTCAAACCACGCTGGATGTGGGCAACGCCGTTTTTCACGACGCGGTAGAAAGCGCGAGGGTGCAGGTGGCGGCGCTTGAAGCGCTGGGCATCAACAAAATCATTGTGCTTTCGCATCTGGGTTACGAGCAGGATCAGGCCCTGGCCACGCAGGTTTCCGGCGTGGATATTGTGGTCGGCGGTCACAGCCACTCACTTTTAGGTAACGACGATGATATGTCGATCATCGGTCTGACGCCTGCCGGTTCTTATCCCACCGAGATGAGTGCGCCGGACGGCAGACGCGTTTTGGTTTTGCAGGCCTGGCAGTGGGGGCATGTGCTGGGCCAAATGCGTGTGACTTTTTCGCAGGCGGGCGAGATTATCCATTACACAAGACGTGTCACGATTCCCGTGGGGAATACGTTTGTGCAAAACGGCTCGCCCGTGCCGCCTGACAGCCAAACCTATCAGGCAATTCTGGCGGCGCTGACCGCAAGCGGTGCGGCGCAAATTTATGCGGAAAATTCTCAGGTGGCGGCGCTGTTAGCCCCTTACGCCGATCAGGTCGCCCAGTACCGGTCCGTGAAGGTCGCAGAAGCGCTCGAACCGATCGTTCGGGGTGTCAACAGCGGTCCGGGGCCATTGGCCTGCGATTCCATGCTCCCGGCCGTGCCCAACGCGCGCGCGGCGCTCATCAATTACGGCGGCGTCCGTCGCGACCTGGAACAAGGCGATATCACGGTGGGCGATGTTCTGGAAGTCATGCCCTTTGGCAACACGCTGGTGTTGGTCGATTTAACTGGCGCGGAACTGAAAACCGCGCTCGAGCAGGGTGTCGATTTTCTGATCACCCACTATGGAATGGACCCGGTTTACATGCCCTACGTGGCGGCGCTAAACTTTACAGTCCACCTGCAGGCGGTTTACGGATTGCGGGTGTCGAATCTCGAAATCCTGGACGGGGGAACCTATTTGCCGGTCCAGAATGAAGCGGTGTACCGGATTGTCACCAACGCATTCGTGGCCGGCGGCGGAGACGGCTTTACCGCGATTAAAAACGCGACCGGTTTCCGCAGCGACACCGGCGTGGTCGACAGCGACGCGTTTCGCGAGCATCTCGCGGTCCTGGTCAATGTCGAAAATCCCACGGAAGAGCGAATCACGATCGTGCCGTGACAGGCGACGGATCAGCCGCTGCAACATCTTGATACTCGCTTCGGGCCGGACAACCGTTACTGGGCGTGCTTCCTCACCCACTGCAGGATGGCCTCGAAAGTTTCGGACCGGTTCACCTCGTTGAAGTTCTCATGAAAATTCTTCTCGTGAATCATCATTTCCAGAAGGTGCGAGGGAATGGTGCGCAGGGCATTCTGACTTGTTTGGGGCACGGCAAGACGGTCCTCTCCGGCGATTACGGCAAAAAGCGGAAACTGCGCCCATGTCTTGATGTTTTCCCTTACCCATGTTTGAGTCTTTTCACTTTCCACTCCTGTTTTGGCTGAAACAGATGTGCCCCGCAGCCCGATTTCCTCGTCCCTGTGATGCCGGGCCGTAATATCCGCGTCATGGGTCAGCACATCGATGAGGGCCGGTGGTTTGACGGCAAAGGAAGGAGAGATTCCGGCAATAAACTTGGCGATCGTTTTTGTGATCGCCGGCACCTTGACGGAATTTTCAAGCCAGGGGGAAGATACGATGAACCCCCTGATTTGTGTTTCCTTCGCCAGGGTCAGACCGTATTTCAGGGCGATGAGCGCGCCGTTGGAATGGGAAATGATGAAAATCGGCGCCGATGGATGACGTTCCTTGACCCATAAATACAACTGATGAATGTCCTGAACACATTCATCGTAAGAATTTAAATGAAAGAACACCTTACCTTTGTCATTGTGTTTCGGATAGGTTCCATGCCACCGCAGGTCCGGCGCATAGGTCGCAATACCCTTTTCCTTAAAGAACAATGCCGGAGTCACCCAGTCTCCTCCATGAGCCATGCCTCCATGAATTCCAATCATCACGGCTGTGACCTCGCGGTCGGGCAGCCATTCGTACAAAAGAAGTCTGGTATTGCCGTCAGCCTGGAATAACTCGGTCCTGGTTTCGGAAAAATTCATGGCGACAATAACCTCCTAACAATTTTTTATGTTCACGGATTATGGTATTTCATCTGTGGATATTATACGCAACTTCAGGGAAAATCGAGTTCTATTTCACCTGTCAGGCATGTTCCGGATCGATATAATAACCGGACATGTTATTTGCTTCTTACGATTGAAAAATCAGCCGTTGACAGTCATCCGTCGTTTCCATATACTGCCGGTCAGCAAAATGGGAAAGGGGACGGGATGATGACCATCAACATTAAAAAAGACGGACATATTTTGCTCATTGAGGTCAACCGACCCGAAAAATATAACGCGATGAACCAGGAGATGTATCACCAGATAGCCAGGGGCTACTTCAAACTGGATCAAGACGAAGATTTAAGGGTCGGGCTTGTCTATGCGGTGGGTCCCCATTTTACCTCCGGGCTGGAATTGACGGATTGGGCGGGAACTTTTGACGCGGGCAAAGGGTTCCCCCTGATCGAAGACGATGAGATTGATCCGTTTTACATGATGAGCGAGGCGCGCTGCCGCAAGCCGGTTGTTTTTGCCGTTCAGGGTTACTGCTACACCTGGGGTTTTGAGATGATGCTCAATACGGATATCCGGATTGCCGCCACAGACACGCGGTTCGGCATGCTGGAAGTGCGCCGCGGATTTTTTCCGGCCGGCGGCGCAACGCTCAGGCTGCCCAAAGAAATCGGATGGGCGAACGCTCAGCGGTATATGCTGACGGGCGATGAAATGAGCGCTCAGGAAGCATACCGTATGGGTCTGGTACAGCATCTCACCGAGCCGGGCGGGCAATTCGACAAAGCCATGGAAATGGCCCGAAGCGTGGCCAATGCCGCGCCGCTGGGCGTGCGCGGCGCGTTGCGATCCTGCCGCACGGCGGCCCTTCAGGGTGAAAGTGCCGCCAAGGCGCTCCTTTTCCAGGATGTGGCGGAAGTCATGAAAAGTGAAGACATGCTCGAAGGCCTGCGATCCTTCGTCGAGCGCAGGGCAGCCGTGTTCCAGGGAAAATAATGCATGGATTGATTTTCTGCGTTTGAAGCCGGGCAGGTTCCTGGTGGGAAAGTGAGCGCTGAAGAATACAACGCAACGGCGTGATACGACGTTGAAAATATCAGGAGGAGAAAAGAATGAATTTTGCACCGACGGAAGAAC